>NZ_LUHJ01000076.1:167555-252619 GCF_001597745.1 Anabaena sp. 4-3 | reverse complement strand
CCCCAGTCCCCAGTCCCCAGTCCCCAGTCCCCAGTCCCCAGTCCCCAGTCCCCAGTCCCCAGTCCCCAAAATCGACAAAACCGACTGTTGTCGTGAAGATAACAGTCGGTTAGAAAATGGTTATCTTAACCAGAGTTTAGGCTTGTTTGTTCAAAAAGCCTTGAACTTGTCTTAAAGCAGCCGCACCGATGTTAAAAGCAGCCCAGCCACCAGCAACAGCGATAGGAGCTAAAACGACGACGACACGAAAATCAATATTATCCATTTCTAGTACCCCTCTATCTAGTGGAAATTAAAGTTTTATCAACTACTCTCATTTTTATTTTTAGCTGAAGTGGGCAATTTTGCTATAGGGTTTTGTAAAGAAAGTTTAAGAAAAGAGTCATTAGTCATTAGTCATTGGTCATTAGTTGTTAGTTTTTCTCCTCGGCTTCCTCGGCTTCCTCTGCTCCCCCTGCTCCCTACTCCCTCACCTAAACCCAATATCCGTTCCCTTGCCAGCGTGTACCAAAGCTAACTTTTTGTAACGTTCGGCGTGTTCGATGAGTTCTGCGGCTTCTTCTGGGGTGACTTGACGTACAACTTTGCCGGGAATGCCGACAACTAGAGATAAAGGAGGTATATTCTTGGTGACTACTGCACCAGCACCTATGATGCTACCTGCACCAACTCTGACTCCATCTAACACAACTGCGCCAATACCAATCAAACAGCCGCGCTCAATGTGGGCAGAATGTACTACAGCACGATGTCCTACTGTCACATGGTCTTCTAAAATGGTGGGTAAACCGGGATCACCGTGTAAAATTGCCCCGTCTTGAATGTTAGTGCATTCGCCAAGTTCAATGCGTTCTACATCCGCCCTCACAACAGCACCATACCAGATGCTTACCCCAGGGGCTATATTTACCGAACCCATCACCACAGCGTTAGGTGCGATGAAGGCGGCTTGAGAAAAATCAACAGAAGGCCAGTAAGAAGTAGTAGACACGATAGAATATGAATATGGTACCCAGGAACACTGGAAAAACTCCATCCTTGAAGGCTGGTTGCAAAACCAGAATATCACAGTGTCACACCTCGAAATCGAGGCAGACAACGGTGAAACTTGTTCTTGCCACAATGCCTTTTTTTGTCGCAATGAACAAACCCCCCACAGTGGTGGAGTGGAAGTGTAAAATCCAACTCACTGGTGCTGGTGAAGACGAAACTATGATTGTACGCACTTCATGATGAATCCAGGTTTGCAGTACCCTATATTTGGCCCTGACATCCAGTGTCCGCATTGTCGCCAAACAATTCCGGCGTTGACACTGACTGATACCTATTTATGTCCTCGTCATGGCGCATTTGAAGCGAATCCCAAAACTGAAGAGTTAGTTCATCTCCAATCTGGGCGACATTGGCGGCGATGGAATAATGAATGGTATAGACAACATACTCATCCTGATGGCATTCGGTTTGAAATTCATGAAGCCTTAGACAAGTTATACACCCAAGGCTATCGAGCAACACGAGTGATCATCGCCAAACGTTATCAGGAATTGATGAGTGGTTATTTAGAACGTAGCACTCCTTGGCGTTCAGGACAGCAAGAAACATCATCTGCCAGACTTTACGGTTTACCTGTAGAATTTAGTCCAGATCCCGCCGAAGAACCTTGTTGGGATGTGATTAATTTCGATTTAGATAAAGAACCGGGTGTGCCGGTGCGCTACCCTTATTTTCGATTGTTTGAGTAAGATTCCATAGTCAATAGTCAATAGTCAAGTCTATAATTTCTAGATTTTGACTAATGACTAATGACTAAGGACTAATGACTAATCACTAAATTATGCACCACGCTTCTATTCGGACTGCGAATATCCATCAAGCGATCGCCTTTTATGAAACACTAGGTTTTACTGTCTGTGAACGCTTCACTACAGGCTATACCCTAGCTTGCTGGATGGAAGGTTTAGGCGGCAGAATTGAACTGATTCAAATTCCCCAACCTAAACCAGCACCCGATGCTTTTGGTGATGAGCATTATGTGGGATACTATCATCTGTCTTTTGATTTAACTGACTTTACCCCAGATTTACCAGGGTGGTTGACAAATTTACAAGAATGTGTTCAAGAAAAATCAGATTTACCACCGTTAAAAATATTGTTAGAACCAACACAGCAACAAATAGGCGATCGCATTTGGGAAGTCGCCTTCATTGCTGATACTGATGGCTTACCATTAGAATTTATCCGCTTATTAACTAAACTTAATTAATTACTTCTATTAAGATTGTCTTTTTATATACCTTGTGATTGTTCACCTGATAACATATTCTCAAGGTAATGAGATGATTACATCTACCACCATAAATGTCTATATTATCAGGTTGCTATAGATACCGTTTCTATGTATTGCTGGTTGTAATTTCATTAGTTGCGGTATTATTTCTTGGCAATCAACTTGCTGAGAATCAATATATAACTACTTCTAGACGAGTGAATAACCAAGCAACATTAGTGACAAATAAGCTGAAAGATTTGCCAATCACAGATAATGTTTACAGCACAGTGCTGGAAAATGGTTTAACTGTATTACTCAAGGAAGTACATACAGCACCTGTGGTGAGTGTGCAAGTATGGTATAAATTCGGTTCACGCCACGAAGCACCGGGACATAACGGCATTGCCCACCAACTAGAACATATCATGTTTAAAGGCACAACCAACCGTCCAACTCAATTTGGCTGGTTGTTTAGTGCTTTGGGTAGTGACTCCAATGCTTTTACTAGCTATGACCAAACAGCTTATTATGGTACTGTAGAACGGGATAAGCTGGAAGCTCTGCTAGTTTTAGAAGCAGATAGAATGCAAAACGCGCTCATAGATAGCGAACACCTAGCGAGGGAGAAGCGGGTAGTTATTTCCGAATTGCAGGGTTATGAAAATAGTCCAGAATATCGCCTCAATCGTGCTATCCTGCAAAGAGTATTTCCCAACCATCCCTATGGTTTACCTGTGGGTGGAACGAAAGCAGATGTAGAAAAGTTCCAGGTTGAGGAACTACAAAAATATTATCGTCAGTTTTATCATCCTGAAAATTCCGTCTTAGTCATCGTCGGCGATTTTTCCACCGAGAAAACTTTAGCGACTGTAAAACAAATCTTTGGTAATATCCCCAAAATTTCCCAATCCCCAAAATTTCCCAATCCCCAATCCCCAAAATTTCCCAATCCCCAATCCCCAATCCCCAATCCCCAATCCCCAATCCCCAATCCCCTAATTCTCCGCGAACCAGGATCAACTACATTATTACAAGCTATATATCCACTACCACCAGCAAATCATCAAGATATGCCAGCTTTAGAGGTGCTGGATTACATCTTGACGGAAGGGAGAAATTCTCGACTGTATCAAGCTGTGGTAGAATCTGGTTTAGCTACTGATGTTTCTGCTTCGGTGGTAAGCTTAGAAAAAGCGGGTTGGTATGAGTTATTAGTGACTGCTGATCCTGACCAAGATTTGAGTAAAATTCAATCAGTTCTCGATCAGGCGATCGCTAAATTATCTCAAAATGGTGTCACCTCTGCCGAATTAGCTAGAGCTAAACGTCAGTTAGAAGCTGCGATAATTTTGAGTAATCGCAATATCACTGATCAAGCAATGCAATTAGGCAATGATCAGACAACTACTGGGGATTATCGTTTTACAGATTATTATTTAGCAGCCGTGCGTCAAGTCACCACCGCCGATGTTGTGGCTGTATTAAATAAATATCTCACTAAATCTGCTCAAACAGTGGGAATTTTTCAACCTATTGTCAGTCAAACCCAGGAAATCACCAAACAAAAATCATCACCACGCACTACAGAAAAGTTCTCTGGTAATTCCACTGTCCCACCTGCTGACATGATGCAGTATCTTCCGAAAATTGATACTATTCAGGACAATAATCAAAACACTAAACTAATATTACCACAGCAGTTTACTTTAGCTAACGGTTTACAAATATTATTGTTGAGGGATGACAGTACACCCACAATCACATTAAGCGGTTACATCAAAGCAGGTTCAGAATTTGACCCGGTGGCACAAAGCGGTTTAGCATCTTTAGTAGCCGATAGTTTGATGAGTGGAACTAAAACTAAAAACGCTTCTACCTTAGCCAAGGCTTTGGAAGATAGAGGTGCAAGCTTGGATTTTGCAGCTTACCGCACTGGTGTACAAATTGAGGGCGATAGTTTAGCGGAAGACTTACCTGTTTTAATCCACACCTTAGCGGATGCGCTGAAAAACAGTACCTTTCCCCAAAAAGAATTAGAACTTAACCGTCAACAAGCTTTATCTGAACTCAAACAAGATTTAGATGAGCCAGGGGAAGTTGCTCTTCGCATCTTTGTACAATCAATTTACCCTCAAGCGCATCCTTTACACAAGTTCCCGACTAAGGAATCTTTGAAACGCATTAAACGTCAGGATGTCGTCGCTTTCCAACACAAATATTATCGTCCTGATACGATGGTATTGGTATTAGTGGGAGATTTGCAACCGGAATCTGTGCGATCGCTCATAGCAGCAGAGTTGGGTGATTGGCTTGTCAGTGGTGAACCGCCTAGTGTAGAATATCCTGAAGTATCGAACCCTAGCAGTATTGTGCGAGTTAATCCGGTTGTTCCTGGTAAAACTCAAGCAATTACTTATATGGGTTATACCGGGATTAAGCGTCAAGACCCTAGATTTTACCAAGCTTTGGTATTAAATCAGATTTTCGGGGGTGATACTTTATCGAGTCGTTTAGGTGCAGAAGTGCGCGATCGCCAAGCTTTGACTTATGGCATTTTTAGCCATTTTCAAGCTGAAAAGGATTTTGGCACATTTTGGATTGAAATGCAAACCAGTCCAGAAGATGCTAATCAGGCGATCGCTAGTACCCGTAAACTACTTGAAGATATCCATGAGCATGGTGTGACTGCTACGGAAGTTGAGATGGCTAAACGGACTCTGATTGGTAATTATCAGGTTTCTTTGGCAGATCCAGAGGAGTTAACCAGTAATATCTTGATGAATCAGGTTTATGGTTTGGAGCAGGCTGAGTTATATCATTATACAGCAAAGATTCGGCAGGTGACGCTGGCTGAGGTGAATCAAGCGGCTCGTGAGTTATTTCATCCTGATCATTTGGTGGTGGTGACGGCAGGGCCTAGTATTTTGGCGCGTCAGGTTGTGAGATAATTTTTTAAACGCAAAGGAGCGCGGAGGAAACGCAAAGGTACGCGGAGGTTTTTATACTATGGTGGGTTTTGGGCCTTGGGGTAGGGTGGTTTTGGGTTGCTTGTTGTGTCTGGGTTTGAGTTGGGGGAGTCCGGCGATCGCTGCAATTTCTTCGGGGGATTTGTCTAGGCAGTCTGTGACGGAGGTTACGGTGAGTTTGGGTAATTCTGCTAATGAATTTAAGTTTGAGCCGAGTTCTTTGGAGTTTGTACCAGGGAAGCGTTATCTATTGCGGTTGACTAATCCTAGTCAATTGAAGCATTATTTTACTGCTAAAGATTTCGCTGATGCTATCTGGAGTCAAAAGGTTGAAGCTGGTAAAGTGGAGATTAAAGGCGCAGTTCATGAACTTGAACTTAAACCCGGTGCGACTGCTGAATGGGTTTTTGTACCGATGAAGTCAGGTAAATACAGTTTACGCTGTTCTATACCCGGACATACGGAAGCAGGTATGATTGGGGAAATTGTCATTGCAGGTAAGTAAATCAGAGTTGAGGGGGATGAGGGAGACAAGGAAGAATCTTCTGTCGCATGACTAATCACTAATGACTAATCACTAATGACTAATCACTAATTCGTCACAAAAAATAAGCTAACTTAAATATAGATATTATTTCTCAATTAAACTTTAGGTAAAACACAGTCAATTTAGCGGCAAGGCGCAAGTAATCTTTAGTTTCTCATGAACATCCTCACCAATTTACTTTCTCAATCTCCTAAACCAGCATCATCACCTAAACAACGTCGGGGAATCGAAATTAAATCTCCCCGTGAAATTGAGATTATGCGACAATCTGCTAAAATTGTTGCAACTGTCCTCAAGGAAATTTCGCAGTTAGTCAAGCCGGGAATGACTACGGCTGACTTGGATGCTTATGCAGAAAAGCGCATTCGTGAAATGGGGGCTACACCTAGCTTTAAAGGATATCATGGTTTTACTGGTTCTATCTGCTCCAGCATCAATAATGAAGTTGTGCATGGTATCCCCAACCCTAAAAAAGTCATTCGTGCAGGGGATGTATTAAAGGTAGATACTGGTGCTTATTTTCAAGGGTTTCATGGTGATTCTTGTATTACCATCGCTGTCGGTGAAGTTACCCCAGAAGCCGCTAAGTTAATTCGCGTCGCGGAAGAAGCACTTTATAAAGGTATTGAACAAGTGAAAGCAGGTGCTTACTTGCTTGATTTAGCAGGGGCAATTGAAGATCATGTTAGAGCTAATGGTTATAGTGTAGTGGAAGAATTCACCGGACATGGTGTAGGACGCAACTTACACGAAGAACCCTCTGTGTTTAACTATCGTACAAGAGAAATGCCTAATGTGAAACTGCGTGCAGGGATGACTTTGGCGATAGAACCCATTTTAAATGCTGGTTCTAAACATACTAGAACTTTAGCAGATAGATGGACGGCTGTAACTGTGGATAATTCTTTGTCAGCACAGTTTGAACATACAGTTTTGGTGACTGAGACTGGTTATGAAATTTTGACAGACCGTACCAAAGTTTAATTAATAAGTCTAAGTATAGCAAAGAGCGATCGCCTGGGTAAAGTGCGATCGCTTTTTGCTGACTGGATGCGGTATCAAAACCCCAATGCAATCCATCCGCGTTTATCTGCGTTTATCTGCGTTCTACTCTCGTCTCAACCCGTACCCCCCACCCCCAGGAGTTTCAATCACAAACACATCTCCTGCATCCATCTCTACCACCGCTTTACTACTTAATTCCTCCACAGTACCATTACTTCTTTCCACATAATTTCTTCCCACCTTCCCCGCTTCACCGCCACATAAACCAAACGGTGCAACTACACGATGATTTGCTAAAATTCCGGCTGTCATGGGTTCTAGAAACCGGAGGCGACGAATTACCCCATTACCGCCGTGATTTTGACCTTTACCGCCACTAGCATCACGAATACCAAAACTTTCCAAAATCACCGGAAACCGCCATTCTAGCACTTCTGGGTCGGTCAGGCGTGAATTTGTCATGTGGGTATGCACCGCATCTGTACCCGCAAAATCTGCACCAGCACCCGAACCACCGCAGATAGTTTCATAATATTGATAGCGTTGATTGCCAAAGGTAAAGTTATTCATTGTTCCTTGGGAAGCGGCTAAAACCCCCAATGCACCATACAAAGTATCTGTAATGGCTTGGGATGTTTCCACATTTCCCGCCACTACCGCCGCCGGATAGGTGGGATTTAACATACACCCTTGCGGTATGATGATTTCTAAAGGTTTGAGACAGCCAGCGTTTAAGGGAATATCATCATCTACTAAGGTGCGGAAAACATACAACACTGCGGCTTTACAAACTGCCGCCGGAGCGTTGAAATTATTATTTAGTTGTTGGGGTGATGTGCCAGTAAAATCAATTTCGGCATTGCGATTTTCATGATTGATAGTGATAGCTACTTGAATAATACTCCCATCATCTAAAGCATAGCTAAAACTACCATTTTTTAAGACTTCAATCACTCGCCGGACTGATTCTTCGGCGTTATCTTGCACAAACCCCATGTAAGCTTGTACGGTGTCTAAACCGTAATGTTCGACCATTTTTAGCAGTTCTTGAACACCACGTTCATTCGCTGCAATTTGTGCTTTTAAATCAGCAATATTTTGATTGATATTTCTGGCGGGATAAGGTTCACTGGCGAGTGAGTTTCTGATTTCTGTTTCTCTAAATTCTCCAGCATTTACTAACTGGATATTATCTAATAATATTCCTTCTTCCGTGACATTTTGACTGTGAGGAGGCATAGAACCGGGAGTTATGCCACCGATATCTGCATGATGTCCCCGTGAGGCGACGTAGAATAGGGGGGACTGGGGACTCTTGACTCTTGACTGGGGAAAGACTGGGGTGATGACGGTGATATCGGGGAGGTGAGTTCCGCCGTTGTAGGGGTTGTTGGAAACGAAGACATCTTGAGGTTTGATGTTGTCGCCATAAGCTGTAATTAAGGCTTGGACGCTTTCACTCATTGAACCCAGATGTACGGGGATATGCGGCGCGTTAGCTACTAACTGTCCAGCACTATCAAAAATCGCGCAGGAAAAATCTAACCTTTCTTTGATGTTGACTGAGGAGCTAGTGTTTTGTAAGGTTATCCCCATTTGTTCAGCGATCGCTCGAAATAAATTATTGAATATCTCCAACATCACCGGGTCTTTTTCGGTAGTGACTGGGGAATTGAGAAGGGGGACTTGCGTTTTTTTAGTGCTTCGTTGTAAAATCAGATGACTAAGTTGGGTTAACTGTGCTTTCCAGTGGGGTTCAATCACATTTGTACCCGTTGGTTCGACAATAATCGCCGGGCCAGAAATACAATCTCCTGGTTGTAAATCCTCTCGCTGATACACTGGTGTAGAATGCCATGCGCCAGCAGTGTACATCTGCACAGTGGCAACGGCTGTTGGTGGTTGGTTATCTCGGCGTGAAACTATAGCTTCTGGTGGTGCATCATGTCGCGCTACTACTTCCACAGCTACCGCTTCGACAATTAGCTGCTTTTCGGGAACGATAAACCCGTAACGCTGACGATGCAAAGTTTCAAACTGTGTCTGTATCGCGGTTATCTCACCAAAATCCACAATTAACGGCGCATCTGTGCCGTCATACCGTAAATGCACCTTGCGATAAATCTCGATTTTCTCTCCTGCTTCTGTCACTCTGTGGTTTAATTCTTGTTGTCCCTCCTCTGCCAATTGGGTAAAGATTGACTCTAGTTCAGACAAGACATCATGATTTAACACACTTTCTACAGACTTCTCTCGCATGGCGCGGACATCAGCTAAACCCATACCGTAAGCTGACAATACCCCCGCGTAGGGATGAATGAAAACTTGCTGCATCCCCAAAGCATCAGCAATTAAACAAGCGTGTTGTCCACCAGCACCACCAAAACAACATAGCGTGTATTCCGAAACGTCGTAACCACGCTGGAGAGAGATTTTTTTAATCGCATTCGCCATTTTATCAACTGCGATCGCTAAAAATCCCGTTGCAACTTCCTCTGGTTTTCTACCATCACCAATTTCTGTTGCCAACTGAGTAAATTTGGCTCTGACAACCTCTACATCGAGAGGTAAATCGGCATTTTCTCCGAACACCTGCGGAAAAAACTCAGGCTGTAGCTTACCCACCATAACATTACAATCAGTCACCGTCAACGGCCCGCCTTTGGAATAGGAAGCAGGGCCAGGATTTGCGCCGGCTGACTCTGGCCCTACCCGATAGCGCGAACCGTCATACTGCACAATCGAACCACCACCAGCAGCGACAGTATGAATTGCCATCATCGGTGTTCGCAGACGTACCCCAGCAACTTCCGTTTCTAAAGTACGTTCATACTCGCCGTTGAAATGGGCGACATCTGTAGATGTGCCACCCATATCAAAGCTGATAATCTGATTAAACCCAGCCATCAAGCTTGTCTGCACCGCCCCGACAATCCCACCGGCTGGCCCTGATAAAATACTATCCTTACCTTGAAAGTTTTCAGCGTCAGCTAGTCCGCCATTTGATTGCATAAACATTAGTTTAACTGGGCATGGGGCATGGGGCATGGGGCATAGGGCATTGGGTAAAAGTTCTTCTCCTCTGTTCCTTTGCTCCTCTGCTTCCTTGTCTCCTAACTGGCTGGCTACTTGATCTACATAGCGGCGCAAAATTGGGGATAAATAAGCATCAACGACGGTCGTATCACCCCGACTGACTAATTTCATTAAGGGACTGACTTCGTGAGAGACGGAAACTTGAGTAAAACCAATACTTCTGGCTAAAGCAGCAACTTGTTTTTCATGTTCGGTGTAGCGGTAGCCGTGCATGAAAACGATCGCACAAGAACGAATGCCATGATTAAATGCTGCTTGCAATTGGGGACGGATAGCCTCTAAATCAACGGGGATTAATTCCTCACCTTGGGCTGTGTAACGTTCTGTTACTTCAATGACCTGCTCGTAGAGCATTTCTGGTAATATAATCCGACGGGCGAAAATGTGCGGACGGTTTTGATAGCCGATTCGCAACGCATCCCGAAAGCCTTTAGTGATTACTAAGACTGTGCGATCGCCTTTTCTTTCCAATAAGGCATTAGTCGCGACAGTAGTACCCATTTTCACAGCAGAAATCACATCAGCAGCAATGGGCGCATCTGTGGGAATGCCTAAAATTTCCCGAATACCTTGCACTGCTGCATCCCGATAGCGTTCAGGATTTTCAGACAACAGCTTGTGAATAATTAACTTACCATCGGGACGCTTCGCCACAATATCAGTAAACGTACCACCACGATCAATCCAAAATTCCCAAGCCATCGTCACGTCGCTTCGCTCCGAATTCAAAATTCAAAATTTAAAATTCAAAATTAAAGTCCAGTGGGGTGCGTTAAAGCAAAGCGTAACGCACCCTACAATTTTCTTTGCGCCTACTCTGCGAGTTCCGCTTGCGGTATGCGTCAGGCAAATCAATGTTACCTTAGATTAAGGATGATGTATCTAGGGAGAATGGTCTTGGTAACTATCACTGATATTGGGACGCTGATTACCAGATATCCTAACTTACATGGCGGTCGTCTTATTATTGCCGGGACAGGTTCATCTGTGCGGCGAATAGCAGCTTTGTACAAGCAAGGTTACAGCGCAGAAGAAATTGCTGCTGATAAACCCCACTTAACGCTAACACAAATTTATGCAGCACTGACTTATTATCACGCCAACAAAGAGGAAATTGATCAAGATTTGGCAGAAGAACAAGCAGAATATGAACGTTTATCTGCACTCCACTACAGTCAAAAGCAGAGTCAGCAATGAGTTTGATTTGTGTTCTTTGGGCATGGAAAAATTTACTACATTAATCAGTTTAAATCCTGCTTAATTATACTGAAGATAATATACACATTTTAACAAAAGCAATAAATGACACTGTACACAAAACTCAGATCCCCGACTTTTTGAAAAAGTCGGGGATCTATTTGTTCATCAGGCGAGTTGCTTGTGATCAATCATCAAGTGCGATGGGCTGATGTTGCACTGTAGGCGATCGCCTTTCCAAAACTCACCCAAAAACCTTAATTATAGCTTATTCCGCGTAGGCGGACTTTGTTTTTATAGGCGCGACTTCCAGTCGTTTCGGCTTAATTACGTTTCACTTGTAGTAAATTCCTCAATGACAATTATAGCACATCCAGAGTTATCATTTTTAAGTTATCTAGATAAATTCGCCCAACATTTTTAGGCTAACAAGATGACTGTTGAGAAAAAGCATTGGTTTCAAGTAGCGTTTCAACTTAAAGGTTCAGTTATTGCCTCAATTTATAAACGTGTTATTGCTTGTGGTTTATTTGGGGGTTTCGTTTCCCTACTTTATTACTTCCGAGTCCCCGTTTCTCAACCAATTTTAGGTAGTGTAATTCCTAGTATTGTTTTAGGTTTATTACTGGTTTTCCGCACCAATACCGCTTATGACCGTTTTTGGGAAGGCAGAAAATGTTGGGGTTCAATAGTCAACACTACCCGAAATCTCGCCAGACAAATTTGGGTATCTGTAGATGAAAGAGTACCCAAGGATAGAGAAGAAAAAATTGCGGTTTTAAATTTATTAGTTGCTTTTGCTGTGGCGACTAAATTACATCTAAGAGCAGAACCTATCAATCGTGAATTAGAAGACTTAATCACACCTTCTAGATATTTTAAACTCCAAACCATGAATAATCCTCCTTTAGAAATCGCCTTTTGGATTGGAGATTATTTACAACACCAATATAATTGCAATTGCTTAAACAGTTATCAATTAACATCTATTCAGGAACTATTAAACAATTTGGTTGATAATTTAGGGGCTTGTGAACGGATTTTAAGAACACCTATACCCTTAGCTTATTCTATTCACCTCAAGCAATTGCTGTTACTTTATTGTTGGCTTTTACCTTTTCAAATGGTGGAAAGTTTAGGCTGGTGGACTGGTTTAGTTGTGGGTGTGGTGAGTTTTACTTTATTTGGCATTGAAGCTATTGGTTTAGAGATAGAAAATCCTTTTGGTTATGATGCTAATGATTTACCATTAGATAATATTTGCCAGACTATGAAGCGGAATATTGATGATTTAATTAGTTTGTCTCCCAATGTGCGTTCATCTATGATGGATGTAACGCCATCATCTTAAATGTGGAAGTATGGAGAGAATTTTTTAAACGCAAAGTGGCGCGGAGGTAAGCGCAGAGGAACGCAGAGAGAGAAGGATGGGTTTTTATTACATTAAGTTGCGAATAGCTATTTCTAAACCAGCACACACACCCGCGAGAAAATCTAAGTCTAAACTTGCTATTGTGTCACTGGGTTTATGATAGTGAGGATTTCGCAAAAAGGCTGTATCTGTCACCATTATGGCTGGATAACCTGCGTCCCAAAATGGTGCATGATCGCTTAATCTAGTCTGGGGAACTATTAAACCTCCTTTGGGTACTGGTAGCCACTGACTTGATATGCCAGTTTGTCGAATGCTGCGACTCATACTAAGTAAGTCGGGTATGGTGCGTAAGTTGCCAATTAAGGCGATAAAATCACCTGTGTTGGGGTAAAACTTTTCTAGTGGTGCTGGATATCTCTGCGAATTGGGGCTATTGTCACGATATCCTAACATTTCTAGGGATATCATTAACCTTAGCTGCTGCTGTTGTTGTCGCAGTAAGGCTGCATAGTCTGCACTACCCAGCAAGCCGTATTCTTCCATGTCAAACGCCACTAGGCGCAAGGGGTATGTGGCGGGTTTAGTGGCAAACTTCCGGGCTAACTCTAATAATACCGCTACACCTGTAGCGTTGTCATCTGCTCCTGACGTTCCCGGTACAGCGTCATAGTGTGCGCCGATTAAAATAGGTGATAGTAGCCGTTTTCTAGTTTGGGCATTTTGGGCAGGTAAATTGAGGATGAGATTATTAAACGATGCGTTTCCTACTTGGAAGGTGTGGATTTCCACACTTCCCCATTGGGCAAATTCTTGACGGATGTATTCTTGCACCAAGAAATGTCCGCCCGTCGCCATGTAAGGGTCGCGTTCTCGTGCTATCTCTGTTAGATAATTATGTAATCTTGCTTTTAAATCCAAGTGTTTAGAACAGTTGTAATCTCAAAGTTTTTATGTATGAATCCAGCAAAAAGCTATTAAGGTGAGGTGAATTTGCCAATTTACCGATGCAATGTAGTTGAGTGACTAGGCTATGAGATTCAAGGCGGCTAGAACATAGTAAGCATGGTGGATGTTATCCTAGTCTTGCAACTAACTCCTCAAGCTATAATTCCTCCAATTGTTGCCTAGATGATGGCTATTATACCATTGAGGCAATTACACCCTGTAGCAAGCAGCTAGAGGTAGTTCCCCCCCATCATAATAAATGTATAAGACACACTTAGGAGAAGAGTAACGCATGGGCAAGGTAGTCGGCATCGACTTGGGTACAACCAACTCAGTAGTCGCCGTAATGGAGGGTGGCAAGCCGGTGGTGATTGCCAATGCAGAAGGAATGCGAACAACCCCCTCTGTTGTAGGCTTCAGCAAGGAAGGTGAAAGGGTGGTTGGGCAAATGGCACGGCGACAAACAGTCCTTAACCCTCAAAATACCTTTTTTGCAGTCAAACGCTTTATTGGGCGCAGGTATGGCGAATTAAATCCAGAATCAAAGCGTGTACCCTATACTATCCGCAAAGATGAGCTAGGTAATATTAAAGTAGCTTGTCCTCGTCTGAGTAAGGATTTTGCGCCGGAAGAAGTTTCGGCTATGGTGCTGAAAAAGTTGGCAGATGATGCTAGTGCTTATTTGGGCGAACCGGTGACGGGGGCAGTTATTACAGTACCAGCTTATTTTAATGATTCCCAGCGACAGGCAACCCGCGATGCTGGGAGAATTGCTGGTTTAGAAGTTTTGCGGATTTTGAATGAACCGACGGCGGCATCTCTAGCTTATGGGTTAGACAGGGGTGATACGGAAACTATCTTAGTTTTTGACTTGGGTGGTGGAACTTTCGACGTATCAATTCTGGAAGTCGGCGACGGGGTGTTTGAGGTGAAAGCCACCAGTGGGGATACGCAACTGGGGGGGAATGATTTTGATAAGAAAATTGTTGATTGGTTAGCAGAGCAATTTTTAGAAGCAGAAGGTGTAGACTTAAGACGCGATCGCCAAGCTTTACAACGTCTGATGGAAGCTGGTGAAAAAGCTAAAATCGAACTCTCTGCCGTTAGCGTCACTGACATTAATTTACCATTCATCACCGCCACGGAAGACGGCCCCAAACACCTGGAAACTCGTCTCACCCGCGCGCAGTTTGAGGGTTTGTGTACGGATTTATTAAGCCGTGTCCGTAACCCGGTTAAACGGGCTTTAAAAGATGCCGGGTTACGTCCCGATGACATTGAGGAAGTCGTGCTAGTTGGTGGTTCGACACGAATGCCAATGGTAAAACAATTGGTACGCGATTTGATTGGCATTGAACCCAGTGAAAATGTCAACCCGGATGAAGTGGTGGCAATGGGCGCAGCTATTCAAGCGGGTATTCTCGCCGGCGAATTTAAAGATGTGCTGTTATTAGATGTCACGCCGTTATCTTTGGGGTTAGAAACTATCGGCGGTGTGATGAAAAAACTCATTCCCCGTAATACTACTATCCCCGTCCGCCGTTCTGATATTTTCTCGACATCAGAAAATAACCAAAACAGTGTGGAAATCCATGTGGTTCAAGGTGAACGGGAAATGGCTGGGGATAACAAATCCCTCGGACGTTTCAAACTCTACGGCATTCCGCCAGCCCCTAGAGGTATACCGCAAATTCAAGTATCATTTGATATCGATGCCAACGGGATTTTACAGGTATCAGCTTTAGATAGAACCACGGGACGTGAGCAAAGTATTACTATTCAAGGTGCTTCTACCTTGAGTGAAGGCGAAATTAACCGGATGATTCAGGATGCTCAGAAATACGCTGACATCGACCGGGAACGGAAAGAACGGGTAGAAAAACGTACCCGTGCTGAGGCGTTGATTCTGCAAGCAGAAAGACAATTGCGAGAAGTCGCTTTAGAATTTGGTATGCAGTTCGCCCGTAGTCGTCGTCAACGCATTGATAATATATGCCGAGAATTGCGGGAAAGTCTCCAAGAAAAAGACGATCGCGGTATTGATCAAGCTTACGCTGACTTGCAAGATGCTCTGTATGAATTAAATCGGGAAGTCCGAGAATATTATGCGGAGGACGAAGACGAAGACTTATTTGGCGCGATTAAGGAGATATTTACAGGCGATAAAGAAAGAGAACGCGATCGCGACTATTACAGAGATAATTATCGTGATAACTATCGAGAACGGGATTCTTTCGGACGCGATTATAACCGAGATTACGGACGAGATAGCCGTTCTACCTATGACAATCGTCCATCCAGGCGATCGCCCCGTCCCAGTTATCAAGATAATTGGGATGATGATGATGATTGGCTGTAGCTTGTTGGGGACTCTTGACTGGGGGGAGATGAGGAGGAAGAATTCATATCATCCCCAATGCCCCATGCCCCATTCCCCCTATAAACTTAATTCAAAATGCGGATTTAGTAATTGGTAATTCGTAATTAGTAATTAGATATTGATATTATTCATTACTAATTAACAATTACCAACATCTAAACTTTAAAAGTTAAATAAATGAATATGCAAAATTTGCAAAACTTTCGGGATTACTACGAAATTTTAGGCGTAGCTAAAGATGCTACCAATGAAGAAATTAAAAAGAATTATCGACGGTTAGCCAGGCAGTATCACCCTGACCTGAACCCAGGCAATAAAGCGGCAGAAGAAAAATTTAAGGATATCGGTGAGGCTTATGAAGTGCTTTCCGATACTGCTAAACGCGCCCAGTATGACCAATTTAGCCGCTACTGGAGGCAAAAAGGTTTTAGCAAACAAGCACCAAAAGCTAAAACCTGGGAACGTACAGGCGATCGCAATGGGAATCAAAATGTAGACCCCAGTGAGTTCTCCAATTTTGAAGACTTTATTAATCAAGTGATTGGCGTAGGTGTGCGTCGAGACAGCAGAAATGGTGCAAGTACCACTACTACAGATCCATTTCGTTCACCAAAAAGTCGGGTGGAATATACAGTACCCAAAAACCCACCCCGTCCGGCGCGTCGGGATATCGAAGCGAGATTAACCCTACCATTAGAAAAAGCTTATGTGGGAGGTAAAGAACGGATTCGCTTAGAAGATGGGCGATCGCTAGAGGTTAATATGCCTCCAGGGATGGTGACAGGACAAAGTATCCGTCTACGAAATCAAGGTATGGGTGGCGGCGACCTCTATCTGAAAATCACCGTTGAACCTCACCCATTATTTAAACTCGAAGGTGCCAATATATTCTGCCAAATTCCAGTCACTCCCTCAGAAGCAGTCTTAGGCGGACAGGTAGAAGCACCAACTTTGGACGGCCCAGTAAAAATGACCATCCCGCCAGGAGTCAGGTATGGTCAAAGATTTCGCTTGGCAAATAAAGGCTACCCCACCGAAAACGGTAAACGTGGGGATCAATTAGTCGAAATTCAAATAGTTACACCGAAAAATATTACTCAGGAAGAACGGGAACTGTACGAAAAACTACGGGAAATAGAAACTTTTAAACCTCGTGCCGACTTAATCAGTTAAGTTCGTCACATCTGAAACTTTATTTAAAAGTTAAAGGGTCATGCTGTGACAGCAACTTTTCTACTTTTGCCTCATCAATACGGGCAGTTAATTTTCTAGCTTCGTGTAAATCTCTAGTAGTTTTAGCTAGGGTAAAAGTAGAACCTACTGAAAAAGCTAAACCCATACCCATAAAGCCTTTTACCCAGTTATCTACCGGCAAATTAACAATACCAAAAGTAGTCATAGAAACCGACAGCGCAAAAGCCGCCCAGGTTTGAATAATCCAAGCTGTACTATCTTTTTGAGGGCTAGTAGGTTGCATATTTTTCACCTGTGATGGGAGTAGTTTAACCGTGATTTTAATCAGTGGTAAATTCACTGTTATCACTGTTAAAACCAGTTTTTCAACTGTACTCCCAAAATTTTGCTGATCACCCCTCAGAAGAAGTAAATACTGTTACAAGTTTTGTACCAGTTCTAAAAGTGGCATTAATCCCAAGGGGAAAATTTAGAAGCCAAAAGTCAAAAGTCAAATTTTACAGCGATTTTCAAGTAATGAACCACAAAAGAACCATGTAGAGACGTTGCATGCAACGTCTCTACCCTGTAGTCTAATTAGCTAAAACTGCTGTCAATTCTGTAGCCGTCAATAGTCAATAGCAATAACTAATGACTAATGACTAATGACTAATCAGACTCAGGAAAAGTCTGCACCTTGCCATCTGGACTGAGAAGCACTCTAATTCGGGTATTTTGTCCGTAGCGATTAGCAGAAACAAAGGGTGCGCCAATAGTAGGCATTCCCACCACCTCAAAGTTATCCCTAGCGGCTTTTCCTAAAGGTATAATGCGCTCAATTGCGCCATCAACACCCAAAATCAAACTATATTCTAGAGTTTGGGAAAATCCTGTGGGTGGCTGCCAGCGTTTCTGGAAAAATTCTCTCACTTCTGCTACCTGGGGTGTATCAAACAGTGTGCTGCTACTGTTGACAGACACTTCTGTAGGTGTAGGAGTGTTACCAATGTTAGATTCTCCCCTCAATCTTGCTATTAATGAGTTAGGATCAGCCACTGCTGAGGAGGTAGTTGCAGGGGAATTAATTCTAGCTGGTGCCTGTTGCGAAGCCACTGGTGAATAATCTCTAGCATCAGGTAGATTAGCCAGTGGAGGGGGAACAGGGGCGGGATTAGAAGACATTCTCGGTGGTAATTCCCGCTTGATGGGAAGACTCGCTTCAGCTGAGTTACTTGAGCCTGTAGAATTAGGTTGAATGGCAATTTGCTGACCTGGGATGTTAACTGATGAACTGCCAACAATTGATGGAATTTGTGTTGGTGGTAAATTCGATGTCTGATTTGATGCTGAGGAACTAGGAGTTAAATCAGAATTCGGGGTGATGGGAGAGGTAGAAGCCAGATTTTGGTCAGGAGATGTCAGGGTGGTGCTTGGTAAATTGGTATTTGGGGGGATTGGAGGAGTCGCGCCATTAGGCAGCGATGATAAATTATTAGGAGGAGTTAGTTGAGTTTGGGGTACAGGAAAGTTAGGTGTGGGTGCTGGTTGTAGGGCAACGGATTCTTGTTTGGGTGTTGCTGTTGTAGCTGTCTGGTACTGCTTTTGCCGGATGTTATTAGCATATTGCCAAGTCAAAGGTGTCAAACCTACGCCGATGACTAACATCGCCGCTACGGGAACCCAACTAGGCCAGTTGACGATTGAACTACTTTGATTGAAATCGGGTAATGTGGTGACATCTGCTGCATATTCATCTAGGGCAGTTGCCAAATCGAACAGTTGTAATAGACTTAGTTGAACAACAGAAGCAGACGCTTGATTAGCCAGAGAACCGAGATATAAATTGTGTGTTAAATAATTGTTAGATTCTAAGTAGATTTTTGTCCCTGGGGTTGGGGATGTAAATGATTTTGATGTCTTAGCTAATAAAGGTGTTTGCTGAAAATCTGTTAATTCTGTATCTTTAGATACTTTAGTGGAATCTTGAAGACCAGAGAAACTCAACCAAAAGTTTTCCGGCGATTGTTGGAGAAGTTCCTGTACGTAACTGGTGACAGCATCACACAAAGCTTCGAGTTGGTCGCGATCGCCTCGAATAATTAGCTTGTGTTCTTCTGGCAACTGTGGATCATCAAAGCGTAACTCAAAGGTTAATTGCTTGAGAACAGTTTTTAAGAGCCAACGCGACAAAGCAGAACTTTGCGCCATGACTTCTAGTGTGCAGGTAGGAGGTGTGTAGCGACGAATGACAGAATTTGTTAGAGGCATAGCAGGAACTGCAAGGGAGATTGTTTCAAAATTTTGCGGAACTATCTATGAGTGCTAACCAGAGGCGGCGGTGTCCACCAGTAGTGCTGTAAAACAATAAATCTACAAGTAGTTTTAGTGCCAACTTAGTGAGTAAATCGGTTGAGATTTGCTCGTCCTCTTCCATCCGCTCTTGGTAGGTGTTGCAGAAAGCATCAATATAATCTCCAAGTAAAGCAGCCTGATGAGGTTCTCGATTTTTTTCCGCCATTTGTTCTAGTAAAGCCACCGCACGGCGAATCAATTCCTGGTGCTGTTTGGCGAGGTAACAGATAATCAGAACAAGCGATCGCGCTTCTTCTACATCTAACTTTTTTCGCCCTCCTTGACCTTTACGTATGGGATTCGACTGTCGCAATCGCCATAAAGCTACGCGGTCTGGCACTCTTGACTCCAAATTCAGCTCGTTTGCTGCCGAGAGCATCGCCTCGGAACCAATACCAGTTAAAGTTTCTAACGCCAACAGCACCAAGTCTAACTTGGTTTTGATGTTGTCCCATTGCACAACATTTGGGTCGGGAAGTTTACTTAAGTCCACCCACTGAGAATTAGGAGTGGCTGAATCAGCGGCCGAGTGCATAACTTTTAGCATAGGTGATCAGGCTGGTAGGGGCTGTTGCTGTTACTCATTTTGAAACCAGACTATGAATTTTTAAAGTTGGTTTCCCGTACCGTAAGCAGGCAGAAGGCAGCTATGCTGGAGGTAGAAGGGCAGAGAACTAAAACATATTAGCCTGTAGTTTTTTACTAACTGCATAGTTAATTCTGCAACTGCATTTGCTTTTCTTACTTTTGGTAAACAGCAATTGTCACTGTCTTACTCTACTAGATGAAAATTTATTTTCAACAGTGTAGAAATTGAATTTTGGTGGTAAAATTTATATACTTTAGCTGCTGTTTCCGTACAAAAGTATAAAAAAATAGGTTCAAATAATTTAATATTTAACGATTAATTGCCAGCATCATCAGCTAATCAATCATCAGCAATTAACAATTAGCCACTCACACCTGTTATATTTATTTCTGCAAAAAAATAACTTCATCAGGCTGAGTTTCAAATAAATTTCTACAATATCTAAATTTGAGATACAAGCATATTTTTGCCTGTTGCCTCGACCCACCGATGGTCAGAAGCCCCTCCCCTTGGGCGATTGTGTTGGGCAGGGTAACAATCCCCTTCCAACACCTTCCCTGTTGCCTGTTCCCTGTTAAGAGTTCCCTTTCACTCAACCAATATAGGCAATGGTGACACCGCTACCACCATCAGCCTGTTCTGCTGCTTCATAGCGGCTAACTCTGGGATGCTGTTGTAAAAAGGCGTGAACACCTTGACGCAGTTTCCCAGTTCCGTGTCCGTGGATAATCCAGATTTGACCTTGGGCTTCGGAAATGGCTTTGTCGATAATAATTTCTGCGTCAGCTACCCGTTTCCCACGTAAATCGACGGTATTTTGGGAGGTACGAATGGCTAAGGCTGGTTGAGGTGGTGCGGTAATCGCTGCTGGGGCTGGTTTTGCTTTGGCGACTGGTTCGGCTTTTTGACCATCTAAAGATTCGATGTCTTCTAGCTTAACCTTCATTTTCATGATGCCAAAGCGAACGCTTAACTCACCATCTTCATCGGGAGGTGTTAACACTTCTGCGGTTTGCCCAAATTTGGCTAGACGAATGCGATCGCCTACTTTGGGCATAAAGCCCAGTTTCGGTTTTGGCGGTGCGGCTGGTTGATAGGTTTGGGCAATTTGATTTAAGGCTTTCGTGGCTTGTTGGGCATCTTGGGCTGTGGGTGTCCCTTGCTGCAAGCGACGAATTACTTTAGCAATTTCGCCTTTAGCTGAGGCGATCGCTTGCTGTACTGCGACTTCCTGGGAAGCTTTTAAAGCCTGTTCTCGTTCTTCTAACGCTGCCGCTTTCGCTGATACCTCTTTATACAACCGTTCTGCCTGTTGTAATAATTTTTGGGCTTCTGCGGCTTTGGTTTCCTGACGACGACGTTGGGCTTCTAAACCAGCAATTACCAGATTAACCTCGTCTTGGGCTTCTCCCACTTGGGTTTTTGCTTGTTCTACCACTTCTGGTTTTAAACCCAAACGTAAAGCGATCGCCAACGCATTAGAACGCCCAGGAATCCCCCACAGTAAGCGGTATGTGGGGGATAAAGTCTGCTCATTGAACTCTACCGAGGCGTTTTCAAAGCGCACATCTTCATACTTCAGGGCTTTCAACTCGCCAAAGTGAGTTGTCGCCATTGTCAACTGGGCATGATCCGCCAGATATTGTAGAAGTGCGATCGCTAATGCACTCCCTTCAGCTGGATCTGTACCCGCACCAACTTCATCGAGGAGGACGAGGGACTGGGGACTGGGGATTGGGGACTGGGGACTGGGTAACAATTCTCCCTCATCTCCCCCATCTCCCACATCTCCCTTATCTTCCCCGTCCCCTGTTCCCAAAGCCTTCAAAATCCGGCTAATGCGGCGAATATGACCGGAAAAGGTAGATAAACTCTGCTGTAATGATTGTTCATCACCGATATCTGCCAATACTTGGTCAAACCAAGGTAATTCTACTGGTTCACGGGCGGGGACAAATAAACCCACCTTGGCCATTAATGCGGCTAATGCCAAGGTTTTTAAGGTGACAGTTTTTCCGCCAGTGTTCGGCCCGGTAATCGTGACTACTTTAATATGGGGACTGATTAACAAATCCACGGGAATCACAGGATGACCTTGTTCGTGCTGCTGTTGCCATACCAACAAAGGATGTCGCAACTGGCGTAAAGTAATGATTTCCTGTTCTTCCCGGTTGATAAATCTGGGCGGGTTAGCTTGCAGCCATAAACTATATCTAGCTCTCGCCGTTGCTAAATCTAAGGTTGTGACTATAGCTAATAATCTTTCTAAATCTGGCTTAACTGCTGCTATTTGCTCAGTTAAGGCGCGTCTAATAGCTTCTGATTCTGCTTGTTCTCTTCTAATAGTTTGCCGTAATTGATTGCCCATTGGGACAATTGAATTCGGCTCTATGTAGAGAGTCGCACCACTGGTAGAAGTGTCATGTACAATACCAGGGATAGCATCTTTTTGTGGTGCTTTTACGGGGATAACAAAGCGATCGCCCCGTTGGGTAATAATTTGTTCTTGGACTGCTCCTGATTTTGCTTGTAAGATATTTTGCAGTTTTTGAGTGATTTGACTGCGTAATCTCCGCAATTCCGTGCGAATTTCGCCCATTTTCTGGCTAGCACGGTCAGTTACTTGTCCCCGTTCATCAATACAACGGTGAATTTCCTGCTCCAATTCTGGATAAGTGCGTAAATCGGCGACTAATTCATTCAGGACTGGTAAATCTTCTTGGTTATCAATAATACGGCGTAAATTTCTCGCACCAGCCAAAGTAGTAGCGATCGCCAATAATTCATCCCCTGCCAAAATACCTTGGAGTTCTGCCCGTTCTAGGGAGTCACCAATATCTTGAACTCCTTCAAAAGATAAACCGGGAGTGAGACGACTTTCCAGTTGATAGACTTCTTTAGTTTGTGCTAACAACTGCTCACTGACGGCTGGGGATGTAGGTATTTGTAGACAGCGTGATGCGATCGCCCCTAATTTAGTAGCCGCAAACGTAGAAAGATGCTGGCAAAGGCGATGCCATTCAAGTAGTTCTAAGGTCTCAGATTGGATCAAGGCTGCTTTCGTCAAATCTGACAAGTATCTTAACAATTGTAGCTTTGATCAGGCTGCACCCGAAAGCAGAAAAAATCGCTGCAAATGATCTCACAATTTGATACCCTAGCTAGAACAGAATTCAGAAAAGTTAACAGCGTGGAAATTCAACTTGGGCGGGGAAAGACAGCTCGTAGAGCCTATGGCATTGATGAAATTGCTCTAGTCCCCGGTAACAGAACACTTGATCCGAGTTTAGCCGATACTCGGTGGAAAATAGGTAATATTGAGCGAGAAATTCCCATTATTGCCAGTGCAATGGATGGTGTTGTCGATGTGGGCATGGCTGTACGGTTGTCACAGCTAGGCGCATTAGGCGTGCTTAACCTAGAGGGCATCCAGACTCGCTATGCCGACCCTAATCCCATTTTGGATCGGATTGCATCAGTGGGTAAAGATGAGTTTGTTTCTCTGATGCAAGAACTATATGCCGAACCAATCAAGGCAGAATTAATAGAAAAACGTATTCAGGAAATTAAACAACAAGGCGGTATTGCCGCAGTCAGTGCTACGCCAGCAGGTGCTAGCAAATACGGTGAAGTAGTAGCAAAAGCTGGGGCAGATTTATTTTTTATCCAAGCTACAGTAGTTTCTACTAATCACCTCTCGCCAGAGTCAATCACACCTCTAGATTTAGCAGAATTTTGCCGTTCCATGCCCATCCCCGTAATTTTGGGCAACTGTGTGACTTATGAAGTCACCTTAGATTTAATGAAAGCCGGGGCAGCAGCAATATTAGTAGGGATAGGCCCTGGTGCGGCTTGTACCTCCCGTGGTGTGTTGGGTGTCGGTATCCCCCAAGCAACGGCTGTTGCTGACTGCGCCGCCGCACGGGATGAATACTTCCAAGAAACTGGTAAATACGTCCCCATCATTGCCGATGGCGGTTTAATCACCGGTGGCGACATTTGTAAATGTATCGCCTGTGGAGCTGATGCGGTAATGATTGGTTCTCCCTTTGCGAGAGCCGCAGAAGCACCCGGAAGGGGCTATCACTGGGGTATGGCAACTCCTAGCCCCGTACTGCCCCGTGGAACGCGGATTAGAGTCGGTACAACAGGCTCTTTAGAGCAAATTCTCATCGGCCCTGCCGGGCTTGATGATGGTACTCATAACCTGTTAGGAGCTTTAAAGACTAGCATGGGTACTTTAGGAGCAAAAAATCTCAAAGAAATGCAGCAAGTCGAAGTAGTCATTGCTCCTTCTTTGTTAACAGAAGGCAAAGTCTACCAAAAAGCTCAACAATTAGGTATGGGTAAATAAAGGGAATAGGGACCGGGGAATGGGGAATGGGGACTGGGAAATAAGAAGAATTGAGGCTCTTTGCAGGGGGAAAAGGGGAAAGTTCTCTCCCCCTTGCTCCTTGCTCCCTGCACCCCTGCCTCCCTCGCTTCCTCCGCTTCCCCTGCCCCCTGCCCCCCCATAGCCCTAAATCCTTAACCAAGGAATAGGAAAATATATCCCTATACCCAATACAGAATAAATACCTACTCCTTAGTAGAGATATCTCTAAATCCATCAAAAAATTTTTCCAGACTTTTCAACATTCACGGGAAAAATCACATCTGTCGCCTACAATAGAGAAAGCGGAGACGCATGTTTCCGTTCACTCCTCACACCACACTCCGCCCGGACTACTGTTCGGGCGGTTCCTTATGTCTGTATTTTTTGCATAAATTCTTTAGCTTCTTTGTAAATGTATATCCTGGGATTTTCGGCTGCTGTTTTTGCTATGGTAGAATTTTGACGAAAGTCAGAAATATAATTGGCAAAGGTTTTTAGGCATGTCAGCAGCCGCACAAGTTACAGATTCTACTTTTAAGCAAGAGGTACTCGACAGCGAAGTACCAGTTTTAGTTGATTTCTGGGCTCCCTGGTGTGGGCCTTGCAGAATGGTAGCCCCGGTTGTAGATGAAATTGCAGCTCAGTACCAAGGTCAACTAAAAGTTGTGAAGGTCAACACGGATGAAAATCCCCAAGTGGCTAGTCAGTACGGTATCCGCAGCATTCCCACTCTGATGATTTTTAAAGGTGGGCAGAAAGTCGATATGGTAGTCGGTGCGGTACCTAAAAGTACATTAGCCAACACTTTGGATAAGTATCTTGGTTGAACCTCAACCAGCAGTCAACCCCTGTTGATTAGTCTATTGGAATTAAATTTAGGTCAGTATTTGTCAATAAGTTTGTCAGGCGCATAATTATGCGCCTCAATAAAACTTTAAATAGTGGAAAATAAGTTAAAATTATCGTCGCCAAATAAATTCTGTATTTCTTCTCAAAGTAATCTGTCAAGATGATGCCTCGAAGATTGATTTTGGGCAGATAGCTGAGGTTACAATCAGCAAGAAATCACAGTTTGCTCTAGAATTGACACATTTTTTCCACTAGATACTGACATTTCACACCTGAAAATCGCCTGAGTGCGTCTGCCTTATTAGCTGTTTTCAGCAGTTAATACATTGCACACCAAAATTAGGTAAAATGTAATGCCATTGTGTTGGCAGTTCTCATGACCTCATCTGCGTCGTTTGACACCTTCGAGTCTCTCCAAGCGGATATCGCTAAATTACTTGATCGCTTACCGACATTAAAACATCACCAATTCATTCAGCAGGCTTTAGCAACTATCGTCCGTCTGGCTGATAGTGACATTGATCGTCTCGATTGGAAGATACTGTCTGCGGCTTTGGCAGACATGGAAAAAGGCTTCCAGTTATTCTATGACTACCGACACGTTCGCAAAGTCACGATTTTTGGTTCGGCTCGCCTATCACCAGAAACCGCAGAGTACCAAATGGCATTACAATTTGGTCGCGCTGTCACCAAGTTGGGATTTATGGTGATGACAGGCGGCGGCGGCGGCATTATGCAAGCTGGGCATGAAGGCGCGGGAAGAGAAAATTCCTTTGGCTTAAATATTCAGTTACCCTTTGAACAGCAAGCTAACCCAATTATTGAAGGCGATCCTAAATTAATTCACTTTAAGTATTTCTTTACTCGCAAGCTATTTCTGCTTAAAGAAAGTGATGCTGTTGCTTTATTTCCTGGTGGGTTTGGCACTCAAGATGAGGCTTTTGAGTGTATGACACTCAGTCAGACGGGTAAATTTGGCCCCGTACCCGTGGTTTTAATCGACCATCCAGGTGGTGATTATTGGCAGTCTTGGAGCCAATATATTGATCAGCATTTGGTGAAAACAGGTTTAGTTAGTCCTGAAGATCCCAGCCTGTACACAGTCACAGATAACCTGGAAGTTGCTTGTGATGCGATTACTCGTTTTTATCAGGTTTATCACTCCAGTCGCTATGTAGGTGATCAGTTGGTAATTCGCTTAATGCAAGAATTATCAGATGCAGAAGTAGAGCAACTTAATGCTGAATTTAGCGACATTCTTGTGAAAGGAAAGATTGAAAAAAGTCAAGCTTTACCTCAAGAAAGTCAAGACGAAACCGTTGAACTACCTCGTCTAGTTTTGTACTTCAATCAACGGGACTTAGGACGTTTGTATCAGATGATTGCCACAATCAACCGGATGGGTATTCATACCCCTGACGAGCAATTACATCCTGAAAAAAAATAAGTATTTTTACTCTGGAAAAGATTGTGGTCAGAGCCGGAGATTCTCCGGCTCTACTTATGAGGATGGAAAAATTTGCTAAATCTCGATAAGTTAGTGAAATATCTCTGCGATCGCTGGCTCTGAGCAGTTGCATAAACTTGAATCACGAGTATAATTTCTGAGCATTAGCCTTCATTGATTTGTTGTAGCCATTCTCTTTTACTGTTGTCGTTGTTGAATTTGTGGACAGTATCAGGCTTTTTGACTACACCAGTTAAATATTGACTTCTTTGACTCACTCTCAAGCGTGAGGAAGTTACAAAGTAGCAACTAGAAGGTTGTAACTTAATTGACTCAAACCGGAGAAAAAAACACCAATTATTATGTCTCAATGCTGATAATTTCTAAAAAGTCAGTATATTACCACAGTAAACAACAATATATTATTCTATTCTGCTACATCTTAACAAGGGGATTACATCATGCTGGAATTGTTGGGTTCAGGTTTGGTTTCTCTCTGGCTGGAGATGGCTGGAGTAAACATCAAGCCATCAGATGCCTTAGAAGCTTTAACTTGGCAAAGTAGTCCAGGCTTGGTTATTGCCACTGATCCCAATCCAGCCGGAGCTAATACCCTGAAAGAATATCTTCAAGGGCTACTGAAATCTCAGCTAATCACCGAGAATCTCACAGAAAGTCAAGGAATTTGGATACAGTCAGGGCCGATGCTGATGGCTGACCATCAAGGTAAAACACCTCTATCTGCGGCTTCTCTGACCAAGATTGCAACTTCGTTGGTGGCTTTAAAAACCTGGGGGCCAAACCACCAATTTGACACGATGATTAGTGCTACAGGGCCGATAGTCAATGGGGTGGTGCAGGGAGATTTAGTGATTACTGGTGGTGGTGATCCGATGTTTGTCTGGGAGGAGGCGATCGCCTTGGGTAATACTCTCAATAAAATGGGGATTAAGCAGATAAAAGGAAATTTGGTAATTACTGGCAATTTCGCCATGAATTTCCAGCGTCAACCCCTGTTAGCTGGGCAAATGCTCAGACAAGCCCTAAACTCTAAAACTTGGACTCGTCCGGCAACTTACACCCACTCGATTATGCCCAAGGGTACACCTAAACCCCAAGTAGCGATCGCCGGTCAAGTCAAAGTCGCCGCCCAACCCAACCCTCAACAAACCTTGCTCATCCGCCATCGTTCTCTACCTATGCACCAATTAGTCAAGGAGATGAACGTTTACAGTAATAACGAGATGGCGCAAATGCTAGCAGAATCAGTAGGCGGCCATACCGTGGTGCAGTTAAAAGCTGCCCAACTAGCTAATGTACCACAGACAGAAATTCAATTAATTAATGGTTCAGGACTCGGACAAGAAAACCGCATTTCGCCTAGGGCTGCTTGTGCAATGTTAATGGCACTGCAACAAGAAGCAGCTGCTCATCAACTCAACTTGGCTGATTTATTCCCCACCTCTGGTTTTGATCAGCGAGGCACAATGCAATATAGAAATCTACCGGGTGCGACTGTGATGAAAACCGGGACTTTGCGAGATGTGAGTGCTTTAGCTGGTGTCGTCCCCACACGCGATCGCGGTTTGGTTTGGTTCGCCATCATCAACCGTGGTTCACAAATCACAGCCTTCCGCAATCAACAAGACAAGCTTTTGCAACGTTTAGTACAACAATTAGAAGTAGCTCCCACAGTACCAACATCTCTCACCCCGCATACAACTAAATCATTACCGGATTTAGGTAATATCAGTCGCCAGGAAATTGTCTATCAAGGTTAGGCTAGAGAGAAGAAGCAGGGGGGCAGGGGAGCAGGGGAGACAAGGGAGACAAGGAAGACAAGGAAGACAAGGGAGAATCTTTTACCCAGTCCCTAGTCCCCAGTCCCCAGTCCCCAATTCCTAATTCCTAGTCTCTGGAATAATCTCAGTCACCACTCTGTTTCTAGAACCGCCACCTTTAACCACAATATTTTCTGTTTGTAGATTACCTATAGCTGTTTCACCCTGAAAATTTAAGGGTGGATCAACTTGTCGATAAGCGACGTTTCCCTGGGCTTCTAATAATTTTTTGTCTAAATACCAAGTCATTTTTTGAGCGTTAAGGGTTTGGCGACGCTGCCCGACAGCATTAACTTTCCCGGTTAAATAAACTGTTTTTTGGGGAATTTGCATTTCCCCTCGGTTAGCAGTGACGGTGATGTTTTCGGTTCGATGCAACACGCGCACGGGGGAATTTGTAGTAACTTTTTCGCCGTTGATATTCCAAGTCATGGAGTTACTGGCAATTTGAACTGGAGGATCTAATAAATCTAATTGGGCATTTTGTTTAATTGTGGCAATCTTAGTTTTTAAGTTGACTTCGGCGGCGTTACCCCGACCGCGATCGCTTATTTGATTATTCTTGTAACGGTCAATTTGTAAAGGGCGATTGGCAATTAATTTTTCGGCTGGAATCTGCCAAATTAAATGCTCAGTCCGCATTTGCATCTGGGGATCGGCAGAATTTGCCACTACACCGCCAAAAAATTCCATGCGCTGTTCACGGGTTTTAACTTTGGCTTCCTGTGCTACTGCATTGAGTTGTTTATGGGTACCATTAATTTGGTTGCGGACAATTAATAAATCTTCTTGGGGTCGCCATTCTAATTCATTGCCTCGTAACACAATGCCATTAATTGGGTCTGTCGCCACTATTTTTCCTTTGAGAAATAGTTGCTTCCCATCCTGTTCGATGTCGGCGGTTTCGGCTGTGACTTGGTAAATTACTTTGCCATCTTGATAGAGTTCCCCGTAGGGACTTTGAGCTTCACCAATTTGTTTTTCTTTGGTGTATTGTGCTTGTTTAGCTTTGACTCTCCAAACTGGTCGCCCTACTTCATCTGCTTGTTCCAGAATCACATCAAAGAAAGTTAAATTACTATCTTGAGGAGATTCAGAATTATTTGGTTGGGCATTTTGGAGTGGTTTACCTCCACAAGCCACTAAACCCATGATTAAGAAAACAATTACAGGCAGGTAATACCAATTTGTTTTAAAATGGCAAAAATTTCTGATTTTTAAGAAAAACTGGCTATTCAAATCTACAGAAATGGGGGAAACTGTTGTTAGTTCCCCCCGATGACAATAGGCTTTTCTTCCTTGTCTACCTTGGTGTTTGGTCATTAATCTTGAATTTCTAGTTGTCCATCGCTAGGGTCATCTAAAAATCCCATACCAGATAAGGGTCGATAGGGATAGCTTTGGCGTGGGGTTTTTTGGATGTCTTCTTTTATAGCTTCTAAATCAATATAGCGATCGCTGACATTAATTAAGCTATCACTTGTCATAGAACGCAAACTGACCACCTCTACCCGCACACCACGATAACTCACAGAATTAACTGCATAAGCTAGATCCCCGTCACCACTGACTAAAACGGCGGTATCATAGGAATCTACCAAAGCCATCATATCTACGGCTATTTCTACATCTAAGTTGGCTTTTTTAGAACCGTCTGGTAGCTGTACTAAATCTTTAGCTATCACTCGATAACCGTTACGCCGCATCCACAACAAAAACCCCTGTTGCTTCTCGTTAGTGCGGTCTACACCTGTGTAAAAAAATGCCCGCAACAATCGAGAACCACCTGTTAAGCGACATAGTAATTTCGTGTAATCAATTTCAATTCCTAGTTGCAAAGCAGCGTAAAATAGATTTGAGCCATCAATAAATATAGCTACTCGACCCCGATTTTCTAACACCTGTTCCGGTGTGAATATGGAATCATTTTCTAAGTTATTCAACATTGTTGTCATACCTCAATTTTATCTTTGATATTTTTGATACAAGTTTTCAAGGAAAGAATGCTAGATTGGTTTATGATAATTTACTGGGGCTAATTTCAAGTTCAGCCCCATTAATTTTTTGCGAAAATAATAAGAGATTGAACTAGATTGCCATCAAGCAAAAACTCAAGTTATCAATCGTTTTTTATGGGTTCTATGCGTTTAAAAATTGGTTGGGGTTTACCCAAATTTTGCGCGCTAGAAAGTAATCCCCATGCTGCATGGGTGGAAAAAGGAGCATTAATTGCAATTGCTATTTGTTCGTTAAAATCAATTTCCCAGCCTAGTTGCTGATAAATATCACTACTGATATTAGGAATGACTGGGGAAAGCAGATAAGCAGCTAGTCTCACAGATTCTAAAACTGTGTACAGTACGGCTTCTACTTCTTGCTGTTTTCCTTGTTTATATAATGTCCAAGGAGCTTGCTCGTCAATATACTTATTGCTGGCTTGCACCAGTGACAGCACCATCTCACAAGCTTGGTTGAAAGCTAGTGTTGCATAAGCTTGTTTGACTTTTTCACCCAAATTTAAACCAATCGCTTTCAAAGCATTTTCCGCAGGAATGTCTGGATTACCGACTGACAGAGTATTGTCAGCACAGTATTTTTTCACCATGTTCAAGGTGCGATTGAGCAAATTACCTAAGTCATTTGCCAAATCTGCATTCAGAACATGAATGAATCTAACTTCATTAAAATCGCCATCTTTGCCAAATTCGATTTCCTTAAGGAAGTAATAACGAACGGCATCACTACCATAACGCTGAACGAGTGCGACAGGATCTAGGGTATTACCCAGACTTTTACCCATTTTCTGACCATCTTTGGTCAAAAAGCCATGCCCAAACACCTTTTCGGGTAACGGTAATTTAGCCGACATCAACATGGCAGGCCAATAAACTGCATGAAACCTTAATATATCTTTACCAATTAAGTGCAGGTTAATCGGCCACCATTTAGCTAGGGCGTTTTCTAATGTGGGTGGTACATCAGGATCTAACAGTGCTGTGACGTAACCCAGCAGGGCATCGAACCAGACATATAGGGTATGTTTGGCATCCGTGGGTACTGGAAAACCCCAATCTACATTCACCCTAGAAATCGAGAAGTCTTGTAAACCTTGGCTAACAAAGTTCAGAACTTCATTGCGACGACTTTCTGGTTGGATGAAATCCGGGCGCGACTGGTAAAATTCTTCTAATTGAGTTTGATATTTAGAAAGACGGAAGAAATAGTTTTGCTCATCTCGCCACTCAACTTCTTTGTTAGTATGTATGGGGCAACGCTTCCCTTCTAACAAGTCTCTTTCTTCTTTAAATTCTTCGCAGGATACGCAATACCAGCCTTTTTGCTGTCCTTGGTAGATGTCCCCAGATTCCCAGACTCGCTGAAAAAATTCTTTCACTATGGCTTCATGGCGTGATGAAGTAGTGCGAATAAAGCGATCATACTTAATATTCAGTAATTCCCACAGGGAGGCAAAACTGGCAGAGATGCCATCACAAAACTCTTGTGGTGCTTTCCCAATACTCTCTGCTGAACGCTGGATTTTCTGCCCATGTTCATCTGTACCTGTAATCAGCAGTACCTCTCGCCCCAACAGTCTATAAAACCGCGCCAGTGTATCCGCCGCCATCGTTGTATAAGCACTGCCTACGTGGGGAACATCGTTTACATAATACAGAGGTGTTGTGAGTGCAAATGTCTTTTCTGTTTGATCCACTATATTCATGCAAAATAAAAATCAAATTATTAAAACGTTTCTTGTTTACTGTTAGGTAAAACCAAGCAATTATATAACATTACTACCTTTTTTTTCAAACTCTAACTTAATATTAGCAAATTTCCCTGGTTAAGCATGATTTTTTAATGTTTATAAATTCCGCTAAATTTTCAGCCAAAAGACGGGAATTCACTCCTCGAAATCTTGGGGGATGTTTTTTTACATCTTTGGTGGCAGAGTATGAAAACCCCGAAATCTTTGCTCTGGGGCTGCTTCTGCTGCTCAAACATTTCTACCTTAAGACGGTCATGGTATTGGTAAAGAAATGTAAAAATTAAATCAAGATAAACTGCGATATTTTCCAAAAAAAATAGATTGATGAACTATGAGCATAAATAGACCCCTAGATATTTCTCGCTCATTTTTAACAGCACTCTCAGTCAGAATGTTTCGTTATTATGAGGATCGCATCCCTGAAGATGCCAGTTTGTTAATAGTGAGCAATCACCGCAGTTTTATGGATGCTCTAATTTTAATGGCAGCTTTAGGCAGTCCAATCCGCTTTGCTTGCCATCATTACATGGGGCAAGTGCCAATTCTGCGCGAGATTGTTACAGGACAATTAGGCTGCTTTCCCTTAGAAGACAACCAAAACCGCCAGCATAGCTTTTTTGTACAGTCCCAGCAGCTATTAAAAAGAAAACAGATGGTGGGAGTGTTTCCCGAAGGTGCAGATCCGATGGTGAAATACACAAGAGCCAATCATCTGGGTGAATTTCGTCGGGGTTTTGCTCATCTGGCATTACGTTCTGCCGTACCAGATTTAGCCGTTTTACCAATCGCGATCGCCTCTTTAGAAGAAGTGAACACTGCTGCTTTTCCCTTAAAATTTTTAAGTTTATTTGATCCTGGCGAACCGTTATTTAATCAAGCTGGTTGGCATCCTCTAGTAATTTATCATCGGGTGGCAGTGTTAATTGGTCGTCCCTATTGGATTACACCGCAACATCAACAACAATATTACGGTAAACAGGCAAAAAATGTAGTGGCTGATCTCACCACATATTGTCACAGTGAAATTGCTAACTTATTAATTCAGGGGTGTTATTAAAGTTGCAGATGCTGTTACATAACTGCTTAGAAGCATCACCAAGAATCGAAAAATTATCTGCTCTTTCTAGAATTATCTCTAGGGAAATCATCAATACTCTTGGACAACCTTGTGTTAACACTTATATCTCATAAGGAGGCTGGGCAATGCTGAATTTAAGTTAATTTTTTATTAAACAGTTTAACTATATCTAAAGTATTTGTTACATTTAAAGCTATGATTTGATCAGGAACTTAACCTTGATGATTGTGCTGTCACCTGCTTTTATCCTCACTCTACAAAGTATGAGATGGTCATAGCTTGAAGCCGATACAACTAGGAAATTGACGTTTATTTTGCCATAATGCCAGAAGTTGAACTAAAGCCGTGTTTCCTTACACCTAGACGCATTCAGCCAGAATATCCGTTGTTTGTGTATTTGCCTGGAATGGATGGAACAGGTCAACTATTGCGATCGCAAACTACGGGATTAGAAGTTGGCTTTGATGTTCGTTGTTTAGCAATACCACGGAAAGACCTCACGAGTTGGGAAATCCTCACAAGTAATGTTTTAGACTTAATCCATGCGGAATTAGAGAAAAGTTCCCAGAGATCAGTTTACTTGTGTGGTGAGTCCTTTGGTGGTTGCTTGGCGATGAAAGTCGCCACCCAAGCCCCACAATTGTTTAAACGGATGATTTTAATTAACCCAGCATCCGCCTTTAAATTACGGCCTTGGTTAAATTGGACATCTCAACTGATGGATATAGTTCCAGAATGTGCTTACGAGATTGGCGCACTGGGTTTATTACCATTCTTGGCATCTTTGCCGCGAATTTCTCGCAGTATTAGATATGAATTGCTGAAAACAATGCGTTCTGTACCACCAGAGACAGTGAATTGGCGGATATCTTTGTTAAGAGAGTTTAGCGTTGATGAAGAAAAGTTGAGTTCTCTGAAACAAACAGTCTTGTTAATTGCTGGTGCTGGCGATCGCCTCTTACCTTCCGTCACCGAAGTCAAACGTATAGCGAATATCATCCCCAACGCCAAAACCGTTATTCTACCTGAAAGCGGACACGCTTGCTTACTAGAGAACGATGTGAACCTCTACCAAATTCTTCAGGCTCATAACTTCCTAGAACTACAAGAGCATAAACTGCATCAAAAGATACTTTGATAGTAAGTTAATCTGTAACCTGCTGTAATTTTTCATCCCATGCAAAAATAATTTGCACTGGTTGGAAGATGTCAAGCGGGTAAATTTTTCATTACAACCGAAAAAGAGAGGCTGTAATGAGGATAATTATCCAAAATGTCTGAAGAATCCCCATATAAAAACACAAATATCAACCCATCAGTTAATTCACCTGAAACTCAAAAAACTGAAGCAGATAAAAATCAAACGTCTCTAATAGATACTTTGGCTGAAACTGCTGTTAATACTGGAAAAACAGTTGTAGATACAGCAGTGGTAGTAGGGACAGCAACAGCACAAACTACATATAATTTATTTGGGCAAGCAACTAAAATCACAGGACAAGTTATCAATAAGATTGGGCAAAATTGGTTAATTAGAAGAATATCTGGGTTTTTAAATCTCAACTGGCTGATCGGTGCGAGTGAGGATGTTGATTTAGCAAAAGTGGAAATTGCAGTTAACAAACTCAAGCAGAAATACCCCCAAGAATCACCTCAACAAATTGCTCACCGCATCATGATGGAAAAAGCCACTAAAGCCGGTGGAATTGGGTTAGCAAGTAGTATTTTGCCAGGAGTAGCAGTTGCGTTGCTAGCAGTAGACTTAGCTGCAACCATGAAATTGCAGACAGAAATGCTGTATCAAATTGCCGGGGTGTATGGACTAGACTTACAAGATCCAGCACGTAAAGGGGAACTATTGACGATTTTTGGGTTGGGTTTAGGTGGGAATCGGCTGTTAAAAGCCGCCGGATTAGTTTGGTTGCGAAATGTCCCCTTTGCTGGGGCAGCGATCGCCGCCAGTGCCAATGCTACAATGAGTTATTCTTTAGGGTATGCGGCTTGTCGGTTTTATGAAGCCAAACTAGACGAATCAGTGTCCGTAGAATCACCGGAAACGCTGGCGAAATTAAAAGCCGAGAGTGAACAATATTTAGAAACGGCGATCGCGCAACAAGCCGTCATGGATCAGATATTAGTCCATGTTATTTTAGCGAGTCACCCGGAAAAAACTTGGCAACAAATATTACCAGAACTCAAAGCCGCTAACCTGAGTGAAACTTCATTATCAGCGATCGCCAAAAACATCAAATCACCCCCACCCTTAGAGCAACTACTTAATCAACTAGATCCTGATTTTGCCGTACCCTTATTAGCACAATGTCAGAGAATTGCTCAAATAGACAAGCAAACCACAGCAGTAGAGCAAGAAATTATCAGAGCGATCGCTAACAAATTTGATATTGACTTAAATCAAAATCAAGACAACAGTCAATAGTTATTAGCGTTGCTCAGGATCAACACCGAGAGAACGCAATCGCTGCTTTAACTGTTTCAATTATCGAAAATTTGGGTTGAAAACCCCGTCGTTCTACGACGGCTTTCTGGTATACTAGCAGTAGGTTGTAGACCGTGAGAACGATGTTCGCGTAGCGTCCCGCAGGGAGGAAACAGGTAAAACGTCCTACTCCGTGATCTCAAAATGCCTAACAGTCAATGGTGTAAAAATAAGTCCAAACTGTAAGGTCGAAAAGCAATTAAATAGGGTAGGGCATACCCAAATTTACGCTTGGGGAGTAGTCCTTAAGTGGGGTATATCGAGAGATATGTTTCGGACTAGACATGAAACTGTAAGACCAAAATCAACATCGTTGGTGGAGGCAGGATTCAGCCCAAGAATCTCCGCACTTTTAGGGCGGAGAGTGTCAAAAGGTCATGAGTCATTAGAGATTGGGCATGGGGCATAACTCAATTCAAAATTCAAAATTCAAAATTGGTGATTGTTAATTGTTAATTGTTAATTTTTGACGGTTGACTGAGAAAGAATTTCTCCCTCATCTCCCCAGTCCCCAGTCCCCAGTCCCCAATCCCCAATCCCCAGTCCCCAATCCCTCACTCGGAAAATTTTGAGCAATACTTGTACAAGAAGGAATATTTACGCGAAATCCAAAAATGGCAATTCAACTGAGTGACAAACCTCTGCTAGAGTGGGCTGGCGATACGCTAGCGATCGCATTATTTGAAGAAGCAGTAGAGTTAACAGGGGAACTGGCAACTTTAGATGAGAAGTTTGCCGGCATTTTAAAAGAAGTCATTGCAGAAGAAGAATTTAAAGGCAAAGCCAACAGCAGCATCTTTACTCGCGTCACAGGTGCTAGCCCCATCAAAAAAGTGATTTTAGTAGGTTTAGGAAAACCCGATACCCTCAAACTAGACACCCTCAGACAAGCGGCAGCGACAGTCGGGAAAGTTGCCAAAAAACAAAAAACCAAAGTTTTAGGCTGTAGTTTTCCTTTATGGAACAATGACCCATCTGCATCTGTGCAAGCACTAGCTGAAGGTGTGCAACTAGCCCTTTACAAAGACAATCGCTTTAAATCAGAATCAGAAGACAAAGGCGCACAAGTCGAAACCATCGAGTTTTTAGGATTCGCCGGACAAGAACCAGCAATTACCAAAGCCAATCAAATCGTCTCTGGGGTAATCTTGGCTAGAGAGTTAGTAGCAGCCCCAGCCAACGCCGTCACCCCGATTACAATGGCAGAAACAGCCCAACAAATTGCCCAAGAACACGGTTTGCAAATCGAGATTTTGGAAAAAGCAGACTGTGAAAAATTAGGCATGGGTGCTTTTTTGGGAGTAGCCCAAGCTTCTGATTTGCCGCCAAAATTCATCCACCTGACATATAAACCCCAAGGTACAGCCAAGCGTAAACTAGGCATTATTGGCAAAGGCTTAACCTTTGATTCTGGTGGACTCAACATCAAAGGTGCGGGTAGCGGTATTGAAACCATGAAAATCGATATGGGAGGCGCAGCCGCTACATTAGGTGCTGCCAAAGCCATAGGTCAACTCAAGCCAGATGTGGAAGTGCATTTTATTTCGGCTGTGACAGAAAACATGATTAGCGGCCACGCCATGCACCCAGGAGACATCCTCACCGCATCCAATGGCAAAACCATTGAAGTCAATAACACCGACGCTGAAGGTCGTTTAACCCTAGCAGATGCCTTAGTTTTTGCCGACAAATTAGAATTAGATGCCGTTGTTGATTTAGCCACCCTTACCGGGGCTTGTGTGGTTGCCTTGGGAGATGATATTGCTGGCTTATTTACTCCTGATGATGGTTTAGCAGCACAACTAGAACAAGCTGCCGACAGTTCAGGTGAGAAAATTTGGCGGCTGCCAATGGAAGACAAATATTTTGAGGGACTCAAATCTGGGATTGCGGACATGAAAAACACCGGGCCGCGTGCTGGTGGTTCGATTACCGCCGCCTTGTTCCTCAAACAGTTTGTCAAAGACACAGCTTGGGCGCACCTAGATATAGCCGGGCCAGTTTGGGCAGACAAAGACAGTGGTTATAACGGCTCTGGTGCCACTGGTTTCGGTGTCAGAACCCTAGTTGATTGGGTACTAGGTACTGGGGACTAGGTACTGGAAGGGACTGGAGAGCAGGGGGGATGAGGGAGATGAGGGGGATGAGGGAGCCTCTTAAGGGCAGGGGGAAATTTTTTCCTTAGAATTCTTTCAATTTTGAATTTTGAATTTTGAATTTTGAATTGATTGATGCCCCAATCCCCAATCCCCAATCCCCAATATTTCGTGTTATCGTGGGTTTACCGTGAGAACTTGTTGCAAAAATCACAACAGTAATCGGCAGATGGAAAGTTAAGATTTTTTAGCAAAGGCATCTGGTAAAATTTGTAAGGTTTCTAAAAAGCACTGAGCAATGGGATCGACTGGCGTGCGGATAGCAATTGACGCAATGGGAGGGGATAACGCTCCCGGTGAAATCGTTACTGGCGCGGTGCGAGCCAGTGAAGAATTAGGTGTGAAAGTTTTATTGGTGGGTGATCCCCAACAAATTAAAGCTGCCTTGCCCCCAAAAACTAATGTGGCAGGAGTGGAAATCATTCCGGCTGAGGATGCGATCGCAATGGATGAGGAGCCTTTGAATGCGGTGAGACGCAAACGCAAGGCTTCTATTAATGTGGCGATGGATTTAGTTAAGCAACAACAGGCAGATGCGGTATTTTCTGCTGGTCATTCGGGGGCAGCAATGGCATCAGCCCTACTTCGCTTGGGAAGATTGCCAGGGGTTGACCGTCCGGCAATTGGGACAGTTTTTCCCACCGTCAAAGCAGGTAAGCCAGTTCTCATTCTGGATGTGGGCGCAAACGTAGATTGTCGTCCTAAGTTTTTAGAACAGTTCGCCGTCATCGGTTCGATTTATAGTCAGTATGTTCTCGGTACAAATGAACCCAAGGTGGGTTTGTTGAACATTGGCGAAGAAGATACTAAAGGTAATGAGTTAGCCCTACGTACTCACGAACTGTTACGAGTTAATCCCCATATTGCCTTTCTAGGCAATGCGGAAGGACGAGATGTTCTGTCTGGTGAATTTGATGTGATTGTCTGCGATGGCTTTGTGGGCAACATCTTACTCAAATTTGCCGAAGCGGTTGGCGGCGTGATTTTACAAATTTTGCGGGAAGAATTACCCCAAGGTTTGCACGGTCAAATTGGGTCAGCGATTTTAAGACCAAACCTGAAGCGCATTAAGCAACGTATGGATCACGCCGAACATGGCGGCGCGTTGCTGTTAGGTGTGTCAGGTGTGTGTTTGATTGGTCATGGTAGTTCTCAAGCACCTTCAGTTTTTAACGCCATTCGCATGGCAAAAGAAGCTGTAGATAATCAGGTCATGCAACAATTGCAATCCCGATATGAGATGCTACAGAGTGAGAGTAGTTAGCAATCAGCCAAAAAACTAGTAATGACAGCTAGTAACAAGTCATTGGTTAGCAGTTAAAGACTAATGACTAATGACTGATGACTAATGACTAACAGCTGATAGCTTGGGAGATTAGGAGTGCAAAATTTAGGTATAGCAATTACAGGAAGTGGTTCGGCAGTACCCACAACTTCCCTTCACAATCAACAACTGACGGAACTGGTAGACACCTCTGATGAGTGGATTACTACCAGAACCGGAATTCGTCAGCGACGTTTAGCCAATCCCACAGATTCCTTGAGTGGGTTAGCGACATCTGCCAGCCTTCAAGCGATCGCCTCCGCCGGAATTACACCAGCCGATATAGATTTAATCTTGCTGGCAACTTCCACCCCAGATGATTTATTTGGTAGTGCGTGTAAAGTTCAAGCAGCGTTAGGTGCTACCCAAGCAGTAGCCTTTGACCTGACAGCCGCTTGTTCTGGCTTTGTGTTTGGGCTAGTCACAGCCGCCCAATACATTAAAACAGGCGCATACCGCAATGTACTATTAATCGGGGCAGATATCCTCTCTCGTTGGGTAGATTGGCAAGACAGACGCACTTGCGTATTGTTTGGCGATGGTGCTGGGGCAGTTGTCTTACAGGCAAATACAAGCGATCGCTTACTAGGATTTGCCCTCAAAAGTGACGGGACTCAAAACCACTACCTCAACCTCGGCTATCAAGGCACTTCTCAAGAAATCATCCCAGGCGTAAACGTTACTCAAGGCACTTATCAACCCATCACCATGAACGGTAAAGAAGTTTATCGATTTGCCGCCCAAAAAGTCCCAGAAATCATTGATAAAGCCTTATTTGCCGCCAACCTCACCGTTGACCAAATCGACTGGCTGCTACTACATCAAGCGAATCAGCGCATCCTTGACGCAGTTGCCCAACGCCTCAAGATTCCTAATGACAAAGTTATCAGTAATCTTGCTAACTACGGTAACACCTCCGCCGCCTCCATTCCCATCGCTTTAGATGAAGCCGTGCGGCAAGGTAACATCAAAACCAACGACATTATCGCCGCCTCCGGCTTTGGAGCAGGTTTAACCTGGGGCGCAGCAATTTTCCAATGGGGACGATAAACAATTCAAAATACCCTGCGGGAAGGCTGCGCCTACAAAATGCAAAATTCAAAAATTGGATTCTTCATTTTGAATTTTGCATTTTTAATTTTGAATTTGAGCGAAGCGATTGACCAATGACTAAAACTGCATGGGTGTTTCCCGGACAAGGTTCTCAAGCATTAGGAATGGGAACCGACTTATTAGATATACCTGCTGCCAAAGACAAGTTTGCCCAAGCTGAAAGCATCTTAGGCTGGTCGGTAACAGACATCTGCCAAAACCAAGAAGAAAAATTATCCCAAACACTCTACACTCAGCCCTGTCTTTATGTGGTTGAGAGTATCCTCGCCGACCTAATTCGAGAAAAAGGACACCAGCCTGATTTAGTTGCAGGTCACAGTTTAGGAGAATATATTGCTCTCTACGTTGCGGGTGTGTTCGAGTGGTCAGTGGGATTACAGCTAGTCAAGCGACGCGCTGAACTGATGGATAATGCTGCCGGGGGGATGATGGCAGCTTTGATGAACTTTGAGCGCGAACAATTAGAAACAGTGATTGCCACAACTCCTGATGTAGTGTTAGCAAATGACAACAGCCCAGCACAGGTAGTTATCTCTGGCACTCCAGAGGCAGTACAAACAGTTATGTCTGAAGTGAAAGCTAAACGTGCCATTCCCCTGAAAGTTTCCGGTGCATTTCACTCACACTTTATGGCTGCTGCTGCTAGGGAGTTTCAAGAAGTTCTCGACACTGTAGAGTTTCAGTCTGCCACAGTACCAGTATTATCTAACGTTGAACCAGTTCCCGCCGTTGATGCCGAAATTTTAAAGCAACGTCTCAGTCAACAGATGACTGGTTCAGTACGCTGGCGAGAAATTGCTTTACAACTACCAGCCAACAGCATTGAGAAAGTAGTAGAAATCGGCCCTGGTAACGTCCTCACAGGTTTGATTAAACGCACCACACCTGATTTAATTTTAGAAAACGTCCGCAAGGTTGCGGAATTACCAAATTAGGGACTAGGGACTGGGTACTGGGTACTGGGGACTGGGAAAGCAGAGAAGCAGAGAGTAAAATTCAATGCCCAATGCCCCATGCCCCATGCCCAATACCCCATGCCCAATGCCCCATGCCCCATGCCCAACCCCCAATCCCTTATGTCTCGAAGCCGCGAACCGTTTATTAGTCTGGCACTCTACCACGCTTTTAAGTGGTCAGTTGTCAGTCCCATGCTTCACGCTTATTTTCGGGGACTGATTTACGGTGTGGAAAATGTCCCCCAATCTGGCCCCTTGGTAGTTGTGAGTAATCATGCTAGCTACTTTGATCCGCCGATTGTTTCTAATTGTGTGCGTCGCCCTGTGGCGTACATGGCTAAAGAAGAATTATTTAATGTTCCAGTGTTGGCACAGGCGATTAAATTGTATGGTGCTTACCCAGTCAGTCGGGGAAGTGCCGATCGCAATGCTATCCGCGCCGCCCTAGAGTATCTTGATAATGGCTGGGCTGTGGGTGTGTTTTTAGAAGGTACTCGTACCCCAGATGGTCGGATTCAAGATCCGAAAAGGGGTGCAGCTTTGTTAGCCGCTAAGGCTAAAGCACCGATATTACCTGTATGTTTGTGGGGTTCAGAGCAGATTTTACAAAAAGGTTCACCCCTACCTCGTGCAGTTCCCCTGACTGTGAGAATCGGTCAGTTAATTCCTACTCCTAGTTCAACCAATAAAGAGGAATTGGAGACGGTGACGCAAAAGTGCGCCGCAGTGATTAATGAGATGCACGATTTAGGGCGTTAGTGAAAATATCTAGAAAATATGCTTTAAGAAAGTAGCGATCGCCTGTTGGTTTTTGTAAATTCAAAGTCAGTTGCTCAACTTATCTCAATCATCTATGAGTGGCTTTGAAGCCAAAAACCTGTGGAATCGCTTAAATAATTGGGTCTTAGTCCGCTTTCTGCTCTTAGTTGCCGTTGGCTGGACTATTATTCAACTTTTAGCCTATTTTCAAACCTTAATAATTATTTTTACCTTCGCCACAATTTTGGCTTTTTTACTCAGCTACCCTGTCAAATGGTTACGGCGGTTTGTACCTAAAGGTATAGCCGTTGTTGTAGTTTTCCTGATTAGTATTTTTCTCCTGTCTGGGTTATTTATCACAGTCGGTCTAGCAGTCTTATCTCAAGGACAACAGTTAATTGATAGTATCTCTAATTTTTTGGCTTCTTTAATTCCTTTTTTAGAAAGAGTTGAAGAAATTTTACGTAACCGGAATTTACAAATAGATTTAAGCGTAATTCAAGAACAGTTACGCAATCAAGCTGTATCAACTTTAGTCACAAGTTTAGCCATTGTGCAACAAATTTTGACTAATTTTATTACATTTATAATAATTGCGGTTGTCGCCTTTTTTATGCTACTGGACGGCGAAAAACTGTGGAATTTTATTCTCAGAATCGTACCAAAACAGCATCGTGGTAAATTTACTAAGGTGATTCGCCGGAATTTTTTAGGCTTTTTTCGAGGTCAATTATTATTAACTTTATTTCTAACTACATCAACTTTTATTGTCTTTATATTATTTAAAGTACCTTTTGCTTTATTATTATCTTTAATAGTGGGAATATTGGATATTATTCCAGGGATAGGAGCTACTTTAGGCATCAGCACCATTACTTTAATTGTGTTATCTCAAAATGTTTGGTTAGCATTAAGAGTCTTAGCAGCTTGCATAGTTCTCCAGCAAATCCAAGACAATATAATTGCTCCCCGTGTGATGCAAGGGACACTCAATCTAAATCCGGTAGTGGTATTTTTTGCTTTATTAGTAGGTGCAAGAGTCGCAGGATTATTAGGGGTTTTTATTTCAATTCCCATTACAGGAGTAATTGTTTCTTTGTTTGAAATTAATGCAATGAAATCAGAGGTTTAGATATTAGTTATTAGTCATTAGTCATTAGTCATTAGTTATTAGTTATTAGTTTTTTTCGGCATTTCCTCTGTGTCCGCTACTCTCCATTCCCCATTCCCCTTAGCTAATTACTGTAAAATCAAGATATACACACAAAAACAAAAAATCATGTCAGATTTAAGAGAAGAATTAAGAGAAACCTTGGATGAAGCAGAGTGGGAATGGTTAATTCCTCATGTGCAACGAGATGCGGTGATTGTGGTGTCACAAGACTTAGATTTATTGGCTGTGGGAGAAGCGATCGCCTCTGATAACACCTCATCAGTGGAACAATGGATAAATGAGCAATTACTCACTAAACCTTCAGTTACCCAAATGGGAGAATGGAATAGCGATCGCCAAAAGCGTTTTAACACTCTCATCCTTCAGCCTTATGTTCTAGTGCAAGAAATCGCCGCTTGATGTGAAAACAGGGAGTGGGGATTGGGGATTGGGGACTGGAGATTGGGGACTGGGCATATAAGATGATATTTTCCCAGTCAACAGTCAACCGTCAACAGTCAACTGTTAACTATTTTGAATTTTGTAGGCTTGCCTTCCCGTAGGGTATTTTGAATTTTGAATTGATTTGTCTCCCTCATCCTCTACTGTCCGTGTTTTTTCTTATCCGCGCCTGTGTAACCAGTTGCTACCCATAACAAGGCTCTAGCTCCATCTCGGACTGATTTTTGAATCGGTTCCGGTGGGTTTTCTGAAGGTACTGATATGGGTTTAAAGCCAATTCCCCGACTACCCAAGACTATCTCACCAATTACACGGGCGCGGCGCATGTGGTAATCTGAGGTAATTAAATACACACTCTTTATATTGCGAGCTTGTAAATCATCTACTAAAGTGGTAAAATTTGTTACTGTATCTACCGCTTCATAATCTAAATGTAATCGCCGGGAATTAATGCCAGCTTTGGCAAAAACCCGTCTGGTAAATGTAGGCGGACTACCGCCAGAAATTAAAATAGGTAAATTTGGATGCTGACTAGCAAATTTAGCTGTAAACTTTTCTCTTTCTAGGTGTTTGGTAGAACCGCCTAACACTATGATTGCTTCGGGTTGTTTGTCATTGTTTTTGGCTTCTTGGTATCCCAAAAACATTAGTAGTGGTATAAACAGAACCACAAACTGAAATGACTTACCTTTAAACAATAGATTATTCTTCAAGGCTCTATAACTTCGTTGATTGTGGAAATAATTTTTTCTAATAATCCGAAAAATAACAATGTTCAACGGGCAAATTCACCCAAATAGATATTTGCATATTTAATTAATACAGAATTAAATGCGTATTAGCGTGTTTTTGCAAATATTGAGTAATTTTGCCAGAGAACGGCATAGCGATCACCTAGGGTGGGGCTTGCGCCATCGCTATACTTTGAGTGAATGAGTGGTTGATAACGGGACTGGCCAGATTCGAACCGGCGACCTAGCGCTTAGGAGGCGCTCGCTCTATCCAGCTGAGCTACAGCCCCAACTACGAAGCACCTATTATGATAGCAGTAGTTTTAGCTAGACTGCCAGGAATTGTTCCAATCACCGCCACCAATTTCTAACCCACAAAGATAACTGTCTGCTGTGAGAATGACTAGAGGGTTTTTACCCCTTATTTGCCGCAACTCTAAACTCAGCTTGCCTTGCATAGTGTCCCGACAACAGAATTGTAAACCGTTGACTGTCGGCGCACGTAGAGGTGTACCGGGTAGATGGGTAGTTCCGGTTAATTCAACCTCATACTCTAAATTTCTGGCTTTCATTTGCCATCTACCCCAAGGCTGAATATCCCATGTAACTTTTGCATTCCAGGGAACGAATTCATAAAACTTACCTTGATAATGCAAGCCAACCATCGCCACAGATTCCATCCACCACAACACACCACGTCTACCACCGCCAGCAGTTAAGGCCAAATCCGGTTCACCGTCAAAACTATTACAATTGAGCCAAAACCATTTTTGCGGGAAAGCACCACCCCAGTTTTTTTCACCGTAAGCTGGCGCATTCTGGAATTGATAAATTTTACCGTTCCAGTCAATCCAACCACTAGCTAAACCGTGCGCCATCAAAATCTGCCATCCCGGTTCAAAGATTTGTAAAAACGACAGCCAGCCAGCCGTTGATTGCTGGATACTATTTTGATTACCCCAGCCATATACAGGCTGAATTTCATACTCCCAACGACAATAAAAACCAGTGGCAGGATCTTGAATAAAACCTTGGTTCAAGTTGGCTGTGGCTTGATAACCTTCTTTTATGTGGCGTGTAAACTCTGTGGGGGAAAGGTACATTGGTGGAGTGTTGAGGTGAGTTTTACCCCAATGACCTAAAGCTAAAACATCTCGACTAGCCCAAAATTTAGTTACATCGGGAAAAGTGCGATAGACATATTGATCATCCGCACCGAGGACTTGAGCCGCACCGCCACTATGGGGTTTTCCACCAATAGGATCTTCGATGGAATACATGAAGGCGAAAGTTTGACCACAGTCGGGTAAAGTGACACGATAATACCAGCCTTCAAAGAAACGGCGACTACTACCATCCCAATGGTAGCCGCTATGGGGCGTTTGAGTTGATTGTTGACGGTTTACTGGAATAGTTAACATATATCTATATATAGCTTATTCTCAGTATGCGCGATCGCTTTGACATCAATCATGCTTATGAAATTCTAGGGTTAAAAGCTGGTGCATCGCAGATAGAGATCAAACTAGCTTACCGCCAACTCGTGAAAATTTGGCATCCCGATCGCTTTACTAATCCCCAGCAGAAACAACAAGCAGAGACAAAAATTAAACAAATCAACGCCGCTTATAATCTCCTAAAATCACAAAATCCGCCTGTTGTCAAGTCTGCTGCATCTGTGCAACAAAATTCTCCACAAGTAACCGTCAATCGTTGGGATGCAGAAACTTTCTATAATTACGGTGTGGAGAGTGTCGCTAAAGGAGAATATCAACAAGCACTGGATTATTTCACCCAAGCAATTAGGCTCAACCCTCGCTATGCTGCTGCTTATAAATCCCGTGGGTTTGTTTGCTCACAATTAGGTTATGAATATAGAGCCACATCAGATTTAAATAAAGCCGCACAGTTAGAGGGTAAAATCCCAAAAACGGCTTATGGTTCCCGGATTAAGTATAAATCTGCGCCTAAATCTTTATTAGGGAAATGGTGTCAAAAAATTAAAAGATTTCTGAAATTGAATTAGGGTGTGTAAAGAAATTGGGGGATGCGATCGCCTAAAAAAATTAGTTTCAATATAAAGTATTACCACTAGATATCATCCCTTTAATTACGCTGCATCCGCTAGGTTGGCTAAAAAATCTAACTCTTGTGCTTTCGGGGGATTATCTGTTTTCCAGTGGTATGCTAAATCTCTTAACCAACTCTCAACTAATGTCTCTAAATAAAATTCAGAAATCCTCTTGTTTGCAAACTCTGAATCGTACTCAGACATAACTTCATGAGTTGGAAAAGTATAGATAGTTTCTAACTTTTTACCATCCCATTTAAAAATGTTAATGGTTTGAGGAGTAGCAGTCATACCATAAGGGATGATGATTCCATTATGCTCATACTCAAACTTGAGAATATCTTCTACTTTTGATTTAATATCTTCTGCAATGTCTCTGGATCTAATTTTTGATACTAAAAATTTTTGTCCGTTTTTGTCCCAGCCTGTAATGTCTGATATTTCTATTGTTTTGCCACTGAGTTGTTCAAAGTTCATTTTTTCTATCCTAGTGACATTGGCTATAGCGACATTTTTATTGTAAATGATAGGCGATCGCTCTAGACTGTACACAACTTCTGAGATTCAATAACAGTTTTTGCCATTGCATCTATAACCAAACAGATAACAGCCGCAACACAAGGAACAGCCACAGCATTACCGGCTTGTTTTCTCACAGCTTGATAACTGCCAACTATTTTGTAAGAATCAGGGAAACCTTGAAGTCGTAACATTTCCCGTTCTGTTAGTCTTCTTTCGCCATTGACTAACAGGTAATTGTAAGATGCTCCTGCTCTCAAGGCGCAAGAATAGGGATATGCACTAATATTACCGCCTTTATTTTCATGCCAGATAGTTATTTCGCTATATTGCTGCTTTCCCTTTCGTTTTTCTAGACGACTATTCCTAATTTTTTCGGAAGCGTAATAAAAATCAGGTACTTTATCTTCCAGAACTTCTGACAGTGGCTTCATCGGAACACCACCTTCAGGCCAAATGAAATCAACTCGGTTGCGGAAGCCTACAATAAAAATACGTTCGCGCTTCTGTGGCACACCAAAATCAAGCGCGTTGAGAATCCGATAGTCGGCGTAGTACCCTAAGCTACTAAGAGTATCCATGATTACTCTGAGTGTTTGCCCTTGATTATGCCCTCTTAACTGTTTGACATTCTCAAGGATAAAGGCTTGAGGCTGTTTTGCTTGCAATATACGGGCTATTTCAAAAAATAGAGTCCCACGTATATCATCAAAGCCTTTCATGTCTCCGCATATACTGAAGGGTTGGCAGGGAAACCCAGCGAACAAAATATCATGTTCAGGGATGTGTTGAGCGTCTATCTGGGTAATGTCGCCTGCGGGCTTCTCGCTAAAGTTTGCTGCATAAGCTTTTTGAGCGTCAGGATCTATATCACTGGAAAAAACGCAGACGGGTTGAAGATTAAGTTGTTGGCAAACCATTTCAGCCGCAACACGAAACCCGCCAATTCCACAAAACAAGTCTAAAAATTTGAGAGCGCTTTTTTTGTCGGCGTGGTGCATCTGTTTGGCGTTTACTCGATTGTGGCAATTGATTATCCACTAATTATCCGACATACATCAACTGTCAAAATTAGCTCAAGCCTATGACTGAGAAAGAATTTCTGGTGAAAAAACCAATTTGGTAGGAGAAGAAACCAATATAATGCAGCATAATTAACCTTTATAGCATTGAGCGATCGCCATCAGTGACAAACTGAGATAGTGCATCCTCAAAGCTGGAGATTCAACTTCAGTAATTGACTATGAGTACAGCAAATATTACGCCAGCTATACGTGTAGGAGTCTTGGGTTTCGGTGGACTCGGACAAGCAGCCGCCAAGCTACTTGCAGGTAAACGAGAAATGAACTTGGTAGCCGTGGCAGACCAAAAAGGTTACGCTTACGCAGCTGAAGGTTTAAACTTTAAAGATTGCATTGCTGTCTACCAGTCTCAAGGTTCAATAGGTTATTTAGAACCAGTCGGTAATTTAACTAACAACAGTATTCAAGATTTAATCGACAGTAGCCAACCTGTAGACGGGTATTTTCTCGCTTTACCCAACCTACCCAATGACTTTATCCCTTCCGTAGCGCGGCAGTTTATTAAATCTGGTTGGCGTGGTGTGCTGGTGGATGCGATTAAACGCACCAGTGCTGTAGAACAACTAATTACGATGAAAGATGAACTGCAAGCAGCAGGAATTACCTACATGACAGGATGTGGTGCTACCCCCGGACTGTTAACCGCCGCCGCCGCCTTAGCTGCCCAAAGCTACGCGGAAATTCATCAAGTAGAAATTACTTTTGGCGTGGGAATTGCCAATTGGGAAGCTTACCGCGCCACTGTGCGAGAAGATATTGGTCATATCCCTGGTTATACAGTAGAAGCTGCACGGGCAATGACTGACGCAGAGGTAGAAGCTTTACTAGATAAAACTAACGGTGTGCTGACCTTGAAAAATATGGAACACGCCGATGATATCATGCTAGAGTTAGCCGGGATTGTAGAGCGCGATCGCGTGACTGTTGGCGGTGTAGTTGATACCCGCAACCCGAAAAAACCCCTCAGCACCAATGTTAAAGTTACAGGACGCACTTTTGAGGGTAAAATCTCCACCCATACCTTCACTTTAGGTGATGAAACCAGCATGGCTGCTAATGTGTGCGGCCCCGCTTTTGGTTATCTTAAAGCTGGTATGCAATTGCATCAACGAGGCATTCACGGCATATTTACAGCCGCCGAAATTATGCCCCAGTTTGTCAAATAATAGGACTAAAGTAGGGGCGGGTTAAAAGAGTAAATCTGTAGATATACGGAATTGTTTATCAACCCGCCCCTACTACGAGCTATAGTCTGATACCAGTTACGTAAGTCCTGATTACTTTTTTCGACTGGGAGTAATTAAGCTGAGTAAGTAGACAATCACTCCTAGAAATCCCAATTCTCTTGTCAGAAATTGCCAAAGCTGTCTCCGATTGCGAATACTTTGAAAGTTATTAAGATAATCTTCCAATCCTTTGATTGCAACTAAATTTTCCTGTGTATTTAATAACTGTTGTTCTGATTGTTTTAAATTTAAGCGTGTATTCTGCATTTCTTGCAGCAAAATTCCAATTTTTTCTAAACCTCCAATAGAATTAATTTCTTGTAAAAATTTCTGTATATAATCAACATTTTGAGAAGATTTGGCTATTGTCTCTTCTAAATTTACCTGAATACTTTGTGATTGTGTCAACAGAATGTTGGCGGTAGCTTCAATCTGTTTGATAGATTCTTCAACTTTTAGGAGTGCTTCCCGACTAGAATGAATTTCGGCAATTAATTCCTTAACTTCATCTATTTCCTGAGCTTTTTTTAAAGTCCTTTCCGCACTCTCTATAGATTTATTGATAATGTTTACTAAATTTTCCAAGTCTTCAGCAACTTGTAAATCTGTAGAGTAGCTTTTATCCATGATTTATCTCTTTATAATAAAGTTTATCTATAGCTGCCTGACAAAGTAAGGATACTAAAGAACCATCTTGGTTTGATATTTCCTGTCTAAATGGAAAATGTTCAGGCATTTCTATTCCTATCTTGGTACGTACTCGTGCAGCTTCATACAACATTCCTTTATTTTCAAGTTCATCTGCAATCCTTAAGATTAAATTCTGATATTCTTGAAAATCTATATCTTTTAGTGGTGCAGCTTCTTTGATGGCTTGCCAATAATTACCTAAAGCCCGTAACAGTAGGCATTTAAGAGGAATTTTATCAACTAAGCTGAGAATGTTATCAGCTTTTAACAATTCCTCATGTATCAGATGATTAGGCTGACTCTGGATAATTCTTATAGCATTATTTTCGATTTCTGCAAGTTTTTTTAAATCAACTCTTGCTAGTCTCAATGCAGCATAAGTATCCCAGGAAATTTGCAAGGGATGGCTTTTCAAACCTTCATAAATAAAATCACATACAACGTCTATATCTAGAAATAAGTTTTCTCCATTCGCCCATTCAATAATCCAATCCAGAGCTTCTAAATTTTGGGATGTGGAACATTGACATTCCTGAAAATGTAATCTTCCAATTCTCTCGATTTCATCAGTAATTGCAATTATCAATAATCTATAACGAGGTCTAGTGAAAATTGTGTACCAATTATTTGCTTCTTCAAATGTCGGTAATCCCTGACCATTAAAGACACAAAAAGCTACACAAACATCAAATTCTCTACCTTTAGCTTGTTGAACATTTAAATAGTCTAAGCCAGGAAGATTTTTATAATTTTCTGGAACATTCTTATAAATTATTTTCACTCGACTAGAGACACGCCTAAGAAGAGAACGCTGCTCTAAAGATGAGATATATAGAAATTTTTTACTCAGAATTTCCAAAATTTCTAGTGCTTCCGCCTGAGAATTGCATTCTAAAAGTCTTACAGGTTCACCAACCTCAAAAGTATTTTCAGGATTGCTGATTTCAGGTAATCTTTTTCTTCCTGAATTTGCTTTTTGTGCAAACCTATGAAAAGTATTAGCAAATTTTAAGATAAATTTAGTGTTGCGATAATTGTATTGTAAACATTTTCTTTTATTTAATTGTAACTGTCCCCAGTCGAAGTTTACAGGTTGAATTCTTTGATTCATATCACCTAATAAACAAAGCACAGAAGTATGGTAATATTCTGTTTGCCATCTCTCCAGCATTTTGATGATAGCCCACAGTTCATCTATGAGATAATCTTGGGCTTCATCAAATATAAAAATCGTTCTATTTGCATTTGGGAAATTATGAGCATTTTCGGTAATTAGATATACTCCCTCTATCCAATTTCTCTTGCCTGCCAGTTGAGAAATTCGGTTATTCTCATTAATGGTTTTTAATTGGTTTATTAAAGATTCATTTTCATAATAAATTGGATGCTTAGATTGGTTAGATTTATGCCTGTTGATTACAAAGCTTCTATATAAAATTAATTCTCGATATCCAATATATTGAGAACGGGGAATATCATGAACTCTTCGACGTGCTTCTGCTTGTAGAGCAGATAATTCTTCTGATGTTGTGGCAATTTTTTGGTATATATCAGGTGCAGATTGAGAAAGCCATTCAGTAAAAGTTCCTATAAAGAAATTTTTCGGTTCTTCAGCTATAATTTTCTTGATTTCTGTAAATTTCCTAATATCATCACATAAATTAGCAGGAAGTATCAGAACAATATTCCAATTATCGCGATAAAGTTCACAAGCAATTAAAGCAGCACATACAGTCTTGCCTGTACCTGGCGCACTTTGTATTAAAAGGCTATTGATATTGGTAAAATTTGATGATATTTTAGACGAGCTTGTTTGTAGTTCAGCAAAAATTCTTTTCTGTTCATTCGTCAAAACTGGAGAATATAAATAGCCGCCATAAACAAATTCGTACCAAGAGTCAGATTGATAATTGTGCCATTTATATGTAGGAATATCTTCTACTTTCCTTTCATCTATTTCCAATACATCAGCTAATGTTAGCGGTTGATTTCTATCCCTGTTTTCAATTATGTTTTTATAAACATTTTTTCTTAAACCTGCTTTAATTATTAAAAATACATTTGAGTTCAACCTTTCCCAAATGACTCTAACATCTTTTCTTTTTGTTCTCCATAAATTTTCATAGCCTTCTAGTTTTCGATATTCTCCAAGATTACATTCACTCATTTGTGTGAGGATTTCTGCTACATCTTGAAAATAGACGTAAGAAAGCTTTTGAATTTCTCTAAAAGCAGCACGTACAATTATTACAGTACAATTTCCCATAGCATTACCTCAGAGGATACTACGTTCATTAAACGATTTATCTGAGTCATAGCCACTGTGATAATAGGGAAATTAGAGTTGCTGAATTTAGGTATGAAAATAATTTACATATAAGCTATGGTGCTGCTGTCAACCACGATGAATAAATCTCATCGGCAACAGTAGGGAATTTAAGTAAATTGGATATTTAGCTGACTACACTGATCGTAATATGTAGTTCGTATCTGTGGAAACACTAAAAATTAGTATAGCGTGAAACAGCAGAATTGGGAATTAGATATTTCTGAATATGAGTATAAAATTTCAAGATACCTGCTTAACACACATCTTGCACCTGTTCCTTGATGATAATTTTTGGAGGGTGGGCGTTGCTTGCAAGTTGCTCAAAGCCTTAGTTTTAGGTTCTTGGCTGTGCATCGCCTGGAGCTTACTGAGAATGGTGCAAGATATCAGCGATCGCTATGCGGTAATGATGAATTGCGGAGACGACAGATACAGAAAAGTGAAAGATGCAAATTATACAACTATGACAGGGAAAACAGGGGGAGCCTGGGAGAATACTCATATCAGTTCCCAGTCCCCATTCCCGATTCCCGATTCCCTAAAAGAATGCTGCTTGATGACGAATCAAGTTCAAGAATTCTTCGCGGGTTTTTTGGTCTTCTTGGAATATGCCAACCATTGCACTGGTGACAGTCCAAGAGCCGGGTTTCTGCACACCCCGCATCACCATGCACATATGGGTGGCTTCCATGACTACTGCTACACCTTGCGGTTCTAAGATGGTTTGAATGGCTTCGGCAACTTGGCGAGTCAGCCTTTCTTGGACTTGCAAGCGACGGGAATACATCTCGACAATACGGGCTAGTTTACTTAGTCCCACAACCTTCTGGTTAGGAATGTAAGCAACGTGCGCTCTACCCATGAAGGGTAACATGTGGTGTTCGCACAGGCTAAAGAAGTTAATATCCCGGACTAATACCATCTCGTTATGCCCTTCATCAAACACGGCTCCATTGATGAGTTCTTCTAACGATTGGTTGTAGCCACTGGTCAAAAACCGCATTGCTTCTGCAACTCGCTTGGGTGTCTTCAATAGACCTTCCCGTTCTGGGTCTTCTCCTACACCTACTAATATTGCTCTCACGGCCTCCATCATTTGCGCCATCTGTTCCTCTGAAGGCTGATGCAAATCGGGTTGCTTGCCATCGTGGGTGTTGCGGTCTGGTCTGGTGTTGATGGCTTCTGCCAAATCGGGAATCAAAGGAGACTGAGCGCGATTGGAACCGTTGGAACTAGCAATAGTCATGATATCAATACTTGGTTATGGTTTATCGTGAGTTGTGAGTCATTAGTCATTGGTCATGGGTTGTAATAAACAAATGACCAACAAAGGACTAATTAAAGCGCACCTGCGCTGGGCATGAGAATCAATTCGTTAATCACTGCTTGTGGTGGTAATAAAGCAGTATGAAGAATTGACTGGGCCACAATTTCTGGGGTGAGCATTTGGGAACGGTCAAAGTCAGCATCAACGGTTTCTGTGTCCCACAGTTCAGTGTTGACTGCACCAGGACAAATCGTTGTGACACGAATACCTTGAGGGCGTTCTTCTTGCGCCAAAGTTTGAGCAAGGGCTAGTAAACCAGCTTTACTCACACAATAGGCTCCCCAGTTAGGAAAAGCTTGTTTGGCAGCGATGGAGGCGACATTGATGATTGTGCCATTACCTCTAGCGCGCATTCCCGGCAAAATACCTTTAATACACTCAAAGACGCTAGTCAGGTTTAAATTGATCACTTGCTGCCAGTCTTCTAAAGTGGTTTGACTGAGAGTGTTTGTGTATCCTATACCGGCATTATTTACGAGGATATCTATCTCTCCAAAATCATCGGCGATCGCTTGCATTTTTGTTTGTACTTGCGATACCTCAGCTAAGTCTACAGCATACACTTTGGCTGTAACTCCAGTATGTTTGGTTGCTTCTGCTACAGTCTCTAACTTATCTAGAGAACGGCTCACTAAAGCAATATCTATTCCTGCTTGTGCAAAGGCTAAGGCCGTTGCTTTTCCAATTCCACTACTCGCCCCAGTAATTAGAGCGCGTCGTTTCTGCTCCAAACTCATCCTCTCTCCCAATTTGTTGGCAGGTTTGCCAGGCTTGACCACCCAATTATGAAAATCTTAGGTGTTATTTTAGATGACACAAATCTTAAATTAATCTTAATTTCCCCGGTTTTTCCTGGAAAAATGATAATGTTATCTGTTATTATTAGCGTCCTCTTCAATTATTTTTATACAGGATAACAAATGTTGTCTTGAGAACTCAAACCATTGACTCACAGCCAATTATTCATTTTCTAGACACAGCTTTAGGGTATTAGGAATTTGAAATTGGTATGACACTCATCTACTGGAGTGGATTTGCCACTGACAAATAAACAACCTCCGAATTTTTTTGTGGGATGGGTGTCTCCACCTGTCCCATATTTTGGGCGGGTAGTCTGCCCACCTTACAAGATGGATAATTTACGCTTGGGAAATCCCTGGGTTCCAGACATCAATGCCTATGGCTGAAAAGATTGTTAAAAATCTTTAAGAACCATAGGCATTATAACATTGCTTGTGAGTTAATGTATCAAATTCTCAGGCTGATTAATGGGCGATTTCTGTAAACACGCCGATTTTACGGAATTTTTCGTAACGCAGTTGCCGCCGTTCTGGAGATGTTAAACGATTGAGTTCATCTAAATTGTCTAAGAGTGCTTGTTTAAGGGTGTTAGCGGCTTGAAGCGGGTCAGTATGCGCGCCACCAATAGGTTCGGGGAGAATCTGGTCAATAATACCCAAGTTTTTCAAGTCGTGGGAGACAATTTTCAGGGCGACGGCGGCTTGGGGAGCTTTGCTTGCGTCTTTCCACAAAATAGCGGCACAGGCTTCGGGGGTAGCAACGGTATAAACGGCGTGTTCAAACATTAATAGGCGATCGCCGACACCAATACCCAAAGCACCACCAGAACCACCTTCACCGATGACGGTGCTGATAATGGGTACATCCAGAGAGAACATTTCCCGTAGGTTATAGGCGATCGCTTCCCCGGCACCTTGACGTTCTGCGGCTACCGTCGGCAAAGCTCCCGGTGTATCGATAAACGTTAAAATCGGCATACTAAACTTATTGGCGTGTTCCATCAGCCGCATCGCCTTGCGATAGCCGCCAGGGGTAGCCATGCCGAAATTACGAGCGATATTATCTTTAGTATCGCGTCCTTTTTGATGACCCAACATCACCACCGGTTGCCCACCTAAACGCGCCACGCCACCAATCAAAGCTGGATCATCACTACCAGAGCGATCGCCATGTAATTCCATCCAGTCATCAGTAATAGTCTGAATATAATCTAGGGTACTGGGGCGACGGGGATGACGAGCAACTTGCAGGCGTTGAGCCGGCGATAAGGTACTAAAAATCTCCTCCCGCAATTGCATGGCGCGTGCTTCTAGCTTGCGAATCTCACCAGAAACATCAACACCGTTCTCGTCTGCCAATTGCCGAATTTGCTCAATTCGGTTTGTCAATTCAGCTAAAGGCTTTTCAAAATCTAAAAGTAGTGGTTTACGCTCAGTTGTAGCCATAGTTAGGGATTGGGTATTGGGGATTGGGGATTGGGTACTGGGGATTGGGTACTGGGGCATTTAATGCAAGAATTTGGAATTTTTTAGGCGTAAGCCTTCCCTACGCTGGCGTAAGCCTAGCCGTAGGCTATGGGTGAATTAATTTGTCCCCAGTCCCTCGTCCCTAAACCAACAGTGGTCTAAACCCGTGTTTTACCGATGCTTGACCAATCTGCTCCATTTTGTCTACGGTAATCTGATTACGCCCCCAAGAAAAGTTCGTGTATAACTTCTCAAATTCCAGCAGCATCGATTCAGCAAAACAAGCAAATAACTGGCGTGCTGGCACTTCCATATTGACGATTTCCATGATTTTCCAGTCAATATCTAAAGAATGCTCAACAATACCACCGTTGAGAACATACACACCCGAATGCTGTAATTTAGTGGCTAAATTTTTGGGATAGCCGCCATCAATCAACAGACAAGGTTTCTTCAAGGTTGTCGGGTCAATTTCCACACCTTTGGGCATACTCGCCACCCAAACTACAATATCAGCTTGGGGTAAGGCTTCATCCAAAGCCATGATTTTTCCCCGTCCCAATTCTGCTTGTAATTGCTGGAGGCGTTCTTGGTTACGGGCTATCAGCAACAGTTCTTTAACATCGGTTCTCGCATCTAGCCAACGAGTCACTGCACTGCCAATATCACCAGTAGCCCCACATATCGCTACTGTCGCTTGGGAAAGTTCTATTCCTAGTTGTTGTGATGCGCCTTCTATCTGCCGACAGATAATATAGGCTGTGTGAGTGTTACCTGTAGTGAAGCGTTCAAAATCTAGTTGAATGTTACGAACTTGTCGAAACTGCTCCAAGTTAAAATTTTCAAAAATGATCGAGGAGAACCCACCTAAAGCTGTGATATTGATGCCATGCTTTTGAGCATGAGCCATAGCGTTGAGAATTTTCCGTGTTGCGGCTTTAATCCGACGATTTGCCAGCATTTCAGGTAAGAAGCAAGATTCTACATACTTGCCTTCAATTGTCTCCCCAGTGATACTGGTAACTTTAATGTGATCAACAATTTGCGGTGGCGCGCTACACCAAAAATCTAGCCCTTGATCGGCGTATTCTGGGTATCCCAATTCTTGGGCGACCGCTTGAGCGTGTTCTAGGCTCGTCAAATGTCCAATTAGACCAAACATTAGTGATATATTCTTAGGCGTGTGCTTTGCTAAAAGCGTGGGGTTTGTGGGTAAGAGACAATACCTAACTCTTAAAAATACTATACAAAGCGTAAGATGTCTCAGGGGCAACAAAGTCAGTTACCCCTACAAGCAAGGTTTAAGCTGCTCTAAGTCCGTAGGCTGATAAGCGCATGATTTCCCCAGTCGAGAAGCCGATATTGCTTAGGGCTTCTCCGTACTGAATCATAAAATCTTCTACTAGGGCTTCTTTTTCCATCGCCAAAGTTGCGGCATCTGCTGCTACTTTGTTTAACATTTGCCAAACTATGGGCAAATTTTGGCGATTGGCTGCTTCTAATTCAGCTTTGGAGGTAGCAAAGTGTTCTTTTAGCCAAACTTCGCCAAAGTTGAGGTGACTGTATTCATCTTTGACGACTCCTTCGGTGATTTTGCGAGCGAATTCATCGGCTACGGGGATGTAGATGTTGTATGCTGCGATCGCAAAACATTCGATGATCAAAGACTGAATTAACAGACAAGTCACAACCTTGCCTTCAGCTGCTGCTTTTTGGAAATTGCCATGTAAATCAGCAAAAAATTCTTTAGCGAACTGCATATCTGGTTCTACTTTCAGATTGCGTCCACAAGCTTCAAATCCTTTCTTGTGGCGATTTTCCATTTTTGAGAGCCGAATCAGTTCATCTTTGTGTTCTGGCAGCAGTTCAGCTAGTTTAATGTAATTTTCATAAGCTTCTTGTTCGCCTTCAATCACGATGGCATTAATCCGGCTATAGCCATCTTTGTATTTTTCGCTGTGGAAATCAATTTCTAAATCGGCTGTCATCTGCTGCATAGTTATGTTTACTCCTGTAAACTGAATTATTTGATACGATGTTGGACTTACCCCTTGAATTTAGGGTAATGCTCACTGTTGTTTAATTTTACTTAACAAGTCACTATGTTATAGATTAGCTTTTGCTAGGAGTGATAGCTCTACCAATTTAATCAAATCAATAGGTCTTACTTCAAATTTTCCCACTTCGACGCAGCAAATGGTTGAAAATGGGCTTAGAGCATTGGACATGGGATTTTTCTCCTCTGTTGCCTTCACTCCCTACACCCCATAAACTTAGTGATTTAACTCATGGCTAAACCAAACTGGAGTCTCAAATCTGCCGATGTTTTCAGCCTAGGAGGACTAATACTGGGGGCGGTGATTGTGCTGTCACCACTGTTTGTAGTCTTTCTCACTTCCTTTGCACCTCCGGGAGCCAACATAGAACTTTTGCCCAAAGATAATTGGTCTTTAGCTAATTACCGCGATGCGTGGCAAAGAGGTAAGTTTTTGTTAGCATTTGCTAATTCTACCTTGGTGGCGATCGCTGTGACGGCATTTCAGATTATTACTTCAGCACTGGCGGGTTACGCTTTGGCGCGGCTGAAATTTCGCGGTAGACAAGCACTGTTGTTGGTAGTCTTAGCCACTTTGGTGATTCCGTTTCAGTTATTGGTAATTCCCATCTTTTTGGTACTGAAGTGGGGACACCTGATTAATACTTACGCAGCCTTAATTTTACCCACTGCCGTTAACGGGTTTGGAATTTTTCTCTTACGTCAATATTTCCAAACAATTCCCGTAGAGTTGGAAGAAGCCGCAGCTATTGATGGCGCGAACCGACTACAAATTTTGTGGCGAGTCATGTTACCTCTAGCCCGCCCTGCCTTGGTGACGCTGTTTTTATTTACATTCATCGGCGAATGGAATGACTTATTTAAGCCCTTGGTATTTACCACTCGACCAGAATTAAGAACAGTACAGCTAGCTTTGGCTGAGTTTCAGGAACAGTTTACCAATAATTGGCCTTTGATGATGGCGGCGGTGACAATTGCCACTGTGCCAGTTATGGTGTTGTTTCTCATCGGTCAGCGTCAGTTTATCAGAGGTATTGCTACGACAGGTATTAAAAATTAACGGGGAACAGGAAACAGGGAACAGGGAACAGGGAACAGGGAACAGGGAACAGGGAACAGGGAACAGGGAACAGATTTTTCCTCCCTGTTCCCTTTGACTGTTAGAGTCTAGCCTAGAAAGTATGTAAAGTTTTGTAACGAATTGCGTAATAGTAAGTAACCAAGCTGTAGCAATAATTAGGTGAAGTTGAGGTAAATTGAGGACTTCAACTGTTTTCAATCCCTGTAAATATCAGGGGTGCAAAAATTTATGATTCCAACTTTCTTAGGACTTACGCAACTGGCACATTAGTAGGGTGCGTCAGATATTTAAAATCTGTTATTTTTAGCCAATTATCGCTTCTGACGCACCCTATACGAGACTACACGCAACTTTGATGATGACAATTGCCTAAGTCCTATTTCTTGAACTACCACATCTACATAGCTAACAAGGATTAACAATAGTTATGAGTTCTCAAAACTTACAGGAAACAGTGCTAGATTCTCAAACCTTAAAACAACTACAAAGCGACATTCAAAAGGAACTACTAGAAGTCTTAAATAACTCTCAACTCAGCAAAGTATTGCAAAAATACGGTATATCACAGTCAGAAGTTCTGAAAATTAGTTATCAACTGGATTTAAATAAATTACAAAATATTGTAACTGATCAAAATCAGTTATCTAAAGATTGTTTATTAACAACAGAACAACAGCAGATTGAAGCCAGTGCAGTATTGCTTAAGCCTTGCCCAATAGAAGGTTATCCTGATGGGTGTTGGGTAGATAGCTAAACAATTTGTCAAACAAAAAATTGTGTTTTTCTGCACGGAAATATTTCCGCTACAGATAGCGTATCAGAGTATGATTATCCCAGTCAGTATTGCTAGTGCGTAACGACTTGGGGTAATCATTTTGTCATGTATCACAGCCGAAGCTACCATAAAAACTTAGGGCTAGTAAGTGCTTTAGCAATTGCTAGCATATCTGCTTTTTTTGGAAATGGTGCTTTTGCTCAAATCCAAGAAGACAACACCTTGGGTGCTGAGACGACAGTTGTCACACCTAGCTTGGTTAATAACCAAACTATTTATCAAATCGATGGGGGGGCAATTCGTGGGAGTAATTTATTCCACAGTTTTGAGCAGTTTTCAGTGCCTAATGCTCATACAGCTTATTTCAACAACGCTACAAATATTCAAAATATTATTAGTCGAGTCACTGGCAATTCTGTTTCCAATATTGACGGCATTTTCAGAACTAACGGCACTGCTAACTTATTTCTGATTAACCCCCATGGCATTATTTTTGGTTCTAATGCGGCGTTAGACATTCAAGGTTCATTTTTAGCTAGCACGGCTAGTAGTGTGCATTTTGGCAATAATCTGCAATTTAGTGCTGTTAGCCCTCAGACAGTGCCATTATTGGCAGTAAATGTCCCTATTGGCTTGCAATTTGGCACTACGGCGGCTACAATACGCAATCAATCCCAAGCAAGTCTGAGAGGCGAAACTAATCGTTTAAACCGCCCGGCTGGTTTACAAGTGTTGTCAAATCAAACTTTGGCATTGGTAGGCGGTGATGTGATTTTGGAGAGTGGAAATTTAACCGCCAAGGAAGGAAGAATTGAACTAGGAAGTGTTGGCGGTAATAGTTTGGTAAGTATCAACCCCATCAACCAAGGTTGGCTTCTGGGATACGAAAATGTGAGCAATTTTCAAAACATTCAACTAACAAGGGGGACTGTAGGTAGTCCTGCTAGTCCATCTATAGTGGATGTGAGTGGTGAAGGTAGCGGCAGTATTCATTTACAAGGTAGGCAAGTTTTCATTAATAGCAGTTCACAGCTTTTAGCTAATACTTTAGGTGCTAGGCAAGGAGGTAATTTAACGATTAATGCCTCAGAATTTGTGGAGTTAGTTAGTGGTACACCTTTGACTACCAGAACTTTTGGTTCTGGAAACGCTGGAGACTTAACAATTACAACAGGTAAGTTGATTGTGAGAAATTTCGCTCAAGTCAGCACAGGAGCGCAGTTTCCAGATAATGTCTTAGGACAAAATCAAGTGCTACGCTTGGGTTCTGGTGGCAAGTTAGTGATCAATGCCTCAGATTCTGTATTGTTGAGTGGTAGTTTTCCTCTTGGTAGTCAGGCTTTATCCAGTGGATTAGTTACTGCTACTCCTGACAATGGAGATGGTGGGGATGTAATCATCAACACGAGGACTTTACGTATTGAAAATGGAGCGAGGATATTAACAGAGTCTGCGGGTATACTATTACCAGGAACTAACCAATATTTACCAGCTACAGGTAGAGGCGGCAATGTGACAGTTAACGCCTCTGAGGCTATAGAAATAATTGGCACTTCAACTAATGGTGTCCCCAGTCGTATTTCTACTGCAACCAGGGGTATTGGAAACGCAGGCAATGTAACTTTGAATACTGGGCAATTGATGATTCGGGATGGGGGCGCGATACGTGTCAGTAGTGCAGTACCAAACAATTATATCTACTTAGGAGACCCTACTCAGCTAGGAGCAGCCGGTGAGATTACAGTCAATGCTCGTTCCATGCGATTAGAAAATCAAGGACAACTGGTAGCCGAAAGTGAAGCCGGGAGAGGGGGAAATATTACGCTCAATATGCAGGATTTGCTATGGATGCGTCAAAACAGTCAAATTTCTACCAATGCAGGCCAAACATTAGGCGGTGGAGATGGTGGTAACATTACCATCAATGCGCCTAATGGTTTCCTTGTTGGTATTCCTTTAGAAAATAGCGATATCACCGCTAATGCTTTCTCTGGTAATGGCGGTAGAGTTACTATCAACGCTAAGAGTATTTTTAGTTTTGTAGTACGTAGTCGTGCAGATTTGGTGAGGTTGCTAGGAACTGACAATCCAGAGGAATTAAACCCCAACAAACTGGAAACAAACGACATCACAGCCTTTTCTCAACAAAATCCTTCATTAAGTGGTACTGTAAAAATTAATACACCTGATGTAGACCCCAGTAAAAGTTTAGTAGAACTGCCAACAAGTCCTGTTGATGCTTCTGAGCAAATATCTTCTAGTTGTAATTTTGGTATAAACACTAAAATAAGCTCATTTGTTGTTACTGGTCGCGGAGGAATTACACCGAGTCCTACTGATCCATTGATGGATGATGCGGTGCTGGCAGACTGGATTAAATTACCAGTAGATCCGGGAAATCGTGGTAGTAGTATTCAGCAGCATAGAGAAGTATATACAGGGAGATTGGCGGCTAGCGATCGCTCTGGTGAAATTGTCGAAGCTCAAGGTTGGATAGTAGATGGCAATGGTAATGTAGTCCTAGTTGCTCAAGCACCCAGTGTACCCCATAGTCTAGGGTTGAAGTCGGCGGCTTGCGGTGGATTGGGGAGTAGGGAGTAGGGAGTGGGGGCAGGGGGAGAAGACTTTTACCCAGTCAACAGTCAACAGTCAACTGTCAACCATCAACCATCAACCATCAACATCCCTAATTTGTCTCTTGAATTTGCAGGCGGACGGTGTGTTCAATAGCACCACTAAGTTGGACTTCCATGACTTCACTACCTAGGGGTTCGATGCTACTGAGGAGCGATCGCAAGTTGGGGGTACTGGCACCAGTATCTACATATAATCTATCTGCCAGATTACTAATGCGTTTCCACGTCATGTATAACTTGGCAATGGTTTGTTCGATTTGGGAGGCTTGATTTACTAAGTCAGCCGCTACACTTAAACAGCCGATTCTTTGGGCTTCTTCTAAGGCTGTCTCGATGTCTATATCATTCTGTGTTAATGCTTGCACTTGCGCCGCCGACTTGAGATATTTGGCTAGCTGACGCGCTTCTGTGGTTACTTGCTTGATAGTATCGACATCGGGGCTAGCGGCAATTTCTTTTTGAATAAATTTTTGATGTGGTTCTGGCAGTTTTTCCATTTCCTTCACCAGAGGCGCAATGTAGCGGGGGGGAAGGGAATTTTCGGCGGCTTTAACTTTGACTGGTTCGGGTAACAACTCCGAACTCATCGCTGTCCATTCGTCGGTGAGTTGACGGACTTCCCGCCTAGTGATGCGATCGCCTTTACTAGCGGCTTCACTCACCATCTGTTGCACTTCTGGCGCAGCTTTCGAGGTTTCAATAAAAGCGCGTTTACTAAAATTATTGACTGCACTCGGCTCTAGCTTGCCTTCTTGTAAAAGCGTATCAGCACTGTTAGCCAATTGTATCCAGGCGTAGGCTTGACTTTTGCTGATTTCCCGTTGCTTGAGCCAATTGAGGAAACCAGTACCACGCCCATCACCGCTTTTTTTTTCTCTGTCGCGGATAGCCCTTAAGATGCGCCCCCGCCAAATTTCAGTTTGCAAATCAAAGCGATCGCACACCTGCCAAGCTATATCTAGCTGTTGTTGAAAATCTGACTCTGGAATCTGTTCATCTTCAGGATCTGGCAGTTCAAAACTCAGATCAGTAGGCTGTTGCAACGCCGCAGCTAGGTAGTTAATATCGTCCGTTGATTGCACAGTTAGTAACTTATTACTCTAGCGATCGGCTTATTATGACACAAACTGGGGACATCGGCTCTAGTGAGATTCTCAGTATATTGTCAGAATTTTTAATTTTGAGTGCCGCCAAGCGGTTCACAGGGCAAAATAAAGACAGTTAGAGCGATGTCAAACGCCATCCTGCCAATGAGTTACTGTCTTAATCCCCGTTGTCTCAAGCCAGAAAACCCTAACGATGTGAAGTTTTGCTTAAGTTGTGGTTCTAAGTTACTGCTCAAAGAACGTTATCGTGCCATCAAACCCATCGGACAAGGGGGTTTTGGCAGGACTTTCTTAGCTGTGGATGAAGATAAACCTTCTAAACCGCCCTGTGTGATTAAGCAATTTTACCCCCAAGCCCAAGGCACTAATACTGTACAGAAAGCGATAGAATTATTTAACCAAGAAGCCGTACAGTTAGATGACTTGGGCAGTCATCCTCAAATTCCTGACCTTTTGGCGTATTTTACCCAAGATGATCGACAATATTTAGTACAAGAATTTATTGATGGAGCCAACTTAGCCCAGGAACTAGCACACAAAGGTGCTTTTGATGAAAAGCAGATTCGGCAATTATTAAATGATTTATTGCCAGTCTTAAAATTTTGTCATGATAGACAAGTAATTCATCGGGATATTAAGCCAGAAAATATTATTTTGCGGCGCAGTGACAATAAATTATTTGTAGTAGATTTTGGGGCTTGTAAATCGGCGACTCAAACCGCTTTAAATCAAACAGGTACAAGTATTGGTAGTCCTGAATATGTTGCTCCAGAACAAATCAGGGGAAGGGCGATTTTTGCGAGTGATATTTATAGTTTGGCGGCGACTTGTATTAAATTATTAACTGGGCGATCACCTTTTGATTCCTATGATGTAAATAATGATAATTGGGTTTGGCAGCAATACTTAAAAACCCCCATCAGTCAGGATTTAACTAACATTCTCAACAAAATGCTAGTCAGCATTCCTGCTAGACGCTATCAGACAGCCGATGCAGTTTTGCAAGATTTGAATCAACAATCTTCAGCAGCAACAATCCCACCGACATTGATTAATCCAGTAACACCGACTTCGCCACCAACATTAGTAGCAAATTCACCAAGTCAAATAGATTTAGAACTAGAGGAATTAAAAACTCAATTTAAGACTGGTGGGAAACCCCAACCCCAAAATATACAACCGCCAACCGGGAATAATATTTCTGTAAATAACAGCAAAATAGACCTAGAATTAGAGGAATTAAAAGCTAAATATCTGGGGAATAATAACGAATAAATGCCATGAGCAACCTATTTGTATGTAGTGAGGACTTTAGTCCTCTATAAAAGACGCTAAGTGAACAAAATCAGAACTAATATCATGTCCGTTTGAATAGTTATCATATCTGTTCGGGTAGGGAACAAGAAAAGAGAAAAGAGAAAATATCAGCATCGAAAACTTATCATAAGTAATTAACCGGACATGATATAAAATAGGTAGTTTAAAGAAGTGAATAGGTAAGAAAAAAGTGACTCTAATATTTAGAGCCACTGACAAATAAATTGAGATTTAGAGAACTAGAAACTTACTTCTTAGTTTCAGTGATGGGAACCCATTCAGTGTGGAAACTGCCGGGTTTGTCGGTACGCAGATAGGTGTGTGCGCCGAAGTAGTCGCGTTGTGCTTGGGTGAGGTTTTGGGGTAGGCGATCGCGGCGATAGCTGTCAAAATAATCCAAAGATGCGCTAAAAGCCGGCACAGGGATACCAAGTTGGGCAGCTGTGATAATCACTTCCCGCCAAGCTGCTTGTCTGTCGAGAATTGTTTGCTTAAATTCAGGCGCAAGTAGCAAGTTAGGTAATGCAGGATTTTCGTTAAATGCCTTCTTAATCTTATTCAAGAAGCCAGCGCGAATAATACAGCCACCCTTCCAAATCCGCGCCATCTCACTCAGATTCAAATTCCAATTATATGCTTTTGAAGCTGTAGATAGTAGAGCCATCCCTTGAGCATAAGAGCAAATCTTAGAACAGTAGAGGGCATCCCGTACTTTGTTGATGAACTCCTTAGTAGAGCCACTATACTTACCACTGGGGCCTGTCAACTGCTTAGATGCGGCAATTCGTTCATCACGAATCGAAGAAATAATCCGAGCATTTACGGCGGCGGTAATGGTGGGGATAGAAACGCCTAATTCCAGAGCAGTTTGTACAGTCCAACGACCAGTACCCTTTTGACCTGCTGCGTCAACAATCAAATCTACTAGGGGTAGTTTGGTTTCTGGGTCGATGTAGGGGAAGATGTTGGCTGTAATCTCAATCAAGAAAGAATTGAGTTCGTCGGTAGTATTCCACTCAGCAAAAACTTCATGTAGCTGATTGTGGTCAAGTCCACCGGCATTTTTCAGCAAATCGTAGGCTTCAGCAATTAGCTGCATATCGCCGTACTCAATGCCATTGTGTACCATCTTAACGTAGTGACCAGACCCACCGGGGCCAACGTAAGTTACACAAGGGCCGTCATCGACTTGAGCAGCAATTTTGTTGAAAATAGGTGACAGGTACTCGTAAGAACTTTGTGTACCACCAGGCATGAGTGAAGGGCCATTGAGCGCACCTTCTTCACCACCACTGACACCCATACCAATGAACCGCAAACCTGCGGGTTCTAATTCTTGAGTCCGGCGTTGGGTATCTTCAAACCAAGAGTTGCCACCATCGATGATGATATCGCCTTCATCGAGCAAAGGTTTTAGCTGCTGAATGACCGCATCTACTGGCTTACCTGCTTGCACCATTACAAGAATTTTGCGGGGACGTTCCAAGGCGGCAACGAATTCTTCTAAGGTAAAAGCAGCTTTAACATTACGGCCTCCGGCACGCTGTGCCATGAAAGCATCGGTTTTTTCTCTGGAACGGTTATAAACTGCAATTGGGAAGCCATTACGCTCAACGTTCAGAGCGATGTTCTCGCCCATAACGGCTAAACCAATCACACCAAAGCTTTGTAGGGTCATAAACTATGTTTGGCTAACTCTTGCAGGTTCCTTCATCTTTAAGGGTAGTCCGAGATTTTCTCTTCTCCCCTAAAGAAGACATTAAGAGTTAATCTAAACAAGAAATGCTCACTGGAAACACAGTCCAAAAGTATTAAATTGTATCTAACTTCACAAATAGCTGGCAAAATTTGCGAAATTAGGGGTTGGGGACTGGGGACAAATCAATTCAAAATTCAAAATTCAAAATTCTTTACTTTTGGCTTTTGACTTGTTTGATGTCCAGTGCAGCGATGCCCAATACCCAATACCCAATCCCTAGTTAAAGGAGTAACCTAAAAATGCTGGCAAATGTCCTAGCTTTGGTGGTCGGCCTTGGTAGTTTAGCCATCTATCTATCAGCTTTCTTTTTTCCAGAAATCCACCGCAAGAATGATTTTATTTGGAGTGGAGTAGGGCTGTTTTATGCTCTAGTTTTATGGGTGTTTGCTCCCCGCATTACTGGAGGTCTGTTACTCGGTCATGTGGCTAGTGTGGCTCTTTTGGTGTGGTTTGGCTGGCAAACTCTCGCACTACGTCGTCAGTTGACTCCCCAAGCACAGCAAACTCCATTACCCAGTTCTGAAGCTGTGAAAACTACTCTGCAAGAACAGGCGGCGAATTTATCTTTACCCCAACGGTTGGCGCAGTTACAGCAAAGTGTAGCTGGGATTTTCGCAGGGTTGAAAAACCGAGGAACACAGTCTGTTAGTCCAAAAACTCCAACTCCCCAACCGGAAACTACGCCAAAACCAGATGTAGAGATTATCGACAAGAGAGAAACACCAGAAACACGAGCCCAAGAGCCTGTTACTATTACTGAATCTGAATCACCAACTGTAGCAGCACAGCCTACAGAGGAAACAGCTACAACTGTTACTGAACCTGAAGCCGCAACTGTACCTGAAGTTATTCCACCTCATCCCCCATCCCCGGAAGCGGTGGAAGTTGCCCAAGCGGATGATAAAACTGAGGAGAAAACACGAATTCCGTTGGAAGAAATTGCGCCCGATGCGGCGTTAGCTCCCCCGGCTGAAGCACCAACGGAACCACAACCACCCAATCATCAGGGTAGTTGAATTTTCAGAGAAGGCGATCGCCTTCTCGGTGTCTGTTTCCCCCCTTGTCATTCGCGGTTAGGGGGGGATAATTAAACTTTGAAAACACGCTCTACGCCCCCTATAATTTGTGTCTGACAATATTTGCAGATAAAGTCGAACAGTTGGGAAAAATTAGCCAATGAACCCTTCGGAATGGAAAATTAAGGTCTGGGAAGAAGTCCAGCAAATCCCAGAAGCGAAGTTAGCACAACTGTATGAATTGATTCATGGATTTCGACTGAGTGCAGAAACCAACAGCAGCAACACAACAAAAATCATGCAGTTCGCCGGCTGCTGGAGTGATTTATCAGAGGAAGCATACAGCGAATTTGTAGATGATATCGCTATCCGTCGTCAGCAAGCATTCTCTCAAAGAACAAGCCGTGAAACCAGCATTGATTGATACTGATATCTTATCCTTGTTTTTTCGTGGTAATACTAATGTAGTCAACCAGTTTCAGGCTTATTTAGCCATTTATAATCAAATCAACATCAGTATCATCACTTATTACGAAATCCTGAGTGGGTTAAAGCATCGGGATGCCCAAAAGCAACTTGCTTTGTTTTTAGAGTTTGCTGCCCAAAATTCTGTTTTGCCCCTGAGCGAAAAATCAGTTACCATATCCGCAAATATCTACGCCAACTTAAGACTCCAAGGTATCCCCATCGACGATATTGACTTGCTGATTGCCGGTGTTGCGATCGCTAATAATCTAGTTCTAATTACTCACAATCAGCGACACTTCGGTAGAATTGAAGGACTAGAGTTGCAAGATTGGAGCTTAGGATAAAATTTGCGCTGTTACTAGGATAAGGCGATCGCCTTCTCGGTGTCTGTTTCCCCCCTTGTCATTCGCGGTTAGGGGGGATTAGCTCTTTTAGTTGGCTCACAAAGCTATAATTTGTTCAAAGTTTGAGAGGGAGTTAGAAAAAGACATTGCAGATGGTAAGTTAGAAGCTTTAGCGCAGGAAGCGATCGCGGAATTTCAACAAGGTCGTAGTAGCCAGTAGGTTGGGTTGAATGAAATGAAACCCAACATTAAATGTAAAATGAGGAGTAAGAGCAATTGCAATTGGCAGAGGTTAATTATTCTGCATCTATTCCTTCCCACATTTGTGAAAGGGGTATAGTTTGTCCACTTAATGCTTCTCTTATTCCCTGATAAATACCTTCAATTACAATTTATGTGGGTATTCCTTCAATATTTGAATTTTTATCTAATTCTAAAAGACATTTTTGGAGCAATTGCAATCTATAAGTTTCGACAGAAACTCCTTGCTGTTGTGCTTCCTGTGTTAGATACTGTTCTAATTCTGGTGGTAGGTTGAGGGTTAATCCCATAGGTGGATTAAGAGTGACTTGATTTGTAAATTTGCCAAATCAAAAAATCATATCCCAAGCTAGCCTACGCTTAAGTTATGCTGTAACCATTTCAGATACTGAACTAGGAGATGCTGGCTCAAAATATAACACCATAATTTGCTCTGGACGCAAACCAACAGATTCGTAAGTTTGCCCGTTACTATCGCTAAATTCTACTTCAAATGCAGCACCATCTGCTAGGATTTCGACTATTGTACCAACTTGACCACGTAACAAATTATATTCCGGCAGATCAACAGTGAGTGCTACTATATCCAACAACTTGGGTGTATTTGTACTCATTTTATATCGACTCCACATATTAGAACTTTACAACAAAGGATAACAGGTGGTTAATCAGGGAACATCTATCTATTCTTCACCTATCGTTAGGATTTGTTGTATCAATTTTAGCCAGCAAGCTTACTATTACTTAATAAAACTTGCAACAGTCAACAAAATCGCTAATTTGGGACTTCATCCCATCTCTTATAATTGATAGAACCTGTACACATAAAACTTAGGCATGAAGCTGTGACAGAACCTGGAAGCTACAAAGATACGGTAAATTTACCCAAGACTAATTTTGAGATGCGGGCGAACGCCATCAAGCGTGAGCCAGAAATTCAAAAGTTTTGGGAAGAAAATAAGATTTTTGACAGCCTGTCGCAAAACAACCCAGGCGAATTATTTATACTGCACGATGGGCCTCCCTACGCCAACGGCTCACTTCATATTGGTCATGCCTTAAATAAAATTCTCAAAGATATTATTAACCGCTACCAACTGCTACAAGGGCGGAAGGTGCGTTATGTGCCTGGTTGGGACTGCCACGGCTTACCAATTGAATTGAAGGTTTTGCAAACGCTCAAGTCGGCAGAACGGCAAAATTTAACACCTCTGCAATTACGCCAAAAGGCTAAGGAATTTGCTCTGGCTACGGTGGATGACCAACGCCAAAGTTTTAAACGCTATGGTGTTTGGGGTGACTGGGATAACCCATACCTAACGCTGAAGCCGGAATATGAAGCGGCGCAAATTGGCGTGTTTGGGCAGATGTATTTAAAAGGGTACATCTATCGCGGGTTAAAGCCGGTTCACTGGAGTCCCAGTTCTAAGACGGCTTTGGCTGAGGCAGAGTTGGAATACCCAGAAGGCCATACTTCCCGCAGTATTTATGCGGCTTTCCCGGTGACGGGTTTGGCTGAGGCGGTTAAACCTGTTTTGGGTGAGTATTTGCCTGATTTGGGTGTGGCTGTCTGGACTACTACGCCTTGGACAATTCCAGGTAATTTGGCGGTGGCTGTTAATGGCGACCTCAATTATGCTTTGGTGGAAGTTTCACGCCCAGACGCGGAGGAGGACACTTGCGTGGGCGGGTCTCCCGACTTGAGCAAAGTGTCCGTCGCGCAGAGAGGTTTTAAGTATTTGATTGTGGCGGCGGATTTGGTGGAGCGTTTGGCGGCTACTATTTCGGCGGAGTTGTCTGTAAAAGCCACATTCAAGGGGCAAGATTTAGAACATACTACTTATCGTCATCCGCTATTTGAGCGGGAAAGTCCGGTGGTTGTGGGTGGTGATTACATCACAACTGAATCGGGTACAGGGTTGGTACATACTGCGCCGGGTCATGGTCAAGAAGACTACATTGTTGGTTTGCGTTATGGTTTGCCTATCCTTGCACCTGTGGATGATAATGGCAATTTTACCGAGGAAGCGGGACAGTTTGCTGGGTTGAATGTTTTGGGTGATGGAAATCAGGCGGTTATTGATGCGCTAAGTGCTGCGGGTTCGCTGTTGAAGGAGGAAGCTTACGCCCACAAATATCCTTACGACTGGCGGACGAAAAAGCCGACGATTTTCCGGGCGACTGAACAGTGGTTCGCTTCGGTGGCTGGTTTCCGGGATGAGGCACTCAAGGCGATCGCTTCTGTAAAATGGATTCCAGCCCAAGGTGAGAATCGCATCACGCCAATGGTAGCGGAACGTTCTGACTGGTGTATCTCTCGTCAGCGTTCCTGGGGTGTACCTATCCCGGTATTCTACGATGAGGAAACCGGCGAACCTTTATTAAATGAGGAAACTATCAACCACGTTCAAGCTATCATCGCGGAAAAAGGTTCTGATGCTTGGTGGGAACTGTCGGTAGAAGAATTATTACCAGAGTCTTACCGCCATAATGGTCGGTCTTACCGCCGAGGTACTGATACAATGGATGTATGGTTTGATTCTGGCTCATCTTGGGCTTCTGTAGTTAAACAGCGTCCAGAGTTACGCTACCCGGCTGATATTTATTTAGAAGGTTCTGACCAACATCGCGGTTGGTTTCAGTCCAGTTTGCTCACCAGTGTAGCAGTAAATGGCATCGCACCTTACAAAACTGTATTAACTCACGGCTTTGTTCTTGACGAACAAGGGCGTAAAATGAGTAAATCAGTGGGTAATGTGGTTGATCCACAGGTGATGATTCAAGGTGGAAAAGACCAGAAGAAAGAACCCCCCTATGGTGCTGATGTGTTGCGGTTGTGGGTGTCTTCTGTAGATTACACGGCTGATGTGCGTTTGGGTGGTAATATCATTAAACAACTCAACGATGTCAGAGGTAAGATTCGCAATACGGCACGGTTTTTGTTGGGTAGTTTACACGATTTCGACCCAGAAAAAGATGCTGTACCCTTTGAGAAGTTACCGCAGCTAGATAAATATATGCTGCACCGCATCCGTGAAGTTTTCCAAGAAGTAACCGAAGCTTTTGACAGTTTCCAATTCTTCCGCTTTTTCCAAACTGTGCAGAATTTCTGCGTGGTGGATTTGTCTAATTTCTATTTAGATGTGGCGAAAGATAGACTGTATATCAGTGCGCCGAATGCTTTCCGTCGCCGCAGTTGTCAGACAGTGATACACATCGCTTTAGAGAATTTAGCACGAGCGATCGCACCTGTATTGTGTCACACGGCAGAAGATATCTGGCAACATCTCCCCTACAAAACACCCTACAAATCAGTGTTTCAAGCTGGTTGGGTGCAGTTAGAAGATAAATGGCATCATCCAGAGTTAGCAGAAGTTTGGGAAAAATTGCGCCAGTTGCGGACTGATGTTAACAAAGTTTTAGAACAAGCTAGGGTAGACAAAATGATTGGTTCTTCCCTAGAAGCCAAAGCTTTGATTTATGTCAAAGATGCAAATTCCCGCAACGCCATTGCAACTTTAAATCCTGTTAGCGGTAACGGTATCGATGAACTGCGTTATTTATTCCTGACTTCCCAGGTAGAATTATTAGATTCACCTGAGAAACTGCAAGATGTCAAATATACTTTGCAGTCTGAAACTTGGGAAATTGGGGTAGTGAATGCAGACGGTGAAAAATGCGATCGCTGTTGGAATTACTCCACCCATGTAGGAGAATCAGCAGAGCATCCCCTAATTTGTGAACGTTGCGTTTCAGCCCTAGCTGGTGAATTTTAAGCCAGTAGTGGCGTGACAAGCCTTAAATGTTGCATTAAAACTCTGTTGTGGGATGGGCTTCTAGCCCGTCCGGTGCAGGCTAGAAGCCCACACCACAAAAACTATATTTTTGCACCATTTTAGCTTTGTCACGCTACTACCGTAACTTTTACACCTATCGCCCAAGCTGATAAGCTAGATTTTGACTTTGACGCTGTATACGTAGCTTTTGATTGTACTCATTCAACTTAGTTTGCGCCTGAGCATAAACATAGGTATCTTGAGGAATTTGGCGGAGAAATTTCACCGCATTATCAAACTTCCCAATTAATGCTTGTTGGTGGGCTTGATGTAAAAAATATGCGGCTCTCATTTGTCGTTTTTCGCTGTATTCAACCAATTTTTTCTGCACTAAAGCACCAGCAGAACTTTCTTTCGGAATTTGTCGCAGATATTCTAACGCTGTAGAAAAATCTCTCGCTTGCGCTTTGGTGAATGCTTTACCTAATAACTCTTGTGTTTGGGTTTCGATATTGGTTTTGGCTTGTTGGACTAAATTTTTAGCTTTTGTTTGCCAATATGAAATATCTGGAATTTCAGCAGCAGCAGTCAGGACATCTGACCATCTACCCTCAGACATAGCTGTTTCTGCTAATATATATTTGTGTGCTGCTGTTTGCCATTGCTGTTGCCAAGCTTCCAGGGAGACTTGAGCTTCTGGATAAACATTACTATAAGATGGTATTGATTGAGCTAGGGCGATCGCCTTTTGCAAATCTCCTGATTGATATTCTTTTTTAGCTTGGGATAAAAGTTCTGTTTCCGAATATGACGGAGAAGTATTAACTAAAGAATAAGCCCCCAACCCCATTAATAAAGAGTTTACCGCTATTCCTACAGTCACCCCTTTAAGTATAGGTGATGATTCTTCTAAAGTCGGTTCTACTGGAGTATTTTGAATTGGCTGTGTTTGAGTAGTTGGTTTGACTTTCGTTTCCCATATCAAATGCTTCAGGAGACGCAACACCTCAGTTGCAGACTGAAAACGTTCCTGGTAATTGTAGCAAATCATTTTAGTCAGAATTGCCGCCAGATAATCACTCACCAGGGTATCGGGTGAACGCCATAGAATTTCATTAGTCTGGGGATCTATTTCTAGTTGCAATGGTTCTACCCCTGTGAGAGCCTGAATAGCAATCATTCCCACAGCATAAATATCACTATTGGGCTGGGTTTTACCAATAAATTGCTCTGGTGGAATGTAACCTAATGAAGTCGCAGGAGCTTGGTAAATGGATAAGTCACCATCCATACCAAAATTTATAGCTTGGATAGAACCAAAATCAATTAGGACTAACTTACCATTAACAACATGTCTAATAATATTTTCTGGTTTAATATCGCAATGAATCACACCTTGGGAATGAACAAACTCTAAAATTTCCAAGGTATCTTCTAAAAAAGCAATAATTTCGTCTTCACTCCATAAACACCCCCATTGTTGATTTATCGGGAGTTCCGCCGTTAAGGAATGTCCTGCAATATATTCTTGTACTAAATAGAAACGCTCATTTTCTTCAAAACAAGCAAGAAACTGCGGTATTTGGGGGTGCGTTCCCAAACGCTTCAGAGTTTCGGTTTCGGTTAAGAAACGTAATCTAATAGTTTCTAGGTAACTCGGATGGAAACTGTTAACCTTGAGTTGTTTAACCACACAATTGGGCGTGTGTGGGTGATGGATATCCATAGCTAAGTATGTCTGTCCAAATACCCCTGCACCCAGATTTTGGACAATTTGGTAGCGTGCTTGTAATACTTTACCGATCATGTGGTGGTTCATGAGTTGGTTACTGAGTTAGTCCTGGTATTAAGTTTCCCACCCTTGCCCTGAGTTTCCGGAATCGTTTAAAGATACATTACCTTAGCATAGATTCTGGAACAAGAGTTATGCAACTGGCATAAACCAGTTTTGCTACGGCGTTCAACTTGTATTGACATAGTTACGTTTAACCAAGCTGACCCACTTATAACACATCTAGTTCCCAGCAAAAACAAGGTTGTAATTATGTTACTTTTTTTGTGTTTCTTTTCTAATCGTAAATAAACCTGTACTTTATGGGTTGAGCAATGCTAAACCCCTACACCCAATTCCCTATTTGCTCATTCTCCTGTTCCATTATCTCACCACGCTCTGTTAATGGCTTGACTACTTTGGCGATCGCTTTTTAGTCTTTTGGCTAGGACTATTATGAAAGCGTATATGCTATCATAGCTACATGGCGATTAAAATTGTAGTTGATACCAGCGTTTTTATCAGTGCGTTGATTAGCTCGCAAGGTTCTAGTAGAGAACTGATTCGACGCTGTTTGAAAGGAGAATATCAGCCTTTGATGGGAAATGCTTTATTTTCTGAGTATGAGTCAGTCATTCATCGCTCAGAAGTTATCGCCAAATGCCCTTTAACTACTGAAGAAATTTCTGCTTTAATAGCATCATTAATGAGCGTCAGTCAATGGGTTTATATATACTATTTATGGCGACCTAATTTAAAAGACGAGGCTGATAATCACTTAATTGAATTAGCGGTTGCCGGAAATGCTCAAATTATTGCCACTTACAATGTCAAAGATTTCCAGAATTCTGAATTGTTATTTCCTAAATTATCTATATTAAAACCAGAAGAAATTATTAGGAGTTAAACACAAATGGCAACTTTAACGATTCGTTTACCAGACGATAAGCATAATAGATTGAAAGAACTTGCTCAAGCCAAAGGTATCAGTGTCAATAAATTGATTGAAGAACTTTCTACTATTGCTCTAGCAGAATTTGATGCTCATACCAGATTTAAAGCAATGGCTGCAATTGGTAATGCAGAAGCAGGATTAGAAATATTAGCTAAACTTGATGCTCTAACAAAGTAGGGATTTAGCAATGCTAAACCCCTACAGCCAATTTCCTATTCCCGATTCCCTATTCCCTCATTTTCCTGTTCCATTATCTCACCACGCTCTGTTAATGGTTTAACTACCTTGGCAATGGCTTCCTGCACAAATGCTTTAATAAATTCATCCCGGCGATTGATTTGAAACTGTCGCTGTACTACCTCTGTCATCCCACCATCACCCCAATCTTGATCATGGCGGAAATATTCAATAAAACTTTTACCTGCTATTCTGGTTAAATATGCGGCTGTTACTCCTTGTATTGCTCTGCCAATCACAAATGTGGCAACATTTAATTGCAATGCTGTAGACAATAATTGTATTGCACCTTTAACTATACCCAAACTCGCTATTGTCTTCGCTAAAGACAAAGCTAACTCTCGTCCCCGTTCCATGTTCAATTCACAACCATAGACTCTACCAATCTCTACGACCATTTGGGCATTGACGGCGGCTGTGGCTAGTAAATCTACTACTGGCAAAGGCGTAACTGATACCACTCCCGCGCCTATCCACTGGAAACGATCAACGATTTTATCAGCTTGGCGACGGCGTTGGGCATCGATGAGTTTACGGGCTTCTTCTCCTAACCGCAGAGATTGCAAGAGAATATTATCAGCCACCAAATCCTCACCCTCAGCCCGTAAAATTGCCGCCATGCGCCGCAGTAAGGGGACGATATCCGGTTCTGGTTGGAAGGGTTCCCCGGTTTCTAGTTGTGCTGGTTGGGGATTAGCGGCGATCGCTACTACGTCATTTGTGGCAATAAATCCCCGCACCCGTTGGCGTAACCTTGCTAATATCGCTTCTGTATCTTCGTCTGTATACAAGTCTGTTTTATTGAGAACGAGGAGCGATCGCTTACCAATTTCTGCTAAACCTCTGAGTGGTTCATACTCTGAGCGTCGTAAATCATTATCCACCACAAACAACAGTAAATCTGCCTCGGTTGCCAACGCCCTGGCTAATTGTTCTCGTTCTGTTCCCGCCACCCCAGCCTCTAAAATCCCTGGTGTATCGGTAATTAAAATTTTTCGTTCTAAACCTTTCAACCGTAGACAGTAGGTTTCCCCGGCGGTGGTTGTCCCCATTGGTGCGTCTACTCTGCCCACCATCCGCCCCATTATAGCATTAACTAGGGAAGTTTTGCCAGCACTGCCAGTACCGAAGACCACAACTTGAATCTCACCCCTAGCTAAATTAGCTTCTATTTCCTGAGAACGACTGAGTAAAGCTTGGCGTGCAACTTCATCTTGAATTTGTGCTACTTGCTGTCTGACAGCCTGGAGTGTGGAAGAAGCCGCATCAGACTTAGCAGCCGGAATCTGTGCTGGTGTTACCCGTCGGCGGTTGCGTCGGGAACGCTGTTCACCAGATTGTAATACTACCACGTAATAGACAAAAGCAGCAACTAACGCCCCAATCAGGACAATTAGCAGCAACAGCAGCAAATTACCCAAAAATGGCGAGTAAGACAACTGCCAATACAGGCGTGAGAGGGAATCAATCAGCCACAGGGCGAGTCCCAGAATGACGATTAAACCTACAATTAAGGTGATTAGACGCGACAGAGGCATGGGTGGCATTGGTAAATATGAAATACCCAGATGCTTCTGATCTTAATAGTTTCAGTGTTTCTTACCAGGGTACAAATTCCAACTTTTGGTAAACTTGATAGGGCGTTTTGTATCAAATTAGATTGGATTTGTGATTTTCAATTAGGGTATTTACTGAAACATTACCACCGTAAGAACTTCTAAATAGAAAAATATGCCCACTTAAGACCTAACCCCCTAACCCCCTTCCCTACCAGGGAAGGGGGAAAGTTAAAGCCTCTAACGCCACTTGCTACAACGCGGGAAACCCGCGCAACGCAGTGACTCCTCCTTGTAGGGGAGAGGTGTGGAAAGGGGTTTTCCAGATACCGGAATTTTAAATTTTGAATTGGTATAAGTTGCACAATGAGCGCGATATCTCAATTAAAACCCTGGAATTGTATACAGAACAAGTTTCACCGATTAAGTATTCGGCGAAAAATTGTCTGTGGCTATGGTGTGGCGTTGGGAATTGCGGTTTTTGGTACAATGTTGGGGTTGGTGATAGGCGATCGCTATTTTCAACAAGCTAGAGAGAAAATGATTTTGGCAGATCAGGAAGGAGGCTTGTTAAGTGATTTACAAGGAGTTTTGTTAGAAATTCATTCCCATCAGCATGAAATCATCTCTATACTGGGACACAAGCAAGCTTTACAACAAGAAGATGCCGAATTGTTCACCCATGCAGCCGAAGCTAAAACTGTGCTTAACCAATTGCGTGAGTTTAGCCGCACTCATTCCCGCCAGGATTTACAAGCATTGCTCAATCAGCACGATGATACTATCAAGGTTTATTTTCAGCGACTAATAGAAATCAACGGGCAAATCATCACCCTGAGTTTACAACCCCAAGGACAAACCGCCGCACAAAAATTATTAATCGACTTTAGTAAAAGTTCCGAAGTCAAGCAGCTAATAGAATTTTCCCACGAGTTGACTGACTTGGTGAAAACGGTGCGAGAACGCCAAGAGGAAGCGGATACAGCCCAAAATCAGGCGGCGATGATGCAAGCGCAAATTATAATTGCTAGTATTTTACTTTCGGTGGCGATCGCTAGTTTCTTAGCAGCTTACACTAGCATCATTATCACACGACCTATTAATAAACTAACAGCTATTGCTCAACAAGTCACCCAACAAGCCAACTTTGATTTACAAGCACCCGTAACCACCACCGATGAAATTGGTAGTTTAACTAATTCATTCAATCAGTTAATTCAACAAGTCAAGCAGCTTTTGCTAGAACAACAAGCCCAAGCCCAAACACAACTAATTCAAAGCGAAAAAATGTCTAGCTTAGGGCGGATGCTAGCTGGTGTCGCCCATGAAATTAATAACCCGATTAATTTTATTTCTGGTAATTTAGTCCACGCCAAAACCTATATTGATGATTTATTAACACTACTGCAAACCTATCAAAATGAAGTACCATCACCACCACCTGCGGTGGAAACTGTCGCCGAAGAAATTGATTTAGAGTTTCTCTTAGAAGACTTACCAAAACTGATTAATTCTATGATGGTTGGTGCTGAACGTACTAAAGAAATTGTCCGAGGTTTAAAAGATTTTTCCCGTTTAGATGATGGTGAATTGCAACAGGTAGAATTACATTCTTGTATTGATAGTACACTGTTGATTTTGAATACACGCCTGAAAAAAGGTATTAATGTTGTTCGCAAATATGGAGAAATCCCCACCATTCCCGGCTATAAAGGTTTATTGTATCAAGTATTTATGAATCTCCTCAGCAATGCCATTGATGCTTTAGAAGAAAAAGCCGCCAATAATCCCGAATTTCAACCAGAAATAACTATTATTACGGAACGCTGTCAAGATAATACGGTGAGAGTGCGAATTACAGACAACGGCGTTGGTATTTCCCCAGAGAATCAAAGGAAAATTTTTGAGACATTTTTTACAACTAAACCACGGGGAATTGGCACAGGTTTAGGTTTAGCGATTACCTACCAGATTGTAGTGGAAAAACACCGAGGGAAAATCACCTGTAAGTCTGAATTAAATCATAATACAGAATTTGCGATCGCTCTCCCGATTTTTCAGCCTTAAGTTCCTGGTTTTGCAGGTGAGATTTCTGCACAATGGGCATGGGGCATGGGGCATGGGGCATTGGGGATTAATAAAAATTCTACCTTGTCTACCTTGTCTCTTCTTTCCATTTACCAATAGAACAAAAGGAGAAATCAAAAATATGGGACTTTTTGATCAAGTTCTCAATGCTGTGAATAACCCGAATCTACAAGGTAATATCAGTCAAATACAAACTATTATCGATAGTGTACAAGATTTAAGCACAACAACAGGTACAGATCCAGGAACTATGCAATCGGTTATGGGGGTTGTTGGTAACTATGTACGTACTGCTTTACAACAAAAACAAGCCACAGAGGGTAATGAAACAGCACAGGCTTTGGTAAATCAGTATGCTGGTAGTACCTTTGACGAACAAGCTGTAAATTCCCTATTTTCTCCTGACACCCAAGAACAAGTAGCAAGGGTAACAGCCCAGCGTACCGGGTTAGATGCCAACACCATTTTACAATTGCTGCCTGTAGTTGTGCCGTTAGTGCTGAATTTCTTAAAATCTGGGGCTAATGCACAGAATACTCAAACTGCTGGTAATCCAGTCTTGAATAACTTCCTCGATGCAGACAAAGATGGTGATGTTGATATCGCTGACGCTATCCAACTAGCTAGTCGCTATGTTCGCAGATAGTGAGTGTACACACTCCTGACTAAAAATTGTCATGCACTGACACAGCTAAAATAGTGTATTAGCTTTATTTCCTCTTGTGGGGTGGGCATCCTGCCTGCCCAGAACAGTCAAGATGACTGTTCCACAAGAAAACCAATTTTTTTAAATAACTCATCGCCTGTCAAAATTGCGAGACTGGGGTTGTAGGGGAGAAGATGGACGAGGAGAAATATGATTTTTTAACAACAGCAACGGCAAACTCAGAACACCTAAAGTGATGACTACCCCTGTCATCACCCAGACAGCCCAACGATTAGCTTGATAGTTGCTGCGTTCAATTTGCCAAAAAACTTGATTGTATCGCCATGCGGCTAAAGCAATAGTGACAATACCAAAAATTACTAAAGTAATGCCTAAATTTTGAGAGTTAAATATAGGATGTACCGACGTTTCTGTTTGGGTAATTGCCAAATTAAGCTGACGTAAAAACAAACCAAAACGAGCGATCGCAAAACCAAATCCAATCAAAGCTATAGAAGTCCTCAGCCAAGCTAAAAAAGTCCGTTCATTGGCTTGATGTTCCCGTTGTCTGTCAATTTTTGGCGTTTTATTCATAAGATGAGATGCAGGTGCAGACTCATCTACACCTGCAATTATAGCCCATTGCCACCCAATAGAATACAGATTCATCCGCGTTTATCTGCGTTTATCTGCGTTCAATTATTCTTTCTTCAACTACACATTAAACCGGAATAACATAACATCCCCTTCTTGAACAATATACTCTTTACCCTCACTACGAACTAAGCCTTTTTCCTTAGCAGCATTCAACGAACCAGATACAACTAAATCATTGTAAGCAACGGTTTCCGCCCGAATAAAACCCCGTTCAAAATCCGAATGAATCACACCTGCTGCTTGGGGTGCTGACATTCCGGCGTGAATTGTCCAAGCGCGGGTTTCTTTTTGTCCACTGGTGAAATATGTTCTCAGTCCTAACAGAGTATAAGTAGCACTAATTAAAGACTTTAATCCGCCTTCTTCTACACCCAAAGATGCTAAAAAGTCAGCTTTATCTTCTTCTGGTAATTCTACAAGTTCGGCTTCTACTTGAGCAGAAACAATCACAACTTGAGCGTTTTCTTGTGCGGCAATTTGTCGCACTTGTTCCACAAATTCATTACCAGTTGCTAAGTCATCTTCAGAAACATTAGCAGCATAAATAATTGGCTTATTGGTGAGTAAACCTAATCCTTTAATAACTGCGGCTTCTTCTTCATTTAAACTAACTTGACGGACTGATTTACCTTCATTTAAAGCAGCCGCTAATTTTTCGAGGACTGTCACCTCAAATTGAGCATCTTTACTGGTGCGGGCTTGTTTGCGGGTACGTTCAATGCGGCGTTCAACTTGTCCTAAATCTGCTAACGCCAATTCTAGACTAATGATTTCAATATCCCGTGCTGGGTCAACCGAACCAGCAACATGGATAATATCATCATTTTCAAAACAGCGTACTACATGGACTATTGCATCAACTTCGCGGATATGAGACAAAAATTGATTACCTAGTCCTTCACCTTGGCTCGCACCTTTCACCAAGCCAGCAATATCCACAAACTCAATACGTGCGGGGATAATTTGGGCTGAACCGGAAATATTAGAAAGCACGTTTAAACGCTCATCCGGTACTGCAACAACGCCTACATTGGGTTCAATAGTACAAAACGGGAAGTTAGCCGCTTCTGCTTTAGCATTAGCCACTACAGCATTAAATAAAGTAGATTTTCCGACGTTGGGAAGTCCGACAATTCCGGCTCTTAGCATTTTAGATTTTAGATTTTGAATTTATGTACAGAAGTAAACTACACGGGTGCTGGTATAGTCTGGGGAATGGGTGCAGGGACTGGTTCTGGTACAGGCCCCGGAACAGTTTGCGGGATAGGAGCAGGTACGGTTTCTGGTACTGGCTCTGGGAAAGGACGGGGAATTGTAGGCCCCGGTGTGGGTTGCGGTTCTGGTAATGTGTTTGGTTCAGGATTGGGTATTTGTGGTTCGGGGATAGAAATAGCTCTAGGATGAATCATGATCAATCTATCTCAATTATTCGACCTTCCCAAACTAGATGACAACCTGAATTCCTGACATCTCCCTATATGACTATACCCAAAAGTGTTATTTTAGCTAGAAACAAAGCAAGATACAAATTGGGATGGTTGATGGTTGATGGTTGACTGTTGACTGGGTAAAAGTTCTTCTCCTCTGCTCCTCCGCTTCCTCATCTCCCCCACTTCTTCCTCGCTTTCTGAAAATGAATCAACACCAAGCACCGTTACTAGAAGCTTTAAAACTCTGTGCAGCACGTCCTCATGCGGCTTTTTATACCCCTGGACATAAGCGGGGACGGGGAATTTATCAACCTTTGGCTGATTTGCTGGGTAAGGCTGTATTTGGTGCAGATTTAACGGAGTTGGCTGATTTAGATAATTTATCCGCTCCTCAAGGTGTGATTCAACAGGCGCAACAGTTAGCGGCTGAAGCTTTTGGTGCAGCACATACATGGTTTCTTGTCAATGGTTCGACTTGTGGAGTTGAGGCGGCGATTCTTGCTACTTGTGGTGTGGGGGATAAAATTATTTTGCCACGTAATGTACATTCTTCTGCGATCGCTGGTTTAATTCTCTCAGGTGCAATCCCGATTTTTGTTAATCCTGAATATGATTCGGTTTTAGATATTGCCCACAGTATCACGCCTGATGGAGTAAAAGCAGCCTTACAACAACATCCTGATGCTAAAGCGGTGTTGACAGTTTACCCCACATATTATGGTGTTTGTGGAGATTTACAGGCGATCGCTCACATTACCCATGAATATCATATTCCCTTACTGGTCGATGAAGCACACGGCGCACACTTCGCTTTTCATCCCCAACTACCTATCTCAGCCTTAGCCGCAGGTGCAGATTTAACTGTACAGTCAATTCATAAAGTCTTAGGTGCAATGACGCAAGCTTCCATGCTGCACATCCAAGGCAATAGAATTGATATTGACCGAATAAATAAAGCTTTGCAACTTTTACAGTCTACCAGTCCTAGTTATATCCTTTTAGCTTCCTTAGATGCAGCGCGTCAGCAAATGGCGTTAGCAGGGAAACAGTTAATGTCTCGCACTTTGCAACTAGCCCATGAAGCTAGACACAAAATTAGTCACATTCCCAGATTATCAGTTTTGCAACCACCAGAGGCATCTTTATCACCTGGGTTTGTTGATTTGGATAAAACAAGATTAACAGTTAATGTTTCTGGGTTGGGTTTAACGGGGTTTGCAGTTGAGGAAATTTTAGATAAACTTGGTGTAACTGCTGAATTAGCAACGCTGCAAAATCTCACGTTTATTATTAGCTTGGGTAACACCGCAGATGATATTCATCAGTTAGTGCAGGGTTTTAGGAGTTTAGCAGAAAAAACCCCACCTCCTACGCCGCAAGGGACGAGGAGATGGGATAATGACAATTGTTTTAGGTATTTTCCGGGGATTACTCCCCGTGAGGCTTTTTTTGCCGTTACTGAAATCTTACCTCTAAAACAGACGGGCGATCGCATCTGTGCGGAAATTGTTTGTCCTTACCCCCCTGGTATTCCCGTTTTAATGCCTGGGGAAATCATTACTCCAGCTACAATTGATTATTTACAGGAAATTCAAGCCGTAGGGGGATTGATCACAGGCTGTGCTGATAGTAGTCTATCTAGTTTAAAAGTCGTGAAAGTGTGAACGCAGATGCACGCAGATAAACGCGGATGAAATAGATATATCAAGAATTGTTGATAATTTGTTTAATAAACAATACTATATTTGTGGCATTGCTCACAATCAGATATTCTCTCAAGGATTAAACTTTTGATAAAATCCTGGTTTGTTGTATGAAACCACAGATAAACGCCGATAAATTATCTTTGTGCATCTGTGGTTTCATTTCTATTTATTGATTTAGCTTTGATACTGTTTCAATTTGCTGAGTAAAGTATGCTTCTTGATGTTTGATGTGTCGCGCTAATTCTAAACCGTATTGAAAAGCTGTTAGTGCTTGTGGGTAATCTTTTTTGTCTAAATATAATTGTCCCATTTGGTCGTAAGCTTGCATCATGCCATAATAATTAGCGGCTCTGACTTCTGTTTCTAAAAGAATTTGGTTAGTTTGCAAAGCTGCATCAATTTGTCCTTGAGAACGATATAAGGGGATTAATTTCTGCAATGCTTCAGCCGCACGCGCAAATTGTTGCAATTGCCAAGCTGTTTGATAAGCTTGTTGGTAGTTGGTGAAAGCTGCTTCTAGTAAATCAGGATTTTCTTGGGCGAGAATTTCATAATTAGCTGCGATCGCCTGTTGCACACTCGGCAATTGTGTCTGATCATCATTTTGGGAGTATATCGCTTTCAGTCTACTCAGCACCTCAATAGCTTTTTGTGGTTGCTTCCCCTGCTGATAGATATAAGCTAACTGTTGCAGATATGTTAACTCATCTTGACTTGCACCCCTAGCAGTCGTAAAATTTAACAATTCCTCGTAAGCAGTAGCAGCTTGCGGATAATTAAACCAACTCAGATTTAATTCTCCCAGAGTTTTCAGGGTATCAATTTCCGCAGATGTATCTTGTTGTTGTCGCACCACTGCCAAAATTTGTTGATAAATTTCAATGGCAGGTTTAGGCGATCGCACTTTTTGATAAGCTACACCTAACGCCTGTAACAGTGGAAAATCAATGTTAGTTTGAGTTTTAGACTTTTTGGGTTGTGCTTGTTTTTGAATAGTCTGCAAACGTTGTGTAATATAGTATAACTGTTGGCGATCGCTTTGTTGCCAAGCAATATCACCAACTCGTGACAATGCTTGCACCTCACCCACAGCACCCAAATAGCGACGCAAGCGTAACTCCCGGTTCCAAATTTCAAAAGCCGCTTTTTTATCTCCAGCTTGCAATTTCGCCGTCGCTTGTTGATTTAACTCATCCAACGCTATCTGAAGTTGCTGTTGTTCTGCAAGACTTAAAGGTTGTTTTTTGGGTAAAGATGGTAAAAGTGGATCTGGTGTAGTGATTTCTAAAGGACTAGGCGGGAATCTATCAGCTTGTTGAGGGTCTTTACTCTGCGCTAACGTCACAGAACAGCCAAACTGCCAGAGCATAGCTGCTGTAATCATAGCACTGAAGCGTTTTAACTTGATGTATTTTACCATATATGAGCATCGGGAATTGGGCATGGGGCAACTATGCCTAACCACTGTAACTGCAAATTAGTTTGACGCATCAAGCATTGAGAATTATCCC
>NZ_LUHJ01000076.1:125998-167545 GCF_001597745.1 Anabaena sp. 4-3 | reverse complement strand
GTCATTAGTCATTAGTCATTAGTCATTAGTCATTAGTCATTAGTCATTAGTCATTAGTCATTAGTTTTCCTCCTCATCTCCCTCATCTCCCTCATCCCCCTCATCTCCCTCATCTCCCTCATCCCCCTCATCTCCCTCATCTCCCTCATCTCCCTCATCCCCCTCATCTCCCTCATCTCCCTCATCCCCAATAACCTTTAAAATACTGACAGATATTTTGAAGTAACCCTTAATTATCGCTAATGACTGAATCAGAAAAGAATACAACCCCCATGAATAGATGATGAGGATTGTTAATTAATTTTGAATTTTGAATTTTGAATTTTGAATTAGGAGCAAAGCGACGTGACTCATTCTACGGATATTGCCACTTTAGCGCGTTGGATGGCTGCTGATTTTAGCAATCAAGCGCAAGCTTTTGAAAATCCACCTTTTTATGCTCATATTCGCGTCTGTATGCGTCCTTTACCTTGGGATGTGTTGTCAGGGGTGGGATTTTTTGTGGAACAAGCTTATGACTATACCCTCAATGACCCTTATCGCTTGCGGGTGCTAAAGTTAGATATAGTAGGCGATCGCATCCACATAGAAAACTACACTGTCAAGCAAGAAGAAAATTTCTACGGTGCATCCCGTGACTTAAAACGACTCCAAACCTTAAACAGCGACCATTTAGAAAAATTACCAGGCTGTAATATGATTGTAGAGTGGACTGGTAATAGCTTCAAAGGTCAAGTAGAACCCGGTAAAGGTTGTATTGTCTTCCGTAAAGGACAAAAAACCTATTTAGATAGCGAGTTTGAAATTAACGAACAGAAATTTATCAGCCTTGACAGAGGACGCGATTTAGAAACTGATGAACATATTTGGGGTTCTGTGGCAGGGCCATTTTACTTCGTGCGTTGGCAAAGTTTCGCGGATGAAGTAGTCATCAACCCCTAAATTCTGATGAACATCACTGAGTAGGGTACATCTTCCCTACTCCCTACCCTCCATTCCCTGCCTCATTCCTAGATTCTGGAATCATCAACCAAAATTTTCCCAGACAAACGAGCCAATTTAGAAAATATCTGATAATATAGTTAATTGTGGATAGGGCGACATAGCCAAGCGGTAAGGCAGAGGTCTGCAAAACCTCCACTCCCCGGTTCAAATCCGGGTGTCGCCTTTAGGTGTACATTAACTAATTATTTGTCACTGTTAACAGATTGATGTCACTGTTAACAGATTTTTTGTCACAACTACAAACGGACACCTATGACACAGGCAGACCTCTGCCTTACCTTTCAACCCACCATAAATCTAGCAAGGCTTTAGCACAAATGCTCAAAGCTTAATATTTAGAAGCTTACTCAACTCAAACTTAATAGAGGGTTGTTGAAAGAGCGATGCCTACGCTTACCTGAAAAAGTGACAGCACTCAACCTGAAATAAGCCTTTAGATGGAAAGGCTTTTAAGTCGCTTCTGTCGTCTTTTTCAACCTATCCAGCTTGAAGGGTTTTTAAAGCACCCAAGGATGCGCTAAACTTTTCCTCTAAGAATCTTTCAACCCTCCTAATTAAGAACGGGGGTTGAAACTGCTCGAATCTTTAACCCCTATCAAAAATAACTAAGGTGGGTTCCTCCTTGGTCGGAGGTGATTCGGTAGCCACCACTGCGGTAAACCCGCACCTCTATTACTGGGGGCGCACCTGATTCCTGTCTACAAGAGACAGCAGCTTCAAGGTGGGCAGCTACTAGGGTCAGAAAGCACGACTGTGTTCCCACAGTCAAACTAACCCAAACTTTTCACAGTTCAGGGGTTGATTACAACATGAACTGCGGCACTATTACTTATTCTATTTTCAAGGTTCAAGTTTTTGTCAATCAACCATTTGGCGTGAATTATAGGCGGCGATAGCCAACTCTTTTGCTTTCTGTTGTGGGCTGCCTCTGATAGGCTGTTTCCCTTGTTCTAGAAAAATTCCAGCTTTAGTCGCTTGAGTTTGAATACACTCAATCAATCTGCCATAACTCCACTGATGGACACTATGCCGATACTGTTTGGCATAATTTTTCTGTGCTTCCAGGCAATCTGGACATTTTTGTTCAGCTATTGCTTGAATTTCACTGTTTACCTGCTCTCGTATATCGCCTAGTTTGGGCAGGACTATGCTATCAGCAGAGTATGTTTGAGCAAGGGCGACAATTTTTTTAGCCAGTAATCTATCTATGTACTGTCCTAACTCAGATTCTTCAAATGGTTTTGGTGAAGCAAATATTTGGGCTATTTGGCGTTTGTGAGATAAAGTTTGTTTTTCTCTTTGCTGTCTGTTTAATAGTTGGTATTTATCCCCAAGTAGCTGTTTGATGCTTTGATAGGTAATCACTTTGTCTGTAATGCCGTCCACTACTGCTACTGTTGCAGGTTTCTTTAGACCAAAGCTAACACCTACCAAAATATGAGATTTACCTTTGTACAAAGGTTGACTCGGACGAAGGAAGGAGTTATTGATTCTAGATAGTGTCGAGTTTTTCTGCTTGATAAATCGTTCTTGTTTGGGGTTGAGATTGCCTTTCGCTTCGGTTCTAGTGATAATTTTGGCGATTTCTTCTGCTCTTTCTTGCTTTACTTGTTCCGTACCTTCAGCTGTCCACAAACGGGTATCCACACAACAGTGGAGAGTTAGACTGTGAACGTTCCAGGGTTCACCCTTAAGCGCGAGTCAGTTTTGAGTGTCAGACATAGTTGCTTGACGATATCAGCAGGGATTTTAGCTTTTTGTCGCCAATTTTCAAGGTCTGGGTGATGACCCAATTGTTCCAGTAACTCGTTAATCAGAGGCGTATTTTGCTCTGCCATTAACTTCCATAAGTATTGGCGGGTAGATGCACTGGCAACCAAACGGCACTGAATTGTGATTTGGCTCATGACACTTTAAACAATATATGTTCAATAATAACATTTTTGTCTTATAAGCAGCCATGTTTAAAATTATTTCATGCAAGAGACATTTTTTACGAGCAAACAAGCGGCTGAAATCACAGGCTGTACCCTGCGTCAGCTCCAGTACTGGCGAGAGAAGGGGGTAATTGTTCCCGTTATCAGTGAAACGGGAACTGGACGTAGTATCTATTACTCAAAAGCCAATTTGGTGGAATTGGCTGTGATGGTATATTTTTTGTCTGCTGGGTTGAGTTTTGATCTGGCTGGTGAAACGGTCAAAACCCTGAAAGACAAAGAGCCGGAGTTGTTTAAATCTGGTCAGGGAAAGCGTTTTATGCTGTTGGGAGCAGTAGGAGAAAAAGCTACCAAAAAAGGAACAGGGCTGATGCTTTCCCTTGTGGAGTTTGACCGAGAAAAAGCGATCGCTTCCGTAGTAGAAGGTAAGCCTGTCATTCCCGTGTGGTTAGATCAGATTTATAGAATATTGGAACAAAAGCTGATAGTCTAATAAAAATGCGATAAAATTAGCGGTGTCAAAGGTGTTGAAAGAATGTGCCAGAAAGAGCATCTCAATCAATACTATATGCTAAATATATCTAATGAGTAGAACAATTAACTTTCAAACTGTTTCTTGGTTTTGGGATCTCTATAATAGAAAACTCCTTGAGCTTGATCCACCTTATCAAAGACGTAGTGTTTGGAATCAAGACTATAAAGATTTTTTTGTTGATACTGTACTTAATGGCTATCCTGCACCTGCAATATTTATATATCAAGAAATTACTCCTGAAGGAGTATCTAAAGTTAGTATAGTTGATGGCAAACAAAGATTGTCTACTTTATTTGAATTTGCAAACAATGAATTTCCTGTGTATGAAAAATCTACGATTGAAAGATTTCGTGGTAAATATTTTAAAGATTTAGATACTGAAGATAAACAAAATTTTTGGAAATATCAGTTTGCTATAGAATATGTACCATCATCTGATGAAAAAATAATTGGTAATATATTTGATCGTATAAATCGTAATGTAATTAAATTAACACCTCAAGAGCTTCGCCATGCAAAGTTTAACGGAGATTTTATTACTACAGTAGAAGAATTAACTAGCTGGATGTTCGAGTATTTAGGTGGAAATTTTCCAACAATTGATCGAAGATCCAAAAAACAAATGAAAGATGTTGAAATGGTTGCTCAATTATTACTTTTTCTAGAAGAAGGTGTTAGAGCTTATAGTCAAGAATATCTTGATAAAGCATTTAGTGATCGAGATATTAATTGGGAAGTAAAACAAGAAATTGAGAATGAATTTCGTAATACAGTTAAATATATTAAAGAGTTATTAGATTCATCACAAGATATAAATTTATCTAAAACAAGATTGAAAAATCAAGCTGACTTTTACTCCTTGTTTGGTGCTATTGCTGAGTTAAATAGTGAAAATGATAATAGATTGATGATATCTAAAGATATTGGTGAAAGAATTAATGATTTTCTGAAAGTAGTAGGAGATTCAGAATTACAGAATCAGTCTAAAGATTCATTAACAGACTATCAAAAAAACGCACTAGACTATTATAACGCTGTTAAGTTTTCATTTACAGATGCAGGTACAAGAAAAACTAGAATTAGAATTATGAAATCCGTAATTCAGGGAAATCTAAACTGATAAGAATCTTAGATGTATGATCTATCCTTCTATACTAGAGCGTAAATATAATGAATATAGTCCTTTTGTTAAAAGACTTGCAGAGACAGTTAAATCAACATTGTTAAATTTTTGTGAAAGCAAAGGATATGCTTTTACTTCGCGCATTAAAACTGTTGAATCTCTTGCGGAAAAAATTGAAACAGGTAGATTTAAAAAATGGTCAGATTTAGACGATTTATTTGCTTGCACTATTATAATACCAACTTTGTCTCATGAAGAAGAAGTGATACAATTTTGCAACAATACTTTTAAGAATATACGAACAGTTAAAAGAGGACAAAATAAAAAAGCACCGGATATTTTTAGGTTTGATTCGACCAGAATATATGCTCAAATCAAAAAAATTGACGCTTTAAATCCAGATAATGAATTAAGTATTTATAATATTACTTTTGAAATTCAAATTAAAAGTGCTTTTGAACACGCTTGGTCAGTTTCAACTCATGATTTAGTATATAAAAGTTCTGAAATAGACTGGAAAAGATTACGTTTAGCAGCACAAATTAAAGCAAACGTTGAACAACTAGATACGCTTATTCTTGCTTTTGAACAAACATCTCTTATTATTCAAGAAAATAATTATCCTGATATAAAAATCAAACGTAAGTTAGCTACTGAAATTAACAAGCTTTTTGAAAACGGTAAAATTCCTAATGAACTACAACCAAAGGACATGAACCGTTTTTGTGATAACTTATATCGTCTTGCTGTCGATGCTAAGAAAGAAAATAATATACCAGAAATTATTGAAAAACTAAAAACAGAAATTCATTCGACTTCACTTAAAAAATTTCCTCGTAGTATTTCATTGTTTCAATATTTCTTTGCTATATTAATACGTAATAAAATCATTGAAATTCCTATAAAAAACTACCATTGCCATATAACAGAAGAATTAACTACTTTATATCCCGATATACAGATAGATAATGATTTTATTTTTCTCTATAGTGAAGATAGTTAGTTTATCAAAAAATTTTCGCCTTTGGCTTAAATCAATATTTAAACACAAGAATCTAACAATAAAAAGGCTTTTGCTTGCTTGTCATCTCCTTAAATGCCATAAAACACCTCTGACACCACCCATCAACCCACAAAGCCGGAACCTTAAACCTTGCTCCACAATTAGGACACTCTGACAATAACCTTAACTGATGCTGCTTACACCCCTGTGTTACCTTCAACTGCCACTCAATTTTGTGACAAGGCGACTCGGCATAACAAGCTGCACACAACCGAATTGGCTCCATCTTCATCCCCATCCCAACAGGTGGTAACATCTGCTCTAACCTATCGGCTTCAACTTCCACCACAATAGCCAACGCTTCCAACTGTTGACGTGAGGGAGGCGGAGTAAACCGAAACTTTTCCCAACGTGCAACAGCACCCCCAATTCCTGCTGCTTTACCTAACCCAGTAGGCGTTAATTCATTCGCTCGTCTAAACCGTCCCAAAAAATGACTCAAACTTTCACCCTGATATGGTTCTACTCGAAACAGCCAGGGTTGGATATCTTCGGCTTTCATTACCTATACTCGCCTGTTACTTCCTTCAAAGTTTCCAAGTCAATTTTTTGTAATCCTTTCTTCAAAGCTCGAATTGCTGCTTCTCTGAGAATCATATCCAACAGCCCAATATAACCCCCCGTTGCTTCACCCAAAGTCTTCAACATTGTCTTGCTGGAAAGATTAGAAGCCACCGAAAGTTGCAAAACTTTCTTTTCCCAGATATCCACAGTCCGCTTAAAATCTTCGCCTGACATCTTGCCAAAGCGATGACAAGCCCGAAAACGGTTATATACCTGCTCATCTCGCTTAATTACAGCATCCAGGCGGTCTGTTCCCACCAAAATCACGGCAATTTCTAACTTGTCAAAAATATCGCGCACCTCTGCAAAGGTTTTCGGTTTCAAACGGTCAGCCTCATCAACAATTAGCATCTCTACGCTGCAACCCTTGAGAACCCGAAACGTGCGATCGCGAATCTCTGCAACTGTGCCTTTTGTTACCTGATACTTCAACTGCTCAAGAATCACCCCAAACAATTCCTTAGCACCACACTCTTGCGGAATTTGAATATAAGCAACAGGCACAGTTGGCGGTTGTCCGGGTTCTTGCTTGGGTTTATGTCTGAGCCTGTAGGCATCACAAGCCATTGTTTTACCTGTTCTTGACTCACCCACAACTCGTCCAGACTGACGTGCTTGACGTTTTCCTTCCAGCCAGTCATGGAGAATCTTAACTTGTTCGAGCGGGACAAAACTTTTACGATTCAATCTTTGAATTTCTGCTTGTAATTTTTCATCAGTGAGGGCAATATCGCCCAATTCTTGGGCGACTGTTTGAGCTTCTTTTAAAGTCATTTTTTAAAATCCGTAATCTTCGCGCATTTGTTCGTAATCAAATACCTCTGGCATCTCCGATTCTTCCTGAGTTTGGGGAGATGCTACTTCTAGCTGTTCTACTTCAACAAGCGATGGTTGTTTGACTTTTTTAAGTTCAATCTGTTCCGATTTTTGACGTTCCTTCTTAGTTGGTTTTTGGTTGACAAAAGTGTCACGCTCCCTGACTTCTGCCAAAATTGAGCGATTGCTAATTGTCTTACCAGCCTCTCGAATCTTGCGACTACTGGCTTTGGCTTCATCTAAAGACAATTGCTCTGTCTCCAAATCTTGAGCAAATGCTCTAGCAACAAACTCCTCCCGATTTCCTTGTTGGCGGTAAACCAATATAGTTGTGATATCTCTAGGGTCAAATCGTAAAATAATACTTTCCCCTGCGTATCCTGCTAAAAGTTCACCTCGATACATGATGTTTTCAAATTGCAGGTAGCCTCCTCTTTGAATCTGCCGTCGTGTTTGTTTCATGAGGCAGATATCCAAATCTCGCTCGGACATGGCATCTGGAACTGCAATCAACCCAGATTCCCAGCGTTGAAATCGAGTTTGATCGCCCATACGGGCATCAATTCGCTGGTTATAGTGATTGACGATATAACGTACCAACTGCTGTTCTAGCTGTCTTAAGGTAAGACAAGCTTCTTTTTCCGCTTCTTCTGGTCGCTCTTGTACATTCGACCCCGTGTATCCTGGTAAATTGGAGAATAATTCGGTGTTAAAGGTCTTAAAAGGACGCTCGACAATACCCCCTTCACTGGGGCGATCGCGTAAATGACATACCATACCTAGTTGTACTGCAATCTGTTGTAAGTGGTTAGAACGGAAATCTTTGCCGCCATCTGTATAAAAATGTTCCGGCAGACCATAAGTACCCCATTCTTGATGGAGTCCATATTCTGAACCATACTGTTTGGGCAAAATGGCATGACGCAACGCCAAAGCGACCACCTGAGAACTAGGTGCGTCATAGCCCAAATTAATACCTATAATGCAACGTGAGTAACTATCTACAACCGTTGTCAACCAGGGACGACCCAGAACTTTGCTATGCTGGTCTACCAATAAAACATCTACACGGGTATGGTCACATTGCCAAACATGGTTACTGTAATCTACAGATAAATCTTTTCCATCACGGGTTTTCATTGCTAGGCGTGACCCCCGCCAACCCGGACTGCGAACGCTTTTAGCTTTCTCTTGCTTCTCAATTAATGGTTGCAAAATGCGGTATACCGTCATGTGAGACGGAGGTTTAACACCAAGTTCATCAGCCCTTGCTCGGACTCTCACAGCTACCTGCTGACGAGTCATTCTTTTACTACCTTTATTGCCTTCCTTGTAGGTTTTTAAGATAAATTCTTGCCAATTCTCGTTAACTCGGTGTTTTCCTTTGTCTGCACGTTGAGTTTGAGTGAGTCCCGCTAACCCTTCTTGCTCCCATTTATCAATCAGTCGCCGCACCGTTCGTACCGATTTACCCAGTTTTACTGCTGCTTGTTGGAGCCTTTGAGTATATGTTGTGCGATCGCTTGCTTCTAGTAGACTTTGAATCACCTCCATTTTTAACTTTGCCTCATCTGTAAGTTCCGAGACAATTACATTTGCTTCGATGATACTGCTGCTTGAGTCTGTGATGCTTGTCTTGGTTGCAGGTATGTCAGAAAAATTAGCGTCCTGCATAAACCTAATTGTTTAATTGAAACATATATGTATATTGTACCTACAGAGTGACATTTAATCTGTTAACTTTTTTAAAATTCAAGAATTTTCCTGTTTCTGTGAAGTGACAGTTAAATTGTGAAATTTCAGGAATTGGACATTTAATTTGTTAATCTACCCAAAATAAGGTTGAGAGAATTGAGCTAATCAAAAACCTGCCATACCCCTTGTTAAGACAGGCTTTGAGCTATTTATCTATTTTGTGACAATATTTTGTTAATTGGACAGATAATTAGTTAATGTAGATTAGGGTTTTACCCTTCGAGGACACCTCAAGAAACATCAAAACCTAATATCTGATAGTCACAGAGTTAGTGCGATCGCCTGTAGTGGGATACTAACAGGATACAGCTATACAACACATCCTCAAAAGCCTAACTACCCCCAATAGAACCTATAGAACCCTAGGTTAACCACCTGGGGTTTATAAGATTTATTGCTTGTGCTAAAGACAGGCGATTTTCTTCATGCTTCTTACCACAACATCACAACCAGTTGAAAAAATCTCTTAATAAGTATAAAGTATAGTCTGGAAACTTTCCCGTCAAATCAGGCTGTAAATATAGATATTACTAGAAAATACCTCGCTGAAATACTTGATAAAACTATAAAAATTAGCAATTAAGATGTTGAACTTGCAAATGTCAAAGAAAGAACAAGCAGCTTACGTCAATGAATATATTTTGCAATTAACTAAAAGATCATGACAAGAGCAACCACAGCATCACCTAGAAACTGGAAAACACCGAAAATATCAGTATTAGGGGGTCTGATTCTGGGAATACTGCTCCTGCTCACTTGCTTAGTGTACAGTGTAACTCTAGGAGCAGCAGAAATACCTATAAACAAGATTCTGGAATCCTTTATTAGCTTTGATGGTTCGTATGAACATTTAATTATTCAGACAGTGAGATTACCGCGATCGCTCATCGCAATTTTAGTAGGAGCAGCCTTAGCCGTCTCCGGGGCATTAATGCAAGGTTTGACACGCAACCCCTTAGCAGATCCGGGAATTTTAGGTATTGAATCAGGGGCAGCACTGGCTGTAGTTGCCACAATTTTTGTGTTTGGCAGTTCGTCCCTGAGTGTTTTAACCATAGTGGCTTTGTTGGGTGCAGCAGCCACAGCAATTTTAGTTTACTGCCTCGGTTCTCTAGGAAAAGGAGGAGCTACCCCACTGAATTTGACAGTAGCAGGGGCGGCACTAACGGCTTTAATTTCTTCCCTCACCACAGCCATTCTGATTGTCAGTCAACGCACATTAGAAGAAATTAGATTTTGGTTAGCTGGTTCATTGTCGGGACGCGATGTCAACATACTCGTACAAGTCCTGCCTTTTGTTGCCATTGGCTTAGTAATAGCTTTTGCTGTGAGCAGACAGATTACTACCATGAGTTTAGGCGAAGATGTCGCCAAAAGCTTAGGACAACAGACAGGCTGGATCAAAATAGTGACAGCTATCAGTGTAATTTTACTAGCGGGAAGTTCAGTGGCAATGGCAGGGCCAATTGGCTTTATTGGTTTAATTGTTCCCCACATCATCCGATTCTTTATTAAAACCGATTACCGTTGGATTTTGCCTTATTCCGCCGTGGTAGGTGCAACTTTATTGTTAATTGCAGACGTTGCTGCCCGTATCTTACTCAAACCCCAGGAATTACCTGTGGGTGTGATGACAGCATTGATTGGTGCGCCCTTTTTTGTCTACTTGGCTAAGTCAAAGGTGAAAAAATGAAGTTGGATTGGCTGATCATCCGTTCCGAGGTGATATCTTGGCGGATCGACCGACGTGTACCACCAATACTGCTATCTCTGATAGTGGCGATTGTGGTAGCAATGGTGATCAATTTAGGACGGGGTGAATATCCTATTTCTGCCGTAGATATCGTTAAAACTGTATTGGGTATAGATACAGGCAACCCAGATCATGCTTTTGTCATTCAGAACCTGCGTCTACCCCGTACCCTTGTCGCTTTCATGGTGGGAATAGCACTGGCTATTTCAGGGACTATCTTTCAAGGCATCACACGCAACCCGCTAGCTGATCCTGGCATTATTGGTATTAATGCTGGGGCAAGTCTAGCAGCCGTCACAGTAATTGTACTAATGCCATTTGCACCTATTTATACGTTGCCTTTATCAGCTTTTGCAGGTGCTTTATTGATGGCTGGTTTAATTTACTTCTTAGCTTGGAACAGAGGCAGTTCCCCGATTCTCTTAATTTTAATGGGTGTAGGTTTGGCGGCGATCGCCAGTGCTGTCACCAGCTTAATGATTACCTTTGGCGATATTTATAACGTCAGTGATGCCTTGGTATGGTTAGCTGGTAGCGTCTACGGACGCACCTGGGAACAAGTCTTTTCCTTCTTACCTTGGTTAATCGTTTTTGTGCCAATGGCGTTGACATTAGCCAGACATTTGAACGCCTTAAATTTGGGAGATGATATTGCTAAAGGTTTAGGGACTCGCGTCGAATGGCAACGGGGTTTACTGGTGCTAGTGGCTGTCGCCTTAGCAGGTGCAGGAGTCGCCACGGCGGGAACGATTGGTTTTGTGGGTTTAATCGCACCCCATTTAGGAAGACAGTTAGTCGGCCCCAACCATGAAGGGTTGATTCCTACATCTGCACTCTTGGGAGGAATGATTGTGGTATTGGCAGACTTAATCGGAAGAACCCTGTTTGCACCTATAGAAATTCCTTGCGGCGTGGTAACTGCTGCTGTCGGCGCGCCTTATTTTATCTATTTGTTAATTCGTAATCGGAAAAAATAGGGAACGAATCAATTCAAAATTGAACATTCAAAATGGTAGCAACTATGAAAGGATTATCAACCAAAGGTCTGTGTTTAGCTTACGATGGTGTGTCAATTATCCGTGACCTAAATTTAGCAATTCCCACCGGAAAAATTAGTGCTTTAGTAGGTGCAAATGGTTGCGGTAAATCAACATTATTACGAGGTTTAGCCAGACTACTCAAACCAGAACACGGTACAGTCTATCTGGATGGGGAATCTATTTTTAATCGTTCCACTAAAGAAGTAGCACAGCAATTGGGAATTTTACCCCAAAGTCCAGTGGCACCGGAAGGATTAACAGTCAGAGACTTGGTAGGACAAGGACGTTATCCTTATCAAAACTGGTTGCAGCAGTGGTCAGAAAAAGATGAAATAATTGTCCAACAGGCACTAGAGATTACAAATTTGTTGGAGTTAGCAGATCGAGCCTTAGACACCTTATCAGGTGGACAAAGACAACGCGCTTGGATTGCAATGGCACTAGCGCAAGATACAGATATTTTACTATTAGATGAACCGACTACTTTTTTAGATTTGGCGCATCAGATAGAAGTTTTAGATTTGTTATATGAATTGAATCAGCATCAGGGAAGAACTATTGTCATGGTGCTACATGATTTAAATCAAGCTTGTCGTTATGCAGATTATCTGGTTGCTGTCAAACAAGGAAGAATTTTCACTGCTGGAGAACCGCAGCAGGTAATGACAGAGGAAATGGTGCAAGAAGTTTTTGGTTTAGAGTGTCGTATTGTTGATGATCCTGTTGTGGGGACACCGATGTGTGTGCCAATAGGACGTAAGGGCGAAATCAAGAGTAAATTCTAGATATAAACTATCAATTAAAAAAAATAAGTAACTTTTTGACCATTATTTGGGCTAAAAGGGGAATAGGCTCAGAAGAATGAACTGGAACTGTCTCCCCATCACCCAATTCTCTCTGTAGAAAACTCAGAACAGCCGATCAAGTCCTGGTTTATGCCTAACTAACTTTCTCAAATCAATCTTTAACCAGACACGATATGACAAGTCCAAGCACTAATGCCATAAATTCCTTATTGCAAATCTTCTCATGATTGTTGTAAATTAACCAGTAATACTTTCTTAGTTAAGAATAATTCGCAATTTATTTACGAAACTTGCCGTTAAAAAATGACCAACATCCTGACGCAAGAGCAAATCAATCAAATTGAACAGGAAACTTTAGAAAAGATAAAAGTATCTTATAATACTAAGGGATTTGATGAAATTCGGACAGTCCGTAATAGTTTGTATGATAGTAATTATCAATTAGTTGAATTTCACCCAGGATTAAGTCTAGAAATTTTTGATGATTATTTCTACCAGCAAGTTAGTAGTCAAGTTGACCACTATGGTAGTTACATACTAACAGCCAAATTTTATTTAGCAGGTAATCATCATGTCATTTGTCCGGGTATTACCGGAGTTAAGGAAAATTACCAAGAAACAGTAGGAAATAATTACTTATTTTACTTACCAGATATTGAAGAAATCGAACAATATTTTGCGGGCGATCGCATCAATTTAATTAGAATTTGTATAGACCTAGACTTCCTTAAATCCTTCATTGACGGACTAGAACATTTACCAAAACAGTTACAGCCTTTCTTAGAAAGCGACTCTCCACCAAGGTTTCACCGTCCAGTCGGTAAAATCACCCTTGCTATGCAGACAGCATTACAGCAAATCCTCAATGTACCCTATCAGGGGATGATACAAAAAATGTATCTCGAAGGCAAGGTACTAGAATTACTGGCTTTGCAACTTGCACAATTAATAGAAGTTGAGGGAAATAAACAACCCTTGATTAATCTCAAAGCTGGTGATGTTGAGAGAATTTATCAAGCTAGAGAAATTTTAACCAAAAACTATGATCATCCACCGTCATTAATTGACTTAGCGAAAAAAGTTGGTATCAACGACAACAAACTCAAGTATGGTTTTCGGGAAATATTCGGTACTACAGTATTTGGTTATTTGCGTGATTATCGCCTAGAAATAGCCCGCAAATTACTACAGGAACAAAAGCAAAATGTCAGAACTGTAGTTAACACCGTTGGTTATGCCAATCAAAGCCACTTTGCAGCCGCATTTAAGCGTAAATTTGGGATTACTCCCCAAGATTGTCGTTTAGGACGATGTTGAGAAAAAACGGTATAAAGTTCACAAAATGATAAAATCTACTTATTACGATAAAATTGCTCATGTTTACGACCAAACTCGTTGGTTAACACAATCCATCGCTGAGGAAGTTGCAGATTTTATTCTTGAATTAGTAGACGCAACACCTGAGACATCTTTTTTAGAACCTGGTATTGGTACAGGCTTGAATGTTATTCCTTTCATCAGACGCGGTTATTCTGTAACGGGAATTGATGTTTCTCAACCTATGCTTGACCAACTAAGGCAAAAACTGTCAGAAATACCTCAAAATTTGAACCTAATTCATGCTGATGCGTCACAACTACCTTTTACAGATAATAGCTTTGATGTTGTGTTAACTGTTCACATGGTTCACGGCATTTCAAATAAGAAAATTTTTCTGGATGATATTGCTCGCGTCTTGAAAACACAAGGTTTCTATCTCAATGCTCAATGGATTACTCCACCTGCACGGATGGAATTTGAGCGTCATTTCCGAGCTATTGTAGCTAAATACGAAGTGGAACAAGCACCGAAGCGTGTCAATAAAGTAATTGAAGAAATCAACGTAGAAGACTATTTTCGTAGCAAAGGTTATCAGTCAAACTATGTGATTGCAAAAGAGTGGACGGTAAGCAACACCGTTGAAGAACTCCTCAGTTTTTTCCAATTACGGGCATACGGTTTATGCTGGCTGGTGTCAGATGAGATATTTCCTCATGTAATGAGAGAGTTTGAAAAATTTTGTATTGAACATTACGGTACGTTGGAAACAGAGTTATCATCTAAAGCCAAGTTTGAGATATGGGCATATACAGCAAGCTAACACTGCATTAGTACAGACGTAATAGAGTTTTGCGGTTATTCGCAAGTGAATGCTTGTAAAAGTGTTATTAACAGCTTTTTATACTCTATTCTCAGCCTACTTGCAGATTCTTGTCAACAATTAATCACACTCTCCCGCTATGGTTCAAAATTCTCCCTCTACTATATAGACTTACACCGTATCAATTACATAAACTCATTCCACAGACAGTTGCAAATAATTTTCAACATTCGACTTGCATTTGTGGAGTGAGGGGTATGGTGTCTCGGCAATCAAAAGAGATTATTTCCGCAGGAATTGTTTTTGCATTCGCATTAATACTTATCCAACCTGCTGCGGCACAAACTACATCAAATCATACCAGTACAGCTAAGTTACTACTGGTACAACAAAATAACAATTCATCTGTAAAAGTTACAGGTGTAAAGGTCAACAATACAGATAAGGGAATTGAAATTATTTTAGAAAGTGCAAACCCAGAAGCACTGCAACCAACCAATAAAAGTACAGAAAATAGTTTTATTGTTGATATCCCTAATGCAGTATTAGCACTACCAGAAGGCAAAGATTTTAACATTGCTAATCCAGTGCAGGGGATTATCTCTGTGAGTGTAAGTCAAGCTGATAATAACACTGTACAGTTAACAGTCACAGGTGAATCTGGTTTACCAGCGGCAGAATTATTTGATGGTGAAGAAGGTTTAATTTTTGAAGTTGTACCTAAAGCTGCAACCACACCACCACCAGAACCGGAACAACCACCACAACCAGAAGAACCAAGAAGCGAAACACCAACAGAACAACCTATTGAATTAGTTGTTACAGGTCAACAAGACACCTACCGAGTTCCTAATGCCTCTACTGGTACAAAAACTGACACTCTAATCCGCGATATTCCTCAAGCAATTCAAGTAATACCAAAGCAAGTCCTTCAGGAACAGCAAGCACAACGTTTAAGTGACGCATTAAAAAATACCGCAGGTGTAATTACTAACTCTTCAGAACGTAATGTATTTGATGGTTTCAACATTCGAGGCTTTGCCAATCGTAATATTATCCGTAATGGATTGAGAGATGACACTAACGTTACTGCTGGTTCTGGAATTGCCAACATTGAGCAGATAGAAGTTCTCAGGGGACCCGCATCGGTTCTTTTTGGTCAAGGTGGAGCAGGGGGTACTGTTAATATTGTCACCAAAAAACCTCTGGAAACACCCTTTTATTCAGTAGAAGGAACAATTGGCGATTACAGTTCATATAGTGGTTCAGTTGATTTAACAGGTCCCCTCAATGATAGTAAAACTCTGTTGTATCGTTTGAATGCTTCCGCTTTTAGTACAGATACCTTTGTAGATTTTGTTGACATTCAGCGTTACTTTATCGCTCCGGTTTTAACTTGGAAAATTGGACAAGATACTCAATTGACTTTTGAAGCAGAGTATTTTGACACACAACAACGCAATGATAGAGGTTTACCTGCAATTGGTACTGTCTTACCAAACCCCAACGGCAAAATACCAAGAAATAGGTTTATAAATGAGCCTTCTATTGATAAGAATAATCGTCAAGTATTGCGAGTAGGCTATGATTTTGAACATCGTTTTAGCCCCAATTGGCAAGTAAAAAATAGTTTTCGTTCTTCATTCCAACGCTCTCAGCAAAATTCAGGTTTTCCTACTTCTTTGTTAGCAGATAATCGCACCTTAGAGCGTGGTACATACAATACAGATGATTCAACTAACGAAAAGTTTCTCTTAGATACGAATGTTGTTGGCAACTTTAAAACAGGGAATATAGAACATAAACTGTTATTGGGTTTTGATTTATCTAGACAGATATTTCAAGGTACTGGGCGGGAATTTGAATTAACTCCTTTGGATTTATTTAATCCTAACTATGGATCTCAAAACATTGGTGCTTTAATAGCTGAATACCCAAATGAGCCTTATACTATAGAAGCTCTAGGGTTTTACTTACAAGATCAAATTGCACTAAGCGATAACTTAAAAATACTGCTTGGTGGACGTTTCGATATTGTTAATCAAAAGTATGACGCATCCGATGATGAATTTGATTCTTTCCAGGAAGATACAGCATTTAGCCCTCGAATTGGTATAGTTTATCAACCTAGTCAATTAGTTTCACTTTATGCTAATTACAGTCGCTCATTTGAGCAAGTAACAGGATCAACTTTTGATAGAGGTTTATTTCAACCAGAGAAAGGCACTCAATATGAAGTAGGTGCTAAATTTGATTGGAATGACAAACTTTCTTCAACAGTTTCTCTATATCAAATTACACGTTCAAATGTGCTTACTTCTGACCCCATAAATGCAAATTTCTCTATCCAGACAGGGAAACAAAGAAGTCGTGGTTTTGAAGTAGATATTGTTGGGGAAATACTACCTGGATGGAAAATAATTGGTGGTTATGCTTACACTGATGCAATAGTGAGCGAAGACAATGATATTCCAGTCGGAAACCGCATTAATAACGTACCAGAACACGCTATTAGTTTGTGGAATACCTATGAAATTCAAAAAGGAAATCTACAAGGTTTAGGTTTTGGTTTAGGTCTTTTTTATGTAGGAGAAAGGGAGGGAGATTTAAACAATACCTTTAGTTTGCCTAGTTATTTACGCACTGATGCAGCATTATTTTATCGCCGAAATAACTTCCGAGCCTCTCTTAACCTACAAAATTTGTTTGATACTGAGTATTTTGAAATGGCTGAAAACCGCTTACGTGTTTTTTACGGCGCACCCCGCGCAGTAAAATTAACATTGGGTTGGGAATTTTAATTTACAAATTGCTCGTAGCGATAGTTATTTTACTTGCAGTGAATCTAATATACAGCCCTAAAATAATTTAAGGGCTGTTTCTTGCCCAAATTCATGGACAAGGCATACAATGATCAGTAAATGGTTGTATCACATAAAATTATCTTTGATAGTAACCCTGACTGTAATATTTCTCAAAGGCTGTTATACTTTTTCCTCTCAAGAAACTTACTCATCAAAAGTCAATTCTCTTACATCAGAATGTCGAAATATTAAACATGAATTAGGAGAAAGCTGTATTCCCATCATTCCCCAAAGGATAATTGTAACTGATCAAGAAAGTTTAGAAATTTTAGTAGCGTTGGGTTTAAAACCAATAGCAGCAACTACAGCAAATCGGGTAGGAAACAAAGCACCTATATTAAAAGAAAAAATTGATAACATTATTGATCTAGGAAAAGAAAGTCAGCCGAATCTTGAAAAAATTGTTAAATTACGTCCTGATTTGATTGTAGGCTATTCTTTGAGTTCTCAAAATTATCAATTATTTTCTCAAATCGCTCCCACAGTTTCCATTGAGTATAAAGAAAATGACTGGAAAGAAACTTTACTACAATTTGGTAAATTAATTAACAAAGCTCAAGAGGCAAAAAAACTCTTAGAAAAATATCATCAAAGAATTGAAAGTCTAAGCTTGAATTTCGCTCAAAAACTGGGAAATACAGAAATTTCTGTCATGCGATTTTACACAACTCTTCAATTTACACAATTTTTGAATGAGTTATCATTTCCTGTCAGCATTTTAGAGGAATTAAAATTATCTATACCCCTAGCACAACGTCAAATTAGTAGTAATGCAAATGTCAGTTATAACAATGTTAGTTTAGAAAGTATAAATTTATTAGAGTCAGACGCAATGTTTATAGCACTAGACCCAGGTTCAGAAGAAAACTTTCAAAAATATCAAAATAGTCCTTTATGGCAAACACTTAATGTAGTTAAAAATAATCGAGTATATACTGTTAACTCAGGTTACTGGATTTTTGGAAATATCCTGTCAGCAAATGCCATTTTAGACGACCTTGTTAAATACTTGTTAGACAGTTTATAAAAATAATGAAAAAAAGATTTAGTTACTATATAAAATTATGTTTTATTCTCCTAGTAAGCGTAATTTTAATTAAGGGTTGTCATGGCAATCATCATCAAATTACAAATTCAAATCAGACCAAATTAGCAATATCTGAATGTAAAGTCATCACACAGCCTGTAGGTGAAAGCTGTATTCCTTTACAACCCCAACGCATTATCGCATTAGATGAAACTTCTATGGAAGCGTTGTTAGCACTGGACTTAAAACCAATAGCAGCAACACAACCGAATATTGCAGGTAGTATCATACCAAAGTTAGGTAAAAAAGCTGAGGGAATAGTTTATTTAGGAAAAAATAGTCAACCAAATATAGAAAAAATGGTACTGTTAAATCCAGATTTAATTTTGGGTTTTTCTATCAGCGCAGAACAATACAAATTATTTTCCCAAATAGCCCCCACAGTTACACTAGATTATATTCAAAATGGTTGGAAAGATGCTTTATCACGTATTGCTGAAATCACAGGCAAAAGTGAAAAAGCACAAAAATTATTGGAAGAATACCAACAAAGAGTTGAAAAATTACGCACATTTATAAATCATAACCTCAAAGAAAAAACTGTTTCTGTGAGTCGCTTTTATGCTGGCAACAAATTTACAGAATTTCGCACTAAATATTCATTTCCTGGCAGTCTACTGACAGAAGTGGGAATAGTTCTACCAGAAATTCAAAATCAACTGACTACTTATGAAAATCAACCTCTAGTTTCAGTTAGTTTAGAACGTCTAGATTTAATCAATGCTGATATTTTATTTATCGCTTTAGATCCCGGTGCGGAAGAAAATTTTCAACAATATCAAAATAGTCCACTATGGCAAAATCTGAAAGCAGTCAAAAATCAACGAATCTATACTGTTGATTCAAGTTACTGGATTTTCGGAAATATTCTTTCAGCCAATGCTATTTTAGATGATTTGTTTACATATTTGGTGAAAACATCATGATATTTGATTCTGAAAATATAGAAACTCTACAATTTGCTCAAAAAAAAGCTAATAATAATATACTAGATTTTTTACTAGAAATATTTACTCTTGCTCAAAGAAATTTAGATAGTTTCTATACAGACATCATAATTTTGACTCAGCCTCCTGATGGTGCTGAGGTGATTTCAGTTAATGATTATCTACAACCAGATAGACTTTTATCTGAATGGCAAACCAGCGATATATACCAAAAAACTCAAGACATTCGCATTGCGGCATCTATCTGGAACAAAGTTTACAGTTGGAAAACATTACCTGGTGTTTTAGCTTTGATGACTTGGGCAGGAATTGGCTTAAATTCAGAGATTGATAATGTAAGTTTTGTGTTAGAAAATGGTGAACCCAAGGCGTTATATTTTCATGATTTAAGTGGTACTGTAATTTATCCCCAAAGATTACCTATACCCATTCCTCAAGATTATCCAGGCAAAATAGTAAATAGCGTGGAAGATTTACATCAAGCTGTATTTACTAGCTTATTTCAGCGCAATTTTGCCCCGATGATAGAACGGGTTCATAGTTTAACTAAACTTTCTAAAAAAACTATGTGGGGTAATGCGGTAAATGCTTCAGAATGGCAGTTTTCAGAACTTAATAAAGTTACAAATTCAGAATCAATAAAAACAGATTATTCCGTTTTATATGAACAACCCGATAGTTTAGTTATGCCAGGACGAAACCCACTTTATAATTTAGTCCGCACTGAGAAAATTAACGAACCTGGTTTACCAGCTAAAACTACAGTCCGTCTTACCTGTTGTTTATATGCCTTCATTCCTCCTTGTGATGAAAAATGTACAAACTGTCCTTTATTAAAACCACAGGAAAGAATTGCCCAAATCAAGGAATACATCACAGAAACTGATTGAAATCATAATTCAAGTAAAGTCGTAAAAAATGCTAGAAGAACAACAACCAGCCAATATGCGTAGTTTTCTCGTTGTTTGGCTTGGTCAATTAGTTTCTACCATTGGTAGTAACATGACCAGTTTTGCAATTGAAATTTGGGCATGGGAAATCACAGGTAAAGCAACAACCCTCACTCTGGTTGGTTTTTTTAGTTTACTACCAAGTATTATCATTACCCCCATTAGTGGTGTAATTGTAGACAGATTTAACCGCAAATTTTTAATGATGGTGGGTGATACAGTTGCCGTTTTCTGCACAATTATAATTTTGTTGTTACATCTCACCAATAATTTACAAATTTGGCACTTTTATCTGACAGGCGCAATTGTTGGAACTTTTAATCAATTTCAGTCTTTGGCGTTTGAGTCATCAGTATCATTAATGATTCCTCAACAACATTATACCCGTGCTAGTAGTCTGGGATTTTTGTCAGGTTACGGTAGTCAAATTATCGCTCCTGCTTTGGCAGGATATCTTTACACAGTTATTGGTTTTTCAGGAATTTGGTTAATTGATATTTGTAGTTTTGCTACAGCAATTAGTAGTTTATTTTTAGTTAGTATCCCTCAAACACCACCTAAAAATAACGAAAATATAGTCAATATCTGGCAAGATTTGGGGGTTGGTTGGCGTTATATTATCACGCACAAAAGTTTATTGGCATTGCTATTAGTTAACTTATTATTTTGGCTACCCCATGACATTGGTAATTCACTATATACACCAATGATTTTATCAAAAACAAATAATAATACTTTAGTGCTAGGTAGTTTAGCTTCTGCGGCTGGTTTTGGTGGGGTGGCAGGTGCTATAATTGTTAGTATTTGGGGCGGTTTTAAACGGAAAATCAACGGCGTTTTACTAGGAATGATCGGTGCAGGTATCAGTAAAATTGTTTTTGGTTTGGGTAGAACAGCTTGGGTTTGGATTCCTGCACAATTTTGTTCTTCTTTGAATTTCCCGTTAAATGGTAGTTCTGATACTGCTATTTGGCTAGCGAAAGTACCATCAAATGTACAAGGAAGGGTTTTTGCAGCGCGATCGCTACTTTTACAGATCGCTTCTGCGGTAGGCTATTTAATAGCAGGCCCGTTGGCAGATCGTCTTTTTACACCAGCCTTGCAATCAGGGGGTGTTCTAGGTCGTATGTTTGGCGGATTACTTGGAACTGGTACTGGTGCAGGAATTGCCCTGTTATATGTGATTTGTGCAGTATGTATGTTACTGGTTGGTTTACTGGGTTTCTTTGTACCTGTGCTGTGGGAGCAAGATTAGTGATTTTATTTCTTAATAAATACTCAGATTCTTTAGAGATATTCAATGATTCCTTATGAAACCAGTCCTATATTATTCGCCCTTTTATCAGCGTTTTTTGCCGCATTGACTACTATTTTTGGCAAGATAGGAGTAGGGGGTCTTACGTTGCCTTGAGCAAATACTTAAATAAATCATCAACTATAGCATTAGCTGAGAGAATACTGCCAAAAATCCAGTAACTAGAATCCACACTATAAACTCGCTGATTCTGCACTACATTGAGAGTTTGCCAAATACGAGTATTTTGATATTGATTAAATACCTCTCTAGCACCAGGATCTACTGCTACAAATAAAACATCAGCATCCAGTAAGTCTATCCGTTCTAAGCTGAGTGTTACTACAGTATCATCAGCAGTCTTAATTAATTGACGTTGATGAACTGGCATAGAAATTCCTAACTCTGCCAAAATACTGCCAGGAAAAGAATATTGAGAACGAATTGCAGGAACTTTATTACCACCGTGAAATCGACTCACAGAAACCTCTAGTTCATTGATTTTCTCACCCAAAGCAGTGCGTAATTTTTCTAGACGTTGTTGATATTCAATTAATAATGTCTTGGCTGTTGCAGTTCTATTGACTATTTCAGCCAGACTCATCAAAGTTTCTTTCCATTGACTATGGACATTTTGTAATTTAACCGTAGGTGCTATTTGGGAAAATAATTTATAATTTGCTGCATCAATACCATACGTACCAATAATTAAATCTGGATGTAGTTTTAGTGTGGTTTCTAAATTAAACTGACTCTCTTTACCTATATAATTTATCCCATCCATTTGACTTGTTAAAAAATTAGTTTTACTAGCTACAAAAGCCGTATCTACTGTAGCTATTGGTTTTATACCTAATGCAATTAAAGCTTCTAGTGATACTTGTTCTGTAACAATAATGCGTTGCGGATTTAGAGAAACACAAGTTTCGCCTAATTCATGTTTTACTAATTTACATTCGGTATTTAATAATTTTGGTTTGGACAAAGTTAAGTCTTGATATTTGACACCATGACAAGCAGTAACTATTAATGCTGATATGATTACCAAAAAGCATAGCTTGATATAGTAAAAGCACCCTTTTTTCATATTTAACAAGACAAAGAAAAGGTTTGAAAGTATCTTATCATAAAGCTTTGTTCCTAAAATTTGGACTTCATTGATCTCAAATTTGATATATAGGGTGGGAATTTTTGATTATATTTACTGCCATAGAAAATTTAACCTATAAATACCCACTATACACAAATTGTAAGCATTCAGCCGTCAGCCATCAGCCATAAGCAAGAGCCTAAGAAACATCAATACTAACCTGTAGCTTTCTCTCATTAACAGTTGTGAAACTTGACAAATTATGCTCATTTTAAGACAAATCTGCCTAACTGTAGGAAAAAGCTGATTACTGATTACTGATAGCTGAATACTTGCCACAAATCAAACTTTAAACCAATCAAAATTCAAAGGTAACATTGCCAATCACTGTAAAAGGAGCAGCCGGAACAACAAAAAAACCTTGGGATTCATAATATTTAGTGTCAAAAAGGTTCTTAAAGTTGAGAGCAGCCCGCCAATTGTTCTTTTTATAAAAGACACTAGCATCTGTTCTCAGATAAGAAGGAATTTGGATTTGATTTGGTAAAGATGCTTCCCGTTCACCAGCATAAACTAATCCTAATCCTAGTCCTAAACCTTGTAAATTTCTTTGTTGAAATTCATAGGTAGTCCATAAACTAGCACTATGATAAGGCACACCAACTAACTGATCATTTAATAGGTCAGAGTTATTATCTTTGCTGACAGAAGCATCTGTGTAAGCATAAGTAGCAATGATTTTCCAACCTGGTGAAATTTCTCCAACTACGTCTAGTTCAACTCCTCGGCTTTTTTGTTCACCAGTTTGAACGCTAAAGCTATCGTCTTCTGGATCAGGAGTTAATACATTCTTCTTGGTAATTTCAAAAAAAGCTAAAGTTGCAGAAAGGCGTTTATCCAGAAAATCTTGTTTAATTCCTATTTCAAATTGTTCTGATGTTTCTGGTTTAAATGGTTCATTATTGCGGCTTCTCCCAAAATATTGCGGGTTGAAAGCATTTGTCCAACTGGCATAAATTGAGGTGGTGTCTGTAGGTTGATAAACTATACCTAAACGGGGAGAAAATTCCGAATCTGAATTTCTAGTGTTTAAATCTGGGTCGTCTTCATATCTGTCATAGGAGTTTACCCAGTCAAAACGACCACCAGCTAAGAATTTGAAATTAGGTGTAAGTTCAATTAAATCTTGTAAGTAAAGTGCGACATTTTCCCCACCATATTCCCCCACATAGGTGCGACGTATGTTTTCTGGTTGTGCGCCATAAACAGGGTTGAATATATCTAAGTCGGCAATATCACCCTGGAAAAAATTACTTTGAAATTGATAATTAGCTAACTCAAATCCAACGAGGATATTATGGCGAATTGTGCCTGTGTTAAATTTACTACTAATTTCATTTTGAAAAGCAAGATTTGTTTGGTCACTTTCAGAACGACGGAATCTACGGCGTACTGTCTGCCTATCTGCTCTAATTCCCCTAGATTGTACTCCTTGGGAAGCACCGCTAACACTCAGGATATTAAAACCTTGGCGGAATTTCCAGTGATTGTTGTAACCAAATTTGCTTTCTAAATTGTAGGCGAAGTTATTAGATTTATATTCAGAATCCTGAAGATTTGGTTCATCTAAAGAGCGACTAATGGGAAGCTCAAAAATTACTGTGCTATCAGAAGGAAAACCCCGATCAAAGACGTAGTTGTATTTCTGATATTCATAAGCAAAGGTGAGATTGGTATTTTCTCCTAATTTCAGGCTAACAACAGGATTAATAAATGTACTTTCATTTTCTATAAAATCCCGGAAACTGTTAGCATTTTCATAAGCTACATTCAGCCGATAAAGTGCTGCCCGATTTTCTGTGAGTGGCCCTGTGAGATCAATTGTGCCACGATAAAAATTATAACTCCCAAATGTTCCACCAATTTGATAGAAGGGTTCTGATAGGGGTTTTTTAGTAATTGTGTTAACTACACCACCGGGACTTAAAGCACTTCCATATAAAACAGAAGCAGGTCCTTTGAGAAATTCTACTCTTTCAACACCAGCTACATCACGCGGACTGGTAAAACCAAAGTCTTTAAAACCATCACGCAGGTTTTCAAAACCTGTAGCAAAACCACGAATAAAATAACCTTGAGATGCTAGTCCACCTAAAGTACCTTGAGGACGTACACCACTAACATTATCTGCTAGTTCGTTGAGTCTAACAACTTGTCTGTCTTGAATAACTTCTTTAGGTATAACTTGGATAGATGCGGGAACATCACGCAAAGGAACTTCTATTTTTGTGCCGGTTGATGCTTCCCTGACTCGATAGCTATCTTGTTCACCTGTAACTACCAGTTCAATGGGTTCATCAGTCTGGGCTGTTGGTTGTGCTGTGGGGGTGTGAGTAGTAGGTTTCTCCTCTGACGACTGTTGTGGTGTTTCTGGTTGAGATGCGGAAGGTGATACAGGTGTCACACTGAAAATTAAACCTGCATCACTATCAAATAGTTCATAAATAGGTGTTCCCGCCTCTCCCGTGACAGTTATTCTGATAGTGTTATTGTCTTGGTTGATAACTGTAATTTCAGTAATACCCGCAAAAGGTTTTTCTTGCCGAAATGTGTTTCCTGATGGCAAACGCAGTTGAGCATTAGTAATATCGGCAATGAAGCTATTTCCCGAACTGCTATTAGCTACTTGTAATTGTTCGCCTTGGTTAGTCTCTAAAATTACTTCTATACCTTTATCTGTGGTATCAATCCGCACTCCATTGACAAGAATTGGAGATTGAGGTGTGGATGCTTGAGATAGTAATCTTTTGAGATTTCTAGATGTACTACCTCCTTCAGACAAAGAAGGATTTTCCAAGCTATTACCACTTCCCCACGCTGGTTGTGCAGCAACTACTACCCCTATTAACCATAAACCCATCAATAATTGCGGTTGTCTCCTCATAATCTCCTCACGTAGACAAGCCTCTTTCAATACCAGAGACTCTGACTGCTATTAGCTAAGAATCTTTTTCAAGAAGCTTAATCTACAATTGATGTGATTTTGAAGACCTAATTGAATCTCAAACGGATTTTTTTGCGCCTCTAACGGATTTTTCGGAAAATTTTACAGCAAATAACTGTATATTATTTAATTTTTAAGCTTTCAGTAACAAATCATAGGATTTAGGATTACTGCCAAACTGCTTACGGAAAGCTGTTGCAAAACGGCTTTGATTTGCATAACCAACAGCACGGGCTACTTCTTTGACATTCATTTGTCCTTCTAAAAGTAATTGGCGTGCTTTTTCCATGCGTTGTTGGTGTAAGTAGGTAAATGCAGTTGTACCAAATACTTGGCGAAAGCCTAGCTTGAGTTTGTAGTCGTTTAATCCTACTTGTCTGGCTAATTCTAGTAAGGAAGGGGGATTATCTAAATTGTTAGTTAAAATTTCCTTAGCATAATGAATTCTATCAATATCATCTTTTTTAAAATTAGTGGTCTTTGTACCATTATTTTCTTTTTTAGCTAATTGTTCCAGTTTCAGGGCAATTAATTCTAAGCATTTACTTTCTAGATAGATTTTTTTGGTTAAACCTCTAAAGGGACAATTGATAATTTGTTCCAGGGCTACACGCATTTCTGGGGTAGTATTGTCAATTTGAAAAGATGATTCTTGATGAGTTTTGATAAGGTTTTGCAGGATTGCCGGTGATATGTAATTTAAGCCATCTGTAATAAAACTATCCAGTAAATCAGGGGATTCTGGATGTATATCAACTTTTAAAAGTCTTTGCTGGCGCAAAAATTCAGTCTTGTTATTATAGTAGATACCACCACTTTGAAAAAAGTTTTGTCCAGCATTAGTTTTATTCCAACACCCTAATAGATGAAAGCCAAATTCTAGACCACCGATAAAAATTTCTGGTTCTGTTTTTTCTATGACTAATTCATGATGAAATTCAGCATCAATAATTAGTAAACTAATGTTTCTCAGTTCAATCCAGCGTTCATATCCAGTACCAAATTGTTGAGGACATAGATTAATAATATCAGATGGGTCTGATGGGTCTGGTTGTTGGGTATTTTGGTTGCGTTCTCTCCACAATTCTTGGTAATCTGCTAGTGAGATAATATTCGCCATGCGCTACCCTACAAAACAAAAATACTAATTAAGTGATGATATTATCAATAAACTTTCTCAAAAACCTTGGATATAAGCGTATCAGAATGTAACAATGTTGTCTAGAGTTTTGGTAAGTAAGGGGGAGATAGCCAATACTTGGCAACGCTAGTGCGTGGTAGGGGCGAGTTAACAAATGCTACCAACCATTAATCGTGATCTCGCTCAACCCGCTCCTCCTCTGAATTTGGGTACAGTATCTTGCTAATGAGAGTGTTATATAGTATAATCTCATTTTTTGAAAAAATACCTATGATTATAGGTATAAATTCGCTAACCGCTACATGAGCAAGCAGTGAAAATCGGGAACATAAGCACCAAAGATTACGTATTATATTCTAGTGTGGTGTGGGAATTGAAAAACCTATAAGTCGCAATATTTATGTGATTAACAACACTATATTAGTAGCAGTAAATATGTATCCCATGAAACTTAGATTTTGGACAAACTTTCTGTTTGCTGGTTTAGTATGTCTACCTTTAGATTTTGTCAGTCAGACGCAGGTTTTGGCAGTAGATCAGGTTGTGCAAATAGCACAAACAAACTCCGATTATGACCAATATATGCAACTTGGTTATACAGAAACTAGACGCAGAAACTATCGCAAGGCTTTAGGATATTTCCAGCAAGCACTACAAATCAAACCTAACGATCAGTATGCCACTATAGCGGTGAGGAATGTCAGTAGTTACATTGAGCAGCGCAGAAGTCTGATTATGTTTGTTCCGGGTAAACCTGGTAGATTAGCAACTGCTGCCACCAGAGGCAATTGCTTCTTAAATGGAAAGACTGCCATTCCTTTGATACCGACAAGCAAAGAAGCCCAACTAACGACAGCAGAGCATCCCACATTCTTTTTCTACATTCCTGAAACTGTTAAACCAATACAAGGTTTGGAATTTCTGTTGCGGGATAATGAAAGTATGGAAACCTTGTATAAAAAAAGTTTGAAACCTGTTGAACAAGGAGGGATTGTGAGTGTAACTATCCCGACGGATCAACCAGCATTAAAGACAGGTAAAAATTATACTTGGGCTTTTTCTATGGTTTGCGATTATCGTAATCGTGATCAAGACCTATTCCTACAAGGTAAAATTGAGCGTGTGCAAGACGAAAACCTGTCTGAGCAGATACAGCAAACAACCCAACCTTTAGATCAGGCGATTCTTTATGCAACAGCTGGAGTGTGGGAAAATGCTCTCAGTGTTATAGCTAATTTACGCCGCGAACGTCCCAACGATCGCCAAGTTCAGAAATATTGGACGGACTTGTTGAAATCAGTAGAACTGGATACTGTGGCAAACAAGCCACTATTATCTTGTTGTACTACCGAAAATTAAAATAGCTGATCTCAATTGGCAACAAGAATGCGGCTGATAGATGAGGTAGGGGCTTGCGCCCCTACAAATTTTAGAGGATATTTGAAGGGTATGAAATCACCAAGGATTACCCACCATTGTGAATGCAGCCCAATAATAAGGATGAGTGAGCTGTAAATCGGTTTCTTCAACAACACTCTCAGCAGGCAAACGTAAGCCCTGAACTGCTTCTAAACCTTGCAACTGACTATTTTTCAGATAAACCTGTCCTTTAGCCATAGCTACCTGAGCGGTTCTGAGGGCATCTGCACGGATGGGTGCAGTCTTGAGGGAGGCATAAAATTTTGTCATCAAAGCCGCCGTAGCAGCATCGTTGACTGCCCACATACTAGCAATCGAGGTTTTCACCCCGGCGAGTACAGCTAAACCGGCAAAGCCAATTTCTGCTTCTTCATCACCTAAAGCAGTTCTACAAGCACTCAGCACTATCATCTCAACTTGGGGTTCATTCAACCGTAATTGCCGTAATTGGTTTAAGCGTAATTTATCATCCCATAATTGAATATAGGAGTTGCTCAAGGGGCCGGGAATAAAGTCGGCATGGGTGGCTAGATGAATAATGCCGAAGGGTTGTTGACTACGAACCCGTTTCAGATTTTCTAATGTCGCTTGCTGATCTAACAACAATTTGCCAGGCCAGAGTTTAGAGACGAGAGTGGATAATTCAAAGGGAACAGCTGGTAATGGTTGTTGTCCCTGAGTGCTTTGAGAAATTCCCAAAGCCAAAATTTGGGATTGTTTAATGTCGGTGTAAACGGTGTTAGTTAAACTCAGGCTAGGCATTAAGCCCAGACTATATTTCTCGACGAGAAATTGTTTACCATCGTGAAGTGCTGCCATTGGCGTTGTACGTAAGCCAATATCTGGCAAGAAGACGAGGTTATCAATACCTTGAGCTTTTAATTCCGCCTCTAGTGGCGCAATTAACCAACTATAAAGTTGTTGAGATGGCTTTAAGTAACCGTTGGTGCTGCGGTTGAGGGGATTGACTATTTGATTGCGAAATTCTTGCGCTACTTGCAAGACTTCGGCTTTAGTGGCTGTGGGGATGCGTTTGCGGATGGGATTTCCTGAACTTGTGACGACTACTATTTCTAATTGATCGCGATCGCTCTCGCCGACGGTGTTTAATATTTGATTAGATTTGTTGTTCTTCGTCGCTATGTTGGGTGCAATTTCCACTGGCACAAAACTGAAGTAAATTAACGCCGGTTTTACGCCTGTGGTTTGTTCTGTCTGGCGGACAAGCGCAATTGCATCTTCTATGGTTTTGACTTTAGGCGTAGCTACACCTAACTGGCTAGCAATCTTATTGGTGAAGTCTCTTTCTGGATTGCTTTCGCGCTCCAATACTGGTTTACCAAGATTAGTACCTTCAGTTTTAGGTGGGAGAGTAGGCGGTTGACAACTAGACGGTAAAACCTCACAGTTGTCTAGTGTTGGGGGTGTAGAGACTTGTATTCCCACCTCTACAGGTATAGTTGTAGCTGAAACCACATCACTAGCTCTGATGCTAAAAGCCTGAATGCTGCTGCTAGTAGTAATATTTTCTGGTGGGGTATAGGTTAATGTCTCACCTATAGTTAGGCTGTCTCCAGGCTGTAACACTGTACCGCCTCGGCTCAGTGTCCCTGCCAAAATAGAATCTATCTCCACAGTAGTATTATCCAGATTCACATCCCCTACACTGGCTGTAAACGTAAAGTCAAAGGGTACTCCTGGTTGAGCATTCGAGGCAATGGGGGAGTTGGTGGTTAGTGTCGGTGGTGTGTTAACAGACGTAATAGTGATGTTGCTGGGTGTGCCTTCGGCATTTCCACCATTCGGCAAGACTGGGAAGCTGATGGGAGAGGATGGGGATTCAGTCGCGGAAGGGGGAGGGATTTGCGAATCAGTACCCGCATAAATTCCTCCTACTGTACCATTGACAAGCTGTGCTGTTTCACTTTCACTGAGATTACCTACAGTAAATGGCACGTTGTCAGGGCCACCATCATGTCTAATTGTTACCTGTCCCCCACCAGGAAGTGGAGAACGAGAAGCACCTTCACCAGCACCGAAAGACAAGTATTCACCACTGTCGATGGTATAACCTGTAGATGTTGTACTTAGTCCTTGTACCAATCCGTTGGTCAAAACTCGCACATTGCCACCTGTAGTGTTTGCAGTGCTAGCTGCGGCACTGGTGTTAATGCTGTTGAAACTAATTATACTACCAGCCGGATTAGTAGTCTCAAGAGTGACATTCCCACCTGTAGCCGAATATGATCCACTGAAGCCAGTCACTGTTGCTGAAGCATCAATACCAGCAACATTAATATTATTTCTGGCTGTCAAGCTTACTGTACCACCTGTTCCTGTAAAAGTGTTGCTTCCACTCGAAAAACCAAGAAATAAATTTGAGTTAATATTTTCTGTATTAATACTACCACCAATAGCATTAATTGTTACGTTGCCACTTTGACTACTACCAGTAGTACCATAACCAAAGCCATAACCAAAACCTGCAAACATTTCGGTGTTAAGATTTCCCAGATTGATATCGCCATTGGTACTTTGTACGCTGATATTGCCTGGCAAATAGGTATTAACTGAAGAAGAGTCATCAACATTGGCAAGAATATCACCGGCTGTGATGTTTCCTAGTGCAGATAAAGTCACATTGCCACTATCGTCGAAGGTAGATATTATACCGTCGCTGCTGAGAATACTTCTGGTGTCAAGTGTGCCTAAGCTGATAGTACCATTACTACTGTTAACTGTAATGTCACCCGGAGCATAACCATCACCACTGGCGACAATATTACCCGCCGAGATGTTGCCAAATGCAGATAAAGTCACATTGCCATGATCGCCATCGCTAAATGCTACGCTACCATTATCGAAATTGGGTCTAGTTTCCAGGTTTCCTAGGGTGATGCCACCATTACTACTGGTAACTGTAATGTTACTTGCATAGCCATCACCACTAGCCAAAATATTTCCGGCTGAGATATCGCCAACTGCGGATAAACTCACATCTCCGCTATCAGGGAAATCAGTATTATTAGGCGTTGTATCCAAATTTCCTAAAACTAGACTAGCCCCTTCAATGTTGATTGCTCCTCCATTAGTTCTGATGGTATCGTTGGTGTCAACAAATCTAACTGTGCCATTGGTGGACGTTAAACTAAAACTGCCGCTATCGCCCAAGTCTAATACGACGACATTCGGAATATCTGAGAGAGAACCGGTGATGTTTTCGATAGTAATATCACCAGTTGCCTCTAAATTAATCGTAGCCCCACTGCCCAAAGATGCCAGCGCACTCCAGGAAATGGTGTTGGTGTTTGTGCCAGAAGGATCTTGATCGTTCTCAAAAATATTGCCATCTGCACTAAAAATTGTCTCGTCAAATGTACCGCTTCCTTCTTCGATGATGGTTAAGGTGCTGGGGTCAAGTAATAAAGTACCATTTTGACCATTAGGGGCGAAAGCATCTACCAAACCTTGGAAGGTTAAGAAGTTTTTGCCGGATACTTCTACAAAACCACCGTTTCCACTATTTGCGCCGCCACGGGCGGAAATCTTACCAAAAAACTGTGTGGAGTCGTTAGCCCAAACAATGACGCGTCCACCGTCGCCATTTTGGTGACTATTGGCGTTAATGACAGTGTTTGAGTTAATGTAAGTCTGCGTGGCAGTTGGTACTGTACCGCCACCTTTGTAATCGCCACCAATCAAGACTGTACCACCGCCATTGGTGCCGGAGGCGTTAATATTAGCGTTGATTACACCGACGTTTGTCCCCAAAATATTGACTGTTCCGCCTGTTGTGCCGGAAACATCCACATTACCACTGACGATGGTTGTGCCTGGGGTGGTGGGGATGGTGAGGTTAGCATCGGTTAATGTGACGCTACTATCAGGGTTAGCTGTTAACCCTGTGTTGATGTTACCGACTGTGAGCAATTCTGGTAAGGAGGCGATCGCAATTGTCCAATTGTTGGGTTGGCTACTATTAGCCGTGAGGTTTTCCAGTTCCAAACTCAACAGATTTCCCGGTTGACTCAGCCTTACCCATTTCTGTCCCGGTACGGAGGTAACAACTATCTCTCCGGCTGGTGCGGTGAGTTGTCCAGTATTTACGACTGTTCCACCCAATAATGATAAACTCTGCCCAGTACCCACTGCTAAGTTACCAGCGTTGATGATTGCCCCTGGCTGGTTCATGGTAAAAGCAAATCCGGTGGGTTCGCCTACCAAGTTGGCATAGTCATTATTACCGACAGCGTTCAACCATTGATTGTTAAATTTAATGCCATTGGCGGTTGTAGCTGTAAACGCACCGGGAACATTTAAACTGGCATTACTACCAAAAATAAATCCGGCAGGATTCATCAAAAATAGGTTAGGGTTACCCCCTGTCACCTGAATTAAGCCGTTGATAATTGAGGGATTACCACCTGTTACCCGACCGAGTATATTTCTTAAGGCGGGGTTGGCTTGGAAGTTGGCTATTTGTTCGGCACTTACTCCAAACTGTTGAAAGCTATGGAACAGGTTCAAACCGTCGCTGGAAGTTGTGCCACCTGTGATGTCAATTCTGTTGCCATTGGGTGTGACAATGGTATTTGTGCCGGGGGTGGGGGCAATGTTTTGGGTTTGGGCGATCGCTGTATTCATTCCCCATAAGGAAAAAATTCCCATGCAGCTAACACCCAAGCTGACAGTCGTTTGGGTTAACGCAGACTTCAAGCTATTGGTGAGAGTTGTTCGCCATGTTGGTTTCCGCCGCAAGATGAAACGACCTGCGGGTAATTCGACATCGATGGCAAATTTGTCAGCTAGTCCCCGTCGTTGCAATGCTTGCGCGATCGCTTTTTGCGACCAAAGAATTTGCTCGGTTCTTTTGGTTGCAGAGATGCTGTGATTGTGAAGGCGACACAGGTAAAGCGGCTGTTGCACTCGTCCCACTTGCGTAACTTCGGAAAGTCGCAAACACAGATCATAATCATAGGCATAGTCAGAAGCAGATATATGCACACCTCCCACCTGTTCATACACTGAACGCCGCAATAAGCGGAATTGGAAGGTCATAAAATCTACCAATAACCTTTGGGGAGAATAGGGAATCCGACAGCGATGACCATAACCCAGCACTTGACCATCCGCATTAATATCTATATAATCTGTATAAACTAATCCCACCTCTGGGTGATGATTCAGAACGGCGGCGGTTTGGGCTAAAGCCGTAGGTGCCAGGATATCGTCACTATCTACCCAACCCAAATAAGCCCCGGTAGTTTGAGCGTTGGCGGCTTTCCGGGCTTTGACAGTTCCTTGATGCGGTGCTGCTACTACCCGCACTCGGCTATCTTGTTGGGCATACTCTTGGGCAATCACCACTGATCTATCTGTGGAGCCATCATCCCACACCAGTAACTCAAAATCTTGCCATGTCTGCTGTAAGACGCTGGCGATCGCTTCGCCTAGATAAAGCTCCCGATTGTAATTAACGATAACAATGGAGATCAGTGGTGACATGGAATTACTCCCAGGTTTTCTGCTACTACCAGAATATAATGCGGTATCATCACTTGTACGAGAAAATACTCTTAATTCTGTTTTTTAGTTACAAATCTTTTTAAGAATAATTGTTAAAAAATGATACATAGATACGTAAACAGCAATCGCATAGGGCAGAATCAACATCAGCCAGTTTGTCAAATTAACCCATCCTACCGAGGTGACATGAGCAAAGGAAAAAAGATTGGTATTGCCTCTGAAGTCCACAATCAGTCAAGAATTGCCAATTTTGCTTTCCGTTGTGTCCCTAGGGTAAAGAATTTCAATTTTCATAGATACCAGTCGAGTTTGCTCTTGATGATGCCTACGCTGTGTCTATTCATTGTCAATGGACAGCGTAGCCTAGCTAGTAATAATCCTCACCCAGTACCTGAGTTAAATAGTCATCAGTATCTACCGACAACTACCATAGTACAGGCAGCAGATGCTACCCCTCCTGAGCCAGAATCTCAGACGCAATCACCACCAGCAACAGAAACACCGATACTTCCAGAAAAGTTCTATGTGCGTCAAATTCAGGTGGTAGGCAGCACCGTCTTTAATCAAAATGACTTTGCACCTATAGTCAAGCCCTTTGAAGCACGGGAATTGACTGTGGAAGAGATGAGAAAAGCGGCTGATGCGGTAACTCAACTTTACTTAAATGAGAATTATCTCAATTCTAGAGCCATTCCTATCACTCCCCAGCCTGGTACTACAGACGGTGTGTTGGTGCTTCAGGTGATTGAGGGGCGGTTGGCAGAGATTGATATTCAAGGGGCAGAACGTGTCAACCCGGCTTATATTCGCAGTCGCATCCAACTAGGCGCGGGTGTGCCTCTAAATGGCATTAACCTAGAGGAACAACTCAGACTACTGCGACTCGATCCCCTATTTACAAATGTGGAAGCTAGCCTCCGTCCTACTGGTAAAGTGGGAGAAAGTTTGTTGATTGTCAGAGTCCAAGAGGCGCAAAATTTTACCAGTAACTTCTTGATTGATAACTATTCACCTCCTAGCGTCGGTGGTGAAAGATTCGGGGTGGAACTGGCTTATCGGAACTTAACGGGATTTGGGGATTTGTTCACAGGTTCTTATTACCGGACGTTTACAGGTGGTTCTGAAGTCTGGGATTTTAGTTATCAGATGCCTGTGAATGCCATGAATGGAACTGTGCAAGTCCGAGTTTCACCTAGTAGCAGCAACATCACTGAGTCACCATTTCGGGAGTTAAACATTCAGGGTGAACAGGATTTGTATGAAATTAATTATCGTCAACCGCTATGGCGAACCACTAGAGAAGAGTTTGCTTTATCATTAGGATTTACCTATCAGGATGGTCAAAGTTTTCTGTTTTTTGGCAACCCCCCCGTCCGTGTGGGTATAGGCCCTGGTAACAATGGGGTGAGTCGTACCAGTGTAATTAAGTTTGCTCAAGACTATGTAAAGCGTGATCTTCAGGGTGCTTGGTTTTTGCGATCGCAATTTAACCTGGGTGTGGGCTTATTTGATGCCACAATTAATCAAGACCCCATCCCTGATAGTCGCTTTTTTAGTTGGTTAGGTCAAATACAGCGATCGCAGCAACTCAATAATGATAATTTGTTACTCATCCAAGCAGATTGGCAACTCACACCCAACAGTTTATTACCTTCCCAGCAATTCGTGATTGGCGGTGGACAGTCTATCCGTGGCTATCGGCAAAATATCCGCGCCGGTGATAATGGTTTTCGTTTGGGAGTAGAAAACAGAATTGTAGTGCAGAGGAATGAAGCGGGATTACCAACAATGCAGCTAGCACCGTTTTTTGATCTGGGTGTTGTCTGGAATCAAGCGGATAATCCCAATAAATTACCTGAGCAAACTTTTCTCGCCGGTGCAGGCTTAGGATTGTTGTGGAATCAGGCTTTAGGAATTGAGCGTCTGAGTATGCGTTTAGATTATGCTATTCCCTTCGTCGATTTGCAAGGCAGGGGTAACAATATCCAAGACGAAGGCTTTTACTTTAGCTTACGCTATCAACCTTAAACTCCTCCCCAGGGATGTAGTTTTTTCAGAAAAACTCAGAAAAAATCAGTAAAAGTTGAGGATATTTGCAAATGGATATTTAAAATACTGACGATGACCGTAAATGCGGTTAATCTAATAACAGATACGGCTTGAGTAAACTATTAAAAAACCTCGAAACAAGTGAATAGCGATCATCAAGAAATTAGCCCCGCACAAAAACCAGATGTCCACCGATATATTCAACAGGCTTATACTTATTTTGCCCAAGGAGATATTGAGGGAGCGATCGCACATTTTCATTTAGCAATTTCTCTTGCTCCCCAATGTGCAGAAATTTATACAGCTAGAGCAAAATTTCGTCAACAAAAATTAGGCGATCATCAAGGAGCATTAGAAGATTATACTAAAGCCATTGGTATAAATCCTGATAATGCTTTCTTTTATTATTGGCGCAGTCAAACTTATCAAAAACTAGGTAATCAGCAAAAAGCAATTGAGGATTACAACGCAGCCATGAATCTCGCTCCTGAAGGTACTATTTATCATCTATTTGATCACGATACCAATAGGTTATAGCTGAAGCAGTGCTTGCGGTGCAGAAGCAGGAGACAAGGAAGAATTAATTCTTATACCAATTTTATGTGAAGTTGCACAGAATTATAAAATCCATTGATTTATCTGTCTTTATCCGCGTTTATCTGCGTCCATCTGCGTTCAATTATGCTTGATCTTTGATTCTAAGCAGGTTCATATTAATTTGATATTACCCAGTCCCCAATCCCCAGTCCCCTATAAACTCTGGACAAGATTCAGCACCTCTCCAGCTGACTGATATCTTTGGGTAAAGTCAAGATGTACCATTTTATTGAGGACTTTAGTCAATTGCTCAGTAGTATCTGCTTTTTGCCACCAATACTGCCAAATTTGTTCACCAGTTTCCGAAGTAACGGGAATAATTACCATACCTGTATTGACATCTCTGCGGAAAACTTTTGGATTTACCCCAGTTAAAGCTTGTATGCCAATAATTCCCAACGCATAAATATCACTGTTGAGTCTTGGCACCCCACTCATTTGTTCACCAGGGGCATAACCGGGAGTACCAATTGCAATAGTCTGATTTTCTTGCTCCTGGGGGTGCTGTTTCGGTTGCACTTGTTTCACCGCACCAAAATCAATTAAAACAATCTGTGCATCTGTTTCTCGCCGCATCAAATTACCAGGTTTGACATCTCGATGAATCACACCATAGCTGTGAACAAAAACTAGCACCTGCAAAACTTGCTTGAGTAGATTGATTACTTCAACCCGTGAGCGAGTTACCCCAGGCGTTAACTCGTCAGACAAAGGATGGCCGGGAATAAATTCCTGAACCAAATAAAATTGCTGGTTTTCCTCAAAAAAGGCTAGTAAATAGGGTATTTGTGGATGTTTACCTAAAGTTTCGAGAATATATGCTTCATTATTAAATAACCGTCTGAGGACACTGAGATATTGTGAATCTTGGTTACTAGGTCGCATCTGTTTCACAACACATACAGGATTTCCCGGTCGTTGTACATCTTGAGCTAAGTAAGTAGTACCAAATCCTCCACTACCTAAAATTTCCGTAATGTTGTAACGTTTATTCAGTAATGTATTTAATCCCAGTTCTTGCCCTACAGGATAGACAGTAGCAGCAAGGGTGATGCCCTGCGTGGGCATCTTGGTTTCTTGAGTCACATAGGCTTGCAACTGAGCAATTAAATCTTGTTGCTCTTGTACCCGTTGCAAGATTTTTTCTTGTTCTTGCTTGCTCTGATAGGCAGTATAAGCCAGAACACCACCGCCCGCCATGACTAAACCCAGTGCCGGAGAAACTACAGGAAACCATCCAGCTAGGGTAAAAATGACAAAATTACTGCCAAATAAAACAGCCAAAGAAGCACCTTCTGCCAATCCTAAGCCTAATGGATGTCGAATCCGCCCGGCTAAAAACCCCCCAACTACACACCATCCCCCTATCCAAATCACTTCCGCCCACCCAGGTAAAAACCAAAACAGACGCTCGTTGTTCAAAACCGCGCTCAGAATTTGGCTGACCATGTTAGCATGAATTTCTACTCCTGCCATCTTGCCAGAATCATCAGCTTTTCCCGAAGTAAATGGTGTATTAAAAATATCTTTTAAAGTGGGTGCTGTGGAACCAATTAATACAATGCGGTCTTTAACTACATCCGGTTTCACCTGGCCTGAAAGTACATCTGTCACAGTAACTTGCTGGGCAACTTGACGAGGAGAACGGTAATTTAAGAGAATTTGGTAGCCTTGGGCATCTGCATTTTGATATCCACCAGAGTGACTTTGCAGAGGTTTCAAGACAACATTACGTAGTTGCAGTTCTTGGTTGGCGGTTAATTGCGGCTGAATACCTCCGACTTGCAAATATTTCAGGGCTAACTGCCAACTCAAGGAATAGGGGCTTTTACAACTATCGGATTGATCTACATTAACTGATATGAGATTCCGCCGAATCAAACCATCCGTATCTTCAACAACATCGCTAAATCCTACTTGGAATGGTTCTGTTCCTTGTGGGGGTGCAATACCAGGATTTTTGCTATCGGCGTGTTTACAGATAGAAACGATAACATCACTTAGTTGTAAGCGTTTTAGTAGTTTTTCATGGCCAGGTTGTACAGGTAAATCCCGAAAAATATCTAAACCTATGGCGCGGGGTTGATATTCTACAAGTTTGCCCAACAATCGGTCTAGAACTTCCCCAGATAAAGGCCAATTCCATTTTTGCAAATCCTGTTCAGTGACAGCGACAATTAATAGACGCGGATCTGGCCCTGGATCAGTACGCAATTGCATCATCTGGTCATAAACTCTTAACTCCAGGGCTTCTAGCACTTGCAGTCTTTGAACTCCCAGGATGAAAATTGTGGCGATCGCACTAGAAATAATGACTGGCTGTTTTAATAGTTTCTGAAAATTTGCTAACATTTCACTAAGGAGATATTTGATAAAATTTAAGTATTTTTTAGATTATTTTATCTTCTTGAAATTATGTGTCCAAGTTTACAAATTTTATTTTTTATTAATCATTCATTATAGAATCTTATATAAATTTGTGAAACAGTTAGGTGAAAAATAAATAATACTGTAATTTTATAATTAACTTTAATTATGCAGATAATCATAGAGTTATTTGCAGTTATAAATCATCACAATTGATAGGAAATACCAATTCTCTATGAAGTTGCATCAAATCAATGATGTAGAGACTAAGAGGCTATTTATCAAGTAAATATTAAGTAGGGTGTGTTACGGCTGATATCATGTCCGGCTAATTACTTATGATAAGTTTTCGATGCTGATCTTTTCTCTTTTCCTGTTCCCTGTTCCCTATTCCCTATTCCCTATTCCCTGTTCCCTGTTCCCTGTTCCCTGCTGTAAATAATCTCTAAGCATAGCTAGTCTCTACAGTGCAGAATCAAGTGCATCTATGGCTACGCCACGCAACAGTATCAGGTAAAAAAATCTTTTTTGTCTTTTTTCTGGAATTGAGGAAAGCCTTTGGTTTTCTGGGAAAAAACATTTTAACGCATCTGATAATTGTATTAATGCGTATTGAGGAGCGCATTTCGATACTTCATCAGAACTTACGCAACTGGCACATTGGTAGCTGATATCTTGCACCATTCTCAATAACCGTAGGGTGGGCAATGCTGAAAATACGCTCTAACCATTATTTTTACGTTGTGAGCATTGCCCACCTGACTTTATTTGCAATAAAGCAACTGGTGCAAGATGTAAGGTAGGGCGCGTCAGATGGCAAACATAAGTTTATTTGCAGGATTTATGCAGGATGACGCACCCTACATATAGATATTGAGTGTGACACTTGCACCAGTCCTATTCATCACACCAGGGAAGGGTAGAATTGATTGATGCTACTAACCAGTCAGGATAATCTAGTGCGGTTTGCCTTGTATATTATGTAGTTACATAGACTTACCCAATCAATCTAGAATACCATCAAAAGTCAATTGCCAGAATTTTTTAGTAAAAATTTTAAACATTGATTAAGTATTACCATCAAAATGATGAATTTGGCTTGACGCGAGTGATGTCATAAGCTGAAATTAAAAGAAGTAAAAATTAATCTTAAAACTTGCTATCATGCTTAAGTGGTAGCGTTGAATATTGTCAAAATAATTATTATTCTGTTGGCTAAAAGTTTAAACTTGAAATTAAATTTAGGATGGCTTCCATCAAATGAATTCCCCACCTTCTTCAAATTTTTGGAATGGACGATTTGTAGGTGATAACCAGCGATACCGGATAGACAGACCCATAGCTGCGGGGGGCATGGGAGAAGTCTTCTTGGCAACAGATACCCGTGTCGGTCAGCAGGTAGTGTTGAAGTTACTCAAAGATACGCTGGTAGCATCACCAGAGATGAGAAAGCGTTTTGAGCGGGAGGTGGCAATCTCTGCGGCCTTGCAAAGTGACCACATTGTCAAGATTATTGATTGTGGTGTCACTCCAGAAGGATATCCATTTTATGTGATGGAGTATTTGCGCGGTCAAACATTGCGACACTTGCTACTGTGTGAAAAGCGATTATCTGTAGAACGAACCGTAAGTATTATCTCTCAAGTGTGTCAGGGTTTACATTTGGCCCATCAAGGAGTGACCCTGCAAAAAGATGGCGGCCATGAGCATATTCAGGTGGTGCATCGTGACTTAAAACCCGATAATATCTTTCTTGTACCTACAGATTTGGGAGAGTGGGTGAAAATTTTAGATTTTGGTGTCGCCAAAATCCGCAATCAATCATCAGATCAGACCCATCTCACTCATACCTTTATTGGTACATTTCGCTATGCTGCACCTGAGCAAATCCAAAACAAGGAAAATCTAGATTCCAGGGCTGATATTTATAGTTTGGGGATCATTCTGTATGAAATGTTAAGTGCAGCAGATCCCTTTGGTTTCCACATTCAAGGTAATAATATTAGTGAAGCTTCCTGGGTTCTAGCCCATGCCTATGAGCCACCTAAACCTCTACGGGAGCAACCTGGATGTGAACACTTATCTGCTGAAGTAGAAGCTGTAGTCCTCAAATGTCTGCAAAAGAACCCGAATCATCGCTTTGCATCGGTAGCAGAACTAAATCAGGCTTTGCAAGCCATTACCCAACCTGCGCTGGGCAGTACCAATACTAGCCAAAAACCAATTATTGTTCATCCTCAATCTCATTCCTATCCAGTGCCAGCAGTAGAGTCTAGCCAATCTGACGCTGAAACTATTATTTTTCAGCAAACAGGGTACAATCAAGAGTCAAATGACGATAGCGTTACCCAAATACCGCAACCAATAGAACCACAGCCAACCCCAGGGGAGGTGTTGCCACCACATCCTTCACCCTACGCCAGTGGCAATTACGATAGCGTTACCCAAATACCGCAACCAATAGAACCACAGCCAACCCCAGGGGAGGTGTTGCCACCACATCCTTCACCCTACGCCAGTGGCAATCACGATAGCGTTACCCAACTGCTACAACCAGAAGCACCACAGCCAACCCCAGGGGAGGTGTTGCCACCACATCCTTCACCCTACGCCAGTGGCAATCACGATAGCGTTACCCAACTGCTACAACCAGAAGCACCACAGCCAACCCCAGA
>NZ_LUHJ01000076.1:105939-125978 GCF_001597745.1 Anabaena sp. 4-3 | reverse complement strand
ACCACATCCTTCACCCTACGCCAGTGGCAATCACGATAGTGATACCCAACTGCTACAACCAGAAGCACAGCCAACCCCAGGGGAGGTGTTGCCACCACATCCTTCACCCTACGCCAGTGGCAATCACGATAGTGATACCCAACTGCTACAACCAGAAGCACCACAGCAAGCGGAAGAGACAATTTTGCAACCACGCCCTTCACCCCATCCAAACGCTAGTGAAAATCTAGCGGCTGGGCAAATTAACAATCAGCAAGCCAGCAACTTAGAAAATACGTTGCATCTACCACAACCTATATCTTCCGACAGTAGTAACAAGACACCAGATGTCACACTTCTGGAACCCAAGCCAAATAATTTGGCTGCACCCAGAAATCCCAACCTTTCTGGGCGAAATCTGGGGATTGGATTGGCAATTGTACTAGCTTTTTTGGCAGGAATATATATATTTTTACAAACAGATAAAGGTTCGAGAAATTCACCTGTTCCCAGCCAAATCCAAAATTGACACTCTCACCGCCAAGGCTTGCGCCGGTGGCGGGAGATTCCTACTTCCCACCATCAGGCAAAAGTTCGACGGCAACTATATAGAGTCAGGATTTTTCAGGAATCCCGGTAAAAAAGTTACAGATTGTAAAGGAATCTCCACAATAAAAGTTGTTCCCATACCCACCTGACTATTCACAGAGATTGATCCCTGATGCAATGCCACACACTTAGCAACAATTGATAAACCTAAGCCTGTACCGGGAATGTTACCGACATTTCTGGCGCGATGAAAAGATTCAAACAATTTAACTTGGTCGGTTTCGGGAATACCAATACCTTGGTCTTGAATACTCATCAAAATTACATTTGACTCTGTAATTTTTACGTTGAAGTTGACTGTAGCACTGTTGGGTGAATACTTAATAGCATTGGAAAGCAAATTAATCAAAATTTGCCGCAGTAGTTTTTTATCCATGTTCCCAATCACACCGGTTTGAGGATGACTAGAAAAAACAATGGTGTGATTTGGCGCGCTCAATTGTATTTCCTCTGTTAATTGCTGACAGAAAGAAATCAAATCCAGAGGCGCAGGTTCAAAAGCTAACTTGCCATTTTCTGCCTTATGAATTAATAAAATATCGTCCAATAATTGTGTTGTGTGTTTGACGTAGGTTTGAATGCAATCTAAATGTTTTTTCTTTTTGGTGTCGTCGAGTTTGTGACCAAAATCTTTCAAAATTGCGGCTGAAGAAGAAATTACAGATAAAGGAGTGCGGAACTCATGCGAAGTCATCGACACAAAACGAGACTTTAATTCACCGAGTTCTTTTTCTCTTTCCAAGGCTTTGGAAATTTCCTGTTCGGCTTGCTTACGTTCAGTAATATCAGTTAATACTCCCAGAATTTGATAGGCTTTACCGTCAGGAGCTATCAAAGGGGATATGATGGTTTGAAAATAACGAGTTTCTCCAGAAGCAGTGATGATTATTCTTTCGGGTATGGTGTGAGGTTGCAAAGTCCTGATCACTTGCTGATTGATTAATTTGAAGTATGCAACCTCACTGGGATTAGAATTAAAATCTGCTTCAGTTTTACCAATTAATTTTTCAATTTTTTTTCCATAAAGATTTGCTAAAGCTTGATTAGCTAGAATAAATCTACCTTGCAAATCTTTGACAAAAATTATATTGGGATTGGTATCAATAACTTGGCGGAGAAAATTTTGACTGCGCTCAAGAGCGACTGCGGCAACTTTGCTCTTGGTGATGTCTTCTGCAATACCAATCACTCGATAAACTTTTCCAGTTTCATCCTTGAGGGGAAAGGCTTGATCTCTAATCCAACGCATTGATCCGTCAGGTCGAACAATGCGATATTCGATATCAAACCCTTGTTTTTTGTTCTGCATTGCCATCGCACATTGCTGTCTGTCATCAGCATAGATAGCTTCCATAAAAGATTTAGGATTTTTATACAGACTTGCACAGGTGCGACCCCAAATTTCTTCATAAGCAGGACTGATATAGAGCATTTGCAATTGTTCTGTATCAGTTATCCAGAAAACTTGATGTATATTTTCTGCAAGTTGACGGAATTTCTCCTCACTCTCTTGCAGGTCTGATTCTGCCTGTTTGCGATTAGTAATATCATTGTGGATGGCTAAATACTGCCAAGGTTTACCATTATGTTTCAGAAAAGGAACAATGGTTGTATCTACCCAATAGTAACTTCCATCCTTAGCCCGATTTTTGATTTCTCCGCGCCAAACTTCACCTTTGGTAATAGTTGACCAAAGGTGATGAAAATATTCTTTTGAGTGATAACCAGAATTAATGATGCTATGAGTTTTACCAATCAGTTCTGCTCTGGAATATTGGGAAATTTTACATAAATTATCATTAGCATAGGTAATTGTGCCTTCGGGGTCTGTAATGGCAACAATAGCAGCTTGATCTAGAGCGTGTTTGAAGTTTGACAATTCTATCACTAACTTTTGTAGTTGCTTTTGTGCTTGTCTACTTTCAGTAATGTCTCGACAAACACAAATTAATTCGCCATCTTGAGTGAGAGTGAGTGAGACTTCTTCATGAAAGGTAGTACCATCACGTCGCTGTGCTGTAGCCTCACCTCGCCAATGCCCCTCCTGCAACAAGATGGGGAAAACGTCCCGTGCCAAACGGGCTATTTCCTCTGATGTATAAAGTTCTCGCCAGCTTTTACCGATTAATTCTTGTGCATGATCATATCCAAATAACTGAACATGAGATTTGTTTAAAAATATAAATTTATCATCTTTTACAATGGCAATGCCATCAATACTTGCTTCAATAGCAGTTAACTGTTTTTGTAATATTTGTTCTGCCTGTTTGCGTTCTGTAATATCAATACCTGATGCTACTAAGTAATTCACTTTGCCCGTCACATCAAAAATGGGATTGAGTGATAAATCAATTGTAATTAATTCTTCCCCTGCCCCACGAATTAAGGCATCATAGCGAACATTATGCCCTTGTGCTGCCTGGATAATAGCTTGTTGAAGTTGGGTTTGAACTTCAGAGCTATAAGACCACCAATAAGTTTCAGAAAATGGTTTATTAATCACATCATCAGCCCTGAGATTAGCAATCTCTAGTGGGGCGCGGTTGGCTTCCAGTAAAATGCCATCGGTGTTGATAATGCCAACAAAGGTAAACAGACTATTGAGGATATCCCTGACACGGTTTTCACTATACCTTAATTCCTGTTCAACTCGTTTACGCTCGACAATTTCTTGGACTAATTCATCATTGATTTGTTGTAATTCTTGCAGGCGTTGAGATATGTGTTCTTCTAATTCCTCATTCAGTTTTTTGAGTTTGATTTCTGCTTGCTGGCGTTCTCGGAGTTCCTTTTGTGCTTGTTGATAAAGTTGAGATTGTTGAATAGCGATCGCGATTTGGCTAGATAACTTTTCTAGTAATTCAACTTCTAAGGTTTCCCAATATCGCGGTTGGGAACATTGATGAGCGCAAAGCAAACCCCAAAGCTGTTGATTATAGACAATCGGTACAATCAAATTAGCGCGAATTTCTGCTTGTTCTAAAAGCTCAATATGACAATTAGCCAGCCCATAAGCATAAATATCCTCAATCTTTCGTACCTGTCCATTCATGTAGGGTTCTACCCAACTCGTGGCAAAGCAGGGATCATAGATCATACGACCTATGATAGAGGTTTTTCCGGGTGCTAGGGATTCAGCAACAATTTTTCCCGTCCATTGTGGTTCAAATTGGTAAATCACTACCCGATCTGTTTGCAAATACGCCCGAATTTCTGAAACAGTAGTTTGCAAAATCGATTCTATATCAAAGGTGTTCCGAATATTTTGAGAGAGGTTAGCTAGTAGTCTGTCTGTATTTGCTTGTTGTATTAATTTTGCTGTTCGTTGTGCAACTTGTCTCTCTAGTTCTGCATTTTGCTTTTCCAGAATCTCAACTTTTTCTGTTTCTAATTTACAGACTGTTTGCTGCAAAGAATTAACTGTTTCATACATCTTTAATGGGTCAAGAACAGAAAGTACACTGGTTTGGGTGACTATTCCTAGTAGTTCGTTGCTCCCACCTACTACCACCAAGCGTCTGATGCGTCGTTGTTGCATTTGTTGATGCGCTTCCCACAAAGACTGTTCTTGACGCATATAAAACAGTGGCGCACTCATCACAATATTAGCTTGAATGTCTCGAATATTTAAGTCTAAAGCCCGAATTTGTACAATATCCCTTTCTGTGACAATTCCTATGGGTTGAGAATCTGAGTTGGTAATCACTACACAACTGACAGCATTCTCTGTCATTAATTGCGCTAACTCTAATACGGATGCTGTTGGTGGTGCTTGAATTACTTCACCAGTCATTACCTCATCAACAGAACGCATTTTTAACAAGTCAGCCGCCTGTAGTAATTGACGCACTGTTGTTGGTGTTACCAAACCTATAATATGATTGTGGTCATCAACTACAGCTAGATGACGAATTTTATATTGACGGAATAAATTTAAAGCAATAAAAATATTTGTAAATTGTGATTTTTTCAGAGTTACTGGACTATTGCTCATTACCTCTGCCAGCGTTGCTGTTTCTAAATCCAGCCCCATTGCTGTACATTTAACAATATCTTTTTCTGTAAAGATGCCAACTAATTTGTTGTCTTCTACTACTAGAACACAACTGGCTTGTTCTGAATGATGGAAATGATTGAGCAGATTCACATCAGATTGCACTGAGGCTGAGTTGAGGTGACAAGTGTCACGAACTTGACTCATTAATTGCACTGCTTCAATTGCTGGGGTTGTAGCAGTCAAGGTGAAAGGATCAGGTAAAATCGTTTGCTCTATATCAGAGGTTGAAAAAAATTTTGTAGACATCAATTATTAATAAGGTAAGTTTTTTATATTTACGTTTTTATTGACAATTTAGGCATTGTGCTTTTCTGGCTGCGGTATTTCTGAAGCAAGTAAGCTGATTTATTTGCATTTTTTCATTGTGCTGTTCAGCTAGTTACGATTGTTGTGACTGGTTTATAACTAGCCATAGTCAAAAAGTCTGCATCTGCTTAAAGGCGAAATTAGCGGATATAGTCGAGTGTAATAGGGAAGAAAATTACCAGTCAGTATGCTTTTTTAAGCAGATGAAAGTCTTGATTTACTGAGGAAGCACAAGCCTAACCATAGTTTGCTTCTCTGGTAAACTATCAATTGATAAATCTCCGCCGTGCAGTTCCACTAGCTTCTTAGCGATGGATAATCCTAAGCCAGAACCTTGTTGTTCATACATTTTACGTTCAAACTGGACATAAGCCCCCACGTTTTTTATTTGTTCTTTGGTCATCCCTCGTCCTTCGTCAATTACATACAGATAAAAATCACTATTACTGCTATAACCTATGATTTTTACTTTTGTATTGGGTTGGGAAAATTTAAAGGCATTATCAATTATTTCTTCAGCTATTTTACTCAGCTTCGCCGGAGAAATTTTAACGGAAGCATCTGAGATTTCTATGCTTAAATCAGACAACCTATTGACACTTTTGGCAATTTTAACCGCGACATTCTCAATGCTTGATTTGACAAAAGTTTTAACTTTATTATTGCGTAGTTCCGCCAGTTTTTCTGGGTTAGATGCTAATAACTCCAGGTCTGCATACATGAGAAAATTAACAGTCATTCTATGCAGCCTTAAAGCAGCTTGATGAATTGACTGTAGCATTTCTAAACTTTCTTCAGGTGAAAGTTCTTCATGCTCTTGAATCAATAAATCTGAGAATCCTAGAATATGATTGAGAGGAGTATTGATTTCATGGGGGAGTGAGTGATGGATACAACTGCTTAACTCGTTCAATTTTTCTTGAGTTTGCTGTTCAGCTTTTGCTTGTTTTTCTAAACGAGTAGCGATCGCTTGCAGTAATTGTTCATGTTCAAAGGGTTTAGTTAAGTAATCATCTGCACCAAGTTCCATCCCTTGGCGTAAATCTTGCCACTCTGATTTAGCAGTTAAGAAAATGAGCGGAATGCTTGCAGTAGCACTATCCTGACGGAGTTGATTTAATACACCATAGCCATCCAAATCAGGCATCATGATATCGCAAAGAATCAAGTCAGGCTGTTTCTCTTTTGCCAACTCCAAACCCTGCAATCCATTTTCTGCGACTACTGTCTCAAAATCTGAGAATTCCAATATTTGTTGAATATTATTTCTGATTTCTGGTTCATCTTCAATTATTAAAATGTTTTTCATTTGCTCCTGGGATACGTAATTAAGCACTGAGTAAGTATCTGGCATTTAACTTCTGAGATATAAAAAAGTTTTAATTTTTCTATGGTTCAATAACAGTTCTGTTGTCTGTAAACCTTGCCATTCCTCATCTGTGGTGCAGGTAGTCATAGCATAACCGCTAAATTACTTGTTTGTATTGTTACAAAAATAACGCACTGACGTATGGCAATCGCAAGGGTTTTGGGATTTCTGATCTCTAGTCGCTGACTTGTGTTAAACCGGATATGAGAAACATTTGCCCATATCCAAAATTAATTGCATCTGATCTCGGATTTGTGGTTGATATTCAATGATCAAAGTGGTATTTATGTAGTTTAGGTAAAATTAGAAACATAATTTTACACTCTGGGTTAGTTCTTTTCTATGTCTTATTATCACCAATACTTAGTTAATTGCGCTTCGTGATAAATAAGGAATAATTCTATAAAGTTTAAGTTTGTACAATGTCACATGACCAAATACATCACGTAGTTATACTTAACTACAAGTGGTTTCTAGTTACAATTAAACGGAATATTTGAATCAATGAATAGTTAGCAGCTATCAGGCGTATGGTGTGATGTTACATAGCATTATATCCTATCATTAATTCAGTGAAATGTTAATATCTATCAAGTTGTATTTAGACGGATAGGAACGCAGTTAATTAGACTGATAGTTGATATTTTGTAACTGTTTAGAGTTCAGGAGGTAGCAGCTAGGAAAATTTGGCTCGGCTACCTCTGTTGGAATCTAATTACTCAAGGCTTTGATAAACCGTTGCAAACTCTTGAAAACACTGGGTTTTCTGGCAGGTGTAACGGTGCTATCTGTAGATGTTTGTGGTTGTCCTTGGTTGAGAATTAAATCTATTTCATCGCCTGATGGTTTTTTGGGTAATTCAGCGACTTTTTGCCAAGTACCACTGTTTTCAATCCAGATTTCCCATAATCCAGGGTAGCAACGGAAGACGGCAGTTTCATCATCAACTGGACGCAGGTAATAGCAAGATTCCAGTGTACTGATAAAGCGTTGGCGGGTTTGTCTGGCGGCGTAACCAATGCCCACAGTTCCGGCATCTTCTAAACGAGGGTTTAACATGACTAGGGGGCGATCGCCTATAATTTCGCAAATTTTTTCCAGTTGCGGTACTTCTACGGAAGTCGGGGCGATGAATAAGAAAATTTCATCTTCTGGCTGTACTTTTGATTCAATGGAAGCGATTCTTCCTGTACCAATATCTAGAATTTTATAGGGGACATCTGCCCATTCACGCCGGGCTAAAGCAGACGCACCAGCATCAGCAAAAAACACTTTTAAGCGGGATTCATATTCGGAAAACACCGGCAGAAATTGTGTTGCCACAGGCATAAACTTGAGTTCGGGAAACAGTAACTCAACTTGTAAGCGGGTATAACCCTCAGCTAAAGCGGCTTTGGTAGCTTCCCGCGCTTGGGCGATCGCATCTTCTAAAGTGTTTGGAAGTTCAGGCATAATGTATGATGTCTCTGTTGCATTACTCCTATTGTTCCAGCATTAGCTCTGATTTTCAGCAACACCCAAGTCAGAAGGGAACTCATAACGGGGAACGGGAAACAGTAAAACCCCCTATATATCAATCAATTCTGCCCGTTGAGAGTTTGATAGAGAAATAATAGTGTACATTCCCAAACTAGGCGCGGTTGCACGTAAGTCAGTAAATATTTGCGAGTTTGTTCCAACTGATTGATAATTGCTGGTTGCTGCCATTGCTGCCAGTAAGATTGTTGCAGATAGTCAACTAACCACAGTTGGGCTTCTGTATCTAAATCTTGATGAATTTGCTTGGCTAATTCTAAAGCGTGACGGTAGGATTTAGGTACTTTGCTCAAGTCTGCGAGTAGCTGGGAGGGGATAGCTTGTAATTGTTCGTAAGCAGCGATCGCACTGCCGGGACTACCAGCCGCTATACTCAAAATTGCCGGATGCTGTAAAATTTCATCCTTACCTGTTTGGCTGAGTACCTGAGTCAAAGAAGCTGTATCTAAGCGGGAAAAAGCAATCTTTTGACAACGTGACACCAAAGTAGACAACAGCGACTCAGGAGAAGGTGCAATTAAAATAATTGTCGCCTTTCCCGGTTCTTCTAAAGTTTTCAGTAAAGCATTGGCGGCTGGTTCTGCCATTGTTTGGGCTTCTGCCAACACTACCACATTTCTCGGTGCTTCTAAGGGTGGACGACTGAGAAACTCGGTAATTTCCCGTATTTGTTCTAAGCGAATTAACGGCGGTGCTTTGCGTTTGAGTTTTTTTTCTGCGGCTTCTGCGGCTGTAAATCGTTGTCCTTGATACTGGTAAGTTGGCTGTACCCATAAAACATCAGGGTGATTGCCTTGATGCAAGCGTTGTTGTAAAGATGGAATCAACTGCGCCTCTACACCACTACTAAATAATAATTCAATAAAGCACCGCGCTGCTAAACTCCGTCCGATACCGTCAGCACCGACAAACATATAAGCTGGTGCAATGCGGTTTTGTTTGACAGCTTGAGTCAGTAACTCAATAGCTTGTTGTTGTCCTACCAGTGGTGTGAACGGATGATAAGTCATTCATTGATTATGACAATATTCAAGAGACATTTAGATGTTCGCGTACAATTCCCTGAATAATGTGATGTATAATTTCCTTACTGGAATTACCATCAACGCGGATAATGTTTGTAGGAGAGGAGGCAGCTAAATCTGCATAACCTTGCTGCACACGCCGATGAAAAGCGAGAGTTTCTTGTTCAATGCGGTCTAATCCTACTCCGTCTTTACCCTTGCGGGCAAGTCCGACTTCTACATCTACATCTAACCAGATAGTTAGGTCACTGGTTAACCCCCCAGTGGCGATATGATTGAGTTGATGAATTAAATTCATGTCCAAACAGCGACCGTAACCTTGGTAGGCAATGGTAGAGTAGATATAGCGATCGCACAAAATATATTTGCCGGCTGCTAAGTTAGGCTTCAGTTCTTGGGCAACGTGTTGTGAGCGATCGGCAGCATATAATAATAACTCTGTCACCTCATCAATTGGTTTATCCTCCGCTTTCTCCAACAACAGACGGCGCAAATGCAAACCTAACTCCGTTCCCCCAGGTTCACGGGTGAGAATTACAGGAATACCCAAACTTTCTAACCACTCAGCACAAAGCTGCATTTGGCTAGTTTTACCGCAACCTTCCACCCCTTCAAATACAATTAATCTGCCACCCATGCTGTTTTTATATTTCCCAACGCTTTATAAGTCTACGCCATAGGCGCAGAACTCCCACAAAATTCTGGGAGATGAGGGAGTGGGGGGAGATGAGGGAGTGGGGGAGATGAGGGAGTGGGGGAGAAAAACTAATAACTAATAACTAATGACTAATAACTAATAACTAATGACTAATGACTAATGACTAATGACTAATAACTAATGACTCAGTTAATTTAACTGGGCTAAAAAATCCAGTATCGCCCTACTGACAATCTGCGGTGATTCAATCATAAAACCATGACCACCACAATCAAGAATTTCTAACTTAGCATGGGGAATACCTTGGGATAATTCCTCCGAAAACTTAATTGGCGTGAGAATATCTTGCTTACTGACTAACACTAACGTCGGACAAAGAATATTGTGCAGACGGTTTGTAGTATCACAACCCAGGATAGCCTGACTTTGTTGATAAATACTCTGAGTTGATGGTGCATAAGGGTAATGCACAGCCCATTCAATCAGTTGTTCTATGATTTCTGAATTTGAATAAAAAGTATTGCTAAAACTCCAAGTCAATAAAATCTTTTGATAAAGCCTCTTGTCTATATGTTGCGGAAGTTCCCCCCAAGTTTCAACAATGCTATTAAATCGCTCATCACCTTTAGCGAGCGAGGATAGTAATATCAGACTTTTAACTTTTTGTGGATATGCTAATACTAATTCTTGGGCAATTTGACCACCCATAGAATGACCAACAACATGTACTTGCTCAATACCTAAATGTTCGAGTAATGCACCTACATCATGGGCTAGTTCTTGGATAGTATAAGGACTATTCGATGCAGAACTCCGCCCTATACCTCGGTTATCTAAACGAATGATTTGGTAGTGGGCAGTCAACAATGGCATGAGTACCGACCAATAAGAATGATCGCACGTGAAGCCGGAAATTAAAAGTAAAGGTTCTCCTGTTCCTTGGATGTCGTAGAACAAATCAATTCCGTTTATTTGTACTTTAGGCATAAATAATTAAAAATTCAATATAAAAAAAATTCTCTTCTTTGTCTCTGTGTCTTTGCGTGAGTAAATCATACCTTGATGTAGTTATGTAGTAAATTTAAAGCGCGACTACCGGGACTGGGGTGATGATTATATGTTATAATAGTTACATATATCAATAGATTTATGCTCAATCGCTTTTTTAAACGCAGAGGAGCGCGGAGTGTTTCTCCAGTTTATTGGCGATGAATTATGTTGTAATCTTAGGCATCTGTGTTATCTCTTATCTAGTCCCTATTCCCTGTTTATGTCTACAGATGCTTTTGAAAAAACTAGCTGGAGTTGGCAGTTATCTCAGTTGCAACAGCAGGTAGGAGAATGGTTGGAATATCAATCTTACCGCTTTGAAAGAGTTTTACCAGAATGGAATCCTGATTGGCAACTTAGCCCTTGGTTGGCGAGTTTGTTACAGTTTTTGTTTTGGCTGGTGGTTGTTGTCTTTGTGACTGGTGTAATTTGGCGGTTGTGGTTAGTATTTAGTCCATATATATATTCACGGTTGGCTAGTGGTAATGGTATTGGTGTGAGAATAAACACACTCAGCCAAGATTTATCTGTGACAAGTTGGTGGGAGCGATCGCAAGTCTTTTACCGTCAAGGTAATTATCGTGAGGCTTGTCGTTGTATATATTTGGCGATTTTACAACATTTGCACGACCAAAAAATTATTATCCATCAACCCAGTCGCACTGATGCGGAATATCTGCAATTACTACGATTATCCCAAACTGCTATCCAACCTTACGAAACTGTGATTACTACTCACGAACAATTATGTTTTGGTAATACGGAGATATTGCCAGAAAATTATCAACAGTGTCAGCAAGCTTACCGGGAGATTACCCAAAAATGAAACGCTCAAAACGCACTGTTTGGCTGGGTGCGATCGCGATCGCAGTTATCGTTATATTAAGTTTTGTAACTGCTCCCAATACACAAATTTATACTGGTTCTACCTATAGCCGTGCTGCCGATGGTTACGGTGCTTGGTATGCTTTTATGCAGGAGCAAGGGACTAATATTCAACGTTGGCAAAAGCCTGTGAGTGATTTGACAGATGAAACCAAACCAGCCACCCTGTTAAGAATATATAGTCAGCAAAGAGAAGTCAGCTTATCATCTGATGAGCGAGCATGGTTAAACAAAGGTAATAATTTAGTAATTTTGGGTGTGCGGGTTAGGGTGAGTCAAGCTAATTTTCACACAATACAGGAGTCTCCTGTGGGTGAGGTAAAAATTGCTACCCGCAGACGAAATCAAAAAGTGAAACCGGAACAGATTTTATTAGGCGATCGCTTCGGTGCTATAGTCTGGGAAGAACAACGCCAACCAGGAACAGTAATTTATTCCACTACTCCCTATTTAGCCGCCAACGCCTACCAAGACGAATTAAATAATTTTCAATACTTAGCCAGTTTAGTCACACAAAAAAATAATAACCTCTTTGTGGATGAATACATCCACGGCTACAAAGATGCTGACATCAGAGAAAGTCAAGGACAAGGTAATTTAATTAGTTACTTGGCTAACACCCCCTTGCTAGTTATACTGATACAGGCTAGCGTGTTACTCCTAGTTTTAATCTGGTCACAAAATCGCCGATTTGGTCAACCTGTAGCCTTAGAAACACCAGTCATGGATAACAGCCAAGCCTACATCCAAGCATTAGCAGGAGTGTTACAAAAAGCCGAAGCAAGCGACTTTGTTTTAGAGATGATAGGCAAAGAAGAACAAATCCAACTACAAAAAGCTTTAGGTTTAGAATCAGTACCCCTAGAACATCAAGTTTTACTCAACCTGTGGACAGAGAAAACAGGTAAAAATCCCACCGAATTAGATACAGTGTTAAAGTTACAAACCAGAAAACGCCGTATCAGTCAGCGAGACTTAATCAACTGGTTAGCGAAATGGCGAACTTTGAGGGAATAGGGACTGGGGACTGGGGACTGGGTACTGGGGGGATGAGGGGAAATAAAGAAATAATCCTCAATCAATGCCCAATGACTAATAACTAATAACTAATAACTAATGACTAATAACTAATAACTATTTATGAATGAAACCCGTCCAGTATTAATTCATCTTGGTGAAAAACTTAACCAAATTGTCGTAGGACAATCCAACCTAGTACAACAATTACTAATAGGATTATTAGCAGGTGGGCATATTATATTAGAGGGTGTACCGGGAACTGGTAAAACACTCCTAGTAAAAGTATTAGCACAATTGATTCAAGCAGAGTTTCGCCGGGTGCAACTCACACCAGATGTTTTACCCTCAGATATTACCGGGACAAACATTTTTGACTTGAATAGCCATAGTTTCACCTTAAAAAAAGGGCCTGTCTTTACCGAAGTTTTACTAGCAGATGAAATTAACCGCACTCCCCCCAAAACACAAGCAGCTTTGCTAGAAGCAATGGAAGAGATGCAAGTTACACTAGATGGTGAAAGCTTACCATTGCCGGATTTATTTTGGGTAATTGCCACCCAAAACCCCTTAGAATTTGAAGGAACTTATCCCTTACCAGAGGCGCAACTAGATAGATTTTTATTCAAGCTAGTAGTAGATTATCCTGATCAAGCTGCCGAAAAGCAAATGTTAATTAATCGTCAGCATGGCTTTGCTGCAAGACGCTGGGAGATTAACCGCTTACAACCAGTCGCAACAGTAGATGAAATCTTAACAGCAAGACAGGCAGTAAAAGCAGTAAAAGTCTCAGAAGCAATTATTGACTATCTCTTAACTTTAGTGAGAACATCACGCCAGTATTCTGACTTAGCTTTGGGTGCATCTCCTCGTGCTGCGGGTGCTTGGCTGCAAACATCCCAAGCTGCTGCATGGTTAGCAGGAAGGGATTTTGTCACACCAGATGATGTCAAAGTTGTAGCATCGCCACTTTTACGCCATCGTTTGATTTTAAAACCTGAAGCTATGCTAGATGGTTTACAAATTGATGCTGTAATTGCATCAATAGTAAATCAAGTGCCAGTACCAAGGTAAGCAGGAAAAGCTGTTGTTAACTGAAATTAGGGAAAATGTAGGGTGCGTCAGTACGAGAAACCCTAGCCATATCAAGAAAATATTCATCCTGACGCACCCTACTAACAGTCGATTTGGATAATTTATTTTTTGGTGTTTCCTTATCTTCTCTCTGCGTCTCTGCGCCTCTGCGTGAGTAAATCATCTCCTATCAACAAAAAATAGCATTATTATCACTAAATATATTTACTTTCGCCACAGCATTCATAAAACCAAAAAATATCGTTTTTGGCAATTTATATGACAAAATGTATCAATTGCTAGAGTATCTCTTCTAGCTACTCCAATCTGCGTTAAAACCTAACCAGAGATAGATGAAACGGGGAACGTTAATGTTAGCAGCCAAGTCTACTACATCTGATGAAACTAATTGAAACTAACCACAATCAAGGGATAGCCAGAAAATATCTGTAAATCCCAGAGAAGCGGTTTCATCTATTAACAACTCAACCCAAAAGATTAGGTTTTAATACTCATGCTTAACGATTTATGTGTTGAAAACTATCCATCCACCGAGAAACTGCTGGAAACTGCTGAGTGGAACGTTATAGAAACAGAATTTAACCCGACACAACTGCACCATAAAGAAACCGTCTTTACCCTTGGGAATGGTTATTTAGGAACACGGGGAACGTTTGAGGAAGGGTATGATCAAGATTCTTCAGCAACCCTAATTAATGGTTTGTATGATGACACAGCTATTGCTTACACAGAACTGGTGAACTGTCCTAACTGGTTGCCCTTGGTGGTGACAGTGGCAGGTGAAAGCTTTAGGATGAACTCTGGGGAAATCCTTAATTATGAGCGTCGCCTTGATTTACGCTTAGGTTTAGTTAGCCGTGATGTGCGTTGGCGTTCTCCCAAAGGACATACCCTAGATTTGCATTTTCAGCGTTTCACCAGTTTGGCAGACCAACACGCTTTAGCAATTCGTTGTGAAATTACATCTGTTGATTTTGCTGGTGATATCACAGTTGAAGTAGGCTTTGATGCGGAACCCACAACTCAAGGTGTTCCCCATTGGCGGACTTTAAACCAAGGCGGTGCAGGTGAAATCATCTGGCTGCACAGTCAAACCCTACACTCACAGATTCAGTTGGGGATGGCTGCTAAGTTGGTAGTAGAAGATGATGATACTGCAACTGTGTGCGTTAATCGGTCTGCATCTTCCACATTAACAACTACTTTCTCATCTCACCCAGGCAAGACGGTAGCTGTAGAGAAGATAGTCACCCTGTTTACTTCACGGGAAACAGAAAACCCCATAGTAGCCGCCTTACAGAAATTAGCTGATGAACCGAGATACGCAACCTTACTAGCTGCTCACATTGCCGCCTGGGAACAAGTCTGGCAAAACAGTGATATTGTGATTGAAGGCGATCGCCTCTCTCAAGTCAGTGTCCGTTACAATATTTTTCAACTACTAGCCGCAGCACCCCACCAAGATGACCGTGTAAGTATCCCCCCCAAAACCCTCTCCGGTTTTGCCTATCGCGGACACATCTTTTGGGACACAGAAATTTTTATTCTCCCCTTCCTTACCTACACTCAACCAGCCATAGCCCGTAATTTACTCACCTACCGCTACCATACCCTACCCGGAGCTAGACGCAAAGCCCAAGAAGCTGGTTATCAAGGAGCTATGTTTGCCTGGGAAAGTGCCACCACCGGCGATGAAGTCACCCCCCGTTGGGTTCCAGATCCCAACGGCGAGTTAGTCAGAATTTGGTGCGGTGATATAGAAGTACATATCACGGCTGATGTCGCCTATGCAGTTTGGCATTATTGGCAAACTACCGATGATGATAACTGGATGCGGGACTATGGCGCAGAAATTATCCTCGATACAGCGATTTTCTGGGAAAGTCGGGTACAGTGGAACTCACAACGCCACAGCTATGACATTTTAGATGTCATCGGCCCTGATGAATATCACGATCGCATCGATAATAACGCCTTTACCAACCTGATGGTACAGTGGCATTTATACTCAGCTTTGGCACTGTGGGACTGGTTCAAACACGTATACCCTGAAAAGTCGGCTCAGTTAGTAGAACAACTCAACTTAACCACAGAACGTTTACATAAGTGGGCAGAAATTCAAGAACGGATATTCGTCAACCAAGATGCAGCCACAGGTTTAATTGAGCAATTTGAGGGCTTTTTTAAATTAGAAGATGTCAACCTTGCTGATTATGAACCCCGGACTAAATCTTTGCAAGGTCTATTAGGTATTGAAGCCACCAGCCAAAAGCAAATGCTCAAGCAACCAGATGTATTAATGCTGCTTTACTTGCTGCGTCAGCGTTACGACTACAACACCCTCAAAGCTAATTGGGACTATTATAACCAACGCACCGACCATACCTATGGTTCTTCTTTAGGCCCAGCAATTCACGCCGTCTTAGCTTGTGACTTGAATGAACCAACGGAAGCCTTTACCCATTTTCAGAGAGCTGCATTAGTAGACTTAGAAGATGTCAGACTCAACGCCGCCGAAGGAATACACGCCGCTAGTGCGGGGGGAGTGTGGCAAGCTGTAGTTTTCGGGTTTGCGGGTGTGAGAATGACTCAATTTGGCCCAATGGCTTGTCCTAATTTACCGCCCAGTTGGACACGCCTCAAGTTTCGCTTGCAATGGCGCAACGAATGGCATGAGTTTGATTTACAACCAGATGCAGAAATGGCAATGGTAACACAAGAAGCCAAGGTTCCTATCTATGCCAGTGTAATGCAATGAGGGACTGGGGACTGGGGACTGGGTATTGGGGACTGGGGACTGGGGACTGGGAAAGAATTTCTCCCTTGTCTACCTTGTCTACCTCCGCTTCCTCCACCCCCCTGCTCCCCTGCTCCCCTGCTCCCTAACCAGGGGTGTTACGTCCCACAACTTGCAAATCTTTATGTAGGTTGGCTTCTTGCTGCATCATCTCTAAATGCTGCATCACCTGACGGATATGATGTAAAATGCGCTCACCCGCAGGTGTTAGCACAGCACCATGACGACCTCTAGCAAATAAGGGTACACCTAATTCTTCTTCTAAAGTAGCGATCGCATGACTAACAGCCGGTTGGGTTAGTTGTAATTCTAAAGCTGCTTCACTAAAATTACCGCGCTCCGCTACTGCAATAACGGCGCGAAGTTGAGAAATTTTCATGGGCAATTATATGTTTCAATGTATACTGAACTTTGCTTAAATTTATATATATTTAGTAATAATCAAGACTAATCTTATGCAAGATGATTTCAGATGTCTACAATCTAAAGATAGATAAACACTTATACCAATGCAAAATTTAGTCATTGGTCATTAGTCATTGGTCATTGGTCATTAGTCATTGGTCATTGGTCATTAGTCATTGGTCATTAGTCATTGGTCATTAGTCATTGGTCATTAGTTATTAGTTTTTCTTCTCTGCTCCCCTGCTCCCCTGCTCCCCTGCTCCCCCTCTGTTTTGTAAATCCCTCTCAGGATTCATGAAAAACCACATAAAGGTAATGCACATTTAGCTTACATTGTTTTAACTCGTAAGCGATGAAAACAGATTACCTGATTGTAGGTAGTGGCTTGTCAGCTTTGGTCTTTGGTTCTTTAATGGCAAAAGCTGGTAAAAAAGTTCAAGTTTTAGAGTCCCATGAGCATCCAGGGGGCTTTGGACATACGTTTACGATGGCAAAAAAATATAAGTTTAATGCTCAACTGCATTATGTTTGGGATTGTGGCGAAGGATACACTGTCAATCGAGTTCTGAAAAAATTGAACTTGGATAAACAAGTCACCTTTGAGCGATACGAACCTGATGGTTTCGACCACATGAGAATGCCCGGTTACTCATTAGATATTCCCTCAGACTCGCAAGAATTAATCCGCCGTTTATCTCAACTTTTTCCCGAAAATAGCGAGCAGATTCGGCAATTTATTCTGGAAGTTAAACAGACAAGTGAAGGCTTAAAAATACTATCTCCCCCAATCATTCCTAGGGAAGTTTTTAAACATCTTGGTCAAGTATCATCTGCTGTTAAGTATTTGCATAGTACACTTCAAGATGTTTTTGACAAATTCCAATTACCTCAAGCAGCCCAAACGCTTTTAGCATTGCAATGGCCAGACTTTTTACTACCGCCTGATCAACTTTCTTTTTACGCTTGGGTAATTTTATTCACTAACTATCAAAACGGTGCTTTTTATCCGACACATCATTTTGATCATGTGATTAATTCTCTAGTTAAAGTTATTGAAGAAAATGGCGGCGATGTGCTTCTCAACCTGGAGGTTACTGATTTTATCCTCAGCAATAAAACTGTAACAGGAGTCAAAGCAGTTAATAAAATCAATCATCAAAAATATGAATTTAATGCCAACACTATTATTTGCAATATAGACCCTCAAAAAGCTGCCCAGATGATTGGATTAGAAAATTTTTCTAAAAAAATACGTAAAAAGCTAAATTATGATTATTCTCCTTCTAACTTTATGGCTTACTGCGTTGTGAAGGATATTGATTTGCGTGATTATGGATTTGGTAAATGGAATACTTTTCATACTGGACATCGTAATTTAAATGAAGCATTTTATCAAATGTATGAAAAGCATGATTATTCTAATCCCAGTTTTGCCATTACTACACCTACATTATTGACAAATTCTGAACGTGACTGTCCAGAGGGTTATCAAATTATCGAATTTTTGACAGTTGCTAATTATGATTATTTTAAACAGTTGCGAGAAACTAATAAAAAGGATTACCGACGTAAAAAACAAGAAATTCTCAATTACATTCTAGATGTAGTAGAAAAAAACTATATTCCTGATTTGAGAAAACATTTAGTTTTTAAAATTACTGGTAGCCCAACCACTAATGAGCGATTTTGTTGGTGTCCTCAAGGTAATTCTTATGGTTCTAATCTGACACCGAAAAATATGGGAATTGGTAGATTAAATCACGAAACATCTTTAAATAACTTTTATTTTTGTAATGCTTCGTCTGGATACCCAGGTTTTGCGCCTACGTTTTGGACTGGGGCTATTCTTTATCAAAGATTATCGGGAGATGTGATTTTATCCAAGGGTTGATAAAAGCTCGATAAAAACTTGATTTGTCAAAACATCCCCTTATTGTGGTAGTGCAATATGAAAATCGCGATTATTGGCGGTGGAGCGAGTGGTATTGTAACAGCTTACCTACTTGATAAACAAGGTCATCATGTCACGATTTTTGAAAAACAACCTATTTTGGGCGGACATATTCGGACATTAAATAAAAATGTTAAACCTAATCAATCTGACTGTGAGCAAATTTTAGAAGGTGGTGTACTGGAATTTCCCTTAAATTTTCACCACTTTTTAAAATTAATGCAAGAGTTAGAGGTAGAATTAGAACCCGTTGATATTGGTTCAGGAATATTTTTAAAAGATGGTAATCACGTTCTTTCATCTGTGATGATTCAAAACAACTTTACAGGTATACAGCGTGTAATTGAATCTCTGAAGCTAAATACTCTGTATACTGGTGCTGCTGGATTATGGTTAAAAACGCATTTTACCCAAATGCAGCAATTATATAATCAGCCAATTTGTCAATTTTTAACTAGACAGTGTATACGTAACGATTGGCTGAAATTATTGCTAATGTATAGCTATTCAATGGACTTTAATTTAATAGATAACTTTCCTGCTGAGATGGCTATTCCTACATTAAGAGATTATATTTTTGTGAAGTGGGTGAGGATTAAAGGAGGTGTGTATACTTATATTGAAAAAATTATTGAACGTTTCCGAGGTGAAATTTTTCTCAATGTGGAAGTAGCAGAGATTTTTAGACAAGCTAATTCTGTAAAAATAGTATTGTCAGATGGTGTAAAGTATCTTTTTGACAAAGTTGTTTTTGCAACGCCACCTGACCAAGTTATTAAGTTATTATCGCCTCCGACTGAAGAAGAAGTTAAGCGATTTTCAGGATGGCAGAAAAACCATGCAAAAACTATCATTCACACAGATAATTCAATGTATGTGAGACGGGGAATTAAACAACCTGCGGAATTTGATTTTTTCCCTACTCATAAAGGATGGGGATATAATGCTTATCTCAACCAACTTTGTGGAGTGTCATCTTCTGTTAAATACAGTCTGGCTTTTAATCTAGATGATTTAATTGCTCAAGACAAAATTATTCACATTCAAAATCATCATACTCCCCTCTATACGGTTGAATCTTTCAGGTACAGAAACGAAATTATTATGACTAATGGTGAGAATAATACTTATCATGCAGGAGCTTATTTAGGAGATGGTTTACATGAAGGGGCGATCACTTCGGCGTTTAGGGTTGCCCAATTAATCGGGTGAGGGAAGAAGGGCAGGGGGCAATTTTCGGTTAATTAGACACAGTGTAGAGACGTTGCATGCAACGTCTCTACAAGGTTTTGAATTTATA
>NZ_LUHJ01000076.1:45731-105929 GCF_001597745.1 Anabaena sp. 4-3 | reverse complement strand
TAGTAGGGTGCGTCAGATGTCAAAAATCTGTTAATTGTTACAGAATAATCTGCTCTGACGCACCCTACAAGAAAGTTTCATAATCACACTTGCCTAAGTCCTAAAGGTGATAAGTTTAGTGCATTGTGGTAGCAATATCTACATCGTCGGTTTTGAGTTGACCATCTTCCATATAAATAATTCGGTCAGCAATATCTAAAATGCGGTTGTCGTGGGTGACAAGCAAAATTGTACAGCCTTGTTCTTTGGCTAGTTTCTGCATTAGTTCTACAACGTCGCGTCCAGATTTTTTATCGAGTGCGGCTGTGGGTTCGTCGGCTAAGACAATTTTAGGATGGCTGACTAAAGCACGGGCGATCGCAACTCGTTGTTTCTGCCCACCAGATAAGTTTTCAGGGTAGTAATTTACACGCTCGCCTAATCCTACTGTCTCTAACATGGCGATCGCCTTGCCGTTGATATCATCATTTAAATACTGATCATGCAATTCCAGTGACATTCGCACGTTTTCTTTAGCTGTTAAAAATGTCATCAAGTTATGCGCCTGGAAAATATAACCTATCTGGCGACGCAATTTAGTTAACTTTTGTTTACTCGCACCGCAGATTTCCTGGCCTAATATTTTTAAACTCCCTTCTTGCGCCGAACGCAAGCCACCCATGAGAGTTAACAGCGTTGTTTTCCCTGAGCCAGAAGGGCCTGTCATAATCACAATTTCCCCGGCTTGAATCTCTAAATTAATGTCAAATAAGACTTGTTTACGTAACCCACCTGAACCAAAATAATGATTGAGGTTCTGCACAGCAATCACAGGTTCTGAAGTTGAAAATGTCGATTCCGAATTGACTGGTATAAATTCTTGCAGCATTGTTTAATGGGGGATTGGAAGACAGAAAAGCTAATAACTAATGACTAATGACTAATCACTAATGACTAAAAGCTAAAATACGTCGGCTGGGTCAGCAGAACGTAGTTTTCGCATGGCGATCGCACCCGAAACACTACACATGATAATAGTCAGAATAAATACATTGATTGCCCGGTCTAATTTCATGGCAATGGGCAACATAGTAGCAGCGTAGGTGACTTGATATAATCCAAAGGAAAGAATGAAGGCGGGAAGATATCCAAAGAAGGCTAATAATAAAGCTTCTTGTAGTAGGGCTATGAGTAAATAACCGTCTGTGTAACCCATTGCTTTGAGGGTGGCGTATTCTGGCAAATGGTCAGACACATCAGAGTAAAGAATCTGGTATACAATCACAATGCCGACAATAAACCCTACTACCGTACCCAAGCCGAAAATAAAACCGATACCTGTACCGTTAGCCCAGTATTCTTTTTCCGTTTGGGCAAAGCCTTCTGGTGTCAAGACTCTCACATCATTGGGTAAACCTGCGGCTAGTTGCGATCGCACTTTTTCTACATCTGCACCCGGTTTTAAAGTAATTAACCCTACTTCGATTCTGTCTGCTTTACGTTCTGGAAATAGTCTTAAAAACGTAGAATCACTAACGATAACATTACCATCAGCCGCAAAGGATGCACCGTTACTAAATACGCCTTTAACATTAACGGCTATATTATTCAGTTCTGTGGGAAATTTACCTGTTTTTTGAAATATATCACCAACCGCACCGTATTCAGGACGACCTGCTTGATCAAATAACACCTGATTTAATTGTTTAATCCCATCCTGGTTTCTTTTCACTTCGGGAAACTTAAATACAGATGTCGTTGGATCAATACCCCAAACTAAGATAGCTCTATCCTGTCGGGTTTCAGGATTACGCCATTGTCCAGTACCAATATACAATGAACTGACTGACTGCACGCCTTCATAACCTAGTGTTTGATAAAGTCGCTCTCTCGAAAAACTTTTCACTGAAAATAATGTTTGAAATTGCGGATTAATTAGCACCAAATCCGCTTGTAAATTCCGATGGGGTTGTATAGCAGCATCAAACAGCGCACTTTCAAATCCCAACTGAATAAACATCAGCATATCCGCAAAGGTAATACCTGCCACCGCTACCGCTAGGCGTGTTTTTTCTTTCATTAATTGCCGCCATGCTAGCGGCGTTTTCCGCAAAATTTTAGATAACATAATTGGGGATTGGGGATTGGGGATTGGGCATTGGGGATTGGGCATTGGGGATTGGGCATTGGGAAATAATTCTCTCTTCTGTTCCCTACTCCCTATTCCCTATTTCTTATAATTCAATTGCTGTTTGCACTTGCAAGTTAGTTAAACCTGCAACTTTTTTGCTGTCTTCAGGAGTCAGGCGAATTTTAACTTCTATTACTCGGCTGTCGAGGTTTTCTCCTGGTTGGTTGCTAAATACGTTTTGGCGGTTGACTTGCAAGCCAATATGAGACACTTTACCACGCAGTTCTCCCGCAAAGGCTTGTCCGGTAATTGTGGCGGTTTGTCCTAGTTTGACTTTGCTGATGTCAGATTGATAGACTTCCGCTACCGCAATCATTTGCTCAGTTTGGGCTAAGTCTGCAATGCCGTTGTCGCTGATTTTTTCGCCGACTCTTGTATGAATTTTGAGAATTTGTCCCGCTATTGGTGCTTTGATGTCAGCTGCTTCTAGGTCTGCTTCTGCACGTTTGAGTGAGGCGATCGCTTCCTCAACTTCTGCTTGCGCTGCTTGCACATCTACAGGACGCACTTCTGCAATACTGGTGAGTGTGGCTTTCGCTTCCCTGACTTGCTTTGTACTGGTGGCGTTTATCCGGTTGAGTGCAACTTTCGCTTCTGCTAGTTGTTTGCTGGCGGTGGCGTTTATCCGGTTAAGTATAGCTTTGGCTTCGTCTAATTGCTCTTTGGCGGTTTCTACACTCAAGCGTTTACTATCAAAGGCAGAGTTAGAAATCGCCCCTTCTGCATACAATTGTTGATAACGTTTGTATTCTGCTTCGGCGTTTTTTAATTCTGCTTCTAGCTTTCTAATCGTGGCGGTTTGGGCGATTCTGTCTCCTTGCCATTGTGCCTCAATCCGAGCAATGGTTTCTTGTTGTGCTGTAATATCTCCTTGCGATTGCGCCTGTAAGCGTTCTATACTGGCTTGCTGTGCTAAGATATCGCCACTTTTAGCTCCGGCTTTCACTTGATTGAGTTTAGCTTGGGCGACTTTTACCTGTTTTTGGGCTTGCAGTACAGCAGTTTTCAAACGGGCTTGAGAATCTAAAATTGCAATGACTTCTCCAGAGTTGACAGTATCACCTTCTGCTACAAGAATTTTAGCCACGCGATCGCCATCTAAAGCTAAGGGTGCAGATAGTTTAATTACTTCTGTTTCCGGTTCTAATCTACCTAAAGCTGTAACTTTCGGTGCGCTAGCTTCCGCTTGGAAATTAGTATCTGATGCCGCAGTTTTGCCAATGTACCCAAACTGAGAAACTACATAAAAAATCATGCCACCAGTCACAGCCGTAGCTGCCATTACTAATGCAATTAACCCTTGATTTGTTCCTTTAAATAACACTTTTTGACTCATATTCCCCTCTATAAACATGATTTTGTTGTATTTCTATCCCTCTGTGCTAAATAACTTTTCCACACCAAGACACAGAGTATTTTTTATGATGCCCACGAAATCACCTAACTTATCAAAAAGCTTCTAATTTCTAACCTCTAGCCTCTGCCCTAAATAAGCCGTGATCATTTTGCCCAGCAATGTACATTGCTCAACAAAATCAATCGTTTCATTACACCACAACTTTTCTAAAATTAAGCCATTCACCAAGCTCAATACAAAGGTAGCTAAGGCTGTATCTTGTACACCTAATAACTCACAAACTGCTTGCTGATAATTTCTATTTGCACGCTTGAATACATGATTATTGCGTAATTCATCTATGTCTTGATGCTGACAAAAATCAACCCAAATATAAGTCCACTTAATAAAGTAATCTTGGTTTTTTACTAAATATCTGCCCAAGGCTGTCATCGCCGCTTCTACAGTTTTTGCACCGCCCATCTCCGCTAAGGCTGCACTCACATCTCGCTGGCTAATTTCTTCTACTAATTGCTCAAACAAAGCCTGTTTACTAGGGAAGTAATGATATAACGTTCCTGTGGAAACGTTTAAGCCTTGAGCAATTTCCCTCATGGTAATCGAACCATAGCTTTTAGAGGCAAATAAATCAAAACACTTGCCGAGCAGTTCTTTGCGGTATTGCTCATGATCAACAACTTTGGGCATAATGTCTTTTTTATATCGAACGCTCGTTATTTTTAGTAAAACTCAGTTTGAGATGTTCGTCAAGAACTTATAAGCAAAATGAATCAAGGTTAAGCTTTTAGCCGATATTGTCCTGATTTATCGCTTTCTCTCTGAGCGATCGCTGAAAAATTAAATTTTTGTAAATTTACAAATTCACATTTCTTAATGTAATATTTAGTATTGGCTTTGTCAACATAGATACTCAGCCTCTATGTTGTAGTGTGCGTAAAAATTTTTAATTACACTTGCATAAAGCCGCAAACCCTAGCAGATGAATAGTAGAGAAACATAACCAGATGATTCATGTATAGTTAATCACCTATAAAACGTAGTTTTAATTACTTTCACAATTTTTTCATCTGTGCAGACTGAACAGAAAAATTTGTGACAATTTTGATACAAATTTGTTAAGAATAGTTACAGCACCCGTAACACAAGGAAATTTTCTTATGGTAGATGCACTTGACAACAACCCACCGCACCAAGTCGTGATTGTTGGAGGTGGTTTTGGTGGACTTTATGCGGCAAAAGCACTTGCTAAAGCGAAGGTAGAAGTTACCCTAATTGACAAACGTAACTTTCACCTATTTCAGCCACTTCTTTACCAAGTCGCCACCGGAACGCTATCACCAGCCGATATTTCCTCGCCTTTGCGTGCCGTATTGAGCAAGAGCAAGAATACAAAAGTATTGTTAGGAGAAGTGAACGATATCGACCCAGAAGCGCAACAAGTGGTCATGGGAGATGAGAAAATTCCTTACGATACTTTAATTGTGGCCACTGGTGCGAAGCATTCGTATTTTGGTAAAGATAATTGGGAAGAATACGCGCCGGGGTTGAAGACTGTAGAAGATGCGATTGAAATGCGTCGGCGAATTTTTACAGCCTTTGAAGCGGCAGAGAAGGAAAAAGATCCAGCCAAACGGCGAGCTTGGTTGACTTTCTTGATTGTGGGTGGTGGCCCTACCGGGGTAGAATTAGCGGGTGCGATCGCTGAATTAGCATACCAAACCCTGAAACAAGATTTCCGCAACATCGACACCAAAGAAGCGCAAGTTATTCTCCTAGAAGGATTAGATCGAGTTCTGCCACCTTTCGCGCCAGAATTATCACAAGTAGCGCAAGCATCCTTACAAGATTTAGGTGTGGATGTCAAGACCAAAACTTTGGTAACGAATATTGAAAATGATATTGTTACCTTTAAACAAGGCGATGAAGTTAAAGAAATTGCCTCTAAGACTGTATTATGGGCTGCGGGTGTGCAAGCTTCCCCAATGGGTAAAGTATTAGCACAACGCACAGGTGCAGAATGCGATCGCGCCGGACGAGTTATTGTAGAACCAGACTTAAGTATTAAGGGACATAACAATATTTTCGTAGTTGGGGATTTAGCTCACTTCTCGCACCAAAACGGTAAACCCCTTCCTGGCGTTGCACCAGTCGCCAAACAAGAAGGTGAATATGTCGCCACATTAATTCAAAAACGCCAACAAGGTCAAACTTTGCCAGCATTCAAATACACCGATTACGGTAGTTTAGCAATGATTGGGCAGAATGCAGCCGTTGTAGACTTAGGCTTTATCAAGTTGAAAGGCTTCTTTGCGTGGTTATTCTGGCTAGTAATTCATATCTACTTCCTCATTGAGTTTGACAATAAGTTAGTAGTTACGATTCAGTGGGCATGGAATTATTTGACTCGTAATCGTGGAGCGAGATTAATTACAGGGCAAGAAGCTGCTGCGGGAGTCAAAAATGTTAACAATAGCAGTCATTACCAGCCCAAAGAAAATAGGCTGACAGTCAACGTCTAGAATTTTGGCTATGTAGCTAGTATTAGCTGAAAATTTGCTGAAAATTTGTGGAATAGGTATTTTGCTTCATCGAGGTAAAATGCTGATTCCACTATTTTTTTTGTGGGCAGCTTTCGGAGCAGAGGGAGCAGAGGAGCAGGGGGAGCAGGGGGAGCAGGGGAGAAAAACTAATAACTAATGACTAATGACTAATGACTAATGACTAATAACTAATAACTAAATAGTATCTCAAATGACAATTGTGAATTTTGTCAAGTGTTCATCATAAACGGCAACTTGTATCACGAGTTTGTTACACATTTATTAAGAATAGTTACACTCCTCTTAACACAAGGAAATATTAGTTATGGTAGCTTCACTTAAGAAGAATCCACCACATCAGGTTGTCATCGTTGGTGGTGGCTTTGGTGGATTGTATGCAGCAAAGGCACTTGCTCAAGCGAATGTGAATGTTACTCTCATTGATAAACGTAACTTTCATTTATTTCAGCCGCTTTTATATCAAGTTGCTACAGGTATGCTATCCCCTGCTGATATTTCCGCACCATTGCGTTCCATACTCAGCAAAAGCAAGAATACAAAAGTGTTGTTGGGAGAAGTAAAAGATATTGATCCAACTACCCAACAAGTTATTTTAGGTGATAGAGTAGTACCTTATGATACATTAATCGTTGCCACAGGCGCGAAGCATTCCTATTTTGGTAAAGATAGCTGGAAAGATTTTGCTCCGGGTTTGAAAACTGTAGAAGATGCGATAGAAATACGTCGGCGGATATTTAGCGCATTTGAAGCAGCAGAAAAAGAAACTGATCCTGAAAAACGCCGTGCTTTGTTAACTTTTGTAGTGGTGGGCGGTGGCCCTACCGGGGTAGAATTAGCGGGTGCGATCGCCGAGTTAGCATACAAAACTCTCAAAGAAGACTTCCGCGACATCGACACTTCCGAGACTAGAATTTTACTATTGCAAGGGGGCGATCGCGTCCTCCCAGCTTTAGCACCAGAGTTATCGCAAGCAGCAGCAGCATCTCTGGAAAAATTAGGTGTAATTATCCAAACTAACACCAGAGTAACCAATATTGACAACGATATCGTTACCCTCAAACAAAACGATCAATTCAAAGAAATTGCTTCAAAAACTATATTGTGGGCAGCAGGTGTGCAAGCTTCCCCAATGGGTAAAGTATTAGCAGAACGTACTGGTGTAGAGTGCGATCGCTCCGGCAGAGTTATTGTAGAACCAGACTTAAGTATTAAGGGACATAACAATATTTTCGTAGTTGGGGATTTAGCTCACTTCTCCCACCAAAACGGTAAACCCCTTCCTGGTGTTGCACCAGTCGCCAAACAAGAAGGTGAATACGTTGCCGCATTAGTGAAACAACGTCTGCGTGGTAAAACTTTGCCCGAATTTAAATATACTGATTATGGCAACCTAGCCATGATTGGACGAAATTTAGCCGTTGTAGACTTAGGCTTGGTCAAGTTGCAAGGCTTCATTGCTTGGTTATTCTGGCTATTCATTCACATCTACTTCCTGATTGAGTTTAACCAAAAACTCCTAGTAATGATTCAATGGGCGTGGAACTACGTCACCCGCAAACGTGGCGCGAGATTGATTACTGGTAAAGAATCTTTGGCGTTGGCACAAGTTGAAAATACTAATGGTAAAAGTCAGTATACAACAGCCAACAATAGACAGACAGTTAATGCTTAGTTTTCTGCTCATAATTTCCTTGTTGGGGTGTACAGTCGTACACCCTTTCTTCTTTGTGTTTGTTTGGCTTGTTTATGAATAGGTAAAACTTTATTATTAAACTCAACTTCAGAGATGTTTATAGAGGAATCTGAACCAGATATTTTAGTTTTACGTATAATTGCTGTGTTTATGGAAATTAAACATATATTAAGCTAATTTTTAAAGTTTGTGTCAGTTTTAACCAGTTACTACAGGTTATATCCTGGTGTGTGTGTTGAACCTGAAACAGCAACAGTTATGTCAGCAAACACTAATCAATTATGGTTAATCAGGAATTTTCGGCAGGGCAAGCAAACCTAAAATTGGCACTTTGGAATGCGGCAGCTGAATCAATCAAAAGCAGTGAAATATACGCGCAACTTCAACAGCTTAGACTACCGCCAGAAGTTATCAGCCGCTTACATGAGATGCTTTCTTTTACAAAGAAAATTGCAGGTAAAGTCTTTGCTGTAGGAAAGATTATACTTATCAAAATTTTGGAGTTTGTTAAAGCTCATCCTTTTCTGGTAGCGGGTGCTGGTATAGGTGCTGTTGTAGGTGCTGCTATTGCAAGTTTAATAACCTCAATACCATTTATCGGGCAACTTCTAGCACCAATAGCAGCATTGCTGGGAGTCACTATTACTGGAGTTGGTGCAGTAGTTGGACATAGGCTAGACAAGCAGTTTCAGGGTGTGGGTGAAGATATTTTTGAAATTGCTCAACAGTTTTTTGCACTCCTCAGTAGTGTATTTAACACTATTGTTCCCAACGTTGCAACTCATTGATATCTAGCTGAAAATTCTAGAGGTTAAAAATGTCTAACAAAAAAAATCTTACAAAAGAAGAACTTCTCAAAGTAATTGACCAATTAGAGAAGAATCCAAATGACAAAGTTGGTATTTTTGCTGATATTGGGATTACTGCGTTCGGTGCTGCTGGAGCAGGAGCAGCCGCAGCATTATTAGGAACAACGACAGCATCTATACCAATCATTACAGCAGTAACAGGTATTGGCATGGTTGTAGCAGCACCAGCATTTCTTGTAGCTGGTGCTGCTGTAGCTGGTGGAGCTGCTTTGTATGGGGTATCACGATTGATCAAAGATGGTGGGTTTCATGAAGGTAAACAAAAACAACTTTTGGCAGAATATAGAGAAAGATTAAGAGAAATTGAACTTAAAGAAAGGCAATCGCAGCTTGACGAGCATGACAAAACAAAATTTCACTTATTTTTAAAAGAACCTCTAAAACATAATTTAATTAGTCCTGATGAAGCTCAACATTTGATGCAAGCTGTAGAAAACTCTCAAATACCTTTGAGCGAAGCTTACAAACTGGTGGGACAAATTTTATCTGATAGCCAAATATCTGAACCCGAAAAGATAATTACCTTATGTCCGAATTGTTCGCAAAAATTACGTGTTCCCAAACATTTGGGAGAATTAAATCTGAGTTGTCCTAAATGCAAACATCGTTGGTCATGGTCTCCGCACTAATAGCTATATAATAAGCATCTCCGAAAAAGAAAATAGGGTAGTGGACTGTCTAGACTAAAATGTTGCATTAAAGCTCTCTTGTGGGATGGGCTTCTAGCCCGTCCGGTGCGGGCTAGAAGCCCACACCACAAGAACTATATTTAAGCAGCGATTTTGTGTCATCATCACAGAAAATGAGATGTAGGGACTCAAAGATAAACTGATGACAGCCATTGCTTCTACTCTTGCATCTATCGTTGGCGCAGAAAATACCGTACACCCACAAGACAATCCTTATATTCTACAGGCGACTGGCACAAAACCCCCCAGTTGTCTTGTCTATCCCCAAACACAAGCAGAATTAGCCGCAGTCATCGCTACTGCTTATAGTCATAACTGGCGTGTGCTTCCCTGCGGTAGTGGCAGTAAACTTAATTGGGGTGGTTTACCTCAAGATATTGATGTAGTCGTCAGTACAGAACGCATCAATCAATTAATTGAACACGCTGTAGGTGATTTGACTATCACTGTGGAAGCGGGTATGAAATTTTCCCATCTTCAACAGATTTTGGCACAATCACGGCAATTTCTGGCTCTAGACCCCTCAAAACCAGATTTAGCCACCATTGGCGGTATTGTCGCCACTGCTGATACTAATTCCCTCCGACAACGTTATGGTAGTGTGCGCGATCAACTTTTAGGTATCACCTTTATCCGTGCTGATGGTGAAATTGCCAAAGCTGGCGGCAGGGTAGTTAAAAACGTGGCTGGCTATGATTTGATGAAGTTGTTTACCGGGTCTTATGGTACATTAGGCATGATTAGCCAAGTCACTTTTCGGGTGTATCCCCAACAGGAAGCATCGGGAACTGTGGTGTTAACTGGTGACGCTGAGACGATATCTCAAGCAGCTAATACTTTACGCGGTTCGGCTTTGACACCCACTCAAGCTGATTTATTATCTAGACAATTAGTATCTAGCTTAGGTTTGGGTGCAGGTTTGGGATTAATTGCACGTTTCCAAAGTATTAACGAAAGTGTTAAAGAACAATCTCATCGAGTTTTAGAATTAGGAGAAACGTTAGGATTAACAACAGCAGTCTATTCTGGTGCAGATGAAGATTATCTATGGCAGAGATTGCCAGAACAAATACATCATCCTGTCACAGAGTCGGCGATTACCTGCAAAATAGGAATATTACCAACTGCTGCTGTGGAGGTGTTGAAAGTAGTGGAAATTGGACTGGTGCATCTCAGCAGTGGTTTGGGTGTTGTGCAGGTTGATGATCAAAATCAGGTTTTAAAAGTGCGATCGCTTTGTCAATCTCATCACGGTTTCTTAACGGTAATGACAGCACCTGTGGCGGTGAAACAACAAATAGATGTGTGGGGATACACAGGCAATGCTTTAACATTAATGCGTCGCCTTAAACAACAGTTTGATAGCAAAAATATTTTAAGTCCTGGTCGGTTTGTTGGTGGGATTTAAACAAGTAACCACAAAGACACAGAGAGGGGAAGAATAAAAATGCAAGTTTCCAATAATTCTACTAATAATACTGCCAGTTTGAAAAATTTAACCGGGTTTGATCCAAATCATCCCCCAGATCCGAAATTAATTGATAGTTGTGTACATTGTGGGTTTTGTCTTTCCACTTGTCCCAGTTATCGGGTAATAGGTAAAGAAATGGATTCCCCTAGAGGACGTATCTATTTAATGGATGCAATTAATGAAGGGGAAATTGCTTTAAATACCGCAACAGTTCAACATTTTGACTCTTGTTTAGGCTGTTTAGCTTGTGTATCAACTTGCCCTTCAGGTGTGCAGTATGATAAACTTATTTCAGCTACTCGTCACCAAGTTGAACGAAATTATAACCGCAGTTTTTCTGATAAATTAATCCGTCAACTGATATTTTCTTTATTCCCCAACCCGGATATTTTACGCATCTTACTAATTCCGTTGTTTGTTTATCAAAAGTCGGGGGTTTCTAAACTTGTACGTGCTACAGGTTTAATTAAAAAAATCTCGCCACGTTTGGCAGCAATGGAGTCAATTCTCCCAGAAATTACCATCAAATCTTTTCAAGATAATTTACCTACTGTCATCCCCGCACAGGGTAAAAAACGCTATCGTGTCGGGGTAATTTTGGGTTGTGTGCAACGCTTGTTTTTCTCCCCTGTCAATGAAGCTACGGTGAGAGTTCTCACGGCGAATGGTTGTGAAGTTGTTATCCCTAAATCTCAAGGTTGTTGTGCAGCATTACCTGAACACCAAGGACAAACAGAACAGGCAAAAGCTTTAGCTAGACAGATGATTGACAGCTTTGCTGATACTGGTGTAGATTATGTAGTTATCAATGCGGCTGGTTGTGGTCATACGTTGAAAGAATACGGTCACATCTTAGCAGATGATTCAGAATATCGAGAGAAGGCTGAAGCTTTTGCAGCTAAAGTTAAAGATGCTCAGGAGTTTTTAGCTACTGTTGGGTTAACGGCTAAACTTTCACCTTTGACTGATAAACCTGTGAATTTAGTTTATCAAGATGCTTGTCATTTGTTGCATGGTCAGAAGATTAGTGTGCAACCACGACAGTTATTAAGACAAATTCCTGGGGTGAGTTTGAAAGAACCTTTAGATGCTGCTTTGTGTTGTGGTAGTGCGGGGGTTTATAATATGCTACAGCCAGAGGTGGCTGAAGAATTAGGTCGGCAAAAGGTACAGAATTTGCTGAATACTGGTGCTGAGTTGATTGCTTCTCCTAATCCTGGTTGTGCTTTGCAAATTACTAAGCATTTACAATTGCAAGGTAAGGTAGTTTCTGTAATGCACCCGATGGAGTTGTTGGATTATTCGATTCGGGGTTTGCGGTTGAAGAGGTAAATAGGTTGATATTAGCCCCCTGGTTGGAAAGCTTGGGGGTTTGATTTTTTAACGCAGAGGTTCGCAGAGTTCACGCGGAGGTTCGCAGAGGTTGAAGGTTTGTTTTGTGTTTGGTGTTTAAAATTGGGATGCTTTCTGTTAAGCCTAGGTAAATCTTCTAGATGGGGCGATTTTAGGCTGAAAAGATGATGATAAAGTAATTCTGATTATCAACTGGGTGAGTTGCCAGGAGGAATCTATAGTACACAGATTCAGGCGGGTAGTTTGCTTCTAGACAAGAGCAAGCGATCGCTGGCAGTGTATCAGGCTATAACGCTGTAGTCCGTTGGGAAAAACTCACTTTGTATTATAACACAATTAAAGATTATGCTGGGTGCGATCGCAGGTGACATCATTGGTTCAGTCTATGAAGGTAAAAGTCTCAAATCGAAAAATTTCCCCCTGTTTGATAGGCAAAGCCGTTTTACTGATGACACAGTGTTAACAGTAGCGGTAGCAGATGTGATTCTGCACACAGAGCCATTGCCCGCAAGTGGTAAGTTCATTGACCAATTTAAGTGGTACTATAGTTGCTATTTGTATGCTGGGTATGGGCGCAACTTTAGCAATTGGGCTAAATCTCACAGTCGTCAACCATACAATAGTTTTGGCAATGGTGCAGCTATGCGTGTTAGTCCCATCGGTTTTGCTTTCGATGATTTAGAGACTGTGTTAACATTAGCCCAACGCAGTGCAGAAGTGACTCATAATCATCCTGAAGGGATAAAAGGCGCGCAAGCTACCGCTACCGCCATTTTTCTGGCACGTACAGGTTATGATAAGGCAAAAATTCAGTCCTACATTCAGAATACCTTTGGTTATGACCTGGAACGCTCTCTAGACGACATTCGACCAACATATCAATATAATGCTACCTGTCAGGGTTCTGTTCCTCAAGCAATTATCGCTTTTTTAGAATCAACTAACTTTGAGGATGCCATTCGTAATGCTGTCTCTCTGGGTGGTGATAGTGACACTATTGCTTGTATTGCTGGGGGTATAGCTCAAGCATATTATGGCAGTGTCCCCAAGGCGATCGCTGATCATACTTTATCTCATCTGGATGAGCATCTATGCACAATCACCGAAAAGTTTATGTATAGGTATTGTGCTTGAACTCTCCTGGCTTTGAAAAACCAGGATTCCCAACTGATATTGCTACGTGAGCTAAAGCTACACTAGGCAATATCTGCTGATGCCATTGGAGAATTTGATGCAGCAGGATACCATCTACAAAGCCACCCAACTCTAAACCTCAAAAAATCCCACCAGTAATCAATGGTAGACGTTCACGCAAAACCGAACTACTAGCTGTCATTTTCCACCGTTGATTAACCCTACAGACAGTTTCCTCATCAAGATAAAATTATTCTGTTAGTAATATCTTCTGTCTGAAGATCAGTAGTAGTTCTCAATCCTCAGTGGATCGCTGACTACTGACATTTACAGGCATTATGGAAATTGAGATATAATATAACAGAGAAATTTCACATGACCATTTACTTTTATAAGGTTTGGCAGCCTTACGGTTGTTTTTCTAATTTTTCCCCCCATCACATTGAAATTCAGGGTACTTACTGGTCAACGGTAGAGCATTACTATCAAGCACAAAAGTTTGTCGGTAGCGCAGATGCTATGATCATACCCCTAATCCGGGCAGCTAAAACCCCAGAAGAAGCTGCGGCTTTGGGACGTTGTAGCAGTCGCCGACTGCGCGCAGATTGGGATTTAGTCAAAATTCCAGTTATGCAAACTGCTGTATGGCAAAAGTTTATGACTCATCCTGATATCAAAGAAATTCTTTTGAGTACCGGGGATGAGGTTTTAGTAGAGAATTCACCTACTGATTATTTTTGGGGTTGTGGTGCAGAGCAAACCGGACAAAACCATCTCGGTAAAATCCTCATGGGTGTACGTGAAGATATCCGCAAGTTACAGGAACTGACAGTATTTTCCTGTGAGTGTCAGGAAAATAAAGGCTAAGGTTAGTTGTTAATTTTCTAATTGTCCCTGGATATAGATGACTCATATCAATTGGTTAATCACCAAAACAGCTAACAGACAACAGTAAATTTGTTACCTGTTCCCTGTTCCCTACCTGAAGGCTGATAAGTTTGATTGCTGATGCAGTGGGATTGAACTCTCCTGGCTTTGAAAAACCAGGATTCTGAACTGATATTGCTACGCCTGCTATAAGCAGACTACGCAATGTTTGTTCTGCCCCAAAGGGGCTTTGACTGGCTCAAACAGTCCTACCCGCCTCGACCAATTGCTTGGCTGTACGGTTACTTTTGGTCAACTTATGATGCTTTTTGTTATGGGTTTTTCACCAACATCATCAGTAAAAATTTACCAGAAGTCTCGTCTTAAAACAACAGGTTTTAACCTGTTGAGTCGTGTTACCCCTGCGGGGAAGCAAGCTACATCCCCTCTCTAAAGAGTAGGGGTTTTCACACTCCCACTATGTTTTGATAGGGAGTATGAAATATTTCCAGGTACTTCCAAGTCAAAAATCTCCCATCATTTAACAGTTAACAGTGAACTGTCAGCAACTTTCAGCAGGATAATTTATTTTTTTGGAGTTCCCTAACATCTCACCTGCATAACTTTTTTATCTGCTTAGTGTACATAGTTAACCACAACTATTCACAGCATTTTTTAATTTGATGAAATCTATCTCAAGATTGATTTCAGCTTGATCAATACTGAGACAAAATACAAATTTGTTCAAGCTGGGAACTAGCCTAGAGGAGATTACATCAAAGATTGGTCAATTTTTTAGAACTGATAAGTCATAGCAATTCAAAATTCACAATTCAGGCAGTCAGATGTAATTTAGCTGTTGTGATTTGGATCAGTTGCTTGATTTGAGAAAATTGGTATAATGGCGAGCCTTATAACTTGATTTTTCTTTCATGCTGAAATATTTTCAAGTATCTAATTTAGATAATTTCACGGAATTCATATAAATAATGCAGCAGATAAAATTAAAAGAATTCTTAATAAATTTTAAAATTATCTGTGTAGTAATCAGGTCAAAGAAAAAATTTAAACTTGTTTAGGTGTGCTAGGTAATGACATTTACGGATAACTCAGGTAGTTTGCCACCAGCTTTCGAGCAAGACAGTTTATGGCATCGAATCACTAATCGGATGAGGCGATCGCTCGAACTTCCAGATATTTTAACAGCTACAGTTGCGGAAATCCGCAGCTTTTTAGCCACAGACCGAGTAATGGTGTATCGGTTTGATACGGATGGTAGTGGTGAAGTAATTGCAGAATCGATTCATCAACAGCGTCTACCATCGCTATTGGGTTTACGGTTTCCCGTCGATGATATCCCCGCCGAAGCCAGAGAAATGTTTCTCTTGGCGCGTCAACGCTCAATTGTGGATGTGGCGAGTGGACAAATTGGGCTATCCTCAGTACAATCACCTACCACAGCACAACCTTCATTAAATAACAATATCTACTATAGACAAGTAGACGCTTGTCATCTGCAATATTTACAAGCAATGGGTGTGAAGTCTTCGTTGGTAGTGCCGATTGTCTTGTGTGATTTGCCAGAAGCATCAAGTCAGTCGGAATTATGGGGATTGTTGGTGTCACACCACAGTCAACCACGCACGATTTTAAAACGGGAACTGAAAATCGTTCAACAAGTCAGTGAGCAACTAGCGATCGCAATCACTCACAACAATCTCCTCACAGCAACTCGCGCCCAGCAACAACGCGAAGTGATTATTAACCAAGTCACAACCCTGCTGCATAAGCAATCTCACATCAAATTACTACCAGCTTTAGAAGTCACGATTAAAGCTTTAAATGGTATCAGTGGCAGACTGTATCTGCATAAAAGTCAAGAAATGTATACATGGGGTGAGCAGCCACAGATAACAGAAGCATCAGCAAGTAGTGTGATGGAAGAACATCCCGTATGGCGTAACTGGATGGCTGAATCGAAACCGGGTGAAGTTTGGGCAATTGCTGATATTTACAAAGAACCTCGGTTGCGGGTGTTAGCTTTTGCGTTTCAGTCTACTCGGATTCGGGGAATGTTGGTGATGCCCCTACATTATCGCCAAGAGTTGATCGGAGTGATCACGATTTTACGCCCGGAATTTGACACAGAAATTCTCTGGGCGGGAAAATGTGAGGAAAATCAACGACAACAGCTACCGCGACTTTCCTTTGAAGTGTGGCGCGAACAGAAAAAAGGACAAGCACCCCAATGGACTCAGGAAGATGTTTCTTTAGCGCAAGCTTTAGGATATGATTTTGCGATCGCCATTCAACAGCGACAAACTAACCAACAAATCCAAGCACTCAACGCTGACTTAGAACGTCAGGTAAAAGAACAAACCACCGAGTTAGAAAAATCCTACCTGATTACCAAGGTACTCAAGCAAGTCACCGAGCAGATGCGTAGTAGCTTGGATTTGGCAACTACTCTACAAACCATTGTCAGGGAAGTGCGCTCTTTATTAAATTCCGACAGAGTAGTGATTTACCAACTCTTGAGCGAGTCTGAGGGTGAGGTAGTTGTCGAAGAGCTAAATGGGAATTGGGTGTCAGTTTTAGGCTTAAAATTGCCTTTGGGATGCTTTCCTGATGAATACACCAGTCTTTACTTTCGAGGTAGAGTCAGAGCCATAGACAATGTAGCTACTGATTCTATCAGTGCTTGTCATCAAGAATTTTTACAGAGCTTACAAGTACAAGCTAACTTGATTGTACCCATTAAGATGAGTCAGCAACTCTGGGGTTTACTGATTGCTCACCAGTGCGATGCACCGAGACATTGGCAAGATGCGGAGATAGATTTGTTACAACAACTAGCAGATCAAGCAGCGATCGCCATTTATCAAGCACAACTATATGAACACAGTTGTCGCGCAGAAGCAGAAGCCACCGCCAAAGCCACCCAATTAGAACAAGCTTTGCTACAACTGCAAGACACCCAAACCAAATTGATTCAAAATGAAAAAATGTCCAGCTTGGGACAGTTAGTAGCAGGGATAGCCCACGAAATTAACAACCCTGTCAACTTTATCTATGGTAATCTCAGCCACGCCAGCGAATATACTCAAGAATTATTGCAAATTTTAACACTTTATCAAAAATACCATCCTCAGCCCCACCGTGAAATTTCCCAAGCCTTAGAAGAATTAGACTTAGATTTTGTCATCGAAGACTTACCCAAAATTATCTCTTCTATGCAGGTAGGTGCAGATCGCATCCGTTCTTTAGTTTTGTCATTACGCAATTTCTCCCGTCTAGATGAAGCAGAAAATAAGTATGTTGACATCCATGAAGGTATCAATAACACTTTATTGATTTTGCAACATCGACTCAAAGCAAATGCTCATTTTGCTGGCATTGAAATTATGAAAAATTATGGCGAATTACCATTGATAGAATGCTATGCCGGACAGATGAATCAAGTATTTATGAATGTACTGGCTAATGCCATTGATGCCCTAGAGGAGCATTCAACACAAAACCAGTCTATTAAATCGCAAATTAACATTACTACCCAATTTGATCCAAATCAATCTCGGATTTTGATCCGCATTGCTGACAATGGCCCAGGAATGTCGCCGGAAGTGAAAAAGCGCATATTTGACCCATTTTTCACTACTAAGTCAGTAGGAAAAGGGACAGGATTAGGTTTAGCAATCAGCTACCAAATTGTGGTAGAAAAACACGGCGGAGTTTTAGAGTGTGTCTCAGAAATCGGTAAGGGTACAGAATTTTGGATTGAAATCCCTGTTAAACCCCTAGATAACGCCCATAACAGCAGCATAGCCAACAAACCTGCTCTGAAATCGTGAGACCATAGGCAACACATAGCTATAATTTTCAAAACTTCAAAATATATGAGCGTTTACTTGCAACTGATTATCTAAGTTTGAAATATTTTTTCTGGCTTAAACTTAGCTATATTCAGGCTTTGAGATAAATTGCCATTATGACAAAGTAAAGTTTATTTGCAAACACTACCATACTAATCTAGAAGTGCTAATCTATTAATTGAAGCCACAAGGCTTCCCTGGCAGATGTAACAGCTAGAGTGTAGTTAGTAAAAGAGGTAAAAAACGCTGTTTAATTTGATGTCTGTCTCGTCAACAACCGACAACACCCAACGCGAAAGTTGATATTTCCTCAAGTAGCCAAAAATGAGGGCAATGTAACTGTTTTTCATTCTGATTTCAGATAATGAAACTGATTATATCCCTGAGTAACATGAACAAGGAGAGGAAATCAAAACAACGAGTAGATGTTGGGTGTTGTTGTGTTATGTGTTCTACTCAAACTTAGGCAACTGCGACATTAGTCTGGTGCGCTAGAGGTTAAAAACTTTACAATTACTTTGCATAAGCCAACGTTTAGACTATAATATAAAGCTATTTTGCGCTTGATAACCTGTTACAAAGGTTTAAATCCAGGGTTCAACCTGAAGTTTTCTCAGGGACTTCCAGATCAAAAAATATCTAAAATGTAGGGTGCGTCAGTAGGAGAAACCCTAGCCATACCAAGACAATATTCATCCTGACGCACCCTACTAACTACTAAGACTAGGGTGCGTCAGTGGGAGAAACCCTAGCCATACCAAGACAATATTTATCCTGACGCACCTTACTAACTACTACTAACTACTAACAGTCGATTGGGATAATTTATTATGTGGTGTTCCCTAAACCCCTACCCTACGGGTTCGCGGTAGCGTTGCGTAGCAAAGGCTGCGCCAACGGCAGGGTACAGGGAGAAGAATGAGCCTGCGAAAAAAGGATACAAGCCCCTTAATTCTCGCTGTTCTTGAAGCTAAAGTACAGTTAAGTGCTATTGCGTTTTATTGACAAAGCTGAGATTATGTATTTGTTCAATAAGCGTCAAATAGTAGTATGTATAAAAATTTAATGTTTAATTAAGTAAATCAAATCTGTAAAACTAACCTAATCTGATACTATTGATACCTGAGAGGTGAAGACTGCCAGCAAGCTGGAAATTGTGGAATCACAATTTTCTTCATTAACTTTTGTGATTGGTCAGCTTACTTTGGTTGAAAGTCAAGCCCAAAGCTGCTGCGAGTATTTTCGGCAATGCCTGAAAATACCTGATGTTGTCTATTGTATTTACCTATCAAACCAGATGGATAAATAAACTGTCATATATCACAAGACATAGATTGCTTTATTCGACTTTAAATTTCAACTTTTCTGAATTTTCTGTCTGCTGATTCTTGCAGAATTTAATACGCACATAACAAAATTTTAACAATCAGTTTTATGTCTGGATTAGATTTATTCAACCAAATTTATCACCAGAAAATTGTTATCACAGCGACATTTACAAGCGAATTAGTTGAAGATTCCTTGGCTTATTGGTTCCAAGAAATCGGTTTACCTTATGCCATAGAGTTTTCTCCTTACAACCAGGTATTTCAAGAACTGCTGAATCCAGCCAGTCGCTTGGCTAGTAATCATGATGGCATTAATGTAGTTCTGGTGAGGTTTGAGGATTGGGAAGCAAATAAATATCGTCTACATCTGGTAGTTGATGATACTCTCAAAGCAGAAATTTTGGGCGATCGCCTACGTCACACCCTACCAAATCACATAGAAATCGCGCACCTCAACCAATACGAAACCGAATATTTATACCAAGAAATCTTCGTAGATCGCGTCTATCTCAAGCATGGCATAGTCTTTAATGAAGACGACTGTATTATTGATGTGGGTGCAAACATTGGTTTATTTACCTTATTTGCCCAGCAAAAAGCACCCAAAGGCAGTATTTACGCCTTTGAACCTGCACCCCACGCTTTTGATAAATTACAGACAAACGCCCAGCTTTACTGTCAAAATGCCCATCTATTTAACTGCGGCTTAGGTGGTGAATCTAGACAAGAAACCTTCACATTTTACCCTCGTTCCTCAGTCTTCTCCAGTTTCGCGGCTGATGCAGAGCAAGATGAAAAAGCTATTCGTTCAGTCATTATCAATATGCTGCAACGGGATAACTCTCTGGATGCAGACTCATTAGAACGTCTAGCTGATCAATTCCTCCAAGATAGACTAGAGCGAGAAACCTATCAGGCTCAACTGCGGAGTCTTTCCGAAATCATTGAAGAGTATCAAATTACCAAGATTGATTTACTCAAACTCGATGCAGAGAAAAGCGAGTTAGCCATTCTGCAAGGGATAAAAGAGCATCACTGGCCTTTGATTAAGCAGATTGTGATGGAGGTGCATGATCAAGAAGGTAGCACCATTCGGCAAGTTCTGCACTTGCTGACCGAAAAAGGCTTTAAATATGTTGTTGATGAAGAGTCTCTCCTACACGGTTCGGGACTCTTTAATATTTATGCGACACGCCACCACCAAAACCAGCACTCAGAATTACAACAAGTTGCCAAAAACACAGCCCAATTAGAGAAAACCGTTGAGGATTTTAGTAGCGCATTAAAAACAGCCGCCACGCGATCGCCAATTCCCCATTTGATTTGTATATGTCCTCCATCTGCAAATAATGATGCAGCAACTAACAGTATATATGAGAGAATGCAAGAACTGTTAGCAGCAGAACTCAAAGATGTGAATGGGATGTATCTGATCAAGAGTCAAGAATTGAGCAGTATTTACCCAGTAGAGAATTACTACGATCCCTACGGCGACGAACTCGGACACATCCCCTACACACCAACCTTTTTCTGCGCCTTGGGGACAATGCTAGCGCGGAAGATATTGGCATTGAACAGCAGTCCCTACAAAGTAATTGCCCTTGACTGTGACAATACCTTATGGAGTGGTGTTTGTGGAGAAGATGGAGTTGCAGGAGTAAAAATCGAGCCACCATTTAGAAACCTACAACAATTTATCCTAGAGCAGCAAGCAACCGGCAAACTAATTTGTTTGTGCAGTAAGAACCAAGAAGAAGATGTCTTTGCAGTCTTCGAGCAACATCCAGATATGGTACTGCAACGCCATCATCTCGTGAATTGGCGGATTAATTGGCAATCGAAATCAGAGAATCTGAAACATTTAGCTAACGAATTGCAACTGAGTTTAGACAGCTTCATTTTCATAGATGACAACCCAGTTGAATGTGCAGAAGTGAGAGCCAACTGTCCAGAAATCTTGACTCTACAACTTCCCCAACAAAGCGATCGCATCCCCCAATTCTTACAACATACATGGGCTTTCGACCAACTGCAAACCACTCAAGAAGACCAACAAAGAACTAACCTCTATCAACAAAACATCCAACGCCAACGCTTACAACAAGATTCGCTTTCCTTTGCTGATTTCCTTGCCCAACTCAACTTAGAAATTGAAATTTCCCCCATGCAAAACGAGCAACTGACAAGGGTTGCTCAACTAACTCAACGCACCAATCAGTTTAACCTGACAACAATCAGACGGTCTGAGACAGAAATTCAACAACTACTGACATCAGGAAGCTTAGACTGTCGAGTAGTCAAAGTTAAAGACCGCTTCGGTGATTATGGCTTAGTAGGTTTAATGTTATTTGCAACAGCAGAAACGAGCCTAGTCGTAGACACATTTTTACTAAGTTGTCGAGTATTGGGGCGTGGTGTAGAACATCAAATGCTGGCTTATCTAGGAAACCTCGCACAACAAAAAAGACTAAGCCAACTCAAAGTTTCATACACACCCACACAAAAGAATCAACCAGCCTGGGACTTTCTGACTAGCGTTGGTAGAGAATTCCAACAAAAACAAGAGCATAGTTGGTTATTCCAGTTTCCATCTGAGACAGCATCTCAAATCAACTTCACCCCCACAACCAACACCCCAGTTAAACAACCAGCAAACTCTTCTCAAACTCTCCGCACGCCAGTTGCTTTAAGTCGGCGGAGCCGCCCAACGCACTGGCTCGCCTCTGCGCCTCTGCGTGAAATAAATCCCCCCTCCGACTTCTATCAACGCATAGCCCGAAATCTCTACACCCCCGAACTCATCCAAAAAGAGATAGCATCCCGACAACAACGCCAACGTCCCCAGCTAGAGATAGAATTTATTGCACCTCGCACACCCATAGAAAAAGCGATCGCCAACCTCTTTGCAGAAATCCTCAAACTTGACAAAGTAGGTATCAATGATAACTTCTTTGAGCTAGGCGGCGATTCCATTCGGGGAGCGATTCTGATTAATAAACTGCAAGCCCAATTAAACGAAATCATTCACTTCGTTGTTCTATTTGATACTAAAACAGTAGCAAATCTAGCAGCATACATAGAAGAAAACTACCCACAGACAGCAGCCAAACTCTTAGGTAAACAAACCACAGCAATTATTGACATACCACAAGAACGCATCGATGAAACAAAAGTTTTACAAATGCGTTCCTTGATACCCGCCATTGCTCCCCCAATAGACAAAGACACAGAGAAAAACCCACCCGCCATCTTTATCCTTTCGCCTCATCGTAGCGGCTCAACCTTACTGCGCGTCATCCTGGGGGGAAATCCGCAACTGTTTGCACCGCCAGAATTGGAACTGCTGACATTTAATACCCTTGCAGACAGAAAAGCCGCATTTTCTGGACGTTATAGCTTTTGGGCAGAAGGGACAATTCGCACCATCATGCAAATTAAAGGGTGTAGTCCAGAAGAAGCGATCGCACTAATGGAGGAATTGGAAGCCCAAAATCTCACCACCAAGCAATTTTACCACCTGATCCAGCAATGGCTAGGCAAGAAAATCTTAGTAGACAAAACCCCCTCCTATTCCATAGATTTAGAAACCCTTAAACGAGCAGAAATCAACTTCCAAAACCCACTCTACATTCATTTAGTGCGCCATCCATTAGCAACGATGCGCTCTTATGAAGAAGCCAGAGTAGAACAAACATTTCCCTATCAACATCCTTTCAATAGACGACAACTCGCTGAATTAGTATGGTTAATTAGCCATCAAAATATTCTGCAATTCCTGCAAGAAATTCCACCAGAAAGACAGTATCAACTCAAATTTGAAGACATAGTTAATCAACCACAGACTACTGTAGAAAGACTCTGCCAATTTTTAGGGGTAGACTTCCATCCTGAGATGCTGCAACCATACAAAGAGAAAAAGCAGCGCATGACTGATGGTATTTACGCCCAGTCGAGAATGGTGGGAGATGTGAAATTTCACCAACATCAAAGCATTAATCCCGACACCGCCGAGAGTTGGAAGCAGTATTACAAGACAGACTTTTTAAGTAATATAGCTTGGCAAGTAGCAGAGTCTTTGGGATATCAAAGGGAAGAGGGAACAGATAATCAAAGAAATAACCTTGTGATTCCGCCAGTCAGTCGGGGAAGTACCACAGAATATCAAGAATTTCCTCTTTCCTTCGCCCAACAGAGGTTATGGGTTTTAGCTCAATTAGAGCCTGACAACCCTTTCTACAATATGTTTAAAGCGGTTCGTTTGAATGGACGCTTAAATATAGCAGTTTTAGAAAGTAGCCTCAACGAGATTATCCGCCGTCACGAAATTTTACGCACTACCTTTAGTTCTGTAGCAGGTACACCTGCACAAGTAATTGCTCCCCAGGCAACTATAAAACTTGCGGTAGTGGACTTGCAGAAATTCTCAGGACAAGCACAGTTAGAACAACTGCAACTGGTAGCCACCCAAGATCAACTACAACCCTTTGACCTCACCAAAGGACTTTTACTGCGAGTTACCTTAGTCCAACTAGAGCCAGAATCCTATGCTTTATTATTGACCATGCACCACATCATCGGTGATGGTTGGTCAATGGGAGTATTCATCAAAGAACTATCAAGTTTGTATCGCAGTTTCTTAGTAGGTGATGCTTCTCCCCTGCCAGAGTTACCGATTCAATACGCCGACTTTACGATTTGGCAGCGTCAATGGTTGCAAGGTGAAGCATTACAAACCCAAATCAATTACTGGAAGCAACAGTTAGCCGACGCACCACCACTTTTAGAACTACCGACAGACAGGCCGCGTCCCTCCGTGCAGACTTTCCGGGGTTGGTGTTTTTCCTTCCAGATAGATGCAACACTAACAGCATCCCTAAAAGAACTCAGCCAAAAGTCAGGAACTACCCTATTTATGACCTTGATGGCGGCTTATGCTACCCTGTTGTGCCGTTACAGTGGACAGACAGACATACTGTTAGGGACACCCATCGCTAGCCGCAATCAACAAGATATAGAAGGGTTAATTGGCTTTTTTGTCAATACCTTGGTGATGCGAACTCGCCTAGAAGGCAATCCCAGTTTCTCAGAACTACTGACTCAAGTACGTTCTACCTCTATGGATGCCTACGCTAACCAAGACGTACCCTTTGAGCAGATTGTCGAAGCTTTACAAATAGAGCGCAGTCTCAGCCACAGTCCCTTATTCCAGGTGATGTTTGCATTGCAGAATGCGCCAATGGAACAGTTAGACACGCCTGAGTTAGCTGTTAATCCTCTACATCTAGATAATGTTAATGCCAAGGTTGACCTGACATTACAAATGTGGGAACAAGGCAACTGCTTACAAGGGTTTTGGCAATACAACACCGATTTGTTTGACGAAGACAGAATTGCTCGAATGAGCGGTCATTTCCAAACATTATTAGCGGGAATTGTCGCCAACCCACAGCAATCGATAGGTACTTTACCATTGCTAACTGAGGGTGAACTTCATCAGTTGTTGGTGGAATGGAATGATACTCACATACCTTATCCTGATAGCAAGTGTATTCATGAGCTATTTGAGGAACAGGTAGAACAAACACCCGACGCTGTAGCGGTGGTGTATGAAGATGAGTGTTTAACATATCGGGAATTGAACGATCGCGCCAATCAACTGGCGCACTATTTACAAACCTTGGGAGTTGAGAAAGAAGTATTGGTGGGGATTTGCGTTGAGCGATCGCTAGAAATGATCATCGGTATCCTAGCCATCAACAAAGCCGGGGGTGCTTATGTTCCCTTTGATCCTGCCTATCCCCAAGAACGCTTGGCTTATATGTTCCAAGATACAGGGGTATCAGTGCTACTGATCCAACAGCAGTTGAGAGGATTATTACCCCCCAACTCAGCTAAGGTGATTTGTTTAGACACAGATCAGGAAATCTTCAGCCAATACAGCCCAGAGAACCTAAAAACAGATGTGACACCAGACAACCTGACTCACATCATGTATACCTCTGGTTCTACAGGCATCCCCAAAGGTGTTTGCATTATCCATAGAAATGTTGTCCGCTTGGCTAAGGGAACAAACTATGCGTCATTAACACCCCAAGAAGTCTTTTTGCAACTTGGCCCCCTGTCCTTTGATGCTTCCACCTTAGAAATTTGGCCTTGTCTTTTGAATGGTGCAAAGCTTGTCTTGATGCCAAGTCAAAAGCCATCTTTAGAAGAGTTAGGGGAAATTATTCAACGCTATCAGGTGAGTATTTTATGGCTCACAGCCAGCTTATTCCATCTGATGGTAGATGAAAGGTTGTCAGATTTACAACCTGTACGTCAACTGATGAGCGGTGGTGATGTATTATCTGTAGCTCACGTTCAAAAAGTTGTGCAAGAACTGAAAAATTGTAAATTCCTCAACGGTTACGGCCCTACGGAAAACACAGTATTTACTACTTGCTTCCCGGTCACGCCGGATACTCAACTTGAGAAGTCAATTCCCATTGGGCGTGTGATTGGTAATACCCAGGTATATATTTTAGACTCGAATCTCCAACCTGTACCCGTCGGGGTTTGGGGTGAAATGTGTGTGGGTGGTGCTGGTTTAGCTAGGGGTTACTGGAATCGTCCCGGACTTAATCAGCAAAAATTTATACCTAATCCCTTTGGACATCCAGAGAGCGATCGCCTGTATAAAACTGGGGATTTAGTACGTTATTTACCCGACGGGAATATAGAATTTTTCAGTCGCATTGACAACCAAGTAAAAATCCGGGGCTTCCGCATAGAACTGGCGGAAATTGAGGTGGTTTTAACTCAACATCCCCAAGTACGGGATGCTGTGGTGATTGCCAGAGAAGACAAACCGGGGAGCAAGAGTTTAGCAGCATACTTGATCCCCGAAGGAACACAGCCCACCAGTAGCGAGTTGCGAGCCTTCCTCAAGCAAAAGCTACCTGATTATATGGTGCCGGCATCCTTCACAGTGATGGCAGCTTTACCAATTACCCCCAATGGTAAAGTAGACCGTCGTGCCTTACCAGTACCAGAGTTTGAGTTGAATGACTCCAATAGCTTGGTTGCTCCCCGCACCGATAACGAAAAAATACTGTTGCAAATTTGGCAAGATGTTTTACTATTGAAACAAGTTTGCATTCATGACAACTTCTTTGAGTTGGGTGGCGATTCCATTATCGGTATCCAAATTATCGCCAGAGCCAATCAAGCTGGATTAAAATTAACTCCAAAACAGCTATTTCAGCATCAAACCATCGCTGAGTTAGCTGCCGTAGCGGTGACAAATACCACCCAAAAGGCAGAACAAGGCTTAGTTACAGGCAATGTTCCCTTAACACCGATTCAGCATTGGTTCTTTGAGCGGAATTTAGCCGAACCCCATCACTTTAACCAATCCGTCCTGCTAGAAGTTCCGCCCCATATCAAGCCGGAATTATTAGAACAGGCATTACAAAAGCTGTTATACCATCACGATGCTTTAAGACTGCGGTATGTGCAGCAAGCAACGCAATGGCAGCAGTACAACAGTGATGTGTGCGATGACCTATCCTTAGCGATCGCTGATTTATCCCATCTTGCTCCAGCAGCACAAACAAAAGCTATTGAGAGTCAGGCAGAGGAAATCCAGCGATCGCTAAATTTAGCAGACGGGCCGCTCATGCGAGTCCTGCTGTTTAACTTAGGCGAATCTTCTCCTAGTCGGCTGCTAATTGTCATCCATCACCTAGCGGTAGATGGGATTTCCTGGCGGATATTGCTAGAAGATTTATCTCAAGCCTACAAACAATTAGATAGTGGAAATCACATCCAACTCCCTGCAAAAACCACATCCTTTAAAGATTGGGCAATTCGATTGCAGAATTATGCAGCAGATCCAGAACTGCACCGGGAAATAGACTATTGGCTCGACTCCATGCAGTTCGCAGTTGCTCCTTTACCCTTAGACTTTCCCGCTACTGCATCAGCCAACACTGTCGGCTCAAGTCGCACTGTTTCTGTATCCCTGAGTATAGAACAGACTCGCGCTCTGCTACAGGATGTCCCGGTCGCGTACAACACCCAAATTAACGATGTACTATTGACCGCATTAGTAGAAAGTTTTGCCCAATGGACAGGCTACGATTCTCTACTGATTGAATTAGAAGGACACGGACGGGAGGACTTATTTACAGATGTAGACTTGTCCCGGACAGTCGGCTGGTTTACCAGTATCTTTCCCGTTTGCTTAAAAGCAGGTCTTCACCACCCTGGAGAAGCTCTTAAGTCAGTCAAGGAGCAACTGCGACACATCCCCAACCGAGGTATTGGCTACGGTATCCTGCGGTATCTCAGCCGGGATGCAGCCATCAATCAGCAACTTGGGCTACTTCCCCAAGCTCAGGTCAGCTTCAACTACTTAGGTCAATTCGACCAAACACACCTAGCGTCTCTGGGTTGGAAATATGCTCAAGAATCTAGCGGTTCTATTCACTCTCCCAAAGGACAACGCCGCCATTTGTTGAATGTGAATGGATTAGTGATTGAGGGCAGATTGCAACTGGAGTGGAAATATAGCTCGGCTTTCCATCACCAGTCTACAGTAGAAAACTTGGCTAACAACTATGTGAAAACCCTAGAAGCAATTATTGACCACTGTTTATCAACAGAAGCAGGAGGTTATACACCTTCAGATTTTCCCGAAGTTAATTTGAGTCAAGAAGCCTTGGATGAACTGCTAGCAGAAATTGAATAAAGTAGTTCACAACTCATCTCTATTAAGAGAAGATTTGTCATCACTTTGTCCCTTGTTTTCCTTCTTCCATACCAATAATATTCATTGTTTATGACAATCTCGAAAGCAACACTCACAACCACGCGGGATTCAGGAGTTTTAGTTAATAAACTCGCTTCCAAAATCTCCTGCATTTCTTATCAAAGTATGCGGCGGTCTAGCAGAGTATTGAGAGAATTTATCCTTTATTATTTTCCAATTTATAATCTCTCAATGAATGACTTCTTTCGGTTTTATCCCATCTTAGGTTTTATCGAAGCTCTGGTTTATCAAACTGATGACGAAGTAGAAAGAATCCAACATGATGGTTGTGAAAAACTGCAAAATTCCCCTTGGCAAGCAAAACAGGAAATGATTCTAGCTGTTTTGGAAGAATATAATCTCAAACATTGCCAAGTTGAATTTTATATGGAGAAGCTAGGCGAGTATTTTGAATTAGAAACAAAGTTATTATCTAGTTCTCATGTGACTCATGGCATGATTAAACAGGCGGCAGAATTGCGTTCTTCTGACTATCGAATTCTGCACTGTACTTTGCTGAAAATGTTAGGTTTAAATTACCAAGAAGATGAGTTAAATGAAGAACTAAGACTGATGTGGCCTTTAGAAGTTTTAAATGACATCGAGGATGATTTGATGTCTTATACAGAGGATGTGGCCGCTAAACATTATAATACTTATAGAATGTTTGTCAAAATTTATGGGGAAAAAGCTCCCTATTACTTAAAGAAAGAGTTAGATTTTTACGAAAGTCTATATCATAAACAAATCAGTAGGTTTTCGGGAATGAGACGAGAAGCTTTTCTCAAACCTTGGAATGCCTATCGACTTGACCATCCAGTACCCGTGATTCCTGAACCAATTCTGGAAGAATAATATCAAATATTGCTTATGGCTAATAGCCAATTGCTAGGTATTGATTAATATCCGGTATTGGTTATTAGCAACTGATTGAAGCAGCGAAACAAAATACATAACAGGAGTGTAATTATGTATTTCAATGGTAACTCGCAAATCCTCACAGATTACAGTGAATTAGTAATTGATTTATTTCATGCTGTTGATGCCTGTCAATGGGAAAATCTCACAAATATTTTTGATAAAAATATCATCTATGAGCGTCCGGGTTACAATGCTTTTGTTGGCATTGAACGCTTGCTGAAGTTTTATAAAATGGAAAGAGTAATTGCATCAGGTAAACATTACATCGAGCGTGTTACAATTGATGGCAGTTATGGAGCTTGTTGGGGGAGATTTGTGGGCGTTAGCAAAGAAGCTTGTCAAATAGATGAACTTTTTGCTGATGTCTACTCTTTTGAGAAAGGTAAGATTAAAACTCGCAAAACACACTTTTTTAGACCAGCCGTTTAGGAAAATTGTAGAGGTGGGGTGGTGAAACAACAACGTGGTGTGACAATTTGGTTAACTGGTTTGAGTGGTGCTGGTAAAACTACCATCAGTCAGTATTTAGAAACAGAACTGCGATCGCACGGTTATAAACTGGAAGTGCTAGATGGCGATGTAGTCCGACAAAACTTAAGTAAAGGTTTAACTTTCAGCAAGGAGGATAGGGACGAAAATATTCGGCGCATTGGTTTTGTCGCTCACCTGTTAACTAGAAATAACGTCATTGTCCTGGTTTCAGCCATCTCACCATATCGAGCAGTTCGCCAAGAAGTGAAAGCAAAAATCGGTGATTTTATTGAAGTATACGTCAATGCACCCTTAGAAGTTTGCGAACAGCGAGATGTGAAAGGTTTGTATAAAAAAGCTAGAGCCGGGGAAATCAAAAACTTCACCGGAATTGATGATTTATACGAAATACCTCTCACACCAGATATTGAATGCAAAACTAATCAAGAAAGTGTTGCCGAAAGTGCTAATAAAATTTTAAACAAGTTAGAACAATTAGGTTACATTGATTCTTTAGTAGTGCCACAATTAAATAACAACTCATTGCGAGTGTAAGACGATAGTTTCTCACTATTCCTTACCACTAGGTGATTAACAAACAAAATAATTTGAAGCTTTCTCATCCACTCAAGCTGAACCGCTTGCGGTAGGCGAAGTAACACAAAAAAACTTTTTAAGCATCTTTAAAAAACCAGTTTGTTATAAAATGAAAATCAGGGAATAAATGAGATGGTTTTAGTGAAAGAAAAGGAACTATGTAAACTTTTTGTGGAAGTGGGAAGGCAGCAATATAACCTTGCTGCTATGGGTAATAATTTCGCTAAAAATGATGAACTAGCCTGGAATAATTTTATTACTAATCTACTAGCAGCAAAGCACGATACTGCTGTGGAAACAGCCTATAAATATCTAACAAATGCGGTTGATGAATATAATCAACATCATCAGCCAGAGGTCAATATCAAAATTGTTTATAATTATTTTGTCGCTAAAATTCTGCGTTCCATATTTGTTGAACCATCGGAATTAGAAAAAGACTGGTATTTTATTTGTCACACCACAGAAATTCCCCAACCTGGGGATTTTGTGACTGTGCAGATTTTTCAAGAACCTTTGGTAGCTGTACGTCAATCAGACGGAACGATTCGCGTTTTCCTCAACGTTTGCACTCATCGCCAATCACCAGTATTTGAGGGTAAAGGTTGTATAGGTGCAGATAAATCAGTGCTTTGTCCTTATCATGGATGGGCATTTGGCGCAGATGGTCATTGCAAGAATGCACCAGGGGCAAATAGGGGAGAGTTTGGAGCAGATTTTGACCTAAAAAATTATAGTTTACAAGTTTTTGAAACAAAAATTGCTGACAATCAACGTGTTTTTGCCAGAATTGCTCAAAATCATCAGCATCAGGCAGAAACACCGCCACCAAGCCCTCAAAACATCGGCGTAGAAATTACAAATCTGCTCAATTCTGTGAGTCCTGGTTATGCAGATGGGGAAATAGCCACACTTCCAGAAACAATTCGCCTGTGGTTGAGAATTGGTTATTTAGAAGCACAATTACAGCAGCTAATTGCAGACATCAACCAAGGAGAAACCAACCTTAGCCAGCAATTAATTTTAGATTCATTAATTGGGGAACTAAAACAAGCTATCCTCACCGTTGATAGTGATGGCTTAACTACAGAATTGGATGCAGTGCTGCAACGAATCTACAGCCTGGATGAGCAACAGCAGTTAATTGGCCAGCCTAGAGAATATCCGAAAGTTGAGCCTGAGCATCGAGAAGATTTTGCAGCAGAAGAAAGAAGACAAGCATTACCAATTTGGATTTATGGCGATGCAGCGTTATTCGCGCTGGAAGTGGAGCATTTAATTAAACCAACTTGGCAATTTGTTTGTCATATTAACGAAATTCCCCAACCAGGTAACTTTACTTGGTTGGATATTGTAGGTGAACGTGCCTACGTCATTCGCACCGCAAGCGGTGAAATTTTCGCGGGTAAACTTCCTGATGTTACCCAACGGGCGAACTATCCGCAATTTGGTTTACCCAATTACGGTTTAGAACCCATCGACATTGACATTTTTTATGGCTTTATTTTCATTCGTTTTACTTGGGAAGGTTCAAGATTAGCCGAAAGTTGGTATCAACCCGGCTTATTAGAACCCTACCAACTGGAAAAGATGCAACCGATTGGTAGCATCGGTCACTATTGCATTAATGTGGAGGTGGATTATAAATTACTGTGGGAGAACTTCCTAGAAGATTACCACTTTCCGATGATGCACAAAGGTTTAACTCGTCGCTTTGGAGTGTCGAGTGATTGTGAAGGCATCAACGGTATGATTATTCCCATGCGTGACCCGGCTTCACCCAGTTTAACCCCCATCGAGCGACAATATTATGATGCTGCTAAGGCGATCGCTCGTCATTCTTGGGAACGTGAGCAGGAATTACAAGAATTTGCGGCGGAAAACCAGGCTTTACCCGAAACCCTGTGTTTTTCAGCCTTCTGTTCCATGTCGGCTCAAGAAGAAATACCCATGCCTTTTTCCTTGAGCGTATTTCCTGAACACGTACAAACTTTTTCCTTAGTGCCAGCCGGGCCGAGAGAATGCCGTTTTCACGTGCGTAGTTATGGCCATGTCCTTGACCCTAACGATCCTCACAGTCAAGCCATTGAAAAAGCGCGACTAGCGAATATTCAATTACTGGTGGAATCGCTACATGAGGACATTCGCGTTAACTATATCTGTCAAGACAGCGTTTCCTCACGGCTGTTTGAGAAAACAGGTGTATTCAGTATTGCCGAGTATGATGTTGCTAAGTTTCAGGAGGCTATCCGCCTGAAGCTGCCATTAACCAGTCATCACCAGAAACCCTTATGACTACTACTGTACCATCAGTCAATGCTGCAACAGAAATTGAGACTCGCAAAGCTGACCACCTCCGTGTCTGCTTAGAAGAAGATGTCCAGTTTCAGCAAGTAACTAGCGGATTTGAAAGCTATCGCTTTACTCATCATTGTCTGCCGGAAATCAACCGCAGTGACATTAACCTGCAAACAACCTTTTTAGGTAAGCATCTCGGTGCGCCTTTGTTGATTTCTTCCATGACTGGGGGGACAGAGTTAGCGAAGTTAGTTAACACTCGTTTAGCTACAGTGGCTCAACGCTACCGATTAGCAATGGGGGTTGGCTCACAAAGAATTGCGATTGAACAACCTCATTTAGCCCCTACCTTTGCCGTGCGTTCCTTTGCGCCGGACATTTTATTGTTAGCTAACTTGGGGGCGGTGCAACTAAATTATGGCTGTGGGCTGGATGAGTGTTTGCATCTGGTAAACTCCCTAGAGGCTGATGCCCTGATTTTACATCTTAACCCCTTGCAAGAGTGTGTCCAGTCAAAAGGAGATACAAATTTTCGGGGCTTATTAAGTAAAATTGCCCAGCTTTGTGAAAAGTTACCCGTGCCGGTGATTGCCAAAGAAGTGGGCAATGGCATTTCTGCGGTGATGGCACAAAAGTTAATTGATGCGGGAGTAGCAGCGATTGATGTGGCTGGGGCTGGTGGAACTTCCTGGGCGAAGGTAGAAAGCCAACGCGCTCAAGACAACAAACAACGCCGTTTAGGACAAACTTTTGGCGATTGGGGTTTACCAACCGCAGAGTGTATAACTTCTATCCGGGCTAGTAACCTGACAATTCCCTTGATTGCGTCTGGTGGACTAAGCAACGGCTTGGATGTTGCCAAAGCGATCGCATTAGGAGCAGACTTAGCCGGATTAGCCCGACCTTTTTTAGCCGCCGCCGTGGAATCAGAAGTTGCCGTTGAGGAATTGGTCGAAATCCTCATTGCTGAACTGGAAACAGCACTATTTTGTACTGGCAATACCACCTTGTCAGAACTGAGAAGTTCTGGCGTATTGCAACCTGTCCAAAAGTGAGGAGTCCTGAGAAATTCTTAATTTTGAATTTTGAATTTTGTAGCTTGCTTCGACCTAGGAGTATTTTGAATTAATTCCTCCCCTGCCTTCTGCTGTCAACGAGTGATAAATGTAACATGAAAGTAGATGACTGCAACCAACCCACGCCAAACGCCCTGCATATTCAGGGACTAATAGCGATCGCGCTCGTTAGTCTCATCTGGGCAACAACTTTTCCACTAACTAAAAATGCAGTCACTAGCTTTTCACCAGCTGTACTCACAGCTAGCCGTTTCACCGTTGCAGCAGCAATATTTACCCCATACCTACGCGGACTCAATCCGCAAATCTTACGCGATGGCCTAGTTTTAGGACTGCTGCTGTTTATTTGCTTCACCTGCCAAGCGTTGGGGCTGGAAACTGCCAATGCTAACCGAGGAGGATTTATTTTCAGCTTGAATGTGATCATCGTACCCTTACTAGGTGCTTTCTTTGGTCAGTCATTGCTGCTGAAAACCCTACTCGCCGCCGGTATTGCCCTCACAGGTATCGGCATTATGTGTTGGGAAAATGGTTCACTAGGCATAGGGGATTTACTGTTATTTGGCGATACCTTCGTTTACGGGGTGTATATGCTGGTACTTCAGGGAAGCGTACAACGGCACTCAACCCTATCTCTCACTGCCATCCAACTTTGGCTCATAGCAGTATTAAGTGCAGTCTGGGCTGCACCGGAGATAGTTGGACAATTTGAGACTCTGACCCATAACTATGGTATTATTCTTTACCTGGCTTTAGTCGGAACTGCCGCCTGTATCTGGTTAGAAACTATAGGCCAGCAATGGATTTCCGCTTCTGAAGCTGCGCTAATGTGTACCCTTGATCCGGTACTTACCTCTGTTTTTTCCTTTTGGCTACTCGGTGAGAAGTTTGGAGTACGTGGTTTAATTGGCACGGCTCTCGTACTAACTGCATTGATTTTAAGTCAGAGTAAGTCTGAATATATAGACCGAAAATTAATCTTGGGTGCAGATGATGTTTAAACATTAATATTTTTAACTTTTTTACTTCAAATATCAGATTTTGGTTAAAACTATGCTGAAATTTTCCATTGAATTTAGACCTCCTACTCCTGCTGAAAAAACTTTAGTTATCGGTACATTAGGCCCTAGTGGTACGAGTAGTGACTATGCTTCTAGTTATATAGTCAAACAATTAGAAGCAGAAAACTTGACTGGAGAAATTCAGTTATTTGATAGCTTTCCAGATGTGAAAACAGCCTTGCTACAAAACCAAATTGATTTGGCTGTAGTTCCTCATGCTTACGACTCGATTAATGAATTTTATATGGAGCCAAGTTTTGATTTAGGCTTCATTTTTATCTATCCAACTCCAGTGTATGGATTAGCTAAAAAGAAAAATACAGATGTAACTTTTAAAGGGGCGAGAATTGTTACCCATCCTGCACCTTTACCTTTGTTATCGCAACTTTTACCAGAATCGGAAGATCAATCAGAAATTCAAGTTGATTTGTCTACTTCAACTAGCGATGCAGCTATTCAAGTACAAAAGGGTTTAGCGACTCTAGCGATTACTAATAAAAATGCGGTTGAAGCCTATGATTTAGAGTTTATTTCTACTTATGGCAAAATTCCTATGAGTTGGTCAATTTTCTATAAAAAAAATAGCATAAACTAATGAGTCAATTTTTTCCCACACCCAAAGTTACACAACTGAATGCGGATGTAGAATTAATCGCCTTCGATTGTCAAGATACCCTTGTACAACTCGTGTATCTTGCACCTGGAGCAACTTTCCCACTACATCAACATCTTGAAAGTCAGATGGGAATGATAATTTCTGGACGTTTAGAAATGAACGTCAATGGCATTACAGAAATTATTGAACCACTACAACAAGCTTACATTGCTAATGCTTTTGTACCTCATGGTTCTGTGAATATTTTTCCAGAAACAGCCTTGGTGTTTGATGTCAAACGTACTATAAATACTTTGCCATCAGCCAACAACGACGAAGTATTTCTGAAGGTATCGCCTAAAGAAGATGAAATTACTGGCTTACCCTCTGAATATGTTGTAGCTTCTTGGTTTGAAATTGTTATCATCAAAATTCCACCAGCAGGAAAAATACCCATCCATCAATCTGATAAGGAAGAAATGGGAATTATCCTAAATGGTCAATTGATGATGACTGTGGGAGAGGAACAGGAATTAATAGAATATGGTAGTATTTATTATGCTCCAGCTAATGTGATTTGTGGAGGATATAATACTTCTGAGGAAACAGTAACCTTGGTGAAAATTTCAATTTTACCTTGTGCTGATTTATCGGAACAAGAAGCTGATTTGAAAAAAATAACTGCGCGATCGCTAACTGCAACCTAGAGGACTATTAAGCATGGATTTAGGACTAACAGGGAAAGTAGCTTTAGTGACAGGTGCTAGTGCTGGTATTGGTTATGCCATATCTGAAAAACTAGCAGCAGAAGGCTGTCATTTAGTAATTTGCGGGAGAAATACCGAACGCTTAGAACAAGCTTATCAAAAATTGGTAAATTCTCCCGGCAAAATTATTACTTGCTGTGCTGATGTTCACCACGCCACCGACTCAGAAAAATTAGTTGAGTTAGCCCTGAATCAATTTGGTAAAATCGATATCTTGGTCAATAATTCTGATGGAGCTAAATTTGCCAGCGTTGCAGTTGAAAATATATCTGAGCAGGATTGGTCAACTGTATTTGAAGGGAAATTAATGGGCTATATCCGTATGACCAATTTGGTTTTATCTACCATGAAAAATCAACAATGGGGACGGATAATCAACATTATTGGTACATCCGGGAAAGAACCTTCACCACGTTTAATTAAATCAGGAGTAGCGAATGCAGCATTAATTAACTTTACTAAATCTGTAGCTACCCAAGTCGCCAAGTGGAATGTATTAGTTAACGCTGTTAACCCCGGTATTATTGATACACCCAGACATCGAGAATATTTAGAAGTATTTGCCCAAAAAGAAGACCGAAATATTGAGAGGATTATAGAGGGAATAGATAACAGCATTCCTCTAGGTCGTCGTGGACTTTCTAGGGAGGTGGCTGATTTAGTGGCTTTTCTCAGTTCAGAACGCGCTAGTTATATCACAGGTGTAACTATTCCCGTTGATGGTGGATTATCAACGGCAGCTTTTTAATTAGTTTAATAACAATTTTTAGTAAATTTATTTAATATAAACCAATAACAATGGTAGCTATACAACAACAAAATAAAAATAAAGATATTGAAGCCATCTACCCACTTTCGCCAATGCAGGAGGGGATGCTATTTCATACCCTCTATCAGCCAGAATCAAAAATCTACTTTGAACAGTTTCGCTTTACGCTGCATGGTGATTTAAATCCAGGTGCATTTGAGCAAGCTTGGCAACAGGTGGTACAAAGACACTCGGCTTTACGGACTTTGTTTGTTTGGAATAACCGTAAACAGCCATTACAAATAGTACGTAAACAAGTTAGTTTACCTTGGATTAATCAAGATTTACGTTTTCTGTCAAACGAGGAACAGCAAACAGAAATTAATGCTTTTTTAACCAACGATAAACAGCAAGGGTTTCAACTTGATAAAGCTCCCTTGATGCGGTTTGTATTATTTCGGTTGGCAGACGACACTTATCATTTTGTTTGGAGCTTTCATCATATATTACTTGATGGTTGGAGTTGGCCGATTCTGTTTAAAGAAATATTTGCTGTTTACGATGGCATCACTAATCATCAAAAATTATATTTAACTCCATCTCGTCCTTACCGAGATTATATTAATTGGTTGCAGCAACAAGACTTGTCTATTGCTAAGGAATTTTGGCGGCGGACTCTGGAAGGTTTTACGACACCTACACCTTTGGTGGTGGAACAAACTGTAGGGCAGGTTTCTCAGCCACAAAATAGTTATATTCGACATCAAAATTTATCAGCAGCAGCAACTGCAAAAATTAAATCTTTTGCTCAACAACATCATCTTACTGTTTCTACTTTAGTACAGGCTGCTTGGGCTTTGTTATTGAGTCGCTACAGTGATGAATCTGATGTAGTATTTGGGGCTACAGTGTCCGGTCGTCCGCATCATTTATCTGGTGTGGAATCAATGGTAGGGTTGTTTATTAATACCTTACCTGTGCGGGTAAAAATCCCAGAAACAGATGATTTGTTACCTTGGCTAGTGCAGTTGCAACAAGAACATATAGAACGGGAGCAGTATTCCTACACCTCACTGGTAGATATTCAAGGTGTGAGTGCAATTCCTCGCCATCAACCTTTATTTGAAAGCATTGTGGTGTTTGAAAATTATCCTGTTAACGCCACACTGCAAGCACTTCCTGATAATTTGCGAATAGGCGATCGCCAAGCCTTGGGCGAAACGAATTATCCTATAACTGTGGTTGCAATTCCCGGTGAAGAACTAGCCATCAAAATCAATTATGATTGCAATCGCTTTGATGCAGATACCATTGATCGGATGATTGGTCATTTGCTCACACTGTTACAGGGAATTGTCACTAACCCTCATCGTCGTGCAGCCGAACTACCCCTACTCACACCAGCAGAACAAAATTTACTGTTAGTAGAATGGAACGCTACCCCAGCCACCCATCCGATCACAGATTGCATTCATCAAGTATTTGAGCAGCAAGTTGCAAAAACACCCGCAGATGTAGCGGTGGTATATGAGAATCACAGCTTCACCTACCAAGAGTTAAACCAACGCGCCAACCAACTCGCCCACCATCTAAAAAGTTTGGGTATCAAACCTGATGCACCTGTAGGGATTTGTTTAGAACGTTCTCTAGAAGCCGCAATTGCCATCTTAGCAACCTTGAAAGCTGGCGGTGCTTGCCTTCCCCTTGACCCTACCTATCCGTCAGAGCGTTTAGCATTTATGCTGGCAGATAGTCGCGCCAGTGTTGTCTTAACTCAGGCTAGTTTAAAGCCATTGCTGGAGCAGGATTTTCACCACCATCTAATTCTGTTAGATGAACAATGGCAGGAGATAGCCAAAGAATCTGATATCAATCCCCAAACCCAAACACAAGCAGATAATTTAGCCTACATCATCTATACTTCCGGGTCTACAGGCACACCAAAAGGTACTCTTGTCCCCCATCGCTCACTCACCAATTTAGTAGAACACCATCAAGCGCAGATGGCAACAGGCGTAGGTGTGCTTCAGTTTGCCTCCCTCAGCTTTGATGTTAGCTATCATGAAATGTTTGCGGCGTGGGGTTTGGGCGGTACACTGTACATGATTCCCGAAAGCGATCGCAAAGACTTAGATAAACTAATTAACTTACTCGCAACAGAACCAATTGCAAAAGTGTTTCTTCCCGTCACCCTCTGGCAACAATTAGCGGAAATATACGGAGAAGAAGAGCATCTATTTAAACACATCAGAGAAGCGATCGCCTGTGGGGAACAGTTGCAAATCACCCAACCCATGATTAAGCTGTTTCAACGTTTAGAAGATTGTAGACTCTACAACTTCTATGGCCCTACAGAAGCAGACTTAGTTACAGCCTATACCTTCAGCCAGCAACCAGAAACATGGCCAATTTATCCCCCCATTGGTAAACCTGCCGTTAACGTGCAAGTTTATCTATTAGACCGCAATCTGCAACCCTTACCAATTGGTGTCCCTGGGGAAATCTACGTTAGCGGTGAAGGTTTAGCCCGTGGCTACCTCAACCGCCCAGATTTGACACAACAGAAGTTTATTCCCAATCCCTTTGAGAAGGCAGAAGGCAGGAGGCAGGAGGCAGAAGGTTTTTCCCCCTACACCCTCCAAGGCAAAAGACTATACAAAACAGGCGACTTAGCTAAATATTTACCAGATGGCAACATCGAATTTTTGGGACGGATAGATGATTTAGTCAAAGTCCGGGGTTTTCGGGTGGAACTTGGGGAAGTAGAAGCGGTATTGAGCAAACATCCCCAAATCAACCAAGCCGTTGCTAAGGTATTCGGACAAAGTGCCAGAGAAAAATATTTAGTCGCTTACTTTGTCCCCATTCAAGGACAGACAATTACTGTTGAACAGTTGCGTGATTTTCTGCAAGACCAGTTACCAGATTACATGATTCCATCGGCTTTTGTGCAGGTAGAGTCATTTCCCTTAACTGCTAATGGTAAAGTTAATCGTCGCGCTTTAAAAGAACCAACCGCTAGCAGACCAGAATTAGCGCAAACCTTTGTTGCACCCCGTACTCCCACAGAAGAAATTTTAGCGGGTATTTGGCGGGATGTTTTAGGGTTAGAACAAGTTGGTATTTACGACAACTTTTTTAACTTAGGTGGACATTCTTTACTAGCTACTCAAGTAATTTCACTGACACGCAAAGCCTTTAAGATAGAATTACCTCTGAGGAGTTTATTTGAATATCCGGCGATCGCCACCTTAGCCAAAACCGTCGAAACAGCTATTCAGCAAGAATCTTTGCCGGAAATTGTACCTGTGCAAGTCGAGCGCACAGAAGACACAATCCTACCAATTTCCTTAACTCAGTTAGAGTTTTGGTTTTTCGAGCAATTCTACCCCGGTAATCCTGTATACAACTTGCCCCTAGTTTATCGTGTCACAGGTAGGCTGGATGTGCAAGCTTTAGAGCAGAGTTTAAAGGAAATTGTCAGAAGACACGCAACATTACGAACCACCTTTAAAGTTGCAAACGGACAAGTGGTTTATGCAATTTCCCCTCAACCTGTATTTGACTTTGCAGTTATAGATGCACAAACCATTTCCGAAACCGAAGTAAAACGACAAGCAGAAAAAGAGATTAAACAGCCTTTCGATTTAGCACAAGGGTCATTATTGCGGAGTAAACTGTGGCGATTAAGTGAAACCGAGCATTTATTGATTGTCACTACCCACCATATTGTTGCTGATGGTTGGTCTTTTAGTGTATTGACTCAAGAATTGGCAACCCTTTATGAAGCATTTGCTCAAGGTAAACCTTCCCCACTTACAGAGTTACCCATACAATATGCAGACTTTGCCCATTGGCAACGGCAATTATTACAGGGGGAAATTTTACAATCACAAATGCAATTTTGGCGACAACATCTAGGTGTTACCCCTCCCATCTTACAGCTACCAACAGACTATCCACGCCCACAACAGAGAACCTTCACAGGTGCGCGTCATCCCTTGGTAATTTCTCCCGACTTAACCAAAGCATTAAAAAACGTGAGTCAGGAGGAAGGCGTAACCCTATTTATGACCTTATTAGCAGCACTCAAGACATTGCTTTTCTGCTACACAGGACAACCAGACATCATTGTTAGTAGCACAGTTGCTAATCGTACCCGCCCAGAAACAGAAGGATTGATTGGTTTCTTTGTCCACTTACTACCATTCTGCACGAATTTAGCAGGAAATCCCACCTTCAGAGAACTACTGCGGCGAGTGCGAGAAGTAGCTTTAGGAGTGTATGCACATCAAGAAATGCCCTTCATCAAGCTAGTAGAAGAAATGCAACCAGTCAGAGATGCTAGTCACACACTACTAGCTCAAGTGATGTTTGTCTTCCAAAACACTCCAGAAGATGATTTAAAACTAGCAAATTTAACTTTAAAAGAGGAGTTTATAGCCACAGATACCAAAGACACAGCCGAATTTGACTTAAATTTAACCCTGCAAGAAACATCTGCGGGAATTGAAGGCGCGTTAGTCTACAAAACCGATTTATTTGCAGATACTACTATTACCAGAATGGTAGAAGTATTTCAAAAATTGCTAGAACATATAGTTACTAATCCTAACCAACGACTTGGGGAACTGCCCTTTTTAAATGAAGGTAATAAATTACCAATTCAAAATCATCAATTACCACTAGCTAACAACAAAACTGTCAAAGAATTTACTCAACCAAGTAACTCAATTGAAGAAGTCATATTAACTATTTGGCAAGAAGTTTTAGGATTAGAACACATCAGCACCGAAGATAACTTTTTTGAAATTGGAGGACATTCAGCCCTAGTTTTACAAGTCATCTATAAATTACAGCAAGCTTTGCAAATAGAGTTACCCTTAACTTTCCCATTTGAAAAACCTACCATTGTTCAACAAGCAGAAACCATCAGCCATTTACTAAATAGTGAACCTTTGGGATAAATATTTATTTCAAGAGGGGAAGAAAAAGAGTGGAAAACTGAGAATTGACACAATATTAATACTCTCTCTGCGCCTCCGCGTCTCTGCGTGATAAATAATCTTTAAATCACCCTTATTCAAACTAAAAAACCGTGAAACCCTCCCTTTTTGACCTAACAGGTAAAGTAGCCATTATCACCGGATCTGCACGAGGTATCGGCAGAGCGATCGCACAAGGATTAGCATCTGTAGGTACAAAGGTGGTAGTTGCTGATATTAAAGCAGCAGAAGCCGAACAAACAGCCCAAATGATACAGGAGGCTGGAGGCGAAGCGATCGCTATCCCCACCGATGTCAGAAATCGTCAAGATTGTGTACACCTAATTGAGCAAACTATCGCCAATTATCATCAACTTGACATTATGGTGTGTAATGCCGGAATTGATATCATCAAATCCGCAGCTTTGTTAGAAGAATTGGAGTGGGATAACATCATTAACATCAATCTTAAAGGGTATTTTCACTGCGCTCAATTAGCCGCTAAACAAATGATTGAACAAGGAACAGGCGGCTCAATTATTATGAACTCCTCCATTGGTGGTGTAGTGGGTATTAGTGGCTCGGCGGCTTATACAGCATCAAAAGGAGGTGTAAATTTATTAGTGCGATCGCTAGCACTAGAATGGGCAGATCATCATATTCGCGTTAATGCTTTTGCTCCCGGTTATATCGACAACATTATGGAAGGTACAGAAGTATTTCGCCGTCCACCAGCAGAAGATCAGCAACATCTAAATGCGGTAATTCCCATGCGGCGACGAGGTAAACCAGAGGAACTGATCGGCCCTGTCATATTTCTCGCCTCAGAAGCAGCTTCTTATGTCACAGGAGAAATTTTGATGGTGGATGGGGGATACAGTGCCATGTAGGGCAGGTAATACAAATTCAAAATTCAAAATTCAAAATTCAAAATTAAGAGGATGGCTGAAAACTTACTCTAAAAAATCGAAACATCACAAGGAGTTAGGGCTGTGTATCTGTTGCATTCTTTTCTCAAATTGGCATAACTGAAATTTTTGGGAACACAACTATGGCAAGATTGAGGAAATTTACTTCTAATCGCCGTTGGCGATTGCCAATTATACTAGGATTCATCCTGGGAATTGTGGCGATCGCAGTAAATAGTTGTGTGCCTACTCAACTGTTAGCCAAACCAGTCAACGACTCTCAAATCATTCTCAGTAGTCCCGTTGAACCTAACACTTTTAATCCCCAACTCATGGAACAGGGAGTTGGTATTTTAAATTTACTCTATGAAGGGTTAATTAGGGAAAATGGACAAGGAGAAATTAAACCAGCCTTAGCCGAATCTTGGGACATTTCCGCAGACCAAAAGCGCATTACTTTCACACTCAGAAAAGGGCTAAAATGGTCAGACGGTCAACCCCTAACTGCTGATGATGTGGTCTTTACTTATAAAGATATTTACACTAACCCTGCTATTCCTTCCTATGCCAAAGATTTTTTACAAATAGGCAAAAATCGCAGTTTTCCCACCGTCAAAAAACTGGATAATTGGCGCGTTGAGTTTAACCTTCCAGAACCTTTTGCGCCCTTTCTGCGAACAACAAAACTAGAAATTTTACCTGCTCATATTCTACGAGATAGTATCATCAAAAAAGACTCCGCAGGTAGACCGTTATTTCTCTCAACTTGGGGTACAAATACACCACCCAACCAAATTGTCAGCAACGGTGCTTATAAATTAGATTCTTATATTCCCGGTGAGCGGATAATTGTACGTAAAAATCCTTATTACTGGCGTAAAGATATTCACAATCAATCTCAGCCCTATATTGAACGCATTATTATCAGTACCGTCAATAATAATGATACTTCATTAATTCAATTTCGTTCTGGTGGACTGGATTATATAGATGTAAATTCCAGATATTTTTCCTTATTAAAACGAGAAGAAAAAAGGGGTAAATTCACAATTTATAACGGTGGTTCTCAACTAGGAACTACAGCAATGATGTTTAATTTGAATACAGGCGTGAGAAACGGTCAGCCTTTAGTTGATCCAATTAAATCACGCTGGTTCAATACAGTAGAATTCCGCCAAGCTGTTGCATATAGCATCAATCGCCCCCGGATGATTAACAACATATTTGCGGGGGTGGGAGCCATGCAAAACTCGCCGATAGCAGCACAAAGCCCTTACTATCTTGCTCCACAAGCAGGTTTACCAGTCTACGAATATAACCCACAAAAAGCCAAAGCATTACTAATCAAAGCAGGTTTTCGATACAACAATCAAGGTGAATTATTCGATAGCGATGGACATCGCGTCCGGTTTACACTCACCGCCAATGTTGCTAATAAAGTTATGCAGAACATTGCTCTTTTGATTGAAGAAGATTTGCGTCAGATAGGGATACAAGTAGATGTAAATTTAATTCCAGTGGGATTGATTGTAGACAAATTAACAAATCGTTTAAATTGGGATTGTCATCTTCTTGATGGTTTTCCGATGACAATAGAACCCCACGAAACCATCAATTTTTGGTCTACTCAAGGAAATTGGCACTTTTTTAATCGTCAACCCCAAGCGGGACAAATACCGATTACTGGACAGCAAGTAGCAGATTGGGAACAAAAAATTTCTGACCTTTATATTCAAGGTGCAGCAGCAAATGAAGCAGAAAGAAAACAAATTTATGCAGAAACTCAAAAGCTCAGTCAGGAATATCTACCGTTTATTTATCTCGTGAACTCTTTATCAATGGTGTCTGTTAAAAATCGCATTCAGGGGGTGAAACACTCGTCTTTACAAGGAACATTTTGGAATGTTTATGAGTTGAAAATCAATTCTTTAAAAGCATCTTCTTAATCAGAATAAGATTCTTTAATAATATTTAGATAATTCACCATGAATGTATATATTTTGAAAAAAGTCTTGCCGAAACCAGTCATCATGTTTTTTTATAGCATAATCTTTATGCTAACTTTGATGTTTACTTCTGGATTTATCAATATAGTTTCACAAGCTTATAACAATCCGCATAATCTTGAAGATATCGCTATTAAATGGCAATACTTTACTGAACACAAAGATGATTATGATGCCGTTTTTTTTGGAGCAAGTACCACATATCAGGAAGTTATCCCCAAAATATTTGATGAAGCAATGACAGCGAATGGTAAGAATATCAAATCATTCAATTTTGGGATCATGGCTGCCAATGTAGCCGAATTAGATTTCTATTTGCAAAAAGTTTTAGATTTAAAACCAGCAAAATTAAAATGGATATTTTTAGACTGTTTAGTTAATGATTTTATTTTAATTGCTCCCACTTCCGCTAGAAATGTTTATTGGCATACACCTTTACAAACGATAGAAAATTTTCAAGTTATTCTCAGTTCTAACTATTCTTTAAAAGAAAAAATAAGCGGCATTTATGCCAACTCAAAAAGCTTTATTTATCGATGTTTAGGCATTGGTTATTTTTATAACTTTTGGCAACATCATCAAGAAGAAAACTTACCAGAGGGGCTGCAAAAAATAGCATCCACTGACAAAATGCTCCAGGAAGAGGGATATTATGCAATGGATTGGATGGAAAATAGTGAAAAATGGCAAAAAACTTTTCAAACCAAGTATTTAGACGGATATCTAAAGAGATTAGAACAAGCGAAATTAGGAGATTATGAACAAAATAATACATTAACACCTGACTCTTATGGAATCAAAATAATAAAGAATATTGTTGACAGAATTGAGAACTTTGAGAAGATTAGCAACAATCAAGTTGAGGCTATTTTCTTTATTCCTCCAATTTTAGAGGCCGATGTAGATCATGCTGCTATTATGAAAGCTTACGATTTAGGGTATATTCCCACCCTGTTGGCTTTCAATAATCCTAATACTTTCCCTAATTTCTATAATCTTGATAACCGCAGTGATGGTAGACATCTAAATCACAAAGGGGCGCAAGAATTTACGCTGACTTTGGCTGAAAAGTTTGCTCAACACCTGCAATAGCTTTAATTGATGTTTACAAATTCTGAAAATGTAGTTCTGTAATTTGAGTGAAAAACTATGAAAACCGAAGAAAAAAACAATAGCATATATAACCAAGATAAAAACCGAGTAGATTGTGAAGTTATTCTCAATGAGTATTTATTGAAAGAAATTGTATCTCCGAAAGCTTACGTAACTACTCCTGCGGAATACTGCACTAATTTTAAAATTGAAAAAGGAGAATTGTTACTGGAGCTTTTTTGTGCCAATCATCCCGGAAATATTCAAAATTGGGTGCAAATATCTGGAGGAGATAACGCTGATTTTGATTGGCATGGATTGCAGGAAGACTGGTTAGCTTTATTGCAAGGCACACACAAGGTTGAAGTAATTGAATTACCAAAAATTGATTTAAAATCTGTCTACCAAGATGTGATGTATTTAAAATCCCAAGACAAGCCTATTAACCTTGCTAGCCTTCAAGCGACTAACTATCAGAGTTACCAAGAACTTAAAGAAGCTGGATTTACTAGAATCATTGAATTAGCCGCGCCCCAAGAATTGGATGTTAATAATATTCCCATTCTGGTGATTCCTCAAGGTGTGTTTCACTCTGCTGTCACATCTAATCGCTGCTTAATGCTGAATTTAGGGAAAAAATTTGGTATCTCTAGTAATTACAGTGAATACAGAAGATTAGAATATCAAACCTATGCAAGATAAATCTACAGAGTATGAAGGAGAAATTGGTAATAAATCCTGCATATAACAACTACCTTTTAGGAAGATAAGCATGGCATATTTACTGCAACAGATTTTAGAAATCAGTGCAAATCATTATCCAGATAAGGAAGCTGTAATTTATAAAAATCAAAGCATTACTTATCAGAATCTAGATAAAGTTTCTAATCAGTTAGCGCGTGTACTTAATGATGCGGGAATAGGTAAAGGCGATCGCGTAGGGGTTTGTCTCAACAAATCCATTGCAGCAGTAGCCACTATTTACGGCATACTAAAATCTGGTGCTGCTTATGTTCCCATAGATCCATTAGCTCCAGTCAAGCGGCTGAAATTTTTGATTACAGATTGTGAGCTAAAAGCTCTAGTAACTACCAGCACCAAGCTTACCAACCTCTATAAAGATGCAGCAGATGATGTGTCTCAACATCTAAAATGCGTCATCCTGGAAGATGGAGGTAAGATAGCAAGCGAGTTTTCCCCAGCCAAAGTAGTGACATGGGAGGAAATGTTGCGATCGCCTGACACTCCCCTATCACCAACTGGTCTAATAGACCAAGATTTAGCCACTATTATCTACACTTCCGGCTCAACAGGTCAACCTAAAGGCGTGATGATTAGTCATCGAGCTTTGCTGACTTCTGTTAACTGTCTATATCAAGGTTTTGATATCCAGCCTACTGATCGGATAGCCGGGTTATTTTCTATCTATTTCATCGGCTCAGTTTTTGATATTTTTCTGCCAATTAAGGCAGGTGCTACCCTAGTTTTAGTTCCCCCAGAACTCGCCGTTTTGCCAGTAGAATTAAGCAAATTTACTGTCAATCAGCAAATTACTATTTGGTCTTCAGTATCATCATTGCTCACCCAACTTGTACTCCGAGGAAATATAGACCAATATCAATTTCCCGATTTGAGAATCATTATATTTGGTGGTGAACCCTTCCCCCAAAAATATCTTCATCAACTGATGCAGTCAATTCCTCAAGCTAAATATTATCAACTTTACGGTTCAACCGAGGCATTCCCGCGTACCTGCTATCTCATTGAAAATATTTCCCCAGACATGACGAAAATTCCGATTGGGAAAGCCTTTCCTAATATTGATTTATTCGTCATGAATGACAACAATCAAATTGTTCAGCCTGGAGAAAGTGGAGAACTTTGTATGCGAGGTTCATCACTGATGAAAGGATACTGGAAAAACCCAGAAAAAACCAAAGAAGTTTTAATTCCTTATGTCATCAATCCCCATCTAGGTGCAGAAATTGTCTTTCGTACTGGCGATATTGTCCAACAAGATACAAATGGCAACTATATTTATATAGGTCGTCGTGACCATCAAATCAAGAGTCGTGGATATCGGATTGAATTAGGAGAAATTGAAACTACCCTTTACAGTCATCCCGATATTGAAGAAGCAGTAGTGATTGCTATTCCTGATGAGCAAATCAACAATCGCATTGAGGCTGTAGTTGTTACCAAACAAGGAAGCAATCTCCAAGAACATGATTTACAATATTTTTGTGCAGAGCGTCTGCCAAAATACATGATTCCTGAGAAAATTGAATTTCGGCTTAACTCTTTGCCGAAAACCATCACAGGTAAAATTGATAGAAATTTACTGCGTACAGAAGCAATTGAAAAACCTACAAAAGTGTTGAACACAGTTGGACAAGGAAAGTAAGAATTATGGCAATCAACAATTACACCGATTCACAAATAGAGCAAATAATTAAAGACCATATTGTACAAAAGTTTATGTACAATCAACCTCATGTTAACTTGGACAATGATTTACCCTTAATTGCCGAAGGAATCATTGACTCAATGAGTCTTTTTAAACTGGCTGGTTTTCTGGAAGAAAAGTTTGGATTTACATTAAATCCTGACGAATTTGTGACAGATAACTTTGCAACAGTTAATGCTGTCAAGTCTTTAGTTGTCAAAAAAATGTAAGCCCTAAATAAACATGGTATTTACAGAATTTCGGTTTTTATTGTGCTTTTTGATTGTGTTTTGCATCTATTGGGCTTTGCAAAAACACAATCATCGAAAATTTTGGTTGCTAGTCTGTAGCTATATTTTCTACGGTGCTTGGGACTGGCGTTTTCTTTCTTTACTATTTCTCTCAACAGCCATTGGCTACTTTGTCGGTTTAATTCTGTCTAAACCACAGGAGCAAGAGAGCCAATTAGGAGAGAATGGAAAAACTCAGAATAGATGGATAAACCTAGTTTCTCTGAATTGGGATGCACTGCTGGCTAAACCACTGAACCAACAGCAACGCCAAGCATGGTTAGCATTCTGTTTAGTATGGAATCTGGGAATATTAGGATTTTTTAAATACTATAATTTTTTTGCTGACTCAGCCGCAAATTTATTAACTTTTTTGGGGATACCTGTTAGCGTAAAAACTCTGGAAATCATTTTGCCAGTAGGGATTAGTTTTTACACTTTTCAAATTCTGAGTTATTGCTTTGATGTCTATTTAGGTAAACTCAAAACTACCCGAAATTTTGCTGATTTCGCTCTGTTTGTATCTTTTTTCCCGCAACTTGTTGCAGGGCCAATTGTGCGTGCATCGAGCTTTTTACCGCAACTGCTAACACCAAAAACCTTAGATGAGGTTGATATCAGGGGATATTTAATACTGTTTTTCGTGGGATATTTTAAAAAAGCTTGTATTGCAGACAATCTTTCTCCCTTAGCAGATCAGTATTTTGCTCATCCAGAAATTTATACAGCCTTGAGTTGTTGGTTAGCAGTGATTGCTTTTGCTATACAAGTATACTGCGACTTTTCTGGCTATTCAGATATGGCGATCGCCTGTGCAGGGTTACTGGGATACAAGCTACCGCTAAACTTTAATTTTCCCTACTTTTCCAGCAATATCACAGATTTTTGGCAACGTTGGCACATCACCCTCTACAGTTGGCTGCGAGACTATGTTTACTTCCCGTTGATGATTAAATTCCGCAAAAGTCAACACATAGAACTGCTAGCATACGCCAATATTTTAATTACAATGCTCCTATCAGGCTTATGGCATGGAGCAGCTTGGCATTTTGTAATATGGGGAGGATTGAATGGCATAGCTTTAATTTTTCACAAGCAATGGTCAATGTGGATTGCTCCCTACAAACAACTTTTACCATTAAGAAAAATTCTCGGTATCCCTTTAACATTTTACTGGGTTTGTGCCTCAACAATCTTCTTGCGAAGTAACGATTTAGCCAGTGGTTTGCAAATTACCAAATCTTTTGTTTTGCTCAATTCTCCAGGCTCGCAAAATCTAGACCTGCAAATGGGATTAATTTTTATCCCCTTAATTATCATACACTGGGCAGCCTATAAAAATTGGTTCAAAGATTGGTGGGAAAAAATTCCTCAATGGAGTTTTGCGGTTTTCTATGGGGTGTTAGTTTCAACCATACTGAGGCTGATAGCTATCAGTCCTCAACCCTTTGTCTACTTTCAGTTTTAGTGAGCCAAACAGGGATTAAAGAATTAGTCTTTCTCCTAAGTAACCGATGAAATTTAGCCTAACTCAGCGTACCTCCGCGCTAACTTTTCTGCGAGACGCTACGCGAATGCGCTCCTCTGCGTTTAATCAAGAAAACTAATTATTACCAAGGAATATTACAAGCAGAAAATTGCAGATTTGGTAAAAAATAATTTAACTGTTCTCAATGAGAGCAAATAGGGAATTTACCAATTCTCAAGCAAGTCATCAAAATTATGAAAATCGCCTTCTTTGATTATCCAATTACCCTAGCTGAACCCCCGAAAACTGGGGGAGTAAGACTCGTATCCTATGCCTTGGCACTGCGTTTAGCTCGTGCTGGGCATCAGGTTTTATTCTATGGTTCAAAAGGTCACTATCAAGAATTGGAATATCAAGAAGATGGCATCATTTATCGCCGCATCCCGGAATCACGGCTTGATAAAATCTTAGACTTATTAAGTGTTGTTGATAGTTGGAATATCTCCAATTCTCAACGACCTTTTTATGCTTCTAAATTGTTTTTTCCTGAATTTTACCGCCAAGTTGCTCAGGATATCCAAGCACAACAATGTGATGTTATCCATATCAACATTGTTTCTCAATTTGTTCCTCTGATGCGTGCTTATAATCCCCACGCCAAAATAGTCTTACATATACATAGTGATTTTCTGCCGTTGCTAGATCCAGTCATGGTAGAACAGCACCTTAAGTCAGTTGATTTGGTAGTTGGATGCAGCAATTACGTAATAAATCAAGTTCGTAAATACTTACCTCAAGTTAATAGCCAAACTCTTTACAACGGCGTAGATACTCGTCACTTTACTATCCCAAATAATTACAATAGAAAACCAGATAAAAAAGATATTAAACAAATTCTATTTGTCGGCAGAATTTCCCCAGAAAAGGGTGTACATATTTTAATTGATGCCTTTAATAAATTAGTATCTCGTTATCCCCAAGTACAACTAAAACTTGTTGGTGCAGAAAACGCATTAGTACCGTGGTATATGCTTGATAAACAAGACCCACACACTCAAAATCTGCGTCCTTATTATCAAGGTAGCTATAAATTGCAATTGCAAAAGCGAATTGCTGATAACGCCGCTAGTTCAGTTGATTTCTTGGGTAAAATTCCCCATTTCCAACTATTGGAATATTATCAACAAGCTGATATATTCGTTTTTCCCTCTGTCTGGAATGAGCCGTTTGGGATGCCTGTTGTGGAAGCGATGTCAATGGGATTACCTGTGATTGCTACCCGTGGGGGTGCTTTTCCCGAACTGGTGAAGGATGGAAAAACAGGGTTATTAGTGGAACGTGGGGATGTAGATGATTTAGCTGAGGCTATGCTGCGACTGCTTTTAGATGATAATCTGCGTCAAGCAATGGGTGAAGCAGGAAGGCAGCAAGCAGTAGAAAAGTTTGATTGGGATGATCAGGCGCAACAACTGTTACACCACTATCAGACAATGATGAAAAATGTAACTACATCACTGAGGGGTTGATCATGTTGGCAAGTTTGGAAAAAACGCCACTGACTATTTTCCGTGAGATGAAACTGTTTATCATTGTTTGGGTGGGACAACTGATAGCATCCATTGGTAGCACCGTGAGCGCATTTGCTTTGGATGTTTGGGTTTATGAACAAACTGGTTCTGTGACTCAATTTGCTTTGATTTCCCTGGCTAATACTTTACCTCTGATTTTACTTGCGCCCGTAGCTGGGTTATTTGTGGATCGGTGGGATCGTAAATGGACAATGATTATCAGTGACTTACTGGCAATTTTACCAACTGTGGCGATCGCAGTTTTATTGCTCCTCGGTCGGTTGGAAATGTGGCAAATTTACTTAGCCAATACGTTAAGTGCTGTGTTCATGGCTTTTCAGATGCCAGCTTTCATTGCTTCCATCACCCTCCTAGTTCCAAAACAACACCTCGGTAGGGCTAATGGAATGCTCAGTTTTATGAACGGTACAGCGCGGGTTATCGCTCCACCTTTAGGCGGTGTGCTGTTAGGTCTGATTTCTCTGCAAGGAATTATTATACTGCATATCACCACTGTCTTGTTGAGTCTTGGTTTCCTGTTGTGGGTTCAGTTCCCAAAATCCAACGCTGCTGTTGCCAGTGAAGAAAGTTCTTTTTTTAAAGAAACAACTTATGGCTTCAGCTATTTATTAGCTAGACCAGGACTACTAGGATTGTTAATCATCTCAGCTTATAGCCTTTTTCTAGTCGGAACTGTTCAGGTGATCACTACACCCCTAGTATTATCTTTTGCGCCTGTAACAGTGTTGGGAACTATTATTTCCCTCTTTGGCGTAGCCATTTTAGCAGGAGGCTTGCTCATGGGTATTTGGGGAGGTATGGAAAATAACATGAATGTGATATACACCTGTATGCTGCTCACGGGTGCGTTATTGATGATAGCTGGTTTTCAAGCTTCTATTGTGGTTTTTATTGCGGGTATCTTTTTATTCTTTTTGATTCGACCAATAATTGCTAGTTCAACTCAAGCGATTTTTCAGTCGAAGGTAGAACCATTAGTACAGGGTAGAGTATTTTCGATCAAAGGTGCGATCGAAGCTGTAGGTTTACCTCTGGGCTACATTACCATTGGCCCCCTAGCAGAAAAGGTTTTTGAACCCTTGATGTCTAGTGACGGTTTGTTAGCAGGTAGTATCGGACAAGTTATTGGTGTCGGTACAGGTCGCGGTATGGGACTTTTGTTAGTCATCACGGGAATTTTAACTATTTCGACAACCTGTATTGCTTACTTCTATCCTCGTCTGAGACTTGTAGAAGATGAACTACCTGATATTCCTCATGATGTGACTTTAGCAACACGAGACGTAAGTATTTCTGCTAGACCCACAGTGGGAAGTCAGAATTAAACGCAGATGCACGCAGATGAACGCAGATATAGCTTGCTTCTCTTACGATGGCGTAAGCCTACCCCCAGGGTACGCGGATAAATTTATAGTTTATAAACAGCCTATTTAGTCATCTTATTTAACTATATTTGCCTCTGTTTAAATGATACAGTAATAAAAAATTTTCCACCTGTTTACTATAAAATATGCAAGCTCAAGTTATTAACAATCAAGCTGTAAAAGATAGTAATTCTCCGTTGTCATCTTTTTTTCAATTTTGGAAAGATGTGCAAGTGATTGCAGTTCCTTATTGGTATCCTACAAAGCCAGGTGAAAGAGCATTTTCAGATGTGATTCGGTCTTGGGCAATGCTCGTTTTGTTGGTCTTATTAATCTTTGGAATGGTAGGAACCAGCGTTTTTAATAGTTTTATTAATCGTTATTTACTCGATACCATCATTAAAGATAAGGATTTATCTAAGTTTTTTAATGTTTTATGGCTTTATGGCTTTGGACTTGTATTAGTAACAATCTTAGTAGGGCTTTCTAAATTCGTCAGAAAACAGATTGCTCTTGATTGGTATCAATGGCTTAATAATGATATCTTGTCAAAATATTTAAGTGGTCGAGCTTATTATAAAATCAATTTTAGCTCTGAGATTGAGAATCCAGATCAACGGCTATCTCAAGAACTTGAACCTATTGCCAGTAGTTCTCTGAAGTTTTCAGCTACTTTGTTAGAAAAAGTTCTGGAAATGATAGCTTTTTTAATTATTCTTTGGTCAATTTCTCAGCAAGCTGCAATCATTCTAGTGACTTATACAATCATAGGTAATTTGATTGCTGTCTACTTAAATCAAGAATTAAATCAGATAAATCAAGAAGAACTTGAATCAAAAGCAGACTACAGTTATGCACTAACTCATGTGCGGAATCACGCTGAATCTATCGCTTTCTTTCAGGGAGAAAACCAAGAGTTTAATATTCTTAAGCGCAGATTTTTGCATTTGATTAAAAGTGCTAAAAGTAAAATTAATTGGGAACGCAATAATGATATTTTCAATAGAGGATATCAAGCAGCAATCCAAATATTTCCATTTATTGTCTTTGGGCCTTTAGACATTCAAGGCAAAATGGAATTTAGTGAAATTAGTCAAGCTGCTATTGCTTGTGCGTTGTTTGCGACTGCTTTAGGCGAATTAATTAATGAATTTGGGATTTCTGGGCAATTTTCGAGTTACGTTAAGCGGTTATCTGATTTTGCAGATGTGTTAGAAGATGTCACAAAACAACCAGAGAATGTCAATACAATTAAAACCATAGAAGACAAGCGTCTGGCTTTTGAGGATATTACCTTACAAACACCTAACTATGAACAAGTAATCGTTGAAAATTTATCACTTTCTGTGAAACCAGGAGAAGGTTTATTAATTGTTGGGCCGAGTGGTAGAGGGAAAAGTTCTTTACTGAGAGCGATCGCAGGTTTGTGGAATTCGGGAACTGGCCGTCTGGTGCGACCTCCTCTAGAAGAAGTGTTATTTCTTCCCCAACGTCCTTACATCATTTTAGGAACTTTGCGCGAGCAGTTACTTTACCCTTATACAAATCGTCAGATAACCGATGCACAACTTCAAGAAGTGTTGCAACAAGTTAACTTGCAAAACTTGCTAAATCGAGTCGATGGCTTTGATACTGAAGTTCCTTGGGAAAATATATTATCGTTGGGAGAACAACAACGTCTGGCCTTCGCACGACTATTAATCAGCCATCCCAGATTTACCATCTTAGATGAAGCCACAAGTGCTTTAGATTTGCAAAATGAAGGCAATTTATATCAGCAGTTACAAGAGACAAACACAACATTTATTAGTGTAGGGCATAGAGAAAGCTTATTTGATTATCATCAATGGGTTTTGGAACTTACGCCGGATTCTAGTTGGCAACTGTTAAGCGTGCAAGATTATCACCATCAAAAAGCTAACAACTAGAGGATTTGTCAACAGCACCCCTACACCCCACTCCCTACTCCCTATTCCCCACTCCCTGTGTTTTTTAGGAGTGGGGTAGTTCATGTTGTTTTTTTGAATAATTGCACCGGCTGATTTTGCAGTTGATCAGCAATTAATTTCACACGTTCTACTACAGAAATCATGTATTGATAATCTGGGACTTTCCCATTCGGGACATATCCGACTTCTTGAGCCGAAACACCTGCAAACTCACTCATTGCTTTACGGATCGATTCTACGCGATCGCTCTTGATAGTGGGACTAATTAAAACTACCCCAGGCGGGACATAGTGAGGATCTGTGTGCAGGATGTGGAACTGGGTTTGGCTCAATTGGGAACTGTAGAGATTAAATTCTGCCAGGGAAACAGCACCAGCCGTAGCTTTTCCATCTGCTACCCACTCTAGCAACGTTTTTGGAGTGGGAGCAAACATAATTTCTCCTAGTGTCAATCCGTAAAGATTATACAAGGGTAGATAATATCCTGTAGCTGACCCTGGTTGACCTAAAGCCACCGTTTTACCTTGTAGCTGCTTTAACTCGCGGATAGGGTTATCTTTACGAACCACAATGATTGAGCGTAAATTACTCACACCCACCAACGGAAAAATCGGAATATATTGAGAGCGTGCGATCGCGATCGCTGCTAACCCTGGTGGGGCAAACACCAAAGACCAAGCTTGAGCTTGCAAACGCTCAATCGCTTTATTCTCATTAAACGTTGGCTCTAATTGAATACTGGCTTTAGTTTTTTCTCCCAAGTAACGATTGAATTTTGCATATTTGTTAATGATTTCTGCGTCTCCATCATAATTAATCACACCAATCGTTAATTTACCTCGATAAGTTGGTGCTGATGAGCATCTAGCAACTGTTAACCCCAGTAAATTTAACAGCAATAACCGCCGTGAAAATCGCCACACCATCACTATTTATAGTTCAATAACTTGTTTCTATATCTGCTTATAAATTTAGCTTGATTCAAATTATACTTAAATCTTTGACAACATAAATTAATATTTATTTACTTTTATTCCTGTTTTCATCACCTTAAATATGATACGATATCTTATTAATTTTAACTGAAAGAAGTTAAGTTTTTATTAAAAAAAATCGCTAAGTAACTCAAATCAACTAAGCTAAAAATTTTAAAATACCTAGGTTTTGACTAATTACAATTGTCAATATTGACGCTGACTAAGCGGGGAAATATGTTAAATAACTTAAAAATTGGTAGTAAATTCAACTTGCTTTTAATATTAGTTTTCATCATCAGTATTTGTCTAAGTGGTGCTATATTATCAAGCTTGTTACAACAAAGAGCGCAAAATGAAGTTAGTTCGCAAGCACTAATTTTGATGAAAACCATGAATGCCGTGAGAAGTTATACGCAAGACAGAATCAATCCTTTATTAGCACCACAACTAGAAACAGGAACAGCCTTTATTCCCGAAACAGTACCAGCTTTTTCTGCAACAGAAGTATTTGAGAATTTTCGGAAAACTGAAGGAAATGAAAATTTTCTCTATAAAGAAGCCACACTCAATCCTACTAATCTCAGAGATAAAGCTGATGACTTCGAGGCTCAAATTGTCGAGCGATTTCGCAGAGAAACGCAGACTAAAGAAATTGTCGGCTTTCGTACACTACCTGAAGGTGAAGTATTTTATATAGCGAGACCGCTAGCAATTACGCAAAAGACTTGTCTGCGATGCCATTCTACACCAGAATTAGCACCTAAGAGCCAGTTGATCACCTATGGTACAAAAAACGGTTTTGGATGGCAACTCAATGAAATTGTTGCGGCTCAAATTATTTCTGTTCCTTCCCAACGGATTTTTAATTATGCCCAGAGTAGTTGGTCGTTGATTATGGGGTTGTTAATTGCTATTTTTACAGTTGTTTTATTTTTAATTAACTTTTTAATCAAAAAAACGGTAATTCAGAGAATTAAAAAGATAGAAAAAATTGCTCAAAAAGTTAGCACTGGTGATATGAGTGCTGATTTTGATGAAACTTCTAAAGATGAAATTGGTGGTTTAGCAGCAGCATTCAATCGCATGAAAGCTAGCTTAAAAATAGCGATGGATATGCTCAATCAACAAGGATATTAGTTATTAGTTATTAGTTATTAGTTATTAGTCATTAGTCATTAGTCATTGGGAATTGGATTTTTCTACCCCTGCCTCCCCTGCTTCTTCAGAGTTCCCAGTCCCTTTTTCAAGACAGAAATCGCTGTTGAAATTGTAAAGATTTTTGTGTATCTGGAATGCTAGCAGCTAAACTTTTGACAAATTCTGTACGAGAAATTTGTCCATTAGTAGATTTGATAGCTTTTTGAATCAGAAAAACAGCGATAGGGCCGATTAAATTAACTAATTCTTGCTCGCATTCACGGAGAAAACTGTCGCTGATGGTTGAGTTGTTGTTTATGGGAGGAGTTCTGCTTGGCACCGCCTGGGAGGAAGTCTGTCGCTGGGTATGAGATTCTTCTTCTAACAAGAAGATTGTTTTTTCTTGAAACTCAATTCGTTGATGTTCTGGTAGATGTAGGCACAAATTATCGATGAGTTGTTGGTAATTGGGTGCTGATGCTGCCCGTCGTAATAATGTCTTGGCTACAGGGCCAACTAATTCTACCAGAATCTTCTCCAGGCGATCGCGCTTTTCTGGCGACAAAATAGAACCGCTTTGATCAGCAATTGCCTGTTGCGGGGATACTGAAATTGGCGGCTGTGATGTCCATACGGATGGTGTTTGAGTTAATGGAGTTTCAACTATAAACGGAAAATTTTGCTGTAATTCTTCTAAAACCTCTTTAGCTGACTGATAACGCTGCTTGAAATTAATTAGCACCATTTTCGAGATGATAGATGCCAACGGCGGACTCACCATAGCCCGATGTTGCCAAAGAATTTCTCTGGTGTGAGGATGTTCTTCAAATTCCCTGGGATGTATTCCTGTCAGTGCTTGAATACAAATAACACCTAAAGAATAAATATCACTGTTAGCCTGCGGTTTACCCTGTCCCTGTTCTATAGATGTATATCCTGGTGTACCAATAGCCACAGTTATCTCTATTTGCTCAGGATTTGTATTCATTTGGGTGCGGACTTGTTTAACTGCGCCAAAGTCAATCATGACTAACTTATTGTCAATTATGCGGCGAATAATATTGTCAGGCTTAATATCTCGATGAATAACGTTGTGACTGTGAATAAATTTGAGTATATTTAATATCTGCTGCAATAGGAATATAACTTGATTTTCTGTCCATTTGTGATCAGGTAAAATTTCCGCCTTGAGAGCATGCCCCTCAATATACTCTTGCACCAAAAAGAAATCTTGGTTTTCTTCAAAGTATGCCAACAGTCGAGGAATTTGCTCGTGATGACCGAGTTTTTCGAGAGTTTCTGCTTCACTGGTAAATAACCTTCTGGCAGTTTCCAAAAACCCAGGGTTATGAGTTACAGGGCGAAACTGCTTAACAACACATTTGGGATGTCCTGGGCGTTGGGTGTCCAGGGCAATGTATGTTTGACCAAATCCTCCTCCTCCTAAGATTTGCAGAATTTGATAACGTCGAGCAAGTAAGTTTCCTAACATTGTCTGACTTGTCTAAGTCCTCATCTTCATCTTGACATGATCACCAAGATAGGTAAAAACAAATTAGCAAGAAAATTTATCTAGTGCCAGTGTAGTGCTACAAAAATTCTGGGGAACTGATGCAGCCATTAACCGTCTAAGGGGAAAGTAAAAATCCACAGTTAAGAGTCAACTGTCATGAGTGATTAATATAGAACTTTCCCGAACAGCTTTTCTTGCTCCCGTATGCTTACCCTTTTCATTCTGGGGTATCCTGGGTAACAATTGGTTGAAGTTTTTTTTTCAGATTCAATCTTATGCCTAGAACTCCGAATGAATACGCAGTCTACCTATTATTAGACAGTGGTCATCGTGAAGAAGTGAGGTTTCCCACTATTCAAGATTTTCAAAAATGGTATAGCGGGGAACTTGTACCCAAGTCTACTTCTCATGACTTTATCAGCGTACCGATCAAGAATATTCAAGGGGAGTATATGGTGGTGCGTCCATCTCGGATTATTGCTATCCGGGTAGAACCAGTGTTTAGTTCTAGCGTTGAAAGATTCAACTAAATGATGAAAAAAACCCTTGCTTCGCTTTCCTTGAGTCTGGGAATTGCGTTTGTCAACCAAATCGCTGCGGCTCAGGTAATCATTAATGTTCCGCCACCCAATGCGGCCAGCCCTGAGTTACAGCCGCCAGTTAAGCCCAGCAATCCTGAGATTGAAGCACCACTGAGATTAGTCAATATCGGTAATTGTACCGCCCAAAATACTTGCTTGGGTTGGGATGAGCAGATTTTTGGTAGTGGGAGTCAACGAGGCGATCGCCAGGCGTTGTTATCATCAATTGATAACAGTCTGCGTTATCTAGAAACAAATACCGCCAAACGGATATATCAAAATTATCCTGTTCAGGGAATTACCCTGAATCGTGTACGTCGCAGTTTGTTGCGGTTTCGGCAATTGGTTGTCAATTCTAGATCAGCAGCCCAACTGCAAGCGGCTGTACAGCGAGAGTTTGCTTTTTACCAGTCTGTAGGTAATGACGGCAAGGGTACTGTGAAGTTTACCTCTTACTACCAGCCTGTTTATCAGGCTAGCCGAGTCAGGACTTCAGTATATAAGTATCCAGTGTACCGAAGACCGCCTAATTTTGACAAATGGCCTAAACCCCACCCCACACGCCTACAATTAGAGGGCAAAAATGGTTTATTGGGGAATAAAAGCAAACTGCGCGGTTTAGAATTGCTCTGGTTCCGCGATCGCCTGGATGCTTACTTGATTCATATTCAAGGTTCAGCCCAAATTCAGTTACCTAATGGTACTAGAACCGCCATTGGTTTTGCAGGTGCAACTGATTATCCTTGGACAAGTATCGGGCGAGAATTAGCCAAAGACGGCAAACTGCCATTACCAGGCTTAACCATGCCCAAGATGATCAGTTTTTTCCGTCAACAACCCCACGAGTTAAATAATTATCTGCCACGTTGGGAACGGTTTATTTTCTTCCAAGAAAGAGAGAATAAACAACCTATTGGTAGTATCAATGTACCAGTTACCGCCGAGCGTTCCATTGCCACAGACAAGTCACTGATGCCTCCCGGCGCACTAGCATTAGTTGAGACTTCATTACCTTATCCGGCAGGCGGTGGTAGGCTAGAGTATCGGCGAGTTAATCGGTTTGTGCTAGATCAAGATACAGGTAGTGCGATCAAAGGCCCTGGTAGAGTTGATTATTTCATGGGAACTGGTAAACTAGCAGGCGATCGCGCAGGCGTTACAGGCGGCAATGGTTCACTATATTATTTGCTGCTCAAAGAATAAA
>NZ_LUHJ01000076.1:0-45643 GCF_001597745.1 Anabaena sp. 4-3 | reverse complement strand
CCCGCCTACAGAACTTTTCGCAAAATTCAAAATTCAAGAATTATTGGGAAATGATCTCCCCTGCCTCCCCAGTCCCCAATCCCCAGTCCCCAGTCCCCAGTCCCTAATACGGGGGATAACCAAAATCATCTTCATCGGGATAGATATAAGAACTAGAAACTCCCGCCATGCCATTTTTTGGCGTTTCTGTTCTCACAGGTTCCTTAGCAAATTCTTTGTAATCTTCAAAGGTTTTACAAATCATTGCTGATTCTGGTGAATCTGAAGCAATCAAGTAATTAGTTAAAGTCGCCACAGTCGGATGTTCATAATCTACAGTCGAAGCCACCAAAACTGTATTTGGTTCAATCCCTCTTTCTTCACACTCAATAATCGGGCAGAAAATTCCGTGAGCATGAAACAAAGGGCCTTTTGGTGTAATTGGTTGCTTGCGGAATAAAGCATAAGCCCTTTCTAACTCTGACACAAAACCACTGACAATTTTGCCCTGTTGAAATTCACAGTAGGTCTTGCTAAAACTCGCTCCGGCTGCACCATTGAGAGTTAATTGCAGAGGATAATCATGTAAAAACTTTTTATCTTTACCTACTAAGAAAATTAGGTAACGAGTAAAGGTTTTAAATTTTAATTTATCTGCTAAAAACGCATCATAATTTTCTTTGAGTGTCCCTAATTTTATCCCCGTTTCTCGGTCTTTAACCGACAAAGGCCCCCGACGCACAATCACTATTCGGGGAGTAGTAGTCATAAAAACTGTTTCCACCCCAGAACTGAATTCATGTTCTACTTGTTGCCAATTATCATCAGGCTGAAAACCCACAGCCTGAGCATTATCTAGCTTAATCGCTAAACCGTAGGACTGTAGACCATCTGCGCCATACCGAGGATTAATCATCTGACACCAGGGGATGACTTGAGAAGGCGGCGCATTAAATTTTTCATCCTCAAAGTCGAACTTAGCAGCTGCTGTCATCGTTTTAGACACAATAGTAATTTCCTATACAACTTTATCAGTATGACGCTGATGCTAGAAAGTCAGTTGAGCAAACAGGCGTACTGTTTTTTCCAGGTTAAAGCAGAATCAATCTCAGTTGCAATCTCTGTTTTGTTTTTTAACAACTTCATTTTAGGGACTGGGGACTGGGGACTAGGAGAGGTAGACAAGGTAGACAAGGGAGAAATTCTTTGAGAGTAGGACTTACGCAAGTGTCACACTAAATATGTCTTGTAGGGTGCGTCAGACGGTTTAAATGCTGTCAATAAACAGATTGTTGACATCTGACGCACCCTACTATTATGCCAGTTGCGTAAGTCCTGAAGAGTCAACAGTCAACAATCAACAGTAGAATCAGTTTTAACACGAAACTTTCCGAATATCCTCTCAACCTGCTGCATAATGGTGCGTCGCGCAAAGAACAAAGTTAATCAACCAACTTCTAATTCCGACTGGCCGCTAGAGACGGAATTAGTCGGACTAGAATTTGAGTTAGTCACTAAAGTAGATGTGTCTGTCTACCCTCAGTATACAATTGGACTCCATGCCTGGCTTCTCGACCAAGTACGGTTGACAGACCCAGAACTTTCTGCTTATCTTCATGATGGTGAGTCAGAAAAACCGTTTACTATCTCTGCGTTGGATGGAGAATTAGTTAGTAGCGGTAAGCAATTAAAATTATTTGCCAATCAAACCTATCGCTGGTATGTGACAGCATTATCAGCTAGAGTGGTGCAATGGTTAGCACAGTGGCTAAAAAACCTACCTTCCGAGGTAAGTTTGCGTAATGCACCTTTGCAAATTCTCACCTGTAATGTTGTTCTTGCACCTACAACTTATGCTCAATTACTCAATGCTGAACATGGGAACAATCTCAGTTTAAGATTTATCAGTCCTACTAGCTTTCGCCGCAAAGGTCATCATCTACCCTTACCAGTACCCGTGAATGTCTTTCATAGCTACCTCCGTCGTTGGAATGATTTTTCAGGAATGCCAGTAAACCAAGATACATTTTTAGCATGGGTAGATGAATATGTGATCATTACTCGTCACCAAATTGCTACAATGAAAGTCCTGGCAGGGAAGAAAGGCGCAGTTACAGGTTTTACGGGTGCTGTAGAATTTAGTTTAACTAAAGAGGCTGTTGAGCAATCGGAATTTTGTCAATTACTTTATGCTTTAGGGAAGTTAGCAGCTTATTGTGGTACTGGTCATAAAACAACCTTTGGCTTAGGTCAAACCCGTTTGGGTTGGTCGTTGCAAGTTATTGCAGATGTGCCAGAAGTGGAAAGTTTGCTGGCAAGTAGAATTGAGGAGTTAACAGAGATATTCACAGCCCAACGTAAGCGGACTGGGGGAGAACGAACTTCTGAGATAGCGTCAAAGTGGGCGACAATTTTGGCACGGCGAGAAATGGGCGAGTCTTTGCAAGTGGTGGCGGAAGATTTGCAAATACCTTATGAAACGGTGAAGACTTACGCGAAGTTGGCGCGACGGGCGTTAAAGGTTGAATAGTTAGGGTTTTTCAGTTCGTAGTAGGGTTAACAGCTAGTTAGTGTTTTACTAACGAAACCTAACAAATGCTTACATTTAAGTACGATTTATGTCTACTGATTCACTGAAAAACCAGCCGCTCGCTAGACAATTTTGAGACTAGGGGAGCATAAACAGTGCTATTATTGATAGGTATTTAGGTGATAACCAAGCCTAAATACTTAATAGTAGGGTGAGATCCACCCGATCTTAAAGCCTGTAGACTGAGTAGTGCCGACACTTTCAGGATGAAGCAGGAAGAAAAAGCTACCTCGTGTTAGCATTAGTTAGCTTTTTTGGATCGGACTTTAGTCCCGACGCTTGTTAGTATCGGGTTGTTAAGGGAACACCAAAAAATAAATTATCCAAATCGACTGTTAGTAGGGTGCGTCAGTAGGAATATTTTCTTGGTATAGCTAGGGTTTCTCGTACTGACGCACCCTACATTTTGGATATTTTTTATCTGGAAGTCTCTAAAAGAGGACTAAAGTCCTTACTACAAACTAATTAAATTTGTTGTGACACTGGGGTAAGCTCTGTAATTCTAGGTTTCGTAGATGGTAATTTCTACACCGGAAACTGTGTAAGTAATCTCTTTAAATTGGCTCACATCCACCAATGTTTTCATAGTGGAACTCAAATATATTTTACCAAATTCTCCTTTATCTTGAGCCATTTTCGAGGCAACGTTAACTGGATTACCAGCAATGTCTTTACCGCCAACAGCCAAGTCAAAAAGCAAAATAGAGCCAGCATCAATTCCTGTACGAGATGGAATATTTTGTTCTGCTAGTTTTTGACGTAATTCTTGAGAAAATTGGAGTGCGGTATCGGCTGTATCAAAAACATAAATTCCTATAGAACCGACTGCCTTAACTTCCACACCATGATACTTTTCTAGAAGTTGCAATCCTGTGTCTTTCAGTTCAGCTGTCAGAGCCAAGTTAGTAAACATTCCAATTTCATGGTATTCAGCTTCTTGAGTTCCCCTTTCAGCTAAAACGACTACTTTGTTTTGCAGGTATTTATCGGCTAACTGATTGGCAAAAGTGGTGTCTGTCAGGCGGTTTCCATATTCTAATAAGTCAGCATAAAATTCTTGAGAATAAGGAATGGGATAGTTCGGATTTAAAGGTGGTATTTCTGGTAAACCTGGCCCGTCTAAAACACAGAAAATCTTCCCGATTTCGGTTACTGCTTCGCTTTTTGGGGTAACAGTGAAATTATGGTTTTCTGGCAAGAGTTCATAAAATGCTTGACTGATAGCTATTTCACCGCCCGCAGTCTCATTTTCGGCAATTTCTTCAATGACATCAGCTTCTAATCCATATAAACCACCGTTGATGTAATAAAAGTCTCCATAGTGTGCGCCAATTCCAATTTTAATTTGACAACGTTGGCTAATTTCACGTTGGATTGTGAGCAACGCAGACAGAAGAGTTTCAGGCTTGACTGATGCAGGATAAAACATTTGAGTATTGTCAGCAGCCCAAATACCAACACCTTCACCACCTATGGCTGTACCAACACTGTAGACAATTTCTTTTGGTTGGTTAATGATTGCCAAAATTTCTAATAAGCCTTTTTGCTTGGTTAGCTTAGTCAGTCCAGCAGAATCAGAAGATATGCTGTAACCTTTGACTTTATAAGGTTCTAGCAGTTTTAAGGTGGCTTCTTTGGTTTGGTCACTCAATAACCACTGTTTAATCAGTGTCAGTGGTAAAGCACCGATAATGTCTTGGGTGATGTCAAATAAGGCGGGATTATATTGATCTGTAGTGAATTTGTTAGTCATCTGTTTCAAGTCAGATAAATTTATACTTCTGCACGACAAATTACACTCGCAGGGTTATCCTCTCTACGAGAAGCCGCAGCTATATAACAACAGTGCAAAAGTTAAATATTACACTATCACAAGCTGCTTATTATCAATCAAGACATCTGACACTTTTAATACTTTTATAATCTTTTAGGGAAAGTATTTTTACTTTGACTGTTTGTCCTTCTCTAATCTTCTAACTTCTGCTGTGTAAGTTCCAATGGCTGCTTCAGTTCCATCAGGTTAATGTAAAGCAGCATCATCTGAGCGCGGGTTTCATTCTTTGCCCTGCGCTCAGGTGTCATCTGCCTTTACAATTCGCTAAAAGATTTTGTTTTCATATCTTCCCTTCATCGTCAAGCTAGCTTGAAAGCCTGTCTGAGATTGGTTTGTAGTTTTAGTCCCCTTGCGGGGAAGAGAGATGGGAGACTAATTAGTCTAATCATCCAGCATCTCACGGATTAATATTCCGTCTTTTAATGCAGCAAATCTAGTCCAAATACTAGATTGTAACTCAGCATATGACGAATGTAAGTTTCCGTCCCCTTGCGGGGATTAAGATAAATCAGTACCTAAAAGTTGCTTGATTTTTCGTAGATTTTCAAACGATTCAGTAACCTTATCTTTATGTTTAGTGTAATACAATTTTGCATTGGTAGTTATATCTTTTAGATATCTAGCTTTGCGGCTCTCTTGTTCTAAGTATGTATAAGCTATACGTAAATTTCGGCTCCGTAATTGTACGGCAAGGTCATCTACATATTTCCGGCGAGTCGTATGGCGAGATTCTTGATCTTGTTCTTTGTATTGCTCTATATCAAACCCCTTAATACAAGCATAATGTTCTATCAAGTGTAACGCTGCATAAAAGCACATAGTTACTGCCCAATCAGGATAACTCTGCTGTATACTACGTGCTGCTTGTTCATTGATTTTTGCTTGTTCAAGGTAGCGATCGCAAGTCATTTTCTTCTCAAAATGTTGCTAGAAGTGATTGATGATTAACCAGTTTGAGAGAAGGACTTGACCAAGTTTGTATGCCTACCTGTGGTCTATTATGCGAATCAACAATTACCTTGGTAGTGTCACGAACTGGAGACAGCTGATTTACTACTTCAGAGTGAAAATACCACTTTTCACCAGAGTTATCCCGTAGCTTCCATTCACAGTCAATTACTATCTCTTGTAACTGTTCCCAGGATTGATAGGATAATTCAACTTCCGGCAACAACTCTACTTCAAAATCAATATTATGAAGGTCTGGGTATTTTAAAGCTATAGCTCTCACTCGTTTTACTTGAGGAAATTCAGCTAATTTTTGGACTAATTTTTGTATTTTGGTGACTATTTGATGGCTGGTTGATGTGTCAGACTGAATTAAGCGTAAGTCTGATGAACGAACTTTACTCCATGTCGTATTAGTCTTAAAGATGGGTACTAAACCCTGAGCTTCTTTTGAGTTCCTGCTTACAATCATTCCTCTTCCTTTAAAAATTCATCTAGACGATCTCTTAGAAAGGCGGCGTGTTGACGAGTAAACGCAAAATTATATATGGGATTTGCTGGTGATGCTGAGTCTTGCTGACCATCACTAAATGGAGTTTCCGAGAGCATTCCTGCTATTAAAATCCGATGCTCCTCATCAACTGCTACACGTACACCTGTAACTAAATATACCTTGCTTCTGTTTTCCTCACTCATGAATTGTTCTTTCACCTGATTGTCTTTAATTTATATAAACAGGGGAGCCAAAATTCAGCCAGTAGGCAATCATCTTAGCAATCCCCTTTATTTTAAGGCATACCTACGTTGAGTAGAGCTTGCCAATAAAGCAGTTCATCTCTAAAAGCTGCAAGCTACCCTTTTAAGGGTGTGGCTTTTGACAGTTGAGTGGTTGACTGAGCAACTATCACTATTTTTGTGATTTGATACTCAATGAAAGAACAAGACTGTTGTTTGAAAGACTCAGAAACCATCGATGCAGAGTAGCAATCCAGTATTTTAAAGCTTGTCCTTGACTCATTCATATAGAATGAACTCCTTAAGTTAGTTTTACTATAGATTGTAACATTACTAACTCATCAATCTATTGTGCGATGAGAAAAAATATGCTTATTTAGTTGGCACACTTAACATTTTTAATACTTCCATCATCCTTGAGAGCCACGATTGTCACTTGAACCGTCTGCCCTTCTTGCAGAGAACTTGCTTTTTTAGGTTCTTTCTCAGTTAACTTAATTGTCCCCAAAATTTCATACGTGACCTTGTTACCATTAATTTTGGTAACTGTTGCATCTAATATCTGATCAACTTTGAAATCCTGAGATTTAGCAACCTTGGCAATTTCCGCTTGACGTGCTGACTCTACAGGTGGTGCGGTGGGAGTAGCAATTTCACCAATGGGAACACCTGCGTCTTTGTAATAACGCATCAGGCGAGATACCCAACCTAAAATTTGCAGGATGGTATAGGCATCACTAATATTTTTGAGATAATCGCTACAAGCTTTATCAATACTAATGTAATAGTCTGTAGTTTTTTTACTGTGTCCTATTTGCCTACCATTACTTACTAAGGTTTTTAAATACTTAAAAAATCTGGAAGTTGCATCTTCTCTATTACTATAAGCACGCAGATAGGCAACAGCTTTTCCTAACTCGTTGACATCAGTATCTTCTTTGACTAAAGTTAGAGCGATCGCATGGGCAATTTCCCACTGTCTATCTGTGAGAGTTTCCGAGGTAGATTCACTTATTGTCATCATTAATACATCCCTGATGGTGGTTCGCGGTCGGTTGGGTAGCGTAGCACTTTTGTCAGTTCTTCTAGCTGTTGTTTCTGCACAAGGCGTGAGTGTGCAGCTTGAATCTTTTCCTGTTTAAATTGTGCTAATTTATCTCCTGTAAGTTCCTCGGAATCGCTGATTTCATAAGATGAGTAACGCTGTTTTAAACTTTGGGGACGTTGAATTTTATCTATAGTTACTGTCATTGTTCCCATACCGATGGGTTTACCACCACCGACTTTTAAAGCTAGAGGATATTTGCTATCTTGTCCTAATATAATCAACAAAGTTCCTAATTCTTCTGGTAGTAAGTTCTTGAAGTGTAATTGAGTTTTAAAAGTATATTCTTTCCCGGCTTGTTGGACAGCAACCCCAGAATTTTGTCCTTTATCAATGGCTCTAATGGTATGATAATAAAACTTACGTCCTGCTACTTTACCTCTAACAAAATATGCACTACTCTGGTCAGGTCGGGGACGATATAAAGAAGGCATAAATCCAGTGGTAAAGCCGATGCTTTCACACTTAGCATCATTAAAATCTAGCAAACCCTGCCAATTTAATGCACCAAATACCCGACTAGCTGGACAAAGTTGTTCTTTGTTGGAGCAAGGTAGGCGTTCTTTGGGATACTTATTTTCTTTGTTATATTTAGAAGTAACAACTGCTAATGTACTATTGGTAATTGCTTCATATACAGAACGGATGCAACCTTTGAGAGAACTACCTTGAATTGAGAGTTTTTGGTCAACACCCTGCACCATTGTTTTAATTAGGGGGATGCGGTTACTACCAATGTCGCTTCCCATTGCAACTATCCCGGTGGAGATGTGCAGAGATGTCTGCACTTTCAGGGTTAGGTAGAGTGTACCATGTAGGCGATCGCTCCAATATTTATCATGTCCCACAGGACGCTGTAAGTTAGGGCGTTCTGGAGGGAAAGACACGAATTCATAAGGCTTTGGTGAGAATTCCGGGTTAGATGTATCTCTAGGAGTCGGTTTTCTTGGCGGTGGGGGAGGAGTTCTTGTCATGTTAATTTACCTCTACAGTTAAAGCCACAAATTGCACGGTGGAAGTTTCGTTATCAATAAAGTAACGTTGACCTAATTTTGGTTGGTTTTTCTTATCTTCATTTACTCGAATATCTAAACTTTTGGGATAACTGAATTCTTTAGGAAAACGAGTTTTATCAAGACCATAACCATAAGCAGGATAGGCGTAAGATGGAAAGTTATCATAATTTTGCGGTTCTATTCGCCAACTTTTACCAATGGGCTGGAAATTATCATAATTATCAGTAATAGTCAGCAGTAGCACTTCATAATTATCTCGATATTTTTGCTTCCACCGCAATTCAAAATGATTATTGAATATTTGTCCCTCAAGCATGGGGAAATCATCATTGGTAGGTGGTTGTTCTTTAATTCCGCTAACTTGGTGACTATAACGCCAAAAATAGTAACTAGATTCTGTGGAAAATTTTTTAATTAACTCTAGTAACTGTGTCCGTGGTAAAGCTTCTTTAACACCAACAAAAGGTTTCATTTAGACACCCCTAATAACTGACTCCAAGACCTAACACAACGCTCAAATAAATCGTTAACTGTTCCTTCCCGCCAAGTTAGTTGTACACCAAAACCTAAATCCATTTCTTGGGCTGCGACTGGTGTATCTTGATTGTCTGGTTTGGAGAAACCATATAATTTTGCTTCTTCAGTTTGTAAAAATTCCCCCACACCTAGGAGTAAGGTTTTATTCCATTCTTGCTCACTACCAAAAGTATGAATTTGTTGTTTATCTTCTGATAACATACAACCAGGATACTGAACAACGGCTTGATTTAACTTAACTTGCACAGTACCCAAACCGCGAGATTTCGCAAAACCTAAACCAAACCAACCATCATTTAAGTCTCGCAATACTAAACCAATTAAGCCTAATTGCGCTAAAGTAAAATTCTTGAGATGGATTTTAGTTTTAAATTCGCCAGCCGTACAGACTTGATAATTGAACGGCCCGACTGCTACAGAACCAAAAACTCTATCAATTGCTACTCCGTTGCGTTCTTCAACTTTCACCTGTTTGCTGTCAACTGGATGAGCATCTTCAATTCTGATTCTGCTAGCAATGGAAGTATTGCCAAAAATTTGGTCTGTAAAACAGGATAATTTGTAAATTTCTGGGGCTGATTTTTTCTCTAGATAATCATAGTTATCATTTAATGGATTATTAGCCCAAGGTAAGTTTTTAGCGTTGGGTTTTTCATCACCAATTGTTCTAACTATACGTTCTGCATGAGCGCGAATTGCTCCTTTTAAACTGCTTCCTGGTAAATATATGGAACGTCCCCCAGCGTGATAGGTTTCCACAAATTCCATATCAGGTTTTGTAGGGTCTGCGCCTTCTTTACCTGATTTGATCAGAATCGGCCCGTCTGGGATGATGGTTAAATCAATGGTGCAGTGATTAATAAATCTTTTGTGCATGACTGGATTTATTTGCTAAGATATTTAAATGCTTGGATAAGTTCACCGATGGATTTGTAAATATCAAGAGACATATTTACTTCTTAACTTCAGTATTACTTTTATGAGATACTTGGCTGTTAAGATAATCTATTAATTGTTGTACCCAATGGTCTTTAAATTCCCGTGCATCTTCGTAGACCGTCTTATCTCCCAAAACCAATTTTTTGAGATAGTCTAGTAATAACTGTGGTTGATTTTCGGGATAGTCAAACCAAAGCATCTCTTTAATATCTAGTTTAACCACACCTAAGCCACGCGATCGCCCGCCTCCGAGTGGTATCTGTTCTGTCTCAAACTGGTGTAACCCAATCATCAACAGTCCCAGTTCATACTCTGCGGCGTTTTCCACCACCGCTTTAAACTCAAACTGTGTCCCAGCCGGAACGACTTGGAAATCGTAGAGTTTCCCGTCTGCGGCGGTTTCGGTGTCTCTGTCGATAGCTACGCCGTCTCTTTCTTGATATTGTCCAAACCATGTATTGGGTACTACTCTTAAATCCCGGACTTGAAATTTGCTAGCTATCCAGGGTGAACCAAATAAAAGAGAGGTTAAGTCTGTATGCTTGATAATTTCCTCAGTTAACGTCTCGTCATCATTGCAATTAACTTTTAATTCCTTAATCTCCTGAGAGGTAATTGACCATTCTTCCTCAATTGCGGGATTAGCTACTAATTTACGATTATTACCTACAATACCTCTAAGGAAACTTTCTAGGCGCGATCGCATTGCACCTTTAAAGCTAGACCCTGGTATTAATGGTTGACCTAAAGCATCTTTAATTACAGGTAAATCTGAGCCTATCGGTTCACTAGAACGACCTGCACTAATTCTTAAGGCGGTGATTGTGGTGAGTACGCCTGTGATTTCTAGGCGATTTTTAAATGTGTCAAACATAAAATTTTGCATTGGTGAATTAGTATGTAATTTCCTCACGCAGAGGCGCAGAGGCGCAGAGAGAATGCTGTTTTCTACAGTCCTTCACTTCGTTGAACATGGTCGTGAGTTCCATAGTATCGTAGAGATAAAATACCTCCTTCTATAACTTTGCAGCTAATTCTTAGGCTGCGGTTGACGCGAAAATGATCAATCTGATTAGAATTTTTATATCGGGTATAGTCTACTGCTTGGAAAAGTACGCTAGTATCTCCATCAGATTCTTTTAATAAACCCGAAACTTTCGCTAGGTCTTGTTGAAGTTGTACTTTTTTTGTACTATCTGTAATTCTGTTGTAATCGGCTCGGAATGTGTCTGTATAATGCAGTCTGGGAAATTCTAATAAGTTACCAGATAATAAGTTATCTTTCGACTCATCCCATATTAAGTCACCCCAAGTAGACAAAACTTTCTTGCCATTAAATTCACCAATTAAAGCTTCTGGGATTTCTGTAACTTCTGATAAAGAAAGTCCTGCACCTTCAGCCATTAAAGCTAACTGAACAGTATACGGTTCAATCAGAGATTCATCTACTTTAATCGGTAGACGAGGGATTGTAATTAGATTAGATTCTTTACCTTCAAAAATATAAATTATCTCATGCGCGTAAAACATCCCTATTGTATTTAGATAGCCTTGTAAACTCTTGAAGCTTCCAACAAGATTAAAACAAATTCTGTAGCTATCTTTCAAAGGTATAATTTCTTTTCTTAACCATACCAATAAATCATCTATTCCTTCTGCAAATGCTGTTGTGCTAGCTGTCGAAAGTCCACTAGGTGTATAAATACTGCTATTAACTAATCCTTGTTGTCTGAGAAATTCTTTGACAATTTCCGCAGTGGCTTTTCCTTGTGCGGTATCGGTGGAAATTAACCAATTAATATCTTGTATTCCTTCCTGTAGTTGGTTGTTATACAATCCATAAATTCCATTGAGTTCTGCACTGGCTAAACGAATCTGAGGTATTGAACTTTGCTCAAGCTTTTGAATAGCCCTATTTTTGAGAGTTTCAATTATTGATATAACGTTTTTAGGGGTATTTTCTAGTGTAAAGTTAGCTGTATCTCTCAGTTGATTATACCAATCTTGTTCAGCCTGATCACCCCGCTTGATTTGATTAGTTAATAAGCTAGTTCCAATAGTAGAGATAATGATTCGACGCATATTTTTACTTCCTGTCACCTTAAATCAATCGTTAAGCTGCACCATCACGTTTGTATTTCAAATAGCGTGCGCCGTAGCCTAAATAACGGCGGATTAGTTCTAGCCAAATTGGTTTATAGTCTGCTTCACAGCAATCTGCTATTATTTGAGCATTTTTTTTGATATTCTTATCGATATCTTCAACTATTTTCTCTGCTAAAGAACCTGTACCTTTTCCCCACTTCTTATCACGTCCTACTTGATATCGCAAGAAGTTTTTAATGACTTCTGCACTGTCTGTTGTCTCAGCAACGCGCACTAAGTTACGAAATTGAGATTCTTCTAAATCACCATAAGATTGCTTTTTATCTAAAGCCTCTTGAATCCAGATAACTAAATCATCTTCAGCTTGGCGGATACCTTTTTGGATTTTTAGTTGTTTCTGCTGTTCTGATAAATCACTCATTTTGCATCCTCTCTAAATACACCATGAAACTCATTACAAATTTGTACTTGTCCGAAGCCTTCGCAGGTGCGATCGCCTACTCCTTTCAGTTCCAATTCTTTTAGTTTATCAATCGCTATTTTCTCATGTTCTTTATCTACACTAAATAAATAAACCGCACCTCTATTAGTGACTAATTCTATATCTTTCATCAATCCCCACGCAGCATTCCAGCCTGAACGATAGTTATAGCTACTGTATGCTGTATGCAGTTTTAAAGGAATATCATCACATCCTGCGAACTGCTGAAGCATCTTTTCTGAAATCACTGTGGTGCGTCGCCAATTTTCGGTAAGAATGGCATCAGATTGTAAATCTATAGTAAAATATTTCCGATTTTCTAATACATTATTGTCTGGTTTACCAAAAACTGACCAAAGTTGCCAACGCTGTTTTAATTGTTCGTTAAATTCAGTAATTCTCTGTTCAACATCTGGAACAGCATCTTCAAGTGTCGCTTCGATTTTAACTTTACCTAAACCTCTTGATGTCGCACCACCTAACCGAAATAACAGAGGATTGTTGTCAATAAAATTTGTTAAAGATTTAGCTAACTCTTCATTTTTAACTAAAATCGCACTTTGATAAACAACAGGATGCCAATTTTTCTCTTTAGGATTTTCAACAAATGACTCATTTAAAACTTCTATGCTGTAAAGAATTTCTTCTTCTGATGTTGCACGACGGCGGTTAATTCCCACTCGTGTTAGAAAGCGGGTGCTAACAGAATGACTGCGATATTTGCCATCTTGACAACTGTAAAACCCACTGTATGGTTCAACTCGTGCATCAGTCTTGTCTTTTAGAGATTTGGGATCACTAGGGTCGTAAGGATAATTATAAGCCTCTGCACAAAAACGGTCAATTAAAGTATCAAAAACTCCGTTACCTTTGTTGGATTTAAACCCAGATTTTGTTTTAGAACTGACTGCTGTGGCTGGTAAAACCATCACTTGAGTATCAGTTACCACTTTGGAAATAGAATCAGATTTAGCTATGGCTGGATAACCATTCTGAAAAATTGCGGGTTCATCACTTAAAAATAATGCTTCAAAATCACCGCCACCTGTTGCTAGGTTTCTGTCTGTAATTCTTGGTGTTTGTTGATGGGAAAGTTGTAAGATTTGAGATGCTAATGCACCCCTAATCACAGAACCAGGAATATGATCTTCGGCTACACTCACAGAACCGGGTTTTTGTCCGGCGATCGCTAATGGTGATAATGCTGTAATCTTTAACTTAATCCGCTTCATGACTTTGGTTTTGGTAGTAGCGTTTCCCAGGTTTGATCATCTGTTGCTAGAGTTTCCAACCCTTCCCAACTCAGCCAACCCAACCCCGCAGATTTGCTTCCCCCAAGGGCGTGAATATGTCGCAATCCTGCTAAAATTAAGGGTTTAGTTTGGGGGGGACAGTTTGGTAATAAATGAATGTGTCCCATAAATTCCAACTGATTATTAGCTGGGGAAGTCTCTAGAAAATAAAGTTTCTTTTCTTCTGAGGTGCGACGACGACGGTTAATAGTAACACCAGGGCGTAATACTTCTGGTAAATCATCTTTTTCTATAGGACAAATCAAGTCATCAACAATTATCCGAGATGGCAGTACAGGATTACCAAATATCTGCGAAATTAAGCAGTGATAACCTTTGTAACCCTCTACTTGATATTCTTCTAAAAATCGGCTATCTACTTGTTCCTCTTTTGGACAAAGGGTTTCAGCTTTGGGTGAATCAAAGATTAGCCATCCTAAACCCCTAGCTATTTTTTCGCATTCATGGCGCAGTCTTCCCTTGAGTTGGGAAGCGGGAATTAGTAATTGTCCTTTAGCATTGCGGACTATGGGTTTATCTGCAAGAGAACCATCTGAACCACCAGCACCCACACACAAAGCTGTATCAATTACGGCTTTGAGTTCAATAGTTTGGATTTGATTTGGGGGTAAGTTTTTTAAAGTAATCATTATTGCAATACACCCTCCTCTGATTTGGCAGGATTGGGTTTATTCTTTGAGTCTTCAATAAAAGGATATAAATCTACTAACTCTCGCCAGATAGTTTCATAGGTGACTGTATCTTCTGGTTTGTCTGTTTCTTCTTTTAAAGACATCCAAGGCGCGAGATTTCCTGTATTATTTGGATTTTTAGGTTTACACCATGCGTCTTCAAATTGTTTTCTTAACAAATCTTGAGAGCTTTTGTTACTCAACCGCGCTCGGAAATAGAGATAATTGAGCATGGCTGTTTGTTTGCTTTGCTCAAGCCAACTGCGGATTTGATAAAGTTGAGACTTGGGAAATTCTGCATCTTTTAAAGCCTTAGCGGTTGCTAATAATCCACCAAGTTCATGTAGTGTATAGGGTGCAGCATACAACTTGAGTTTTTGCTGACGATTTACAGTTTTAGTTAATCCGTTGGCGCGAAACTCGTTAATATTAGATGAAATCATTGTAACTGATTTCATTACCAAAAAGTCAACTGTTCCGCCATAGTAACCATGTTTTTTTAATTCTTTTGCTTGCTTTTTAGCTGATTTTAGTAATTGGTTTGTCAGCTTTTCTGCATAATATATTGGTGTGTCTTCCGCCGTTATTAATACACCTGTTGACATACTGAGCACACATTGCTTGGAAGGAGACGTATGTTCTTTGTCTTGATAACGATGAATCGATTTAAAATCATAGCTTTCATTAATTTCGTAACGCGTACCTTTTTTTAAAAGTATTTTTTCAAATTCTTCCCCAATAGTCTTAGCAATAGCTAATGCTTTATCGGCTGGTACAATCAGCATCACATCATCACCACCAATAGTTAGAATTTCAAAGGGGTGAATCCAAACTTCATCTTTGCTATTTCTTTCAGCTTGTAAATGTGGACTTAATTTATGGGGTTCGAGATGTTCTGTTAAAGCTACATATACAGATTGTTCCGTCGCGTCAAAAATATCTCGACTAAATTTTTGATAAGTTTCTGGGTTTTTAATTTTTTTCTGGATGTAACCACCCATGTTATTACCATCTGCGTAGATATAAGCTACAAAACCTTTAGGTTTACTAGCATCCCCAATTTCTCTGACAGAAATTGCTTCTTTAACTCTGCTAGGGTGAATATTTTCTGCTCGCACTTTACCATAATATCTATGTGGTGTTGTATGCTGAAAAGCTTCAAATTTATTCACCCAAGTTTCAACAGCTTCTTGACTACCTGGTGTCCAACTAAAACCAGCGTCATAGTACCAGCTTTGAGAAGTTTTTTCTCGTTTAGATATCTGTCCGACTAATCGCTTACGTGCGGAAGCTTCAGAAAACCAAGGTGCATTAGGAAGTTCTTTCGCTTGCATTACAGCCGAACGGCGATCGCCTTCATCTCGTATTATATAAGGATGGGTTTCAAACATCGGCGGATAACAACGCAATGGTCTATCTTTTCCAGCCAAAATATTACCATTCCGCCGTTGATTAAATAAAGATGCTAACCTCCCAGCTAATTCATTAAAGTTTTTCCGTTCTTTAAAAGCTTCTTCTGGTGATGTATCAGCCTGTTCAAAGTAAGCTTCGATTAATGGGTTTTTTAGATTTTTAGAATATTTTTCTAGCCAAAATGTATCATCATCAATCACATTTGGCAATAGACCGAATTTGATTTCTAGTAACTTAAATGTATCCCCAACCGCACAGGAGTTAGCAGTTAAAGTTTCTTCAGTGTAGCGTTTCTCAATGGCGTTAGCTAAATCATCCACAAAAGCAGCAGGACAAAAAGCTAAGATATTTCCACCTGTAGAATAAATGATTAATTCGGGAATCAGTGCTTGTGAAAGTTCGGGGAAATTTTCAGGTTTATCTAACCATTCTGTTCTCACTTCGTTCTCACAGTAATCTTTAGCCCGTTGACACTGAGGATAATCTTGATGAGTTTCGCATTTAAAAAAAGCAGGTAAATCAACTAAGTTAATTCTATCCAGCAGTGCTGAACCCCCGCGAATATCTGGAAGCTTAGATGATTCAAACACATATTGTTTAATCTTAGTCGCACCACCATAAACTAAGCCAATGCGAGTATTTTGATTCCATAACTCAGGATAATCACTCTTTAATTCATCAAGAGTTCTAGGAAAATACTTTTCATCAATACCTTGTAACTTCTCCACCTGTTTAACTAACTCTTGCACCTGTTCTGGTGCGTCTTTTCCTGTAATCAAATCCTGACGCATTTGCTGTAACACAGGTAAATCAAATTGCGGTGTACGTTCATCACCCCAGGCTAAACACCAGCTAATGGCTATGGAAATGTTTTTTTGAGAATTTGTCATATACTTGGCAATCTTAGAATGTTCTATCAAGCAATATTTACTTGTTTTCAGGAAATCTTACCTGTTTAAATAAAAACCACAAACAGCCGTGTATTTATGTAACAACTAATATTGCAACCGCAAAATTACTTAATAATGGATGTCATACTTATTAAGTAGAACATAAATATTATTAGCAGATAATCGCATAATTCGCATCTGATATTACAAATTTTCATGTATCGAATAATTGCTTAAGCGAAAGTCTAATATGTTCATCTATCTTCTTGTTGGTTTTGCTGTGTGGGTAAGTCGAGATATGCAGAAAGTCCCATATCTAGGTTATCTGTATCGCGTCTAGCTTCCATGACATCGCGTTTGAGGTTACGCAAAAGTTGGAATAAAAGCCTGTCGCATATCTCACCAACAAGTAAGCTAGCTAAAAATACCCCCACAGTACAACTAATCACCGCGAACAAACCCAGAGGGGCAATAATCAAAATTACCCAGGTAATTGCTGCATTCACTACCGCCACAATCCAACTACGATATCGTATCAGCTTCTTAACTCCAGATGTAGACACCATGTTTTCCCCGTCTCGTAAATTACGATGAAATTATTTTACACCCACCTGGAAATGGGGTCTTCCAGCATAGGGGAATATGGAAGAAAGACAAAGAAACTCTTGAGCAGGGGCGATGTTTTCCCAGAATTCTTTAATGCAAAAATTTTAAATTTTGAATTCGGAGTGCAGCGACGTGACTACTTTATATCTAACTGAAGCTGGAACAATTGTCCGCTATCGCAATGAATCCTTAGTGATTGTCAAACAGCAACAGTCTACAAATTGTCGCTTGGCGGAATTGACACTGGTTGTAGTCTTACCCGGAGTACAATTAACAGATGTAGTCATATCCCTATTACTAGACCGGGGTATTGAAACAATATTTCTCCGTCAAGATGGACAATTTCGCGGTCGTCTGCAAGGACAATTTTCTACTAACCCAACTATCCGCCTAGCGCAATATCGAACTGTAGAAACTACTTTTGGGATGGCGTTAGCACAAAAATTAGTTATGGGTAAAGTTCGTAACCAACGAGTGCTGCTACAACGACGCAACCGTGCTACCAAAGGACAAATTAGCGAATTAACAGAGGCGATAGATTTAATTAGTGCCTATGCTTCCCAGTTAAGCAACACTACAACGCCTCTGAATCGTAACGAAATCATGGGAGTAGAAGGAATTTGCGCTCGTACTTATTATCAAGCATTGAAACATTGGTTTCCTACTGAGTGGAATTTTTGCGGACGTAATCGCCGCCCACCCCTAGATCCGATTAATGCTTTGCTGAGTTGGGGATATGGGGTTTTATTGGCGCGGGTGTTTGCGGCTTGTGTTCAGGCGGGACTTGACCCCTATTTGGGATTTTTTCACGCTATTGAACCTTATCGTCCCAATTTAGTATTAGATTTGATGGAAGAATTTCGACCTGTGGCGGTAGACCAATCAGTGATTTCTCTGATTCAGTCCGATTTATTAACACCAGAAGATTTTCAACCTTCACCTGATGGTGTGGGGATTTGGTTAGGAACTATGGCGAAAAAGTTATTACTGGGTGAGTTAGAAAGGAGATTTCGCACGTCGGTGCTTTATCCGCCACAAAACCGTCAGTTAAGTTTGAGTCAAATTTTACTTGAACAAGCCCGTAGTTTAGGACGCTGTTTGGTAGAGTCGAGTTTAGATTATGAGCCGTTTGTTATTAAATGACGACATAGTTTGTAGTAAGGACTTTAGTCCTTTTGAGATAGACATCAAAGACTCTTTTAGAGATTGCTGCTTTTTGTTACCTACAGGTTTGTAGTAAGGACTTTAGTCCTTTTGAGATAGACATCAAAGACTAAAAGTCTTTACTACCAACATAAGATGAATTCTGGGGAAAGTTAAATTAATGCCAAAACTGTATTTAGTTTGTTATGACATTCCTGACGACAAGCGGCGGACTAAGTTGGCAAAGTTGCTAGAACAACGCTGTCAAAGAGTCCAGTATTCCGTGTTTGAGTGTCCTTTGGATGAGTCTACTTTGAGTTCTCTGTTAGAGAAGCGTTGGCTACCCACATTGAAATTGAATGAAGACAGTTTGAGAATTTATCCCCTTGATGCAACAGCAAAACAGGAAACACGAGTTTATGGAAGTCAGCCTCCTTACGAACCGCCGGATTATTTAATTTTGTAAAGCTTAATGTCGCATTTCTGGTAGCAATTTACAGCCTGAAGTTGATGATTTTGCTTGTGTTTGGCTATTTGTAACGGAATGTAAACTTAGCCGCTAATTTGTCGCGGCGAGTTATGAAGATTATGGAAAAGTAAACTTGTGTTAATAAAAGAAAAGTTAGGTTTTTCACCTTGACTACTTCAGCTTTTTCGTTTATATTACCTATAAGGCTGAATTTTAACGAAAGCAGCTTAAAAATTTGAGTACGGATACTTTAAGTCACATTGTCTTATCCGTAGCTCGGCGCAACTGAACCTTGAAAACCAAATACATCAATAGTTTCCACAGGGTAGGGTTAAACACCACCTATTCCCCGCAAGGGGACGGAAACTTTGGAGGAAGCTAGGTTTTTCACTAGCAAGGAAATCAAAGTTAAACACCACCTATTCCCCGCAAGGGGACGGAAACCTCTAATACAATGTCATCAAGAGGATTAATCATGAACAGTTAAACACCACCTATTCCCCGCAAGGGGACGGAAACTTATATTAACAGACTTAGGGATAGGAACTTCCGTTACTAGTTAAACACCACCTATTCCCCGCAAGGGGACGGAAACTTTTGTGTAGCCTGCTAAGGCTTCCTCATAATCTTCTGGTGTTAAACACCACCTATTCCCCGCAAGGGGACGGAAACTGTTCGTACAGGTTTACGAATCGTTCGGCATCCTTGGCAGTTAAACACCACCTATTCCCCGCAAGGGGACGGAAACACATAGTTGCTACCAGGGAGAAAAGGAAATTGTTCTAAGTCGTTAAACACCACCTATTCCCCGCAAGGGGACGGAAACTTGATTTGACAGTAATCTTTTAGCCATTGCCAGGAGTCTTTAGCGTTAAACACCACCTATTCCCCGCAAGGGGACGGAAACAGCTACTTGAGCTTGTAATTGAGCAACAGTGGTGTTTTGAGTAGTTAAACACCACCTATTCCCCGCAAGGGGACGGAAACTTGGATGTATTCGTATCCAACAGCACCAGGGATACTAAACAGTTAAACACCACCTATTCCCCGCAAGGGGACGGAAACCCAAGACTTTGTAGCTGAAAAAAGATTTGGTAGTGAGTACAGTTAAACACCACCTATTCCCCGCAAGGGGACGGAAACGAGGTAATGTCAAGGTCACAAAGAATCAAGGAATTGTGTTAAACACCACCTATTCCCCGCAAGGGGACGGAAACAAGGAAATAGGTAGTTTACTAACACTTCCCCCCTTGTCCAGGTTAAACACCACCTATTCCCCGCAAGGGGACGGAAACGCTTCCTTATAGGTAATAGGATTGTCTTTGAGATGACGGTAAATAGTTAAACACCACCTATTCCCCGCAAGGGGACGGAAACTTTACTTAGATATATGGAGTCCATAGCATCTTCATCTCTAATGTTAAACACCACCTATTCCCCGCAAGGGGACGGAAACAAGCAATATAAGCATCAGTAAGAGGTTGGCACATTAAGTTTCGTTAAACACCACCTATTCCCCGCAAGGGGACGGAAACTCCATCTCTGCTTAGTTTGCCATATTTTTCCACCTTGGGTTAAACACCACCTATTCCCCGCAAGGGGACGGAAACTTTAGTTGTCCAAGCAGCTTTCATTAATTGAATTCTACGTGTTAAACACCACCTATTCCCCGCAAGGGGACGGAAACGTAACTTCTCCATCTTTTCTCTGCCAAGCTGCAACATATCGTTAAACACCACCTATTCCCCGCAAGGGGACGGAAACTCTCCACAACTCTCAAACTCTACATCTCCACATGAACTTTCTGTACCTGTTAAACACCACCTATTCCCCGCAAGGGGACGGAAACTCAATATTTTCTTTCCTTTATTCTTCTTCTATATAATAACCTGTTAAACACCACCTATTCCCCGCAAGGGGACGGAAACTTGGCGGAGTTGTACAACTCCAGAGGGAATTACTTCTTGGGTTAAACACCACCTATTCCCCGCAAGGGGACGGAAACTTCTCTCATTAAGAATGAGAGTTCTGTCCTGGATAAATTGCTCAAAGTTAAACACCACCTATTCCCCGCAAGGGGACGGAAACTTCATATAAACTCTCCCTTTGTTATGAGCATAGTTCTGCTTCACTTCAGCTCAGGTTAAACACCACCTATTCCCCGCAAGGGGACGGAAACTTGCAGAGTAAGTAGCCAATAACTCTGCTGTTTCTTCAGGTTAAACACCACCTATTCCCCGCAAGGGGACGGAAACACTTTGTAGGTAATTAAATACATTAGGAGACTTACTGTTAAACACCACCTATTCCCCGCAAGGGGACGGAAACTCAATCTCTGTTAAAGATTGTTGAGAGTACCCAGGATACGTTAAACACCACCTATTCCCCGCAAGGGGACGGAAACAGATTTTAACCATCCTTGATAAAGAAGGTAGCATTTGGAAAGTTAAACACCACCTATTCCCCGCAAGGGGACGGAAACGCTAATTTGAAATTCCACCCGTATTCAGAATTAGTTGTTAAACACCACCTATTCCCCGCAAGGGGACGGAAACATAAAAGGAAATAAAGCAACCATGTGAGTTCTCCTTGGTTAAACACCACCTATTCCCCGCAAGGGGACGGAAACTTTAGTGTAGGGTAAGTAGACTTCTTCAGTAGCCTGATATCCTTGTTAAACACCACCTATTCCCCGCAAGGGGACGGAAACTGTCTGCCTTTATTTCCAACGAGTTCCCAATCACTATTTAGGGAGTTAAACACCACCTATTCCCCGCAAGGGGACGGAAACATAAAACCTCCACCATGATATCTTGCCAGATACCTACGTTAAACACCACCTATTCCCCGCAAGGGGACGGAAACTCTTTAATAGCAGCATATTTTTCTTCATCTCCAATGAAGGGTTAAACACCACCTATTCCCCGCAAGGGGACGGAAACTTCTAATTTCAATCTCAATTAACTCACCTGCAACTAATTCTTTTACGTTAAACACCACCTATTCCCCGCAAGGGGACGGAAACTTCAGGGAAGTTAGTATTCATGTGCTCAAAGAATCCCTTAAGGTCAAGGGTTAAACACCACCTATTCCCCGCAAGGGGACGGAAACGTACTGACTCATCGGCAATTACAGCATAAGATTCTTGGTTAAACACCACCTATTCCCCGCAAGGGGACGGAAACTTAACCTTCTTACCTTTGAGACTCAAATCCCATAGAGCATGAGGTTAAACACCACCTATTCCCCGCAAGGGGACGGAAACTAAGTAAGTTTACATACTTTCTACTCATATAAAAATAATATCGGTTAAACACCACCTATTCCCCGCAAGGGGACGGAAACAAGAAATAAAATATAGAGTTGACATTGAAGTAAATTTATATGAGTTAAACACCACCTATTCCCCGCAAGGGGACGGAAACTCCTGTCTCCATATTCTTAGCTGGAATATGGATACCTTCAGTTAAACACCACCTATTCCCCGCAAGGGGACGGAAACAGGAACGCTACAGCATCCTCTTGATAGGGGACGCATGTTAAACACCACCTATTCCCCGCAAGGGGACGGAAACCTTAAATCAATTCTACAAAGCAGTCAATTTGCTTATCAATTGGTGTTAAACACCACCTATTCCCCGCAAGGGGACGGAAACCTTCTACTCCAGTACCTTGGTCTACAAGAACCCACTTGGTTAAACACCACCTATTCCCCGCAAGGGGACGGAAACCTGCAAACTATTACTCCGTTATTTTCTTCTCCTTCGCAGTTAAACACCACCTATTCCCCGCAAGGGGACGGAAACTTCTACCTCCGCATGATACATAGTTATCAAGTTGTCTTGCGTTAAACACCACCTATTCCCCGCAAGGGGACGGAAACTCAAAAAGGGCTTCAGTTAAAGAGACTTGAGACAATGTTAAACACCACCTATTCCCCGCAAGGGGACGGAAACTAACATAGGTGATCGTTTGGAGATTACCTGTGATGATTATGTTAAACACCACCTATTCCCCGCAAGGGGACGGAAACATTCCCAACTAGTAGGTTCCATTTTATGACTTACACGTTAAACACCACCTATTCCCCGCAAGGGGACGGAAACTCCTTTGTTAGCCAAGGTGACTAAATCTTTTCTGTTAGTTAAACACCACCTATTCCCCGCAAGGGGACGGAAACTCAGGAATTATCCAACACCAAGCCCTCACATCTGTGTGGTTAAACACCACCTATTCCCCGCAAGGGGACGGAAACACAGCTAACTTAGGTTCACTCAGCTTATTTTGTTCAGAGTTAAACACCACCTATTCCCCGCAAGGGGACGGAAAAAATGGGTGACGGTAGTTACCGTCAAAGTTAGTTATTCCAGGGGAGGCGGATTTATGATGATGTCTGCTGCTGATAATGTTGTGAGATTAAATGCTCTCCATTGACGGGTGACGTACTTGAATCGCCCAATACCAAAGTCTCTATTAGTAGTGAAATTATCCCATCGAGAACGCATGGACGACCAGTAGTCACCACCAATCGAGAGTAAATACCGAGCGCGATCGCGATCATCTGGTTTAGATAGGTCATCAATAATCAGTCTAGCTTGTGCTGTCGCTAATAATCCAATTGTATTTTCTGGATCAAATTCCACTCTTTTGTGATTCCAAAAATGGAAGTTATATCCATTACCGGCTTTTGTGGAAATACTTCCATCAGGTTCAACTCGGATGTCTGCGGGGATGTTAATATCGCGTTTGAAGTCCTCTCGATATGCTCTTCCGCGAACCCTGAGAGAACTAACCAATAAATGCCATTTATAATCAGATTTACTCAAAGCATACACCTTGAGATTTTTAATTTGTACACGAGTATTCTTTGCAGGGTTTCCCTTCTGATCTTCGTATAGCTGTCCCCACCCGATTAGTACCCTCCAGTTTTTAGAGTTACTAGGATTTAATTTAGGTCGTTCTGCCCAATCATAGTGTAGGGGTACACCGTGGGGAATTCCTTCATGTTTGAACTTGGGATTTGAATCTGAGATAATTGTGCGTACTGAATTAATTGGCAGGGTGTGAGTGATTGCCTGGGGAACAAACACACAAGCGATCGCTATACTCAAGGCACAAACCCAAAGAGTGATTTTTTTACTGTTCATATTTCGTAATGAAACGATAATTAATTATACTTTGGGTGTTTGAGTGATCACGTTTAAATAGGTATCCTCACCCTGTTCTATAACTTTGGGGAGAGACAAATAAATGTCATCTGCAATAAATGTGACGAAATACTAAACAATATTGACTTTTGTAGCCGAATTGCTAAAGAAATCTAAGGAAAATGGCACAGTAGCTACACTCAACTATATAAACAGTTGTAAGGGAGTGAACGGTGATCATTATCGGTTCTGTTTCTACCGGATGGAACTGACAATTTCATCAAGATTGTTAAGTTTACGTCGGTCAATTAATCCTTTGCAAGTAGGGTGAAAATCTATGAAGCAACCATATCTATCTCCCGACGATTTACCCACACAAAGAACTACTTTGATTAGTGAAATATTAATTAGTCAACTGGAAGAAGCGACGAAAAAAAAGTTTTATGTGACTTGTAGACATAGTGTGAGGATTTTGTTATCGAGTTGTCATTGGTATTTTAAAGTTAATGGCGGAATTCTGATGTTAATTATGGTGTGTCATGATATTGAAAGTTATCAGAACATTATGATGAATGTTCCTTACTTGGCGAAAAAATTAAAACTTTTTGCCAATAATGCCAGAATTAGCTTGAGTTCTCCTGTTAATCAAGGTATACCTTGGGTAGTTAGCATTAATCAAGTTCTGTCTGGAGAAGATGGTTACAGCACCTAAAAGGGATAAGTTTTCTTGTTAGGATGCAGTAAAATAATAGGCATTTTCACCCCTCATCACCGTCGGTGAGGGTAATTTTGCCTCTGGGGGAATGTGTAGAGATGTTTCATGAAATGTCTCTACATTTATTTGTGCAATGTTCCATAAATTAAGGGCGGGCTGGACAGCCCACCCTACAAGATGGATAATTTATTGATGGGATTTAGCTAACAAACACAAAATTTGTATTTGCATCTAAACCTGTGACACCGTTAACGATCGCCACTGTTTGACCACCTAAGCCAATGTGGGTGTTACCATTCATTACATTCAGAGTTAAAGTATTGCTGGTAATACCTTGTACTCCAATCACGTCTACACCCATCTCAAAGTCAAGGATAGTATTAGCACTATCAGGTAATTCACCACCATATACAATCCAGAACTGATCAGCACCAGCACCGCCAGACAGCAAGTTACCGCCACCAGACTGGACGTAGAATTCGTCATTACCATCACCACCAAGGGCGCGATCGCCACTACCTAGCCAGAAGATATCATTACCAGCACCGCCAGACATCCGATTACCACCTTTACCCTCGGTAGCATCAAAGATGTCATCACCAGCACTACCAAAGACGCGATCGCGTCTGTTGACGTAGATGATATCATCACCACTACCTAAATTCACCCGGTTACGGCCTGCAATTGGTGAAGATACGGTCTGTAAATCCACCTCATCGTTACCAGCACCAGTAAATACACTGTCATTGATGCCATCGAATTGAGCATTGCCTGCAACTAAGGTGTCAGCAGCAGCACTACCAGACACTAACTCAGTTTCTTGTTGTGCAGCAGCTACTTCTGGTGTGACACCAAACAGTGTCTGATACATCAGATCATAAATCCCAGTATTGTCCACGGTGCTGGGTAACTTATCAGCATTCATCCCGTAGGCTTTAGAAACAATACTACCAGGGAAATCAGGAGTACCTACCCAAGCTACACCAAAGTTACCCATCGGCCCATCTATGCTGTCTTGAGCAGAGAATGGTATCCAAGGTCTTTCTGCGCTAGCTGTACTACCGTTAACCCCATCCAGAAAAGCTTGGTTGGTGTTAGTTGTCGTCGGGTTAACTCTGATGAATGGTACTTCTGGTTGACTGTTAGCAAGGTTGGGATTACTAGCGTCAAAGTTGCCCTGGGGACGGGTATAAGGTGCGTATTGGAAAACCTCCATCCCACCCGCATCACTATCAGCAGCAGTAATAACTAAAGTGTTGGGATCTTGGTTTTTCACATAATCCATCGCTACACCAATCGCCGCATCAGCACGCCGTAATGCCTCAATCGTGCCAGGTGCATTGTTGGAGTTAGCGAAGTTGTCTGTACCCTCTTCTTCCAAGACTACAAAGAAGCCATCAGGATCTTGAGAGACAATCTTTAAAGATGCCTCTAACATCTCTGCTATTGTGGGAGCAGTATCGACATATAGAGGTAGAGGGTTGTCGCTATTGAGTCCTAGTTGTTCTTCTCGACGCGCGTCAAAGGTGTGACTAGCAGCAAATACACCGAGGAGTTTAGTGGGTGGATTGGCACTATTTACCACCTGATTCATCTGCTCTTCAGTGTAAACCACAGTATAGCCCAAGGACTCAGCCAACTTAATCAAGTTAATACTGGGACGGCGTTCTGCTCTAGTTTCTGAAGCATCGATTTCAGGTGTGACGTGGAAACCTGTTGTGCCTATTGGCAACATATACAGTTCTCCACCACCCATGATCACATCTGTACCAGAGCGAATTACCTGCTCGATAATTTCTGCATACTTATCTCGCGCTCTGATATTGTTACCATCACGGTTAGTAGTTTCCGCAGCAAAGGCGGCAGTACCAGGTTCAGCCAAGTGACCAGATTGAATCAAGGCTGTGGCTTTTCCTGCGGCAATGGCTTCTTCTAAGATTGTGTAGCCAACTTTACCAGATGCCGGAGTGACGCGGGAGTTATCTCCATTTAAACCAAAGGATTCGTTAAATACCTTCACCCCAGTAGCGTGGGTAACTGCGCCAGCGTTGGATGTCCCTGTCAACTGGTTTTCCATGTGTCCCAGGTAAACACCTGCATTGGACATATTATCCCAGTTCAATCTCCCATCAGGCCCTTTGTCAATGTTGCGAAGTGCCATGTAGTGAGAAGGACTCGTACCATCTGGGTGAATGAAAATTACATTTCCAGTTTGTTTGGTAGCTTGGGGTGCTGGTGTGGGTTCTGGGTTACGAGATTCTAGTTCCACATCGAACAGAGTCTCATACATCAACTCATAAATTTTGGTATTGTCTAAAGTTGCAGGTAATTTATCTGCATTTAAACCATGCGCTTTAGAAACTATAGAACCAGGAAAATCTGGTGTACCCGCCCAACCAATACCAAACTGAAACACATCACCATTTACATCAGGTGCAGCAACAAAAGGCGCAGTGTTAGCCCCAGTTTGTCCGTCTAAAGGTACGTTACGGGATTCTGTAGTGGGGTTGTTGTTAACAGTACCTACTGTTGCACCAGTGCGGGGATCTCTGACTTCTAAACCACCGGCATCACTATCAGCAGCAGTCAATAACAAGGTGTTAGGATGCCTGTCGATGAACTCCAGTGCTTTCCCAATGGCTGCATCGGCGCGGCGCACACCTTCGAGTGTCCCAGCCGCATTGTTGTTATTACCGAAGTTGTCAGATCCTTCTTCTTCAACGATGGTAATTGAGCCGTTGCTAAAGTTAGGATGCTTCTCCATCAGTTGTTGGGTAATTTCCAACATCTCAGCGATGGTTGGGGCTGTTTCTCGATAGAGAGGTAATCCATCCCGTGTTAAAACTTCTTCAGGGCGATCGTTGAAGGTGTGAACAGGCGCAAATACACCTAATACTTTTGTTGGGGGTGTAGGTAAATCAAGTAAAGCTGTGAGTTGTTCTGCTGTATAAACAACTGTATAACCTAAACTTTCTGCCAGTTCTATGAGGTTTTCTGTGGGGCGTTGCAGAGAATTGATACTAATAGCGTCTAATTCCGCCGCAGTACCGTGGAAGCCATCAGTACCTACAGGTAACAGGTTGAGTTCACCACCACTGAGGATAAAGTCAACACCTGATTCAATCACCTGTTTGGCAATTTCTGCGGCTTGGGCGCGAGGTACAGTGCGACTGCCGTTAGGGTTAACAATCTCTTGTGTCTGAGCAACAAAGGCGGCTGTACCAGGCTCAAAGATAGCTCCAGATTGTACTAAAGCGGTGACTTTATTAGCGGCGATCGCTTCCTCTACAATTGTCTTGCCTGTATTGGCAGCACCAGATAAAGGTACAATCTGAGAACCATCTTCTTCAAAACCAAAGGATTCTGCATAGACTTTAGCACCAGTTGCATGGGTAACAGCACCACCATTGGATGTTCCACCCAACTGGTCTTCCATGTGACCCAGATACACACCAGCATTAGATAATTTATCCCAATTCAAGCGTCCGTCAGGTCCTTGATCTACAAACCTTGCAAACGCATAATGAGATGGACTTGTTCCATCTGGGTGGATGAAAATAACATGATTACCGTTATTACTGTTTGACATAACACCTCTGATTAACTTGCGTCTCGCCAGCTATCTTCAAGAAACCAGGGTTACGTTAAGAAATCTTACTAATCAAAGTTAAGCCGAACTTAAGTCTTGATTAATTGCTATCTTTAAGTATTGAAAATTTTCTAGAAATAATATAGATAAAAGTCTATAAATGAACAGATTTTCAACATCTGACGCACCCTACTAATGTGCCAGTTGCGTAAGTAGAGACGTTGCATGCAACGTCTCTACACTATGGTCTAATTAGCGGAAAACTGCTGTAAGAATCAAGCGCATTTTCATCAACAAACGGTATAAAGCTGACATTCTCTAGCGACATCAGCCGCTATAGTTTGGCGCAGATCCCAAGGAAGAAGAACTTCTACTATAGGCCGCCAAGCGCGTAGACGCATCATCACATTGTGATCACCATGTCGATATTGCACCCGGTAATAAGCATCCTCTGGGGAACGATGGGCGAGAATTTTTAGTAATGCGGCTTGTTCGGGGTTGGCTGTAGACTTTTGGATCAGGGTTTTGACTTGTGGGTAGGCGATCGCCTTAAATGTGTCATGGCGAAATGTACGGTCGATGTAGCGGTCGTGATAATCTCGGTCAAAGCGTAACACCATCAACCGAGGTTTTAAATAGAAATCAAAACCCCAAGCTTGAGACATTTGTATTTCAATCTCATCTGAGGTGGGTAAGTTGTGTTGATGGTAGCGTTGTTGCAGATGCTTGGGAATGGCTGGATGTGTCCAGTCAATCGGGGTAATATCTTTTATCCTGTCTAGACGGAAATTATACCAGTCTGTTTTGTGGTCAGGACTTTCCCCAAAAGCGCAGAGATAAACCGCACGTTGCACATAATAAATACACACTGGATACACTACACAGTTAAATGTGCTTCCCAATCTGGCACTGCTGTATGTGATTTTAATCGGTGGTACTGGTGTTTTTTCCCACAGCTTTTGTAGTTGATATTGCAAGTTGTCTACTTCATCTATAGCCGTGACTACATAATCGAGTTTGAAGAAAAACCGCCGCACCCCGCAGATTTCTTGAGATAGATTTTGAGCGATCGCCACCAAATCCTCTTGATTGAGAAAGTGTAATTCATTACTATGCAGCTTAGTGGTGATCGGACGAGTAGGGAATTGCTGCACACGGTAATATTTCTGCTGGTGTTTCTCCAGCCAACCCAACTCTGTGAGAATATCTAAATCAGCTTGCAGAGTGCGACGAGTCACACCAAACAATCGTTGTTGGAGTAGCTGATCTAAATTGGGGATGGGGGTATGTGTGGAAAGCGATCGCCTCCATTGGGATTGTTCTAGTCCGGTTTTACTATCAAACAACCAATCGGCGATAGTTTTAGCACAGGGACATTGGCGATGATGCAGTTCAGGAATTGCTTCCCCCTTGGGGTGAGAGGAAAGAAAAAAAGCATTACGCCAGTCTGCAAAACTGAAAGCATCATCTAATAATAAACGGTCTTGAGCATCACCATATAAACAACGCAACCATACCCACAAACGTACTGCACGAGGTAAGTTCTGTTTCAGAGAACCCCGCGCTAACCATTGCAACAACTCTACTTGGGGAACATCAGCAAAAATTGATTCAGACACTTTTTTTAGGGACTGGGGATTGGGGATTGGGGATTGGGGACTGGGGATTGGGGACTGGGGATTGGGAAAGAATTTCTCCCTTATCTCCCTTGTCTCCCTCATCCCCCTCATCCCCCTCATCCCCTTATCCCCGTAACTTCTAGCATACAACAATTTGGAAGCGGGTTCTTCCAGCCCCGTGTATGATGTATCCATCACTGGAGAGAAAACAATGGCTACCTATAAAATTGAGTTAAAAGAAGGGATTTTACGTGTTGGTTTTGGTGAACCTGCCCAAAATGACCAAATTGTGCGGGATGCAGCAGCGCAACTGGAAGAAATGGCAAATTCCGGGGAATTAGCAGGGGGGCCGTTACTGAAGATTAACGGGCCGATATCTATACCTGTGGCGTTTGTGTTGGCGCATAAACTTGCACATATTTACGGTGCTGTAGCTTTTTATGATCCAAAAATAGGTAAATATGTGACTTGCATCACACACAATCCCGCATATAAACTAGGAGACCTTATTGATTAAAACCCATCAAATAAGCAGCTAGAGGAGTTGTTTTGAGAGCAAACTTGCAATCATGAGTACCTATGAAATTAAGTTACAGGGTGATATCCTGAAAGTAGGATTTGGCAGTACCCTAGCGACAGGCGATCGCATCGTCCGGGATGTAGCGGCAAAGTTAGATGAGATGATTACCCAAGGTGAGTTACCGGGTGGTTCTCTGATCAAAATTAATGGCAGAGTTTCAGTATTAGTTAGTCAGGTATTAGGGGATAAATTAGGGAAATTGTATGATGCGATCGCCCTATTAGATCCGAAGATAGGCAAACCAGGGATAGATATATATGTAGTCACCATTAGCAGACATCCCAACTATCAAGTCGGGGATATATTGGATGTGGTGCGAGAGTCCAACTCTGAAGCCAACCTGAAAGTTGTATTATGTGGCTTTGCGAATACTGGAAAGACTTGTTTTCGCGATGGATTAAAACAAGCACTATTGCAGATTTCCAATGCGCCGGAATCATACTTTATGTCCGGTTGTCCTGATGGGGATGGTTCGTGGTACAGCGAAACCGCCCGACGTGATCCTGATTTAGCAGCACAGTTAAAAGCACAATACAAAGCTAGATTTACCGCAGAGTTCGCCAAACTGAAAGCGCAAGAAGTCAGAGGTATCAATACACCGATATTTGTCTTTGATATTGGCGGAAGAATATCAGACGAGAACCGCTTGATTATGGCGGAAGCTAACCACACGGTGATTTTAGTTAAAGATGAGGCGGAGATTGCACCTTGGCGACAGTTGTGTGAGTCCTTGAATTTGCAAGTTATCGCGATAATTTTCAGCGACTTTCTGGGGAATGAGGATGTTATTGAGTCGGAATCGCCGATTTTACGCGGTAGGGTGCATAGATTACAGCGAGGTGAGGATGTTTCCCAGCGTTTGACGGTGCAAGCTTTAGCGCGGTTGTTGGTGGGGTTGAGTATTAGTGAAGTTTTAGGGAGATGAAAGTTTTATGGTGACAAGTTCTCAAGACGTTGCATTACAGGTGATTCAACAGGCGATCGCAGCGTTAGCTAAATGGGCTAATTTTGCTCATCCTCCTCTCAATGAGGAGTATTCAGAGGTTGAAAGGGCAAAGGAAATATTAGGCTGGAACGAAAATACAAGTGTTGGATTATTGCGTCTGCTATTTGACAGTGTAAATTTATCTGATGAACCAAATAAAGAACCATCAAACACTCATTACCATGCACTAGCAGCTATTGAAAATCAAGATGAAAGCTATTCGACAATACCTTACCCATTGGACGATAAACCTGAAGAAGCACAGGTGTCTTTCAAAGCTGAAATTAATCAGAAAATTTCCGACTATCTCAAAGATAACTGGCAAAACCTTTCTTTATTGATGCTGATCTTAGAAAAATTTGGTTCCTGTCTTAGCTTTGGTGCAGTTGATGTAGCTTTGGTAGACATGGCAAGAATTACAGCAGCGATCGCCACAACTTTAATTAATAATCCTGCCGAAAAAATTAGCTTAATTGCTGGCGATTTATCTGGAATTCAAAAATTTATTTATACTATTTCTTCTGATGGGGCTTTAAAATCTCTCAGAGCCAGGAGTTTTTATTTAGAGTTAGTTACAGAAGAAGTAGTACAGCAATTACTATCAAGATTAAAAATTCCTCGTACTAACGTGATTTATGCTGGTGGTGGTAACTTATATATTTTGGCATCGGCAAGTGAAGACAATACCAACGTTGTTCAACAAGTACGACAACAATTTAATAAATGGCTTTTGGAAGAATTTCAAGGTAAAGTCTTTCTAGCTTTGGATTGTTTAAACTTGCCAATTACAGAAATTGCCAGTGCTGAATTTGCTAGTCATTGGTCAAATGCAACCAAAAATCTAGCTGTACATAAATCTCAGAAATTTGCAGACCAAATTAGCAATTTTATTAACCCACGTCATAGTCATGAACCTTGTCGCGTTTGTCACCGTGACGATGTAGAACCAGAAAAATTAAAACCTCTTAACAAAAATCAGCCAGATTCAGTTTTGGCTTGTGGAACTTGTCGCAGTATGTTCGATTTAGGAAGTGATTTATTTGGAGTGAAAGCAATTGTCCGCTCAACTCGTGAAAATGTAGGAAGTAAATTACCTACACTGTCATTTAAACTTCCTGCAAGTGATGACTCTCCTGCTGTCAATATTTATTATCATTGCTTCAAAACTTGGAAACCAATAGTTCCAGAGTCAGACATGGTTCTATTAGTCAATGATTGGATATTAGACCATTATCAATTCAAGCATTTTAAAAATGTTTCTCCCTTGTTATTAGGTAACTATGGTAAGGGAAATGAAACCGGGAAAAATCATGCAGAAGAAGTACAAGGCTTTATGCGTGCTGAAGAAATGGCTGCCAAAGCTCAAGGTATTGATAGAGTTGGTTATTTAAGAATGGATGTAGACCGACTCGGACAAATATTTGCTAAAGGCTTAGGTGAACAGCAAACTTTACCAAGATTGGCTGGACTTTCACGGCAAATGAGTTATTTTTTTAAAGTTTATCTCAACAGTTTGGCACAAAAAAGACTAGCAAATCTTCCTGAAAATATTCAGCAAGTATCACTAAAAGATGAAAAATATAATATACTATTTATATATGCAGGGGGTGATGATTTATTTGTGAGCGGGGCATGGAACGAAATTGTAAATTTTGCCTTTGATGTTTACCAATCTTTTCGCACCTACACTGGGAGTAATCCACATATTACATTATCAGGTGGAGTCAGCATTGAAGATATCAAATTTCCACTTTACCTAGCGGCGAAATCATCAGGTGATGCTGAAGATGCTGCTAAGGGAAATGGTAGAGATAGTTTAGGCTTATTTGGTCAAGTTTTTAAATGGGATGAATGGCTAGGACATCCTCAAAAGACTAAGTTTGATGAGATAAATGAAAGATATGCTAATCAAGAAGCTAGACCAAACCTCTTAGGTGTATTACCGTTTGTTAAAAAATTAGAACAACAGAATATAGGAGTAGATTATTCCCGTAGTTTTGTGCGAAACTTGCTGATAACTGCACAGATACAAGAGCAGGTTTTAGAAAAGTTTAAAGATAATCAAGAATCTAAGGAGGCTGTAGATACTCGCTATTATTTGCATCTACCAAAGATTGCTTATACTCTAGCGAGATTACCCAAAGATGTATTAGATGACAGTGATTTTCGGACTTCTCTGAAAAGTCCTTATAACGCGCCTTATTTTCGGGCGATCGCTACTTGGATTGAACTTTTAAATCGTTCATAAATATATGCCAGAACCAATTAAAGCAAAACTAACTTCTCCACCAACCAACTCAAGACAATTAACTACTCAAACAAATATGAGTAATACACAAAATATTGTTGAGGAAATTGTTAAAACTATTAATAGTTTGACAAATGGACTAAAAACATATCCTATCCGAAATCTAGTTAAGCACGCTGAACAATTTGGCCCTTATCTCAAACAGCAAAGGTTAGAAACTAACCAAGTTCGTAAATTCTTAGATGCTGTGAATCGTTTGAAAGCTGACTTAGCTGAAACAGGTGAATTTGCCAAAATTGAAACAGAAGTAGTTCTACTGAAACCAAAATTGGCATACGCCGCAGCTAGACAAAAACCCGCCAAACCATTAAGTGAAGTGATGTCAGTCGCTATTGATAAAGTTCACAGCAAAGAAGATTTTGAGCGTCTAGTTCAATTAATTGAATCAATTATTGCTTATCACAAAGCTGAAGGTGGAAAATAATCATGCCAGTATCATACGCACAAAAACCCTTGCTCGGTAAATTAACACTTACCAGTCATATCTCCGCCGAAACAGGATTACATATTGGTGGTGGTGGCGAAAATTTAGATATCGGTGGACTAGATAAACCTATAATTCGTGATCCTCTAACCAAGTATCCTTATTTACCGGGTTCATCAATAAAAGGAAAACTACGTTCTATTTTAGAAAGGTTATTAAATAAACCTCTAAACCGCACTGGAGGTAGTGGCACTTGGCGTTATGAAAGCGATGATTTAGCAGATGGGTTTACTGAAGTAGAAAATGGACATTTTGTTACTTACGAAGGTGCTAGAACCTGCCAAATTAGTCGCCTGTTTGGTTCTACTGGCGGGTCGAAATTTTGGCTACCAATTGAAACTGCTAGAGATGAAGGATTATATGAAGAAAATAGAAATAATCCTACTCTTACAATACAAAATCAAAATTGTATTAGAATCAATCGTGGACGCAACGCACCGGCTCGCTTAATTATCCGTGATAGTCATTTAGTACCAGAATCAGCAGAAAAATTAAAACAAGTTGACACTGGTTTATACATGACTGAGTGGAAATTTGAAAATGGTATTGACCGAGTAACAGCAGCCGCAAACCCCAGACAATTAGAACGTGTCCCAGCCGGGTCAAAATTCCAGTTTGAATTGGTGTACACCGTAGAAGATGCTAACCAAGCCATAGAAGACTTACAAAACATTGCCATAGCACTCGCCATACTTGAAGATGACGCACTCGGCGGACATGGTTCAAGAGGTTACGGCAAAATTAGATTCCAACATTTCAATTTTTCCTATCGCAGCTTGGCACAATACCGCCAAATTACAAATCCCTCTGGAACATCTGACATACAACCATTTCAACCCATCGCTGATACGCAAGCACTTTTAAATAACTTCGGAAGTTTACGGGATTACATACAAAGATTATTGCCAGGAAATGAATCATGAGTGTTTGGAAATTAGTAAAACTCAACTTTGGTCGAAGTCCGGCGCACTTCGGCGAAGTAGGAATTGGGATGGAAGAAACCAGCGATCGCGTGCGTTCCGATGCTTTGTTTAGTGCCTGGGTGAGTATTTATGCACGGTTGTTCGGTAAAGATGCAGTGGAGGAGTTGTTACAGCAATTTCCCTCTCAAGACAAACCGGAACTCATACCCCCATTCCGTATCAGTTCTACATTCATCTACCGAGAAGTAGGCGATCGCACAATTTATTACCTTCCTCGTCCCCTCAAATTTCCCACTAAATACCCTGATGATGATTTAGCGTTTTTCAAAACCTACAAAAAACTTAACTACTTACCCTTAGAACTATGGCAGAGATGGTATCAAGGAGAAGGAGTTAAAGACAGCGACATTCAAGAATTAATTGATGAAACCAAAAATAAATCTCATGGAGAACTCCGACAATTAGGAACTTTTGACTACAAACAGGCATTTCACACTGATAAAGTGCCAAAAATTGCAGTAGACAGAGTTACCAGAGCCACCAACCTTTATCATACTGGCTTTGTACAATTTGCTTGGGATAAAAACCCAGCAGGTTTATACTTTCTCCTGCAACTATCTTCAGAAGGTGAACAATTAGCAGATAAATTACACGCTGCATTAAACCTGTTAGGAGAAGAAGGAATTGGGGGAGAACGTTCTAGTGGTGCTGGCAGATTTGACGTTACTTGGAGTGAATTACCAACAAATTGGCAGCAGCTAGTTGACTTTAGCGATGGTAAATATCACAGCATCTTAAGTTTATTTTGGGATTCTTCCATAACAGAAGATTTCTTAAAAAACGCTAGCTATGAAATACAAGAACGGGGAGGTTGGATAGTTGACAATCAAGTAAGGCGCAAAATGGTGCGAATGTTTAGCGAAGGGTCTGTATTTCTGACACCAAAACCACCAGCAGGAAAGCTAGTAGATGTCACACCAAAAGAATTCAGAAAACATCGCATTTACCGTAGTGGTATCAGCTTAAGTCTACCAATTAAAGTCAAGGAAAAATAAAAATATGGTGGTTTCGCTTTCCTCACCTCTGCAAAAGCCTGACTTCTATCAATCAAAAAGAATACTGTTGACCAGTCCCATTTTACATATTGGCTCATCTGTATCTCAATTGAATCCTTTTGAGTATGTGCAGACAGATAAAAAAGTTTACCTACCCAATCAAGAAGCATTAGCCAAGGGTTTGTTGTCAAAAGGCGGAAGCTTTTTTAACAACTACATTCAAGCTATTGAAGAACGTCAAGACATCACCAGACTTTTAAAACAAGCCTTTGGTAATGAATGGTGGAACGCTAAAGATAGCAATGATAATCTAATTTTTCCCAAAGAAGCCATCAGCCAAAAGCTAACAGCAGATAAAATTACAGATTTACGTTCCATGATTCGCAATGGTATGGGACAATTATTCATCCCTGGTTCTTCAATTAAAGGCGCAATTAGAACAGCCATAGCCTATCATTTACTCAAACACGCTGACCGCTATCAAGTACCATCCTCTAAACGGGTGAGTGCAATTGAACAAACCTTAAGAGAAAAACTAGGACAATTCAACCCATATCAACAGAAATTCTTAGATGATGAGCTATTTATGAATAGCTTGTTTTCAGAATTTAAACTCACCTATCAAGATAGAAATTTTGCAGCTAGAGGGCCAAACGCTGACTTTTTAAGAGCAATCAAAGTCACAGATTCTCAGCCATTAATAGAAGATAAAATTACCAACAAAAAAGGGCAAAAAATACCAATAAACCTTGCTGTTGTAGCTGAAGTGATAATTTCTAGTAGATTTCCTGATTACTTAGCTAAGTATAAAGCATCTATCTATGCTGAAATGGTGCGTAATGTCCAGACGGAATTCACCTTGACATTAGATACAGAAATGCTCTCTTGGTTTAAACATCACAAAGGAATGAAGTTACCGTTTAACAACCTGGATGAACTATTAGAAATATGTCAAGAATTCACTCAAGAACAATGGGATTATGAACATGATTACTGGCAAGACATCGAAAATAATCCTAGAGCAGCAGGAAAAAACTTAGATTTTAATTATATTCGAGAATTTTACGAAAACGAAAAATGTCCTTATAGCTTAAGATTGGGTTGGGGTAGTGGAATGAATGGAACAACTATAGATTTGTTATTTACCGATGAATTACGTGAAAAAATACGTGATAATTGCGGTTTAAAAGCACCCGGTTTTGAAGCACCAAAATCTAGACGCACTGTGATGAATTCCAACGGTGAAATTAAGTTTGTACCAGGATGGGTTAAATTTAAGACTTTATCAAACTAATGCTAATTCGTTCTACTTGGACTCTCAGCGTATCCGAATCAACAGTTTTACCTCGTTCCTACAGTTTGGAACTGGTGAAGCAACTACACCAACAGCTAGGCTTAGAAATGGGAGGTAACATTCCTTCTCTTTCTTACTCAGGAATTATTGGCTCATACTCTAAATCAAAAGATTTTTTGAGTTTTCATCCAGAGGAATTTTATCAATTATCACTCTCTGGATTACAAGATGTTGCAGCTAAAACAATTTCTAATTTTGATTTTGGCGATTGTTTAGAATTATTCGGTGCTAAGTTTAACGTCATCAACCGTGAAGATGAAATTACCAGTTACGAAGAACTATATACAACCTTAGTAGGGAATGAGCCAGAACCAGCCAGAAGCTTTGACTTGCAATTTATCACACCTACAACTTTTGCTCAAGGTGGAACAAATTTACCTCTACCAGTACCCAATTTAATGTTCCGCAGTTGGTTAGAACGCTGGAATAACTTTGCTCCTGTGTATTTAGGAAGCGACGAATTAATAGCTTATCTTAGCAATGCAGTCCTGCTTAAACATCACAAAATTCAAACCCGAAGTTGGCAATTACATAAAGGTTTTGTGAATGGTTTTGTTGGTGATGTGAGTTTACAAGTTTTCCACCGTGCTGATCCCTTACTTGCGAATGTGGCAAATTTATTAGTGCAATATGCTCAGTTTGCTGGTACGGGGATGAAAACACGTTTAGGGATGGGTCAGACAATAATTAGTACATTGAGGAGAGAACCATGAGAAGAATAATTACATTTCTAGGACTTCAAGCAAAGACAACTACATATAGTTTTGAAGGTGAAAAGTACGATGGGGCTGTATTTGCAGAGGCTTTACACAGATTTTTTCAATATGATTCTATGCTAGTTTGTGTCACAAGTGAAGCGAAAAAAAAGACTTTTCCCATTTTAGAAAAATTAGAAGATGAGCGCATACAAGCAGTTGAGATACCAAATGGTGAAACTACTGAAGAAATGTGGGAAACTTTTAAAATCATTACTGAGAAAGTCAATGAAAATGATCATGTAATATTTGACATTACGCATGGTTTACGTTCTTTACCATTTTTGGTATTTTTATTTGCGGCTTACCTGAAAGCAGCCAAAAACGTTACAATTGAGGCTATTTATTATGGAGCTTGGGAATTAGGAATTTCTAATAATGGCATAGCACCAGTAATTAACTTATCAGAATTTGTAGGTATGCTTGATTGGATTACAGCAACCGATCAATTTATTCAAACAGGTGATGCACAACGACTTGCGAAATTACTTAATCCAGATGGCAAAGCTAGTAATATAACTAAGAAAGCTGCAACAACACTTTATGAGGTTTCGCTTGCTACACTCCTTTGCCAACCATTACAGTTAGCAAACAAAGCCCAAAGTCTGGAAGCTGACTTGTTAAAAGCACAGGAACAATTACAGTTGACAGCACCGCCATTTGAAATGCTTCGGCAGCGTATTACTGACACCTTTAGTAATTTTATAGGTGACTTCCAGCAAAATACTAAAAAAGCATTAGAGGCGCAGCTTCGTTTGATTATGTGGTATCACAGTAATAATCGTTTAATTGAGGCAATGAGTTTAGCTCGTGAATGGCTAATAAATGCAGTAACTTACCGTCTCGGTTTACCGTTTACTCTGAAAATTAGTACACGTGAAAAGCTAATTGCCAGAGCTATATCTGGTGTTGAAATGGTTAGTCGTGATGATCTTACTGTTGAAGAGCTAAATGAGTACGGCAGAATAATACATGATACATGGACTGAAAAGGATACCCTGATTCAGTTATGGAATGCTCTCCAGCCTGTACGAAATGGATTGGATCATGCTGGACATCAAGATGGAGCAATGTCCGTTAGTAAAATTGTTAAGACAGCTAATGATAAAATTAAACCACTTCTTTTTCATCTTGCAAAAACTTGGGAACTTGAGGAACTTGAATATTCTTCTGTGAGTAAATGATCAGTTATAAGAAAGGCTGACGCACGTCAAGAAATGTGGGGTAATTTTCCCAATTATCATGAAAGTAAGGTGGGCAATAATAAAAATTTACTCAAAACTTTAGATTTACGTTGTGGAAATTGCCCACTCTACGATGATTAAGAATGGTATAAGATATCAAATAACTAACTATGCAATGTGAACTGTGTGAAAGAAAGATGGCAGATTTAACAGTCCATCACTTAGTTCCACGCCAAAACACTAAACGCAAAAAACAAGACCCAGGCCCAACGGTTGATATTTGTTCGGCTTGTCATCGCCAAATTCATGCTTTATTTGATAACAAGCAACTCGCTAAAGAATTCAACACCCTAGACAAGCTCAAACAACAACCGCAAATGCAGAAATTCTTGGCTTGGGTAAGAAAACAAGACCCTGATAAACGTATCTCTGTCCATCGTCCTACATAGCTAAAGAATTGCACTATTAAGGGTAAACTCCCGGTTTTTTGAGGATTTGCTGTTGGGATGGGGTGAGGTTGGGGTAATCATCAAGATGATATGCGTTCCTCGCCCATGCTGATGGATGCGGGGAATATTTGTAAAATAAAGTGCGGCGATCGCTCACTCCCCGCCAAGGCAAAGTACCATGAGTTAAGGCTTCCGTAAATATAATCGCGCTACCTGCTTTCACGGTCACAGCCTGAACACAACCACAAGCAAATTCTAAATTACGCCATTCCTCTGGTAAAGGCAAATTACTCTTGTGACTACCAGGAATACAAGCAAATCCACCCTCACCAGGATGTACATCATTCAACTCGTAGGCGACAGCAGTTAAGCCATTATACATATTACCATTTGTGAAGTACCCCAACTAAGCTGACGCTATAGTTGCGGCTTCGCGTCTCATTCGCCATTGCCTCCTTGTACAAGTACAGATTGGTCTTACACAGCGTTTCTGGTATTGCTACCTTTATCTTCTCAAGGAAGAACCCGCGCCGCCATCCCACTTCCTGGGACAGTTTGATTGCTTTTCGTCTTACTCGCCTTGGATTTACGACAATGGTCAACCAGCTAGGTTTTCAGATTCCCCGATCTACCGATTTATCTGCGGCAAGGTTCGTACACCTACTTTGAAGTTAGCCTGTCTGTTCAATACGGTCGGGTGGGTTGTCAACCATCTGTATTCTACCGTAGATTTGACGACTTCTCATACATCTTTGACAGTCTTTCCTACGGAAAAATTGCTCAAAGATGCTATCGTCGTCGTCCGACTTATATCCCCACCTAAAATTCTTATAGGTGGGGACTTACGCCGATTTTGTTAAATAAATAATACTGGCAAGGATCAAAAGGTGTGCCACCGCCATGTAATTGCGAACCGATAGGGCCAAGACCTTGACGGATAATATGCACATAATCATGGTCTAAACGAAACTCCTCTCCTAATAACTGTTTTAAATAAGGAGTAATTCGGGGATTATCAATCAATGCTTGGAAAGGTTCACCCCAAGGTAGCAAACCATCGAAGCGCAAACATGATACTTCTGGCTGATTTTGGAGAGCAATTTGTTGCTCTAAAACTGCTTGCAAAGCTTGAATATGCTCGCTGCTTAAGGCATTCTCAATAATCAAGAATCCTTGTAAGTCAAACAAATAGCGTTCAATGTCTGTCATGGTACTCATTGCCAACATTTATTAATCATTATGTGGCTGTCAAACCTTTTGGGGTTATCTTCAGTAATTCAACATCAATTTTTATACTAAATAAATACATTGTTCACTATAGCACTGCGTTTGGTTGGTCACAATTAATAGTGATTTGTGGCGATCACGTGGAAGTTAATAAACTGTCACTTACTCAATAGGTTTTTTTTATCTCAAAAAAGATATACTTAATTAGTGCAAGGAGTGATACCGCTTCGCCTAATGTTTGTTACCAGGGAATCTGACACACCTCTTACTAATCAGGTATTACAGATGATCAATGTACAATCAAATAGGTGAATTGGTATAATAATACTCATAAAGCGATTGGCATTTTATTTACTAATCGCTTTTTTTGTGGCAAGAGACATTTAATCACACTGATTATATTTAACTAAAACTCTTTAGGTAATTAAATATACTAATTTTCACAAGGCATTGAGCAACCTAAGATAAATTATCGATCTTGTGCGGTGGGTATCCTGCCCGCCCGGAATATGGGAAGGATGGGAACACTGTAGAGACGTTGCATGCAACGCCTCTAAATTTGTAGGGGAGAGGTTTCTAGTAACCTGTGAGGCTTTTTAAACATTCTTAAACAGTCCCAATCCCCAGTCACCACTAAGTAGTATACTCAGCGTTAATCTTCACGTAGTCATAACTTAAGTCACAACCCCAAGCTTTACCACTACCATGACCATTACCGACGTTAACGGCAATTAAGACTGTATCCTCTTTGAGATAAGCACCACCGGCGGCTTGTTTCAAATATGCACTAGCGGCGGCGCGATCAAAAGGTTGGGGTTGACCGTTGTCTAACAGGAGGAAATCCCCTAGTTTAATCTGTAGGTTGTCTTGTTCAAACAGTATACCTGCACGGCCGGCGGCGGCGGCGATACGTCCCCAGTTGGGATCTCTACCAAAGATTGCAGATTTAACTAAGGATGAGCCAGCAATGGTTTTAGCGATTTGTCGGGCGGCGAGTTCGTCAGGCGCGCCTGTGACTTGCACTTCTATCAGACAGGTTGCACCTTCACCATCACGAGCGATCGCTTTGGCTAAATGCTGGCATACTGCTGTTAACATGGCCTCTAATTTTTCGGCTTCTGCACCCATCTCGGTAATTGCCGGGGTGCGAGATTCACCATTGGCTAGGGCGATCAAGCTATCATTGGTACTTGTATCACCATCCACTGTGATCGAATTAAAGCTTCTATCTGCGGCTCTAGTTAACATTTCTTGCCATAGATGAGGTGTGACAGCTGCATCACAAGTCACAAATGCTAGCATGGTTGCCATGTTGGGATGAATCATCCCCGAACCTTTGGCAATGCCACCAATACGGACTGGGCGATCGCCTATAGTAGTTTCTAGGGCTATAGATTTCGTTACTAAGTCAGTGGTGATAATTGCCCCGGCTGCTGTATCTGAACCTGTGGGAGAAAGCGCGCCTACCAAGGTGGGAATACCACTCCGCAGTGCATCCATTTTAATCCGTTGACCAATTACCCCAGTAGATGCCAACAGAATTGCATCGGCAGAAATCTTTAACTCTTTGGCTAATAACTCAGCACTTTCTTGGGCATCTTGTACGCCTTGGCTACCTGTAGCGGCGTTGGCTTGTCCAGCATTGCAGAGAATAGCACGAGCTGCGTGTTTGGCTTGCAAGCGTTGACGACAATAGTCTACACAGGCGGCTCTCACTTGACTGGTGGTAAATACACCAGCTGCGATCGCCTCTACATCTGATACTATCAAAGCTAAATCCGGTAATCCCGAAGGTTTCAAACCTGCGGTAATACCAGCCGCCTGATACCCTTTGGGAGCAGTCACCCCTCCACTAATTTCCTGCCAGTCTGCCATGTTTCTTCCCTTTACACTAATTAGCAGCTTGACTCGCGATTATACCAATTCCTCTCAAAATTCAAAATTCAAAATTCAAAATTCAAAAGATTGTTGACTGAGAAAGAATTTCTTCCTCATCCCCCTCATCCCCCTCATCCCCCTCTGCTCCCTTGTATGCAAAAAAGGAGAGCCACTTGGGCAGCTCTCCAGATCATCAGGGTGCATCTACTTAGCACAGTATAGCATTTTTGCTATGAGGTGTGACACCCTTTATTTATATATTTGTATAAATATTTTTCAGATTTTTCACTTAGGATACTGAACCGAGAATCAACACCTTGACATTTTACATTTCGCCTTGATACCGAGTCGCTCTCAAAAATAGCTGGGCGTGGAATGTGGGGGTTTAGCGATGCTAAACCCCCAAAGTTTTGTAGTGGCGTGGCAAGCCTTAAATGTTGCATTAAAACTCTCTTGTGGGATTAAGCTCTCTAGCCCGTCCGGTGCAGGCTAGAGAGCTTACACCACAAGAACTAGATTTTTGCACTACTTTAGCCTTGCCACCCTAGTAGGGTGCTTCAGGTCAAGTGTTGTTAACTGAAATTAACCATTCAGTTTCTTTTCGACCAATTCGTTGGTGAGTTTGGGGTCTGCACGTTTGTTGGTCTTTTTCAGCACTTGACCGACAAAGAAACCTTTGAGGTTGGTGTTACCGTTGCGATATTTTTCTAGTTCTTTGGGGTTAGCGGCGATGACTTCCTCAACGATGGGTTCCAGCACACTGGGGTCACTGATGAGTTCTTGACCTGCAAAGGCTTTTTCTGGTGATAACCCGGTCAATAACTCTGGTAACTTTTGTTTAGCTTGGGCATTACTGATTTTACCGCTTTCGATGCGGGTAATCACATCAGCCAGGTTAGCAGGAGTTAAACCAATTTCAGTAATGCTGAGTTTTTGCTTGTTGAGGTAAGCAGCGATATCTTGAGTAATCCAGTTAGCTGCTGCTTTGGGACTAGCACCAGCTGCGATCGCAGCTTCAAAATATTCCGCTACAGACACCTCTTCTGTCAAGACTCGCGTATCATAAGCAGATAGTCCTAGTTCGTTTTCGTAACGATGGCGTTTTTGTGCGGGTAGTTCTGGTAGTTGACTACGCCATTCATTCAGTTGTGTGTCTGAAACTTCAATGGGTGCTAAATCTGGTTCTGGGAAATAGCGATAATCACTAGAACCTTCTTTAGTCCGCATACTAATTGTCCGTTGTGCGCCTTCTTCCCAGAGTCGCGTTTCTTGGATGATGCGTTCACCCGCTTCAATAGCAGCTATTTGGCGTTCAATTTCATATTCTATCGCCCGTTGAATGGCGTTGAAGGAGTTCATATTTTTAATTTCTACCTTCGTGCCGAATTCTTTTTGTCCTACGGGACGCACGGAGATGTTAACATCACAACGTAGAGAACCTTCTTGCATATTGCCATCACTCACACCGAGATAGCGCAAAATCCGGCGGAGTTCTTGGGCGTATTCTGCTGCTTCTTGTCCTGAACGAATATCAGGTTCAGAAACGATTTCTACTAATGGCACACCGGCGCGATTGTAGTCTACCAGAGAATAGGTAGAACCAGCCAGGCGATCGCTTCCGGCGTGGACAAGTTTACCCGCGTCTTCTTCCATGTGCAGACGTGTAATCCCGATGCGTTTGCGGGTAGGATTGCCATCTGCGTCTACCAACTCAACTTCTAACCAACCATGTTCAGCAATTGGCAGGTCATATTGAGAAATTTGGTAATTTTTCGGTAAATCTGGATAAAAATACTGTTTACGGTCAAATTTGCTATATTTAGCGATTTGGCAATTCAGAGCCAAACCAGCTTTAACAGCATATTCTAAAACTTTTTGGTTGAGTACAGGTAAAACCCCAGGCAAACCCATACATACTGGGTCAATGTTAGTATTAGGGTCAGCACCAAACGCTGTAGAGCTATTCGAGAAAATTTTGGTATTGGTACTGAGTTGACAGTGGGTTTCTAGACCAATAATCGCTTCATACTCAGTTTTTACGGCTGTGGCTGTGGTCATATCACCATTTTGACGATTTTTCTGTAGGTTTCTATTTTAGCTTTTTCGCGTCTTCCCTACTCTATACAATCATCACCCTAGATTTAACGTATTAAATATTACTTCATTCCAAGAATACCAGGAAATCGGGGAATATGTAGAGACGTTGCATGCAACGTCTCTACATTTGATTTTGCTGATTAATTGCATACAAATTCCCTACATTTGATTTTGCTGATTACTGACTCACTAAACATCCGTCTTCCATTTTTACAATTCTATCGGCAATATCTAAAATGCGGTGATCGTGAGTGACTAGCAAAATTGTACAGCCTTGTTCTTTGGCTAATTTCTGCATTAAGTTTACTACATCTCTGCCCGATTTACTATCTAAAGCTGCTGTGGGTTCATCGGCTAATACTAATTTAGGATGATGCACCAAAGCACGAGCGATCGCTACTCTTTGTTTTTGTCCACCTGATAAATCATCAGGATAATAATTCAATCTCTCTCGTGACGTACTCCACACACTCCCCTTCCCTACGGGACGCTGCGCGAACGGGTGAGTGTGGGCTTCTC
>NZ_LUHJ01000075.1:404-5425 GCF_001597745.1 Anabaena sp. 4-3 | reverse complement strand
CCGCACCCGCACCCGCACCTGCACCAGTGCCAGTAATGGAAGCCCCCGCACCCGCACCCGCACCCGCACCAGTGCCAGCAGTGGAAGCCTCCGCACCCGCACCCGAACCTGCACCCGCACCAGTGCCAGCAGTGGAAGCCTCCGCACCCGCACCCGAACCCGCACCCGCACCCGAACCCGCACCCGCACCAACTCCTGAACCTGTTGCAGTACCATCGCCTGCCAGAACTCAATTACAGCAGATCACAGGCTGGTTAGTTCACGTCCAAAGTGACAGAGAAATTGAGTTACCGCCCAATCTGTCTGTGATTCATATTGGCAAGCCTAATGACCGTATTCCTCCTGATATAGATGTTTCAGGATTTGCCAACTCTGAAATCGTTTCACGGGTACACGCAGATATTCGCGTTGAGGGAGACGCTTTCTATATAGAAGATGTAGGTAGTTCTAATGGTACTTACATTAACAATTTGCCCTTGTTACCAGGTAACAGACACCGCCTCAGACCAGGCGATCGCATCAGTCTGGGTAAAGGTGATTTGGTAACATTCCTTTTTAAACTCGCATAATTCAATTAGGGACTGGGGACTAATCAATTCAAAATACCCTACGGGTGAATCCTACGGATACGCTGCGCGTTCTCTACGAGACGCTACGCGAACGCGTAGCGTCTCTGTTCGCGGAGCGTCCCGTAGGGAAAGAGAAGCAAGCTACAAAATTCAAAATTCAAAATTAAAGAATTTTGGATAAAAAATCTCCCCTGCTCCCCCCACTCCCCACTCTCCTGCTCCCTACTCCCTCAGATGAGCAGATTGTGGTTTTCCCCAAAGAATACGCTCTTGCTTATAAATAGCAATTCCCGGTTTAGCACCTTTGGGTTTATAAACATATTTTGGTTGCGTGTAAACTACCGGTACTTGCTCACTCTGACGAGCGCGACTGTAGTAAGCAGCTAGATTAGCAACAAATTGCAAATCACTGGCTTCTGGAACAGCACCAGGTTCTAAGCGCAACAAAACATGGCTACCAGGAATCTCTTGAGCATGAAACCATAAGTCATAATCTCCGGCTACCCGAAAGGTTAATTGATCATTCTGGCGATTATTACGACCAATTAACACTTGAAAGCCGTTAGGTGTAGAGTAGTTATGAAAGTTAGTGCTGGGTGTTTCATTAGCACTACGACGATAATCTAATTCTTCTAAATATTTTTGTCCAATTAATTCGTCGCGGATTTCTTCTAGGGCTTGTAAATCTTCTGCTGTTTGGTAATTTTCTATTTGTGACAGGGCTGCTTCTACTTGCTCTAGGTAATTAATTTCTGCTTGTACTTCTTCCAGTAGTGGTTCGACAGCTGCACGAGCGCGTTTGAGTTTTTGGTGCTGCTTGTACAGGTTTTGCGCGTTTTGAACTGCGTTTTTATCTGGCTGTAGGGCGATCGCTACTGGTTCACCTGTCTCAAAATCCGGTAGGATAATTTCTGTCATCCCCGCTTCCCAGGTTTGCAAGTGAGCCATCAATAAATCAGCTTTTTGGCGATACTCATCAGCTTGATCGGATTGCTGCAAGCGATCGCTAAAAGTCCGGGCTTTATTCCGCAACTTAGCCAGAATATTACTCAATTTCTGAGTCAGTTGATGCCGCAGTTGCGTAAATATCTGCTGGTTGAATTGCCCAGTGTAATACTCATTAATTAATGTTTGAATATTTTGAACTGGTGCAACCGCACCCCAACCCATCACGGTATACCCCTGTTTTGTCCAAGCTGGCTGAAAATTCTTCTGCTCTAAAGCTTGTAGCCATTCTTGCCAACATTCAAATAACCTTTGCCAGTCTTCGGCAGTTAAAGCATCGGTATTTGTCTCTGGTGCGATATTCGCCGCCAGCAACATAGACTCTACTAACATCGCACTTAAACCGCTATAGCTTTTGAGCAATTGCCGTTTAATTGCTCCTGTAACTAAGCTAACCCGTTCTTGCCAACGTGCTGGCGATTCACTTAAACTAGGCACTGGGCCAGTCAGTTTTGGCGGTATTTCATAAGGTTGTCCCGTTTGGATAGGGCGCACACTAGACTGTTGCTGACTGACTTGATGAGCCGCAGTAATAATCTGATTATTCGCATCGGTAAGGATGACATTGCTGTATTTGCCCATAATTTCGACGTAGAGGTGATACAGCGCACTCTCACCAGGACGACGGGCAAATTGTAAATCTATCACACGTTCCCAAGGGGCGATCGCCTCAATTGTCACCAAGGCTAAACCACCCAACTGGTGTATTAACTGTTGACTAAAAGTAAAGGTATCCGGTGTGCGTGGTGGTGGATTACCAATACAAATGTGTGCCGCTTGAGGATGCCAAGAAATCTCTAGCCAACCTCTTTGTTTCAAGGTACGTAATGCTATAGCAATAGTATAGCGATCGCGCTGATAAACTTGCTCTAACCGTGACGGTATCCATTCAGCCGACAATTCGCTACAAGTAGCTGTGAGGGTGGTAAAATCAACTGGTTGCACGACAATTATCTAGTAAGTCTTTGCCCTTCTCAGGTCGATGCTCAGTATACAATATACTACTTGGCTAGTTTGCCTCAACCCTTGATTTAACTTTTATGTTATTATCAATTGTTCAACTCCCCAGGCTGGATTCGAACCAGCGACCAATCGATTAACAGTCGATCGCTCTACCGCTGAGCTACTGAGGAACGCTTGCGCTCACGATTAATAATATTAGCGAAGTTTTTAGGAAATGGCAAGTCTTTTTCCAAAAATTTTTTTGTCGGTGCTGAAATTCCACAATCTCACAGCCAAAAACCGCTCTCTGATTAGATTAGAGAATTTTTGGATGTGTATGGCTATTTTAAGCCCATGCGTAATTCAGCCAGCCGTTGCCTTGCTTTAGCATCAATGGCACTAGCTAGAAACCGACTGGAAGATTGTTTGCGTTGTTGATATTTTTTTCGCGCCCGACAAACAGTAGCTTCTACTTCCCAACAGAGTTGTTGAGCGGATAACCATTCAGCCCCGTATCCCTGTACCGTCAACTGCTGTGCGCGATCTGACGTAGCTACAATCACGCGAGAAATGCGAGATTGTGCAATGTGAGGGCGCAAAGATGCACAGATTTTTTCAATATAGGTATCTGCTGTTTGCCCGAAATCAGTGTAATGAACTGAAAGCAGTTCTGTAATCACTTCTCTATTACTAGCCGTATTTTGATAGTGGGCATCAAAAACTATTTGAGTTTCATAAGCTTGAAATGCGCTGTAACTTGTCATCGCTTCTACAAGTTCCCAGCGAGCAGCTTCTAATCCAGCACTATCACGGGTTTTTTTCAGGCAAGACCAACTGCCAATTATATTGTAGCCGTCTACCAATAAAACGGCTTTTGGTAAGGGACGGGGCATGGTTTTTAATCACAATTTTCTAGAGTTAACAAAATCCATTCATAAGTTTTATAGTAATTGAAGCATTGCTTGTAACACTATGTTACAAACACTAAAATCATCAGATTTGATGGCAAAGTTGACGAGCAGAAAGCCCCATCAAAAGTAAACGCGCCTGTTTTTGGCGCGTCGCAGTTGTCAAAAATTATTAATAAATTGGGAATTGGGCATCGGGAATTGGGCATAGTGCATCAAACAAGTCAAAAGTCAAGAATTTTGACTTTTGAATTGATGTGTCCCCAGTCCCCAGTCCCTATTCCCTATTCCCTGCCATCAAGCGTTGTTTAAGACGCTGAGGTTCACCTTGATCCACGAGTAGACCTTTTTCGAGCAGAAAAGCACCATCGCAATAATTCAACTCGTCGAATCGGTGTGTCACCCACAAAGCTGTGATTCCCCGGCTTTTCACTAGGCTGCGGACACTAGCTACTAAGTCCAGTTGGCTATCTGGATCGAGTAAAGCTGTGGGTTCATCTAATAATAAGATTTCACAATGACGAGCGATCGCACCTGCTATAGCTACCCGTTGTTTTTGTCCCCCACTCAGGGCGTAAATTGGGCGCAGTTGCAAGGCACTTAAATTAACAGCTTCTAAAGCCTCTTTAACTCTCGCTCTCACTGTAGCCGTTGGCAGCTTTTCCTCCACCAAACCAAACGCCACATCCGCGCCCACAGTTGGCATCACCAATTGATGATCAGGATTTTGAAACACAAAACCCACAGGATGCAAAACCCGAATTTCTCCCGACTGGGGAGCTAAAAGCCCCGCCAACAGTCGGAGTAACGTAGATTTGCCACTGCCATTAGTACCCAACAGCATCCAAAATTCCCCCCTGGGTACTTCCAAAGAGCAAGATTGAATTGCTGGCTCACCATTAGGCCAACTGAACTTTAAATCCTTAACTACAATGCCCGCTTGCGCCATGAATACACCTTGGTTTACTCACCAGCTAAGGCGAAAAAGCCCGGTGGTCTGCCACCAGCCGCACTGACACCATCTTTCTCCGCAATCTGCACTCCAGAAATCTCACTCGCACGAACAGCGATTTTTTTCTCTGTCTTGCCTTCACACTTGAGTTCTACAATGTCAGGATTTCCCGAACGCATTGCCGCCAAAATTAGCTGATAGACAGCTTCCGCGTCTTCTGCTGTCTTACGTTGTACTGATACAGGGAAAGCAGTATTTCTGATGCTTAAGTCAATGGTAAACATTTAGCAGTAACTACATATAACTGTAGGACTCATTTTAACGTTAGGGACATGGGGAATGGGGAATTGGTCATTAGTCATTAGTCATTGGTCATTAGTCATTAGTTTTTCTCCTCCTCATCTCCCTCATCTCCCTCATCCCCCTCATCCTCAATCCCCAGTCCCCAGCCCCTCTGTATAGAAAAATTAAAATTCTTCCTAATAGCCCCTGGAAAAATTAGCGATTTGCACCTAGAATTATTAAAGTCGGTAAAAAATTGTAAACTAGGTTGACAACCTAGTTCACTTTCTGTTTACAGATGGCTATACAAATGGCCAGTTGTTAAACAGTGACGTAATTATAAAAATTTGGAGATTTGCTCTA
>NZ_LUHJ01000075.1:0-281 GCF_001597745.1 Anabaena sp. 4-3 | reverse complement strand
TTCGTAGGTTGGTCAGGGATATTACTGTTCCCCTGCGCTTTCCTCGCACTAGGCGGTTGGCTCACCGGTACAACCTTCGTTACCTCCTGGTACACCCACGGATTAGCCTCCTCCTACCTAGAAGGCTGTAACTTCCTCACAGTAGCAGTATCTACCCCCGCCGACAGTTTGGGACATTCCCTATTACTGTTGTGGGGGCCAGAAGCTCAAGGTGACTTCACCCGTTGGTGTCAACTCGGTGGCTTATGGCCATTCGTGGCACTACATGGAGCTTTCGGCTT
>NZ_LUHJ01000074.1:206822-220302 GCF_001597745.1 Anabaena sp. 4-3 | reverse complement strand
ACTCCTGCTTCTCTACGAGACGCTGCGCGAACGCAGTGAGTGAGAGGCTTCTTTTTGTTTAAGCTAACCATGAGTCCAATAAACCCACAATCGACATACTGAAGGCATAGGGAAAGATAATTTGTAGTGTCTCTAAATTCAGGGGGACTTGGGGCAGTTTGAAACTGGGTAGGGATGCAGGAAAGCCACCGATGTCTCCGACTGTCGGGACTTTAATCCCACCAATAGACGCAATGGCTGTAATTACAATAATCGCCACTAAAGGCGAAGGTACAGCTTTGGTAAATCGGGGCAAAATATAAATAATCGCCAACGTTCCCGCCACCATTGGGTAGACTTGCCAAGGAACTCCTATCAATTGGGGTAACTGCGCCATAAAGATGGAAATAGCCAAGGCATTAATAAAGCCAATCATCACAGCGCGGGGAACGTATTTCATCTGGCGGCCTAGCTTTAACCAGCCAAAGATAACTTGCAAAATTCCCGTTAATACTGTCGCTGCTAACAGATATTCTAGTCCGTGTTCCTTGACTAAGTTAATCATCAGCAACGCCATTGCGGCAGTAGCGGCTGAGATTAAACCGGGCCTGCCGCCACAAAAGGCTGTAATCACGGCGATAGAAAAGGAGGCGTATAGCCCTACTTGGGGGTCAACACCTGCAATAATTGAAAAAGCGATCGCTTCTGGAATCAGTGCTAAGGCGACTAGAGTACCTGCCAAGATGTCTGCTTTGACATTAGAGAACCATTCTCTGTGCCAAACTGTTTTATTCAAATTAGCCTCCACTTCAGGTTTAATTCTGGAAACAAAAAATTAGCCAAATTACCAGCAATACCCCATTGAAACCCCTTTTGCTGTCGGTGCAATTTTCCAGTGGGGTTAAACTTTGGATCGCGGAAATTCTGATGTTATCCGCAAGCTGTTAAGACATTGCAATAGTTTTTTTCGTTAAGAGACTTGCAACTTTAAAAAATATCCAATATATAGGGACTTCAGTCAGAAAAACCCTTGATATACCAAGAAATTATTCGTACTGACGCAGCCTACTAACTATCTGCTTTTATGGTGGATTATTTATTTTTTGACAATAAAGTAAATTTTCTGGTAGTCTGCACATTTCTATCAATTTTTAGAGCAACTAGAATATATACTCAAGCTTGAGTAATATTCTTTTAGGTTGAATGTCATTAGCAGACTTAACAATATCACATAAAACTTTACATTTGCAATCAAAATTGCTACAGAATTTTGGTGTAATTTGTGAAGTTGTAGGGTCTACAGAAGTTGTAGACCCTAACTTGATGAATAGCTAAATCCGGCTACGCACAAACTTTTCTAACCTATCCATACCTTTTTCAATGGTTGCTAAATCGGTAGCATAGGACAGGCGGATATTGTGATCAGCACCGAAGGCAATACCTGGAATGACTGCTACTTGATGTTCTTCTATCAAGGCATTACAAAATTCGAGGGATTTTAAGCCGGTTTTGCTGATGTCGGGGAATAGATAAAATGCACCGTCTGGTTTAGGACAACTCAAGCCGGGGATGGCGTTGAGTCGATCTAACATTACCTGTCGCCGTTGGGCGAATGCTTGACGCATTTCTTCTACACAGTCTTGGGGACTTTCTAAAGCGGCGATCGCCCCATATTGGGCAAAGGTACACACGTTAGATGTACTATGGCCTTGGATGGTACTAGCGGCTTTAATCATTTCCACAGGCCCGGCTAAATAACCGAGTCGCCAACCTGTCATGGAGTAAGCTTTGGCAAACCCATTACTGATTAAGGTGCGCTCAAAAATTTCCTTTCCTAGCGAACCGATGCTGATATGTTGTGCGCCATCGTAGAGAATTTTTTCGTAAATCTCATCAGATACCACATAGATATCTGCATCAACTATTACCTGTGCCAAAGCTTTGATTTCCTCTGGCGTGTACACCATCCCTGTAGGGTTAGATGGGGAGTTGAGGACAAATAGCTTGGTTTTGGGGGTAATAGCTGTTCGCAGTTGTTCTGGGGTGATTTTATAACCCGTGGAAGCATCTGTCTGAATAATTATTGGTTTCCCACCCACTAAAGTTACCATTTCCGGGTAACTCAGCCAGTAGGGGGCCGGGATAATTACTTCATCGCCAGGGTCAATCAATGCGACCATCAAGTTGTACAGAGAATGCTTACCGCCATTAGTGACGATGACATTTTCTGCTTTGTAATCTAAACCATTATCAGATTGTAGCTTGCGGGCGATCGCTTCCCTTAACTTTGGTTCACCGGCGGCTGGGCCATACTTGGTTTTGCCTGACTCCAAAGCCTTGGCGGCTGCTGCTTTGATATGCGCTGGCGTATCAAAATCCGGCTCACCAGCACTAAAACTACAAACATCAATACCCTCTGCCTTCATCGCCTTAGCTTTCGCGGCGATCGCTAAGGTTAGTGAAGGTGTTACCTGACTTACTCTTGCTGCCAGCTTCATTCTTTCTTTATTTGGCAAATCTTTCACTTACTTTAGGATATCCCAGAATCCGCCTGAAATATAGGGGTGAGGTATGAGGTTAGCGGCTAGAGCAAAGTTGTATGATTCTGCACATAGATGGCTAGGAATCTGATTTTACGCCTGAAAAAACCCCGGTTGATTCCAGAAAATCGGGTTTTGATCGCTGACAAATTCGTAACTCAACAACAGGGAAATTTTTCTAGTCTAGCCTAGGCTATTGTCACATCTGGGGATAAATAAACATCCTGAATGGCGTGAAATAATTTTACTCCTTCCTCAAAGGGTTTTTGGAAAGTTTTTCTCCCAGAAATTAAACCTGTACCACCAGCACGTTTATTAATCACCGCAGTACGCACAGCTTCGGCAAAATCGTTTTTTCCAGACGCGCCACCAGAATTAATTAAACCTGCCCGTCCGCAGTAACAATTTAATACTTGATAACGAGTTAAATCAATGGGGTGGTTGGTGGTTAATTCCGTGTATACTCGTTCATCAATTTTACCATAACTTTCACCTGTGGCTTTGGCTACTGCTGCATAACCACGATTATTTTCTGGGAGTTTTTGTTTAATGATATCGGCTTCAATTGTCACACCTAAATGATTCGCCTGTCCAGTCAGATCAGCCGCTACGTGATAATCTTTATCTTGTTTAAAGGCACTGTTTCGCAAATAGCACCAGAGAATTGTCACCATTCCCAATTCATGGGCATATTTAAAAGCGTGGCTAATTTCTTGAATTTGGCGAGTAGATTGTTCTGAACCAAAATAAATGGTTGCGCCTACTGCTATTGCGCCTAAATTCCAAGCTTGTTCTACATCAGCAAATAATACTTGGTCATATTGATTGGGAAAAGTTAATAATTCGTTATGATTGATTTTGGCAATCAAGGGGATTTTGTGGGCGTATTTCCGGGAGACACTCCCCAATACCCCTAAAGTGGTAGCTACCGCATTACAACCAGAGGCGATCGCTAGTCTGATAATATTTTCTGGATCAAAGTAAATTGGGTTAGGTGCAAATGATGCACCGGCTGAGTGTTCAACGCCTTGATCTACTGGCAAAATGGAGAGATAACCAGTATTGGCCAAGCGACCTGTAGAATAAATTTGCTGAAGATTACGCAATACTTGGGGAGAGCGATCGCTATTCAACCATACTCTATCTATAAAGTCAGAACCCGGTAAATGCAGCAACTCTGGAGAAACTTTAGCTTTGTATGTCAACAGGTTTTCTGCTTCTTTTCCTAGCAATGACTCAATAGAGTTAGCTTCTAATAGCGTTGTAGTCATAGCGTTTTCCTTTGATATCAGCAAATGACCTTTGCCCTTAAGATAACATCTTATTCTGATTAATTCCGCATTAATTATCTGGGCAAAATTAGATATAAATCTGTCCTGAGATAAATATACAATTACCAATCAATAGTTTATTTGATCATGCTACATCAGGAATAATTCCTATAAACAAACAGATGGGATACAACTGACGCAGCAGCCTAAAAATCTGTCTAAATAACTAACTCATACCTGAGATAGATTAGGAGATAAAACATCACACCCCATTAGCCAGAAGAGAGTTAACTAATGACTTTCTTAGGATGACTTTAGAAATTTACTTTTCTCTTCAATATTGCTCTGAGTAGATTGAGCCGAACATAGGAGCTATTAAAATGACAATGACAGGATTAGATATCTTTGATACGACTGTGCAGAATACTATCCCTTGGGTGAATGAACTATGCAATAAATTGGGATGGGAGAACAAACACAAAGTATTTCAAGGGTTGCGTGCCACCTTGCACGCATTGCGCGATCGCCTGACAATAGAAGAAGCTGCTCATTTAGGCGCGCAATTACCCATTTTACTAGGGGGATTCTACTACGAAAACTGGCGACCAGGGGCAACTCCCGTTAAAGATAGAACCAAGGAAGCATTTCTCCAACATATCCGTGATTACTTCCGCACCTCAGATCCAGATATTGATGCTGAAGCTGTAGTTCGCGCTGTTTTTAAACTCTTGGCTGAACGAGTCACAAGAGGCGAAATTGCAGACGTAATTAATATGTTGCCGCCAGTTTTGCGAGAACTTTGGCCTGAAGAAGTACGTGCTTAAAGCGAATATACAGCACTTTGCAAGTAAATGAAGTAAAGATTTAAGATGACAAATCTTGTGGGGTGGGCATCTTGCCCGCCCTTATGTACTTCACTCACATGAAATATGCTCTAACAATTCCCATTCCCGTCAGGTACAGTCTAATTGAACGCAGATGGACGCAGATAAACGCAGATAATTGTTGCCTTATTGCACTAAAAAACGCTATATGTAGAGATGTTTCCTGAAACGTCTCTACATTTGCTTGACTGCGTTTAACGATGTTTTTGATAACGTCCAATTAACTCTGCCGTCGCCAAAATATGACCTGACATAGCCGCTTCGATTTCTTCTTTGCTAGCACCAAAATCTAATCCTAAAGGACTATCAAGTGCATAAAGTTTGAAAAAATAACGATGAGTTCCTTTCGGGGGACAGGGGGGAAAATAACCAAATTCATCACCATCATTTTTACCCTGAATTCCATTGCCATCTAACATTGGTGTATTAGGAATTGCTTCGGGTAAGTTGTTAGTTTGGTGAGGTAAATCATAGAGAACCCAGTGGACAAAGGTGCGATTTGGTGCATCTGGATCATCGACAATCAACGCGAAACTTTGAGTTTCTCTTGGCGCATCTTCCCACTTCAAGGAAGGGGAAATTCCTTCACCTTCGCAAGAAAATTTGAGTGGAATCATGCCATCGGCTGAAAAACTATCACTTAGCAGTCTCATGGTTCTGTGTGAAGGTAGATATTTGTTAAAGGGGATATTCAAATTTGATGATTGTATGCCATCATCCTAATATTGGAAAAGTTATTTTTTCCTCTTTCTCAAGTGGCAATTTATCATCTAAATAAGTAGGCTTAATTAATTGTTAGATAGTGGAACAGGCTTCTAGCCTGTTGACAGTCGGCCCATCCCACATTTTATATTTAATTGCAACCAGCTACTTAAATAAATATGAAATTGTAGGGTGCGTTAAAGCAACGGGCAACGCAGCGTATTTAATAGTGCGTGACTACTTAAGATTTAGCGTCAGACAATTATTGTAGGGTGGGCATTGCTGGCAATTTGCTCAAATCCTGAGTTTGACACTATAGGCAATGCCCACCTTCAGATGGATATGAACCTACTGAAGTTGACTGTAAGTAAGATTACGGAAGCACAAGCATCAAGCAATTATTAAAATATAATACAAATATTATCATGGTATCGTAATGTCAGAACTGCCGGATCAGTGTGATAATTTGAAAGAGCAAGTTGAGTCTATCTTGCAACTTTTACATCAAGAAGCAACTTTGCGATCGCAAGATATTACACCTGTACAAACTTCTCTAGGTAAAGCGATTTCTCCCAGGTTTGAAATTGTGTTTGCGGGTGCATTTAGCGCGGGTAAATCAATGTTAATTAATGCCCTGCTAGAACGAGAGTTACTGTATAGTGCAGAAGGACACGCCACAGGTACAGAATGTAAAATTGAATATGCAGAACCAAATCAAGAAAGAGTAGTTTTAACCTTTTTAAGTGAAGCAGAAATTAGGGAACAAGCGGCTTATCTATGTCAACAATTAGGATTTAAAACAGCAGCAAACATCAACCAAGCTGAAGTAATTAGCTTATTGTATCAAGGATGCGAAGCGATTATTCAGCAAGAAGGAGGCGAGAGTAAATCAGAACGTGCTAAACAAGCCAAAGCTTTAATATTATTGTTGCAAGGATATGAAGCTAACCGCCAACATATTCATACAATTAATCATGCTACCTATTCAATGGAGCAATTTAACTTTTCTAACCTCAAAGAAGCGGCGGGATATGCGCGGCGTGGTAGTAACAGCGCAGTTTTAAAACAGATTGAATATTATTGTCACCATCCCTTATTAAAAGATGGTAACGTAATTATTGACACCCCTGGTATTGATGCGCCAGTAGAGAAAGATGCACAGTTAACTTACGCCAAAATTCAACATCCCGATACATCGGCGGTGGTGTGTGTGCTGAAACCTGCGGCGGCTGGTGATATGACAAAGGAAGAAACCGAACTTTTAGAAAAAATGCGCGAGAATGCAGGAATACGCGATCGCGTGTTTTATGTCTTCAACCGCATTGATGAAACTTGGTATAATACCCAGTTAAGGCAACGACTGGATAATTTAATTAACACACAATTCCGCGATAGCAGTCGAGTTTATAAAACCAGTGGCTTACTCGGATTTTTCGGCAGTCAAATTAAACAGACAAGCGAACAAGATAGATTTGGATTAGACTCTATCTTTGCCGACAGCGTGCAAGGTGTAAATGGTGAGGAAGAAACACCACAGTTTGTTTATGCTTTCAATAATTATTGTGTCAACTCTGGAAAACTCACTTCTACAAATTTCCGAATTTCTCTGAATGGTTATGAATCACCAAATACTAACTATGTGAGAATTTTAAAAGAACAGGGAACACCGCTAATTAATCAAATCATTCTCGACAGTGGAATTGAGGAATTCCGCACAGCTATCACTCGTTATCTCACCGAAGAAAAGCGTCCCCAGCTTTTTCAAAATCTCGCCGATGATTTGGAAGATATTTGTATTAACCTGAAAAAACACTATCAATCATTGTACCGAGATTTAGATAGTCAACCCCGTGAAATTGAGACGATGAGAGCTTATGAATTACAGCGTCTCAATCAACAACTGCAACAAGTTGGTAAAGATTTTAGTCAGCATATTAACGCAGAAGTGAATCAGTTAATTAATAATGGTTGTGATGGGTTTGAGGCTGATTTTAAACAATTACAATCTCGGATGATTCGCCGTTTAGATGAGTTATTAGACAGCTTTTCTGTAGCTGATGCTTATCGTCGTGCAACCTTGAGTCATCCGCGCAACGCTACCGCACCCTTACTAGCAATTTTAGTAGAGGCATTTTATTATTTAGCCAATCAATTAGAAGACATTCTCATAGAATCTTCCTGTCAACTGATAGCAAATCTTTTCCAAAGCTTAATGGAGAGGGTACGTAAATCAGAATATTATCGGCAATTGTATCGTTTGTTGGGGAATGATGCGGGGATTGAACAGAAGTTACAAGCTGTAGAAAAACAGGTATCGCAGTCGTTAGTCGATGCAGCGAGTGTAGAGTGCGATCGCTTTGTGAGAGAAAGTCCTTTATTCTATGATGAAGGGACTTTTTCCATCTATCAATTTCGCCAAACCTTACAGCAAACTTCCCAAAGTTATGACTGTGAAAGTATGGTGGAAGCCGAGCCAGCAATTAGGCAGTTATTAAAATTAGATTTTGAACCAAAAGTTTCGCAAGCTATCCGCAGAACTTTCCGTCAGACTATTAACCAAATCCTCAAAAGTCAATTGTTACCTATTACTGAGACACAAGCGGATGAGATTTTACAGCAGTATCCCCAAGCGCGGGTTTATTTAGAAAAAACTCTGCAAAAAGAAGCTGAGGAGAAGATTGCTAATAATCGGCGTTTACTTGATGCTGTTGAGCAAAAAATTGAGGCTTATAATTTGGCGGTGAGTAATATTAATGGTTGTTTACAAGCTATGCAGTTATATGAGCATCTTTTACCTGTGATTAATATGAGTGAGTCAGAGGTGTTGGCAAATTTTTCTGATGGTTTGTTAGAGAATGTAGTAGAGATTTAGGCTTGGTTTTTTCTTGAAGTCCGCGCGGGCGGACTTTGTTTTTATTCTTGGGTTTATCCGGGAGATATGGAATTTTCTCACGCAGAGGCGCAGAGGCGCAGAGAGGAAGAGAGGTTAATATGGGAAATGAGTTTAAACAGGTAGAATGTGATAATTATGAATAAAACTCCACGTATTCGTATACCGCCAGAGGTGAGAAAATATGTATTTCAACGTGACAGATATCAATGTCAAAGTTGCGGGAAGACAGGTTTAGAAACAGATTTGACGATTGATCATATTATTCCCTTGGCGCGTGGGGGAAAAAATGATATGAGCAACTTACATACCCTCTGCTTCACCTGTAACCAGCGCAAAACTGATAAACTTGACAACCGCTTCCGGCGACATTTTAAAACATAGGTTAAGATGGCATCTCAGGTTAATTGTCAGTTTGAGAATTTATGCTTCAAAACCGTAACAGCAATTACAAAAAGTTCCCGCAATTGAAAACTACATTAATTGCTATTTCTGTCACAATGGTTACTTTAGTAATAGCTTTCCCTTGGTTATACGAAGTTAAAACCAAAGCTGGTATTAATATTTCCAAAAGTCGCCACGCTGGAACATTTTTAGAAAAACATACAGGCGGAATTTTTCGCTGTGAATGGCTGTATCCTTACCGTTGCCGTCGCCCATTCAAAAATTAAATAAAAAATCAGGTGCGTTACCCAATAAACGCACCCTAACCTTCTCACAAAACCGGAAAACTCCTCTTAAACCCTCCGCGCACCTCCGCGTAACCTCCGCGCCCCTCCGCGTTTAAAAATCCAACCTTTCGGATACCTGACTCACATCAACTTTTAACCTCTCCCCCAACTTAAGCAACTGTAAACACTGACTACTACCCTCATGATTACTCTGACCAGCAACACACAAAGGTAAAATTTGACTGTGTAAACAGCTAAAATATAACTCTTGAGATTGATGTAAAGAAATGTCAATATCTAACTGATATCCTACATCAATCAACCGTTCTAAAGATTGGATATCTGTAGCAAAACTACCATTACTATCGTGTAACAACCTCCAAAGTAAGCGCAAAATTACCTGTTCTAGTATCTGCTTACCTTCAGGAATATTTAACCGACAACGTAAATGTTTAGCTTCAGTCGCGATCGCCTCCAATTCTACTATATAAATCCCGATCAAAGACGGCTCGCTGATATCCTGTTCTAGCGATCGCAATGTTGACATACAGCGATACCCCAACGCAATCTCAGCCGCTACCTGTAACTCTTGCGGTACAGCCAACTCATCCCGGTGAAACGCCATAATCACACCATAATTATCGCGGTAAGCTTGGGTGTATAATTGGTCTAACCTTGAGAGCGTTTCCTGACTGAGTAACCGCATAATCCGGTGACGTTCCTCAGCAAACAGATTTTGTAAGTTATAAGCTTCACCAGCAAATAACTGTGTCATCGCTAAAATAGTTTGTGCTGCGCTAGCTTGTTGCAGCGAAGTAAACAGCTTATCTTTTAATTGGCTGTAGTCGCGTCTACCAGTAAATAGTTGAATACAGCAATGAAAATCCCAGCCGCCTAAATGCAGCACTGCAAACACTAAATTTTCACTTTCCCAGGTAATATCAGATACTAGCTTTAAATTCCCAACGGCTAGGGTTAATGCTCCCATGCGTTGCAATTGGTAATCTATCTCATTCACAGAGTAGCAATAAACACGCTTGTGCTGATGACCGGGGGCTGATCCCTGAGCATTAAATAAGGAAGAAATGGCATAATGGGCAGCTACCTGTTTAAAAGTAATTTGGGCAGTTTGCACCAGTTGGCGATAAACTTCTGCACCATGTTTAAAAATCTGAACATTACTAGGGGCTAAACCCAAGCGTTTGAGGAAACCTTTTTCTAATTGCACACCAGCCACATCACCCGCCAGTTCCAACGCACGGGCGGCGTAACGCATAATTTGGGTTCCCTCTGGGCGAGAAAGTTCTTCAAAAAACCAACCGCAACTGGTGAACATCAACAAACTATGACGCTGCATTTCCAACAAACGTAAAGCGTCTACTTGTTCGGCGGCGGTGAGTTTGTGGGTTTGATGACGAGACAGAAATCGACTCACATTAGCAGCAGAGCGATCGCGTATTACCTGAATATACTCATCCCGTGCTAACCAAGGATCACGGAAAAATTGTTGACCATATTCTTCATACACTTCCACCAACTGATCCCGCAACCAGTTTAAAGCATTCCGCAACGGTCGCCGCCATTTTTGATGCCATACCCCACCTTCACCACCACAACCACAGTCATCTTGCCATCTATCTACACCGTGGGCGCAACTCCAAGCCGTCACCGGTTTTAATTCTACTTCCCAAGCGGGAGGATGTAAGCTTAGGTAGTGAGCAAAGTTTGTCACCGTCCAATTGTGCTGCGGAAACTCTTTAATAAAAGCGTAGGCGAGGGTTTTTTCTGTTCCCCGCTTATGATGTCCGAAGGTTTCCCCATCTGTCGCCACAGAAATTAATTGCGATTGACGATGATCCCCGCGCACCGCCGCACCAATACGCCCGGCTAGGTGGTTAGAACTATAAACCACATCACTAAAACCCATGTCCCGTGAAATCGGGCCATCGTAAAAGAAAATATCAATATATTGACTGTTGGTAGTTCCCTTACTTCCCTTCAAATAGCAACGATAGGGACGGGTGGGATCAATTTGACTACCGCCGACTTCGTGCCATTCTGGTTGGGGATCATCTTGAGTTGGTAAAGGGCGACAACGCTGGGCTTGAGATGGTGCCAGGACAATAAAGCGAATACCTTCAGCCACCAAAGCCTTTACAGTTGCGTAGTCTACGGCGGTTTCAGCTAACCACATCCCTTCGGGATCACGACCAAAACGACTGCGGAAGTCTTCCTTACCCCAGCGAATTTGGGTATGTTTATCCTGTTCATTCGCCAGAGGCATAATAATGTGATTATACACTTGGGCGATCGCATTCCCGTGACCATGCAAACGCTGACAACTTTTCGCGTCCGCCTCCAAAATTCGTTGATAAACCTCCACATCATAGCGTTCTAGCCATGACATCAGCGTAGGGCCGATGTTAAAGCTCATATATTCGTAATTATTCACGATTCCCACTACTTCCCCTTGGTCATTTAAGACTCTGGCGAAAGCATTCGGGCGGTAACATTCCCAGTGAATGCGTTCATTCCAGTCATGGAAAGGCGCAGCACTCGGTTGACGTTCTATCGCATCCAGATAAGGATTTTCCCGTGGTGGCTGGTAAAAATGACCATGCACGGTGACATACACACCATTAGCTTTACTCAAGGGATCACCTTGATGAGCCTGTTTGGTGGTTAATTTTGATGTTGATGTTGAGCCAGCACTAGCTGGCAGTTCAGCAGCAGAAGTCATGTATATTTATCCAAAAACAAAAACTTACACTTACGCCGGAAATATCCAATTTAAACTTTCTCCAGAAGTTTAAAAGCTTAATCCGGTATAGACTAAAACAAGAGTTATGGGATACAGCTCAATTGCAAAGCCTGTAATCTTATTATTATCGTAAATCTGCGTTCCTGCACAGCTGTTTCCCCACAGTCATGAAACTATCAGCCAATAAATCACGCCTTAGTTGGTTTTTTAATTGGTAGAGCCAATCAAAGATTTAATTTTCTTTTAATTTATTAAAACCCATTTTTGAGATAAAATTGCGGCTAAAGTTGATATTTTTGCTACAAAAGATTGAGAAAAATTCACAAATTGCAATCATAGTTTACATAATTAGTCTTCAAGCTATCAACAGTATAATTTCTGAGTAGATTTAGGGAAAGTTGAGAGTATCTTAGACTCTGGTTGTACACTCTAGGTATATTTTTAACCATCACAGATACCTGTGGATCAAACTCTCAACTAAAAGTCACAAATGTCAGTCAAAAACATTGTTTTTCTGTTTTTATTACTGTTTATCCCCATTTCTCTAGCCGCCCATTTTCTAGAGTGGGGAGAGTTAACCGTTTTCATCACCGCCGCTTTAGCCATTCTCCCCCTAGCGGCTTGGATGGGTACAGCTACAGAAGAAATTGCTGTGGTAGTAGGGCCGACTCTTGGCGGGTTGTTAAACGCCACCTTTGGCAATGCTACAGAATTAATTATTGCTTTGGTAGCCTTGAAAGCTGGGCTAGTGAATGTCGTCAAAGCCAGTATTACCGGCTCAATTATTGGTAACTTACTCCTAGTAATGGGGCTGTCGATGCTGTTGGGCGGACTGCGCTATAAAGAACAAACATTTCAACCGATTGTGGCGCGAGTAAATGCTTCTGCCATGAATTTGGCAGTAATAGCGATTTTGCTCCCGACAGCGATGAACTATACATCTAAGGGAATTGGTGAACAAACCCTGCAATATTTATCTCTGGCTGTGGCAGTAGTGTTAATTTTGGTTTACGCTTTGACGCTGCTATTTTCCATGAAAACCCACGCCTATTTATATGATGTGGGAGTTGCAGAAACCGAAAGCGAAGAAACCCATAGCAAACCTAATATGTGGTTATGGAGTGGTGTGTTGTTAGTATGCACACTGTTTGTGGCATTAGAGTCAGAATTGTTGGTTGATTCTTTAGAAGTTGCTACTTCTCAGTTGGGTTTGACAGCACTGTTTACCGGGGTGATATTAGTTCCTATCGTTGGTAACGCCGCCGAACACGCCACAGCCATCACCGTCGCCATGAAAGATAAAATGGATTTGTCTTTATCGGTGGCGGTGGGTTCCAGTATGCAAATTGCCTTATTTGTCGCCCCCGTGTTAGTCATTGCTGGGTGGATATTTGGTCAACCAATGGATTTAGATTTTCAGCCGTTTGAATTAGTAGCCGTCGCTGTATCAGTGTTAATTGCTAATAGTATTAGTTCTGATGGTAAGTCCAATTGGTTAGAAGGCACTTTACTATTAGCCGCCTATACAGTGTTAGGCTGTGCGTTTTACTTTCACCCGATTATTGATGGTTTGGGGTAGTTTTGTAGAACACACATCTTGCACCCGTTCCTTGATGCTAATTTTTGGAGATAATTTTTGTAGGGTGGGCATTGCTTACAAGTTGTTCAAAACCTGAGTTTTAGGTTGTTGGGTGTGCATCGCCTGGAGCTGATTGAGAATGGTGCAAGATATGACAGTAGGGAGGCAGGGGAAGCAGGGGAAGCAGGGGGAGAAGATTTTTA
>NZ_LUHJ01000074.1:109138-206742 GCF_001597745.1 Anabaena sp. 4-3 | reverse complement strand
GGCGGGTTTCCCGCCGTAGGAAACTTTTCAAGACGAATTTTGAATTTTGAATTCCCCAAAGGGGCTTATGCAGACATTCGGCAACACAACATCATCCGGCTATATCCTCGCCTTAGATTTAGGTACAACAGGAAACCGCGCTTTTATCTTTAACGCCGACGGTAAAATTGTCGGACAGGCTTATAAAGAACTCACACAATATTATCCCCAACCGGGATGGTTAGAACATGACCCGGAAGCAATTTGGCAGGATACTTGCTGGGTGATGCAAGCTGCAATGTCTCAGTCTCAAATCACCCCATCTCAAATTACGGCGATAGGTTTGACTGTACAACGAGAAACTTGTTTACTCTGGGATAAAACCACAGGAAAACCATTACATAATGCTATTGTCTGGCAAGACAGGCGGACTACTCCCCTGTGTCTTCAATTACAAGCACAGGGATATAGTCAGGAAATATACCAACGCACAGGTTTAATTATCGATGCTTATTTTTCTGCAACTAAGCTCAGATGGCTATTAGACAAGATAACAGGCGTTGATTTGAATAATGTTATCGCTGGCACAATTGATACTTGGGTACTATGGAAACTCACGGGGGGAAAAGTCCACGCCACCGACCACAGCAACGCTAGCCGCACCATGTTAATGAATCTCACCACCTGCGAGTGGGATGAGAAATTATTGGATATTTTCCAGATTCCGGCGCATATCTTACCGAAAATTCAACCGAGTTTAGGTGAGTTTGGCGTGACTGATGCTGAGTTATTCGGTGCGGCTATTCCGATCACTGCTATTTTAGGTGATCAGCAAGCCGCTTTGTTTGGTCATGGCTGCGATCGCCCCGGTTTGATGAAATGTACCTACGGCACTGGTAGCTTTTTAGTGGCTCACACTGGGGCGGATATTGTGCGATCGCACAATCAACTGATTTCTACAATCGCCTGTACACAAGCCAATCCAAAAGATAATTTAAATATCGGCTACGCTCTAGAAGGCAGTATGTTTACCAGTGGTGCTTGTATCCAATGGTTGCGGGATGGCATCAAGTTAATCAAAACGGCGGCGGAAACTGAAGCTATGGCGCAGCAAGTAGCAGATAATGGTGGAGTGTACTTTGTCCCAGCATTTAGCGGACTAGGTGCGCCTTATTGGGATATGAACGCCAGAGGCGCATTTTTGGGAATTACGGCTGGTGTGCAACCCCAGCATTTAGTCAGGGCTGTATTAGAAGCGATCGCCTATCAAGTGTTAGAAGTAGTACAGGCTATCAACGCCTCTAGTAGCAGCCCCATGCAGCGTTTAATTGTCGATGGTGGTGCTTGTGAGAACAATTTTCTCATGCAGTTTCAAGCCGATGTCTTAGGCATTCCCGTAGAACGTCCCACCATGCGCGACACAACCGTACAAGGGGCAGCATTTGCAGCAGGTATCGCTAGCGGATTTTGGCATAGTTATACACAACTGGTAAACCAACGAAAAATTGACCGCATATTTCAGCCTGGAGAGGGAAGACATCAAGCCATAGCCAACTTTGCCACTTGGCAAAAAGCCGTTAAACGCTCTCTAGCCTGGGAAGATTAGGGGAAGCAGGGGAAGCAGGGGAGACAAGGAAGACAAGGAAGACAAGGAAGACAAGGGAGACAAGGGAGACAAGGGAGACAAGGGAGAATAATTTTTACCCAGTCCCCAATCCCCAGTCCCCAATCCCCTCACCCTGATTTAGCCGCTAGCTTCAAATCCAAAGTATAAAAGCCTACTTTGTTGGGAATTCTGGCGAATCTGCCTATACGATAACCACGAGACAATTCATTGAGTACCTTACTCTTAACTTCTCGGAAATCGTCATCATTTAATTCTCCATAAAGTCCCGTGATGACTTCCGCCACACCAAAGACTTTCCCTGGATGTTTGTGAAAGAAAGCGGTGAGAGCATCAATCAAAAATTGCCCTTCATAGGCTGGTAACATCGGGATATGATTTCCCTTGGGGATAACCACAGGTTTCTTCTTAGTTTTGCCGGCTTGAGAATACCTATGAGTGCGATTAGAATTTACCAAACTCAAATCTAGGGTATAACAACCGGGTTCGTCAGGAATGCGAAACCAAGCCTGTCTTTCTCTACCTTGTGTGAGGGAAGACTGAACTCTACCTTTAACTACATGGAAAACATCAGGTTCTAACTCACCATAGAGCGATCGCACAATAAAATCTATATGGCAGACAGTACCAATATGTTCTTCCAAGAGTTCAGCGATCGCTTCCATCCGACTCAGAGATTCATACTGGGATAACATGGGAATATCAACGCCTCTGATATCTTCCGGCGTTATCTCTTTGGGATTCGATGAATTGGCGGTTGCAGACTCGTTGACATCTGTCACCCTAGCAGCAGTATCTTCTATTTCCAAAGTTTCTAAGCTTTCGATGTCAGATTGGCTAGACTCTGACACATTCATATCAGCGAAAGCCGCACTATCAGGTGCAGAAAGGGAAGACTCATCTTGAGGAGATGGGCATAATTGCGGCGTGACTTTACTAGCTGTAATCTGGTCTTTGTCATCTGAATCAGAAGCCCAGGTTGATAACAAAGCTTGTACATGATCTAGCTGCGATCGCGCCTGATTATATAAACTTTCGTACTCTTCTACAAGACCAGCATAATAGTCTCTGAGTTCTAACAACGGCGAAAGAAAGTCTTGGGGAGGGGGTTCTAAATGTAATTGAGGATTCATCATCTATTTTCTCATCAACCTAAATCAGTATCACTTGTATAAGACATTGGCCGAGGTTTAGCCTTGTGACTTGGCTGCTGCGATTTTTTCGGTGGTTGGGGCGGGCGACATCTTTCGCAATATAAAGGACGAGGGCCATACGTCTCGCGTTTTGTAGCTTCATTGCACTCTTTACAGACAAAGTGAAAAACGCGAGTGTGAATTACACGTTGATGCGCTCTTACAGTATATTCTCTAACATTAATTACTTTACTGGACATAATCAAGAAGGTGGTATTTCAATCCTATCAATATAGCTATTCAAGCAAACAAACAGGGATCAGTGTGTGTTTAGTTGTCTACTTGATTTTAATCAGCAATTTTGGGCATCACAATCAATGCAAAGTTGGCATAGTATAAACCGGGAGTAGTGAGCGTGGATCTTTTCTTAGCATATAGTTAATTACCAACATTTAGATACTAATTACTTGCGTTTCTTTGGCCTATGGAATAGCAACAGCATAAACAATTCCCTCCTCAGAAACACAAGGAGTAGGCTGTAGGGGTAAGAGGAATAAACTCAAGACTAATGACTTGTTGCTGACGAGTTAAGTCATCACTGTTTTTATATTTCTTTACAAAGATTCATAACAAACCAACTAGAGTGTATATATTGTACTTTTGCTACTCTAGATTTATGCTCATCGCCGGATGCCATCAAAACTGAGAATCGTTAATTAGGTGTAATTAATTTTGTTGAGATAATTAAATACATTAATGCTGAAAAGGCACAAACGAGGAACGCTTGCGCCTTAACTATCTGATTAACAGCACTCACTCACTATTATTTACTTTCCACAAAGTCAGCATCAATTACATCTTCACCGCCACCTTGTTCACCTGGGGTTGTACCGTCGGGAGTTGTTCCTGCGGCTTGGGCGTAAACAGCACTACCAACTTGCATCAGAACTTGTTGTAATTCGTTGGTTAGAGATTTGATTCGCTCAAAGTTATCTTGATTAATCGCCTCTCGTAAATCACTGATTAACCCTTCAACTCGACTGCGATCGCTGGCACTAACTTTATCACCTAAATCTCGCAATTGTTTCTCCGCTTGATATACCAAAGAATCCGCCATGTTCTTAGTATCAATTTGTTCCCGACGTTGGTGGTCTTCGGCGGCGTGGGCTTCTGCATCCCTCACCATCCGTTCCACATCGCGTTTATCCAGCGTAGAAGCCCCGGTAATCGAAATCGACTGCTGTTTGTTCGTTGCCCGGTCTTTCGCCGTCACCGAGAGAATACCGTTAGCATCAATATCAAAAGTCACCTCAATTTGTGGCACACCTCTAGGTGCTGGCGGAATTCCATCTAAACGGAAATTACCCAAACTTTTATTATCTCTAGCTAACTCCCGTTCACCTTGAAGAACATGAATTTCTACGTTTGATTGTCCATCGGCGGCGGTAGAAAAAGTTTCGGATTTCTTCACCGGAATGGTAGTGTTACGTTCAATAATCTTAGTCATCACACCGCCCAGAGTTTCCACACCCAAAGACAACGGTGTAACATCCAACAGTAAAATATCTTTGACTTCACCTGACAGTACACCCGCTTGAATAGCTGCACCAACAGCCACAACTTCATCCGGGTTAACTCCTTGACATGGTTCTTTCCCCGTCATTTGTCGGACTAATGCTTGTACCGCCGGAATGCGCGTTGAACCACCAACTAATACAACTTCATCGAGTTCCGCATGGGAAAGTTTAGCGTCTTGCAATGCTTGTTGTACAGGCTTACGACAACGGTCAAATAAATCGGCACACATCTCCTCAAATTTAGCCCGCGTCAGCGTCATATCTAAATGTTTTGGCCCTTCTTGCGTGGCAGTGATAAACGGGAGATTGATATTAGTTTGCGTCGCACTGGAAAGTTCAATTTTGGCTTTTTCGGCTGCTTCTGTCAGTCGTTGTAGTGCTTGCTTATCTTTCCGCAAGTCTACACCTTCATGACGTTGAAATTCACTCGCTAACCAGTCAACAATCTTTTTATCGAAGTCATCACCACCTAAATGAGTGTCACCACTGGTAGATTTAACTTCAAATACACCGTCGCCTACTTCCAAAATTGAAACGTCAAAAGTTCCACCACCCAAGTCAAACACTAAGATAGTTTCATTTTGCTTTTTATCCAAACCGTAGGCGAGGGCGGCGGCTGTCGGTTCGTTGATGATGCGGAGAACTTCTATACCTGCAATTTTCCCAGCATCTTTAGTAGCCTGGCGTTGAGAGTCATTGAAATATGCCGGGACTGTAATTACAGCTTGGGTGACTTTTTCTCCTAAATATTTGCTGGCATCATCTACCAATTTCCGCAACACTTGGGCAGAAATTTCTTCTGGCGCAAATTGTTTACTAGCTGCGGGACAGTCTAATTTGACATTTCCCTGACTGTCGCGCATGATTCGATAAGAAACTTCTGTGGCTTCATGGGTGACTTCATCAAATTTTCGCCCAATAAAGCGTTTCACAGAATAAAAAGTGTTTTCTGGGTTCATTACAGCTTGCCGTCTGGCAATTTGACCCACCAAGCGTTCACCTGTTTTAGTATATGCCACAACAGAGGGCGTAATTCTTTGTCCCTCTGCATTAGCAATCACGCTTGGTTGTCCCCCTTCCATCACAGCAACGCATGAGTTCGTTGTTCCTAAATCAATGCCAACTACTTTTGCCATAAGAATTTCCTCTCTTTAGGGTGTAGGTGCAGAACAACTGTTAACTATTGACTTGTAGAGACGTTGCATGCAACGTCTCTACATATATGCCTAACTCCCTGAAATTATCCGAGATTAACTTTTACAACTTTTTGTTTTTCTGATTCGGCTTTCGGCATCGTTAGACGAAGAATGCCGTTTTTGTATTCAGCTTGTACTTTGTCGTTTTGAATTTGATAAGGCAAAGGTATTTCTCTGTAGAATCTACCATACCGGAATTCAGAACGAGTCATACCAGCTTCTTCAGTTTTGGTTTCGGTTTTGCGTTCACCGCTAATCGCTATCGATTCGGGTGTGGCTTCTACATTAATATCTTTGGATTCTAAACCAGGTACTTCTAGTCTCAAATGAATCGCATCATCTGTTTCTTCGAGTTCAGCCGCCGGCATGAATGTCAATCCACCTCTTTCACCGCCATCTGTGGGCATTAACCTTTCAATCAGACGATTCATTTGCCGTTGTAAAGTATCAATTTCCCGGAATGGTTCTAAGCGTTCAATATCTCGGAATGGTTCCCAACGAATCAGTGCCATAATATCACCTCAAAATGCACTATTTTGGTTTGGAAAGCCTAATTTCAAGCTTTTTAGTTGACAGGTGGTCAGTATATTTGTTTGATTAATCTTGGTTGCGAACAGCTTTATCTCAAGCTTCCTTACTAACACACTAGAACACTGTAAAATAGCTGTGGGTTCGGTTTGATGAACCATTGCGATCGCAATAACCGTACAGACAAAATTCCCAAGACAAAATTCGTCTTGAAAAGTTTCCTACGGCGGGAAACCCGCCTACAGAACTTTTCGCAAAATTCAAAGTTCAAAAATCTACCCGTTGACTGATGTATGTTTGCGGCTACAGTACATCACTAAAATTATGAATAATCCTAAACCAAATAAATACTTTAATGGGTTGGGTACGATAGGATTAGGTGAGAAAAAACCCTCAATTATCCCAGCAATTACTAACAGTGGTACAATGCCAAATAGTAACTTTACTGCTTGTGAACCATAATATTTTAAGGCAGCTTGGCGGCGATATTTACCGGGAAATAAAATGGCTTTGGCTAATAAAAAACCAGCCCCACCAGCAAAAAAGATAGCGGGTAATTCTAAAGCACCGTGGGGAAAGACAAAAGCCCAAAAAGGATAAGCTAAATTATTTTGACCTACCAAGGTAGCGATCGCACCAATTAATAAGCCATTAAATACCATAATATAAGTCGTAAAGACTCCGGCGGTAATTCCTCCAGCCACCGCACCAAAGGAAACCCGGATATTGTTAATCATAATGCCGCTAGATGCTAAAGGTTCAATCCCCACAATCGAACCCATCCACAATTTATGTTCATCTCGTACTTGTGAAATTAAGCTTTCTGGAACTATCAGCGACATAAATGCCGGATCTCGCCACGCATACCACCAAGCAACTATCAATCCGAAGCAAAACAAACCTGTAGCTGTAGCTGTATATGGGAATGTTCGCTGTATTACCTCTGGTAATCCCCAACGGTAAAACTCTACCACAGCTTGCCATTCCTGTCGTCGCGAACCTTGGTAAATTTGCGTGTAAGCGCGAGTTGTCAATAATTGTAAATTTTGTATCAAAATATTACCAACTTGTTGCGTGCGGGCGCGGGCTAAATCTGCGGCTACGGAACGGTATAAACTAGCTAATTCGCTAATTTCCCCAGCTTTGAGCGACTTTAAGCCTTTTGTTTCTGCTTGCCTTAACAAAGCTTCTAAACGCTGCCAGTTTGGTTCTCGCCGTGCAATCCAACGTTGAATATTCATAAAATTTGGGCATATTAGCAATTAACTTACCTTAAGATAGCCTCAAATTAATACCCGTAATTTCAAGGAAAGTTCTACCTTATGGCAGGAAATATTGATTCTCCTATACAACCCCTGAGTGTAGGCAACGTTGTCAGTGCTGGCATCCGATTGTATCGTTCTCATCTCAAGGACTATTTTTTACTCGCACTTCAAGCTTACCTCTGGCTGCTAGTTCCTGTGTATGGATGGGCTAAGTTTTATGCTCTCACATCCCTAATTTCCCGCTTGGCTTTTGGTGACTTGGTGAATCAACCAGAAAGCATCTCATCGGGTAAAAGTTTCGTCAACTCCCGCTTGTGGCAGTTTTTGCTGGCGATGCTGTTACTGTTTCTTGTGGGGATAGGAATTGGTATTGGTGTAGTCATTGTATTTAGCATCCTAGGGGTGTTAGCAGGGCTGCTAGTCGGTGGAGTGGTTCAGCAAGGAAATCCAGCTACTTTTGTAGTGTTGGGACTGGTTGCTTTTGTTGTGGGAATTGTGACGTTATTAGCCGTTTTGTGGCTAATCACAAGATTTTACTTAGTAGATTTACCCTTGGCTGTGGAAGATAACGTTGATGGTGCATCAGCTATCAGTCGTAGTTGGGAATTAACTCAGGGTTACGTTTGGCGGATACTGTTAATTTCCTTTGTCGCCTTTTTAATTACTATTCCCCTGCAAATTGTGGTGCAGATTCTCACGAGAGTTATACAGCTTGCTTTCTTACCGTTGATACAAGAAGGAGCTAGTATATATCTTTTGTTTTATTTTGTATTAATCTTAGCTATCAGTTTTAGTAGTGGTGCTGTGATTGTACCATTTTGGCAAACTATCAAAGCGGTGATTTACTACGACTTACGCAGTCGCCGGGAAGGGTTAGGCTTACAACTACGCGATCGCGAAATTTAACCACCAGCATAGATTGAGATTATGCACCTGTTTAACCGTGTTAAATACCGCACACCCGAAAGTGTAGAGTTAGAATTTACCCTGGCTGGTATTGGTAATCGTGCTTGGGCTTTATTGATAGATTATTTAGCATTAGCTGCTATTTTAATCCTGTTCTTAATTGCCTGGATTATCATTGCTGGTCAATTATCTGATTTTTGGCAACAAATCTTTGGCTCTACAGTTGGTTTATGGTTAATAGCAATTACATTTATTGTCAGCTTCGTCATTTATGCTGGCTATTTTGTATTTTTTGAAACCTTATGGCAAGGTCAAACCCCTGGTAAACGAGCCGCAAAAATTCGCGTAGTTCGTGACGATGGTAGACCAATAGGAATGCAACAAGCAACCCTCCGGGCTTTATTACGGCCATTTGACGAATTTCTGTTTATTGGAGCTTTTTTAATCCTGTTTAGCCCCCAAGAAAAACGCCTTGGCGATTTAGTCGCTGGTACAATTGTCATTCAAGCCGAAACACCCAGTACATCCGAGACTGTAAGCATTTCTGAGCAAGCTAAGTCATTCTATGAAGAATTGCTCCAAATTACCGACCTATCAATATTATTGCCTGATGATTTTGCTGTAATTCGTGAGTATTTAAAACGACGCAGTGCAATGGCAACAAAAGCCAGAAATGCACTAGCTTTGAAATTATCCCAACAACTTCAAGCCATTCTCAAAATCGAAACTTTACCAGCACATATTTCTCCCGATGTGCTTTTAGAAGCCGTTTACCTAGCATATCAAAATCGCGATTGGGGAGGGAGATGAGGGAGATGAGGGAGCAGGGGAGCGGAGGGAGATGAGGAGGATGAGGAGGATGAGGAGGATGAGGTAGACAAGGTAGAAATCTTTCTCAGTCAACAGTCAACAGTCAACAGTCAACAGTCAACAGTCAATCGTCAACCGTCAACCGTCAACCGTCCCCAGTCCCCAGTCCTCAATTAAAATTTTAAAATCGGCCAGTCTGGCTCACGATAATAACGTGTCATATCGTCAAATTTTCTGAGTTCAACACGACTAATGGAAATTTCTGGTAGGTCAAACATCCATTTTTTATTTAACTCAGTCAGTGAGTCAACAAATTTTATTCTGTCTAAATCTTCTGGGATGGCTCCAAAATAACCCAAGGTAACATGGGCTGTGAAATGATAGTGTTGTTCAATTCCCAAAGCGATTAATTTGGGGTTTTGATAAACTGTACGGCGAAATTTAATAATCTGTTCGTAGCAGTTTTCATCTTTGGGTACTAGACACACTCCTATAGCTCTGGGCATCAGCACTATTCCTAGCACTTTCCAAGTAATGCCTTGACTCTCTTTTGTCAATGATTCTTGATACTGCTGAAATGTTTCGGCTATGCAAGAGCGTAATTGTTGGTCAAATTGAGGATTTTCTTCACAAGCATGACGATAAGCACTATCCCAAATCAAATCTGCTAAGGTTAAGTGGAAACTGCCAGCAGGTAGGGGGACAATTAAATCTTTATTGCCAGGTAACTGTAAAATTTCCTGTTGATACCCTTGTAATGTGGCGTAGAAAGCCGAGTTTTCTGAGTCTTCTGTCGCCGTGGAGGTAATTAGTGTGTAACCAGGAAAAGATACTGCAACTCTAGATTCCCCTGATGGCTGAAATTTATAGGATTCCTGAATATGCTGCACCTGGGTTTTATAAGCTTCTGGTAGCGTCATCCGTGCTACCCGATTTAAGTAGGTTTGGTAGTTGTCGTCCAATCTTTGTTGCCTCGCGCTCTCACTTGATTGATTTTAGGGAAAATAGAACTACGTTAACAAGCAAGTCATTAATTATTAGTCATTAGTCATTAGTCATTGGTCATTAGTCATTGGTCATTAGTCATTAGTCATTGGTCATTAGTCATTGGTCATTAGTTTTTCTCCTCTGCTCCCCTGCTCCCCTGCTCCCCTGCTCCCCTGCTCCCCTGCTCCCTCTGCTCTCCTCCAGGTGTCAAAATGTCTATCTACGTTTACTGGGGTGAGGATGATTTTGCTTTGGAAAAAGCTGTGTCGCAGTTACGCGATCGCATCCTCGATCCCCTCTGGATTAGTTTTAACTATACTTGTTTCCCACCCGAACAAAGCGATGCTATCATTGCGGCTTTAAATCAAGCTATGACTCCACCCTTTGGTGCTGGGGGGCGTTTGGTATGGTTAATTAATACTACTGTTTGTCAGCAGTGTCCTGATCATGTCTTGGCGGAACTAACTCGTACTTTGTCAGTTATTCCTGACAACTCATGTTTATTACTCACTTCCCGCAACAAACCCGATGAGCGTTTGAAGGCTACAAAGTTGTTAAAACAGTTTGCTACTGAGTTTCGGGAGTTTCCCCTCATTCCACCTTGGAAGACAGAGTTACTCATCCAAGCTGTTAACCAAGCTGCTCAAACTGTGGGCGTGAAACTCACAGCTAAAGCGGCAGAATTTTTAGCGGAAGCTGTAGGTAATGATACACGTCTGCTTTACAATGAAAGTGAGAAATTACGTCTTTATGCTGAAGGTGGTCATCAACCTATAGATGTAGATACTGTTGCACTGTTAGTCAGAAATCATACCCAAAATAGTCTGCAACTAGCGGCAGCTATTAGAACAGGAGACACCGCCAAGGCTTTAACTGTCTTGGCTGATTTAATCAATGCCGCCGAGCCGGGATTACGCATAGTTGCTACTCTCATTGGTCAATTTCGCACTTGGTTATGGGTGAAACTGATGATGGAAAGTGGTGAACGTAATTCTCAAGCGATCGCCCAAGCTGCTGAAGTGGGTAATCCTAAGCGTGTCTACTTTTTACAGCAAGAAGTGCAAAGTCTTTCTCTGAGGCAACTTCTGTCTTGTTTACCACTACTACTAGAGTTAGAGTTTAGTCTCAAACAAGGCTCCGGGGAAATATCAACACTACAAACTAAAGTCATAGAATTATGCCAAGTATGCCGACGTAATTGACAGTAAATACCACCACAGATTATCAGTTTCTCTGGAACTTCTCACGCCGAAAATAATTCACAGTTATTACTATATCCCTGCTGTCGCTCTGCGTCACACCTTATGATGAAGATTGCTAATTTGATTAACAAAACTAGAATGCAAGATATACTTACCAAAACTCTATTTCTTGGCATGATTACCAGTGCTAGTTTTGTTTTTGGTAGTTTAAAAGTTAATGCTCAAGTTAGCTCACTTAATAATCTTGAAATTACTAACTACGCCCAAGCTGTTTTAGCTATGGAGCCAGCCCGTCAGCAAGCTTTTGGAGAAATTAAAAAAATTATTGGTAATGCTGAGATTCCCAAGATAGTTTGTAATGATCCTAAGAGTATGAATGGTTTGCCCAGTCAGGCTAGAGATATTGCAATTAATTACTGTAATCAATCACAAAAAATTGTCGAAGATAATGGTCTGACTATTCAGAAATTTAATACTATCACAATGGAACTGCAAAATAACAATAATTTAAAAAGACAGGTTTACAATACATTAATCCGCCTGCAACAAAAACCCAACTCTCAGTAGGAACTGGGGAAACAGAGGAGAAAAACTAATGACTAATAACTAATAACTAATGACTAATGACTAATGACTAATGACTAATGACTAATAACTAATAACCACCTTGTTCTGGCGGTAGCGATCGCAGTTTCCGAATTAAGGAGTAGCCATCTTCCTGGGGCATACCAAGTCACTAACTAACACATCCGGTTGCCACTGGCTAATCATCTGTAATGCGGCTGGTGCTGATGCCACTGCTCGGACTTCTGCTTGACATTTTTCCAAAACTGTGCTAACCAAATCACGAGAATCTACCTCATCATCTACCACCAGTACGCGCACACCTAACAATGAGGGTATTCTGGTGAAGGAGTGACATTTTCTGCTGTTGTAGTGGCTGGTGCAATCGCAACGTGACAACAAGCTAGCAGTGGCAGCTTGACGGTAAAGGTGGCACCTTGTCCTTCGCCTAGACTATCTACATGGATTGTACCACCATGCAATTCTACTAAATGCCGGACAATTGCTAAACCTAAACCTAAACCGCCGTGGCTTCTGGTACTAGAACTATCGGCTTGGCGAAATCGATCAAACACGTAAGGTAAGAAACTGGGATTAATCCCAATACCTGTATCAATCACTTGAATTTGAGCATAGTCGTAATTAGGCGTTGCTGCACTCTCACTAATTTGAGCGAGTCTAATTTCTACTTTGCCACCTCTGGGTGTAAACTTGATGGCATTTGTCAGCAAATTCCAAATGATTTGCTGTAACCTTTCAGGATCACCAGAAACGAGAAATTGGTTATTTTCTGGGTGCAGTGATTCCAACTGTGGGGATAAGGAAAGTTGCACATCAATTTCTTTGGCTTTAGCTGCTAGGTTAATATTCTCAATGGCTGCATGAATGATGGATACTAAATTACAATTACAAACATTGAGACGTAACTTACCTCTAATCATGCGTGAAATATCCAGCAAATCTTCAATTAGCTGGGTTTGCGCCTTGGCGTTGCGCTCGATAGTTTCTAAGCCTTTTGCTGTCTGAGTTTCATTGAGTTGACGGGATTGTAACAACTGCGCCCAGCCTAAGATAGCATTCAGAGGCGATCGCAATTCATGGGAAAGGATAGCCAAAAATTCGTCTTTCATGCGATTGGCTTGTGTTAGCTGCTCAGTTTGTTGCTGTAAGGAAGCTATCAACTGGGCGCGTTCCATAGCGATCGCAATTTGATCACACACCGCTTGCATCATGCCCTTTTGATTTTCGGTGAATACAGTGCGAGTACGACTCCCAAAACTCAAAGTCCCTAAAACTTTCCCCTGGGCTGTCAATGGGTAACAGTAATAAGCCGTCAGACCGAGCGATCGCAGTAATTCTGTAGTAGAATCATTTGATTCCTGTACGCTTTCTACACAGATAGGCTGACGCTGTTGAGCGACAATACCGCACACTGCTTGTCCTAGAGGTAAGCATTCCAGTTGTGTTGCTATTTCTGGAGACAAACCTCGATAAGCGGCTAAACGCATTACCTGAGAATTTTCTGGTTCGACTAAATAGTTGATGTAAACATCCAGTTCAATCTGTTGAGCTAGTTTGTCAAAGCAACTATCAATCAGTACCAATGGTTCCTGACTAGATAGCAAATCACTGGCGGTACTAAACAGCAATTGCAATCTTTGATAGTTGAGTAAACGGGCTTTTTCTGCTTGCTTGAGATTGGAAATCTCTTGAAATACCACTATACAGGTAGCTGGGTAGCCGTGTATGGCGGGTAGGGTATCAGCAAATATCAATAAAGAACGAATCCCATTTTTAGTGTGCCAGTCCATCTCAAAGCCATGCAGACGTTCTCCACGCGCTACCCGCACCCCTGGCATTTGCTCGTTAGGAATCAGATTACCATCTGCATCTGTACAGTAATAGGCTGTGTGATACTCTGCGGCTGGTATACCTTTGGGAAATTCGCCCCCTGCTAATTCATCCGCCGCACGATTAGCAAAAGTTACCCGTGCTGTTCCTGGTTCAATCAATAGCAGTGGTATCGGCATGAAATTTAAGACTTCTTCTAGCCATTGTTGCTGATTTCGCAACTGTTCCTCTGCTTGTTTGCGCTCTGTAATATCTAAAAATGCCCCGATACAGCCTCTAGTCTTACCTTCTTCATCAAACAATGGTGCCACATATTCCAGCAACTTGATGATTTCACCATTCTCATGCACTACATCAACTTCAAAATCTAAGACTTCCACTCCATGAGTAGCTGCATACTGCATCGGCAGTTCTTCAGGTAACAGTTCTTTACCCTGACGGTAAACTTGAAATTGTGTCGGTTTTTCGGCAAGGGGAGCAGTCAGAGAAGCATTTGTCTGTAGCGATATTCCTAGTTGCTTGGCAAAAGCGGGATTTACGTTAATGCTTTGACATTGTGGATCTTCGGCGATGCCTATGCCAATGGGGATGACTTCTAGCAATGTCTGTAATTCTACAATGCGGCGTTGTAAATCTTTGTTGAGTTTCAGGATTTTTGCTTGGGCTTGTTTCGATTCTTGCAAGTTGATAATAAAGGCTACTGTCTCTTGTTTTTGTTCTCCCATGAGTACGTAACCGACTAACACAGGAATGCGGCTACCATCCTGGTGAATATATTCTTTTTCGTAGGGTGTACAAGCACCTTGAGGGTTAGCTTGGGCTTCGGCTATATGTTGCTCATCTAGGGGGAGATACTCTGGCGGTGTTATATTATCCCACCTTACCCGACCTGCTAATAAATCTTCTGGGGTATAACCCACCATTGCCAAAAATGCTTGGTTGGCTTGGTGAATTCCGCCGTCAATGTCGCCGAATGTAATGCCGATGATGTTGGCATCTACAAAACTTCTCAGTTTTGCTTCATAGGCTTTGACTGTGGCTTGAGCGCGATCGCCTTGCTGACTCAACCTTTCTATAATTATGGCACTTTGCCAAATCACAATGGCAAACATCACCATCAAGATCACCGCAAATATTGCCACTGCAAAAGATGGGCTATATTGTCCTGTTCTTTGTCCTTCTACAATCAACCACCCTAGCACCAAAGGCACGGCGATCGCATATCCTAAAAACTGCCTGAAAATTTTCCCGCCATAGGTATCACTGGTTGCTATCTTCATCAATCCCTGTTCTGCCCAACCCCACAAAATACCCATACACAGCACGATAAATAATATTGCTGTGTATAAAGACGTACAGGTAATCTGATAGATGGTCAGACTAGAGAAAGATTTGACTCTGTAGACATAACATAAGACTACCTGGAGGGCAATCACGGCCGCAATTAAAGTCAGCAGTTGCGCGTACCAATAGCTGCGTTTATTTTGGCGATGAATCAACACTTCCAGGGCAGTACCAATCAGCAGAAAATTTAGAGCTGTATTCCACGCCATTCTTGCCTGATACGTTGTCACTGGGGTAGACAAGTTATCCACCAACAACTGATCAATTCCTAAATTCCAACCAAAGATATATTGACTGAGGGTGAGAGTAGCAATCAGGATGACAGTGACAGCACAAACTTCCGACACCCACAAGTAGTTTTTCTTCAGCTTCTTCCTGGGCTGTGTTTCTAAGTTCCGGGAATCAACCCTCACCTTACTTAATGTCAGCAAGCATAGGGAAACACCAGTCAGCACAAAGCATAGTGCTGTGTTTGGTTTGATTGTCGCTGGAAAGTTCAGGAAACCTCTTTTGATCACTTCGATATCCAGCCACCAGCCGAGTAGTACCAAACTACCCACCAAAATGGCGATCGCACTCGCAACGTTTGTTACCAGTGAATTATGTCTGACTTGTAGTCGCAAGCGGTTGACTTCTAACATTGATATCTCTAAAACCGCATTTATTGAAATGGCAATAGTTATTATGTATGTTTTACATTTAACATATATTTTTTGGCGTTATATAGAATACCTTGATTTATTAAACTTTATATCTATCAAAATATATATATAATTTGATAACTCAGCCGTCTGCCGAGTCAGTCATCTCTACTTTTGCTTATACACATCTTGCAAGAGTTGCTTGTTGAAAATTTTTAGGGTGGGCGTTGCTTGAGATGCCCTCAAATCCTGAGCATTGTATTGATAGCAATGCCCACCTATTCTGATTGAGAATGGTGCAAGATATGATAATATTTATCAGTAATTTACAATCTCAAAAATAAATCAATAAAATTTTACATTTTTAATTGCACTTTTGTAGTATCAAGTTAGAACCTAGAGGCGAGTAATTTTTAGTCAGCACTCTTTACTCCCCTATTCCTATAGATTTACTGGATATATGATCAACATATAAAAAATCTATAGATGTGCAAAATTCTCATATAAATTCTAGTTAATGTTGTGTTTAATACATAGGTTGAATGTGATATATAATATTGCTACAGTTACGAATTAAGCGCATTTCCCGATGATATGAGGTATAAATCAACCCGATAAACCATTGATTCATGTAAGCTATATAAAGCCAAAAATACAAATAATTTAAACATCAAATTAGATGCCTATATTTAATCAAAATTGTCGCCAGAAATAATTAATTATTAATGGTGTAGCTATGTTTATAGATATTATTGAGATGGAGAGGAAAATTTTTTCAACCGCCAGAACATAATCACTTATCAAAAAAAATCTTAGTATTACATCCTCATTAAAGTAGATTATCTAATTCTATCGAACTATAGATATATTCAACAAAAATAACCGTCTAAAATTCCACAAGTAAATAGTATTAAGTCAGGCTCAACCTTGCTAGTGTCAGTGCAGAAAAATGCAAAATTTTCTCATTGCTAGCAGGGAGTTCATAATCATAAAAGCTCTATGCAAAGTGATTCTGGAAAAACTATTTCTGTGTGGATGACAACGGCAAACGTACCAGTACAACCAGAACTGATAGAAAACACCCATGCAGATGTTTGTATTGTAGGTGCAGGGATAGCGGGGATGTCAACCGCCTATATGCTTTCTCGTGCCGGTAAATCTGTAGTAGTATTAGATGATGGGGCTGTAGGTGGAGGACAAACAGAACGCACTACAGCACATTTATCCAACGTGTTGAGTTATCGCTACTATGAACTAGAGGACATGCACGGAGAAGAACGTGCTAAATTAATTGCCGAAAGTCATCTGACAGCAATTAATACGATAGAAGCGATCGCCACCCAAGAACATATCAATTGTGATTTTACCAGACTAAACGGCTATCTGTTTCCGCCCGACCTTCAGTCCTTAGACGAAATGCAGCGAGAATTGGCCGCCGCCCATCGTGCTGGACTGACTAATGTCGAACTTGTCAAACAAGCACCACTCACAGGTTTTGACACAGGCGTATGTCTACGCTTTCCCCAACAAGGGCAATTTGACCCACTCAAATATCTCACAGGATTAGTTGCAGCCATAGAAAATTATGGCGGTAGAATTTATACTAACACCCACGTCGAAAAAATCCAAGGTGGTGCAACAGCCCGTGTGGAAACCAGCAACGGTAAAGTAGTAACTGCTGACGCTGTAGTAGTAGCAACCAACTCACCTATTAGCAACTTAGCTACTATGCACTTCAAGCAAGCTGCTTACATCACCTTTGTCATTGGTGCAAAAGTGCCTCGTGGTTCGGTGACTCAAGCATTATATTGGGATACCCTCGACCCTTACCATTACGTGCGTCTACAAAATCTAGATGAGCAATATGATATCTTAATAGTCGGTGGTGAAGACCATAAAACCGGACAAGCTGACGATGCTGATGCTCGTTATGCCAAACTCCAGCAGTGGACACAAGAACGCTTCCCAATGGTAGAAGATATTTTATATCGTTGGTCAGGTCAAGTAATGAACGCTGATGATGGCATCGCCTACATTGGTAAAAACCCCTTTGACACAGATAATATCTACATCGCTACAGGTGACTCTGGTTTAGGGATGACTCACGGTACAATTGCCGGAATTTTGTTATCAGATATGATTTTGGGGAGAAAAAACACCTGGGCAGAAGTTTATGATCCCTCAAGGGCTAGAGTCGGTGCAGTTGGTGATTTTATCTCAGAAAATATTAACGTAGCTTCTCAATATTTAGACTGGGTGACACCAGGAGAAGTAGACAATGTAGAAAAAATTGCCCCCGGTACAGGCGCAGTAGTCAGAAGTGGTTTAAATAAAATCGCTGCCTATCGTGATCAAAGCGGTAAACTACACCAACATTCCGCAGTTTGTACCCATCTCAATTGTATTGTCAGTTGGAATTCTTCCGAACAAACATGGGATTGTCCCTGTCACGGTTCGCGCTTTAATGCCCAAGGTAAAGTCATCAACGGGCCAGCTATTGATGCTTTAGCAGAAATTTAACTTGCAATCAGATTTTCCTCATTATATTTTGAGTGAGCATTGCTCACTCTTTTTAATTCAAAATAGCGGTTTCTAGTCTAATCAAATATAAATTTATCTGTGTATATCTGCGTATATCTGCGTCCATTGACTGTACCTCACTAGCACATTAGCTTACATCTTGCACCAGTTGCTTTATTGCAAATAAACTCAGGCGATGCACTGCTGAAAATACGCTCTAACCCTTATTTTTACGTTGTGGACAGTGCATCGCCCTACGGTTATTGAGAATGGTGCAAGATATCAGTTAGTAGCGTGCGTCATATCATGTCCGGCTAATTACTTATGATAAGTTTTCGATGCTGATATTTTCTTCTTCCCTGTTGCCTGTTCCCCGTTCCCTGTTGCCTGTTGCCTGTTCCCTGTTCCCCGTTCCCTGTTCCCTACCCCAACAGATATGATAATTATTTAAACGGACATGACATCAGATGTTGAAAATCTGTTCAACTTGACCAAATTATCTCTTCTGACGCACCCTACAAAAGACCATAACAATTTTTGTAGGGTGGGCATGGCTTGAAATTTGCTCAACCCCTAAGTTTTCTGTAGTTTACCAGTGTTCACTTAAAATCTCGTTAAATCTCGTCTTTAGCTTTGAGAGCGTGTTTTTTTAAATCTGCTAAATTACAGACTTCCAAGGCTCTAGCGTGGGTGGCTGCAAGCACAACCGGAGGAGCTACCCCAGCTTCTAAGGCTTCTTGCCAACGAGATGCACATAAACACCAGCGATCGCCCGGCCTTAATCCAGGAAAATTATACTCAGGAACAGGTGTGCTGAGGTCGTTACCTCGTGATTTAGTGAACTCTAAAAATTCTGCCGTGACTTGAGCGCAAACAACGTGCATTCCGACATCATAAGCACCTGTAGAACAAAACCCATCACGGTAAAACCCAGTCATGGGCGAAGTACAGCAAACTTCTAAGTCTGTACCAAGTACGTTTTTAGCCTCTGCCATCTGTATTACCTCTCCTTTCTGGTACTATTATCTTTATAAAAGTCAGTTGTTTTCTGCGATTAATAAGTTTCAGTTATTCTTGTCTAGATTTTTTATAAGTTTTTATCAAAAAAATTTTTTGATTTTGGGGTTGAGGTCGGGGTGAACGTGGTAAGATAATGACATCATACATAATCGGGTGTGAGCAAAATTTTTTTGTAAGCACGCATTCCCATTATAAAAATATCACTCCTAGAGCAAAAAGTCAAGCGATTTCGACCCCAAACAAAACGAAATTTTTTTGCATGGTTTGATCAAGCATACAGAAGGGCGGGCTTTCCTGCCCAACGCAGTTAAATGGTGTAGACGACGGGGATAAAAATCAAGCTGAGGATTGTAGAAGTAACCAAACCGCCAGCGATCGCCTGAATGTGGATTGCAGACCATTTCCAGGCGCATCACCTCCGCTTCACCTAACATAGCTTTGGTTGTTGCCAGAGAATCAGTTTCAATAGAGAACAATAGCAAACCCCATGACTGATTTCTGGTGGATGTTCAACTAGCCAATCATAAATTTGTGCCGCTTTTGCTAATGCGAGTTTTTCTGAACGATAAAGCTGAGGTGTAGGACAGTAGGCTTGGCCATTAATATGTATGGCCACAATCTGCCAATAGTCGCTGTCTTCACCCTCTGGTAATACTTCTAAAAATCCATCACTGTAAGGTTCGATTATTCCTGTATTCATCTGCAACCATCAAACTTTCCCAGCAGGAAAAAACATCAGTCCCAGCCATTCTAGGGGGAAAAACTGGAATCACGAGGGATGCAATAGCAAGCCCCCTTACTGATTTTGTGTTTCTATTCCCTGAAAATCTGAATGATTAGTAACTTTTTGGCTAAATTTCTTAGTCCTAATTTGGGACTTACGCCACTGGCACATTAGTAGGGTGCGTCAGATGTTTAAAATCCGTTGTTTTTTACCCAATTATCGCTTCTGACGCACCCTACACGAGACTTTGATTAACGCCCATTGATCACAGTCATCATTGCCGATGTAGATAAACCAACACAAGCTGCCAATTCTGCCAAAGCTGCTTGTTCCTGTGCATTACTGTTGAGCATTTCTGTTGCTGCTGCTACATAGTCAGCATTGGCAAGACTTTTCAGACTGTGGGGAGGGTTGGTTTGAGAATTCAGGCTAGCAATACGCTGACTATTTGTGAAATTTTGCATACGATAAGCTGCGATTTTGACTGCTTGACGAGCCTGGAGATAAGCCAAGTAGTAGCGAATCACAGCTAATCGTTTCTGCTGCTTGGCTTCATGCAAACGAGCTTTAAATATTGGTTTTTTTTGAAAAGCACTAATTAACTTCATGGGATCAAGGGAAATGCTGAAGTAAAAACTACTTTCCCTTTCTTCAGGATCATCAGGTGAGTTGTAATTGGTAGTAGTCAGAGAAGGGGATAATTCTATAGATACAACGTCTTGAAAAGCACGCCATCCCATAGCAGATTTTGCCTCTAGTACCTCAGAAGAATTCCGCTCGGCAATAGTAACTAATCGTTCGATAATTTTGAAATCATTTTGTGTAATATTAGTTTGTAATATTTCTAATTCATCAGCTTGACTAGGATTTGCTTCTGATGCAATTGTAGGCAAAGAATAACCGACCATGAACATGGCAAGCAAACACACAAAGTATTGCTGGCAAAACCAATCATTTTTTGTGTTCAAAATACCAACAAAACAACTTCTATGGTGGTGAGCGTAGTTTCCGATGCTTGTACAAAAATGATTACTATTTCGGTTAGACATTCAGCTTATTTATAATAGTTGTTTTCATCTAAAATTTATGTAGGTAAATTAGGTGTCAAAGATTCAGCCAAATTTTTTAGTAACAAAGATTGGGCAGAATGCAGAAAAAAGTGGTCGCCGGGAAACATATATAAATTAAAATCAGCCTCTGTCTGCTCTTGCCATGCTTGCAGTTCGTCACAACCAACCCTGGAATCTTGTAATCCCCCAAAAACAGTAATGGGACATTCTAAAGGTGGTTCAGGAGTATAAATATAAGTTTCCAATACAGCAAAATCAGCCCTGAGTATTGGCAGAAATAGCTGCATTAATTCTGCATTTTCTAATACTGCCTGTGGTGTACCGTTAAGATGACGCAGTTCTTCTATAAAAGCAGGTTCGGGGAGGCTATGAATTGGTGGCTCTAAATCGGGAATGTGTGGGGCGCGACGACCAGATATAAATAGGTGAACGGGGCTAAAACTATACTTTTTACGAAGTAGACGGGCTAACTCAAAGCTTACTAACCCACCCATACTGTGACCGAAGAATGCGAATGGTTTATCTAAATATGGGTGGATAAAGGAGGCGATCGCATCCACAAGCGGCTCTAGTTGATTAAATGGTGCTAAGTTGATTTGCTTCCCTCGTCCGGGAATTTCAATTGCACAAACTTCTACAGATGCAGGTAAAAAGTCACACCAAGGGCGAAAAATCAAAGAACTACCACCCGCATAAGGAAAACAAAATAAACGCAAAGCCGCCAAAGGATTTTGCTTGGGGCAAGTTACCCAAGAGTTGTAACTTGATATGTTTGATTTCATCACATTAAATTGTTTTTTCTAGTTGTTAAATACTTTTAATTTAGTTTGATAAAAATTAAATGCGTTTGCTCTGTTTGTCAACCCCGCAATCCAGCAATTTTTTTATTCAAGGCAAATAATTTAACAAGTCATCTAAAACTCGATTAGCACCAATCAGTCCCCATGCAGCAATCCAGGTGTCACCTGAAACTGGATAAACACGATTTTGTTGTACAGCTTGTAAACGTGACCACAAAGGATGATTTGTGAATTGTTTTAACCTTAATTCATTATGTCCTCCCAGAATTAAAAAAATCACATCCCCACCGATTTGAGGAATTAATTCTAAAGAAATGTTTTCCTGATGTTTATCTTTATCTTCATATTTAGGTCGAGGTAAACCAATTTCTTTGAGGATTGACCCACCAAAGGATTCATTCATATAAAGACGAGTATAATTAGCCCAAAAATTAACTAAAGAGACTTTTGTTTGGTCAAGGTTTTCTCCCATTGTTTGACGCAGAATCTCTATTTTTTGATTATATGCTTGCAATAATTGTTCAGCCTTTGCTGTTTTTCCCAGTGCTTCTGCGTATTTTTTTAACCAATATTTCCATTCTCTGTCTTCATCTGCTAAAATTGTTGGGGCAATTTGGGATAGTTGCCCATACAGTTTAGCATCCCAAGAAAGACCTAATATTAAGTCTGGTTTGAGATATAAAATTTTTTCTAAATTGGGTTGACCATTAGTACCAATTTTTTCGATTCCTATTGTTAAATCTTCTAAGTAATCAGGAAAATTATAATCGCCTAATGTTGTAGATGCAATTGGTTTTACTCCTAAAGCTAAAACATTGTCTAAGCCACCTAAGACAACTACTCGCTGTGGATGTATAGGTACTTTTGTTTCACCCATAGCGTGTTTTACTACTCGCACTTGCGAAGTGGTATTTTCAGCTTTGAGAGTGACAGATTTTGGATTACTTACTCCACAACCAATAACTATTAAAGCTGTGATGACGCTGAATAGAATTAACTTAATCTGTTGATAACTAAGTCGGCAATGCCGGAGGGTAAACACCCTGATAAATAGATTTTTTTTACTTGACATTTTCTTAATTATGGGCTAAATTCACAACCCACATACAACTTGTTTTACTGTAAACTAAACTGTCACTAAGTTTTTATTAACTTTTCCCAAATCCGTGATAGAAAATTGAGAAAACTTTATTAATTCATCCTGTCCACATTGACTACGGAAAAACAAAGTTTTGCTTTCATCTTCAATTACATTACATCTATAATGATTAACCAGATCATCAGGAGTAATGAAAGTTATCTCTACTTGGTTAAAAGTCTCATCTTCGTTTTGTTCAATTACACAACCTTTAACTTGGTAATTAAACCAATCCCAGCCGTATTTTAACATCAACTCTCTTTCTAATATTTGCACTTGCCAAGGTAAAATTCCCCAACCACGATAGACACTTTTTAAAGATTGGATATCTCCAGTTTGTGTCAAAATAGAAATGAAAGATTTTTGGTCTAATCTACCGTAGTATCTTGCTGTAGGCAGGTCAATCATAGTGGGTGCAAAGCGATGTCCACCAAAATGACTACTTTGCCAAACTCGAACATGAGATAATGATAAATTGGCTACTGTTGCTAAGGCTTGACGATAAAAAGGAATCCCATATTTAGCGCAGCATTTATCATGACTACCATGAGTACACACTAACAAGTCTCTAGTTTGAATGTTGGTATCTTCAACGTCTACAAACAGTTCATTGTTGATACAATTTTCTATAATTGGTACTGCATCATCAATATCTGATAGGATATATTCTTTCTTGCTATACCCTGAAGATAATTCTTCTGCCTGATAATAGATAATTAGGTGAGTTTGTCCAATTTGATAATAATTGGCATTGTAAATAAATACCAACCTCAAAGAACATTCAGACTCATCAATAGTTGATTGCAAATTTTGTAGTTTCTTGGTAATTCCTTTTGAGTTTAAGGGTTGAGATGTCCAAGGTGGTGGAACTTCGATTAAAACATAGTATTGGCGATTTAATGCTGTACCAATAAGGTCTTCTTTCGCTTGACAAGATTCTTCTGCACAAAAAAAATTGTTCATCATAAACCAAAAAATGAGGGTTGAGAATTTTCATTACTTAGAATTATTATCAATAACTAAAAATAATTTATGTTTCTTTGGGTACAAGTTTAAGGTGTCTTAGCGGACTCTGAGTATTCAGCATCATGATCAGGTAAGATAGTTTCTACATTCCGTAGTTTTGGGTAAGCATATCCACTCAAACCAACGCACAACAAACCCAAAGAAGATATCACATACAAAAGTGCCATGCCTGCACCTTTTCCAGTGCCAAATAAACCGCTAAATAAGGGAGTAAGACTACCTCCAGGCATCATAGCAGGTTCAAAAACATGGTCAGCAAGTAAAGCAGCAATAAAGACGGCGATCGCAGACACAATCTGTTGAATACTAGACTCTGTAGCAAATACTCTTCCTTGTACATCTGGTTTAACTTTACTCAACAAAATAGCTGTACCAGAACTTCTCAACATGGGAAAATTCAGCGAAGAACAAAACTGCGCTGGTAGCCAAATCATTAACCCTTGTGAAAAACCAAATACTGTTTTGCTGATTCCCGCGCCAATCATTCCTAACAAAAAGCCATTGATACGCCGTTTAGAACCACCCCAAATACTTAAAATTATAGTTCCTGTCACCCCACCCAATCCGGCGGCAGAAGATATACTTCCTAAGACTGTGGCATTATTATCTGTACGCGCCAAAATCATCGGAGAAAACAAGGTTGCACCAATATCATGAACGAACCAAAATAATGAACCAGTGGCGATGACAGCTAATAAACTCTGACGTTCTATAAGATAGCGAAAACCAAAGATTATTTCTTGTAAAAAACCAATATTTTCCTGAGCTTGATTTTTGTTTTTTGTTTGGGGAATATTAACTGTAAAAACAGTGGCGATCGCCATTGTAAAAGTAACTAAATCAATAACTAAAATTCCACTCAAACCAATTACATAATAAAGTACACCTGCCAATGCTGGAGCTATAATAATTGAACCGTAATGAATAGCAGAATTCATACTGGTGGCGCGGGTATAATGCTGTTTGGGAACTAGCACAGAAATTGATGTCGAATACGCCAAAGCTTGAATTTCACTAAAAGCTCCATTTAAAGCACCCGTTAAATAAATATGCCAAATTTCTAATTGATTATTTAAGTATAGATAAAAGATAACTACTGTAGATATAGCGGCTACTGTATCACCAATTATCATCAATATTTTTTTGTTTACACGGTCTACAATTAATCCCGAAACTAATGTAATCAAAATACTGGGAATCAATGTAAAAAAACTTAATAGAGCTAATGTTGTGACCTGATTTGTCAATTCCCAAGCCCAAAGCTTGATAGCAAAATAGGTCATGTAGCTACCAATATTTGAGATTAACTGTCCAAACCAAATGATAAAAAAAGTACGCATGCTCAGTTATTCTTGGAATTTGGTTAACATAATTATTTTGCAATAACTTCCTAATAGAAAACAATCTGAACGAATAGATTTAATTAATCCAACCAGCCTGGATAAATCTGTCTCAGAAGTAAGTATTTTTCATGAGTGAGCAAAAAACTCACCCATAAAAAGATTTACCAACTAATCCGATAGCCAACGCTTAAAGTTCTACCTTGACCTGCATAATTAGCACTATCAAAGAAAGGAGCAAAGTATTGTGAATAAACGGGGAAGTATTGGTTATTAAATAGGTTTTGAATACCTATTTGTAGTTCCCCTTGTCCTAGTTTGATGCTGCTGAGGTAGTCTACTGTGACATAGCTGCTAATTTTGCCATCTTCAACCCCATCTTCAAAAGCGCGATCGCGATTACCAGAATAAAGAAGTTGTAATCTATTTCTCCAACCTTTAAGAGTTTGGTTTTCTACATAAGCTGTCAATTTCAAAGGTGCAACTGTGATGCTATTCAGTGCTAAATACTCACCATCATTGTCTTCGTCATTTTCGCCTTCTGTCCAGGTCACTGTACCACCCACTTTCCAACCCTCAGCAGGTTGAACATCAACAGCAGCTTCTATACCATAAACTTTTTGAGGAGCGCGAACAGTCTCTAGGAAATCAGTATCAGCGTTAAAGTTAAAAGCTGAACCTAAGTCAGAATAATTGTAAAAACCAGACAAGGATGCTTGGAGATTATCCCATTGACCACGAATCCCGATTTCATAGTTGTCTACTTTTTGGGGTTCTGTCAGTTGCAGAGAGTTTAAAATATTGACTACACCTGATGGTGGTCTGCGGAAAACACGACCTAAATCGGGAACAGAGAAACCTTGAGCAAAGTTAGCAAATACACTAACTTCTGGTGTAAATTTGTAGACCACACCAGCATTAAATACTGTAGAGTCGAAACTGCGATCGCCACCTTGAATATTACGACGGGGATTTTCTGCGGTTGTGTAGTCGTCCAAACTCACACCGATATTCACATAACGCAAACCACCGCTTAATTGCAGCTGCTCGCTAACTTCCCATTGCAACTGACCAAATACACCCAGTTCTCGAAAATCATATTCTGGAACAAAAGTCCGCTCGCCAGTTTTGCGATAAACTAGACCCCCTGATGCGTCAAATTCCACAGGATCGAAAATATTGAACCTTTGAGAACTACGCTCATTCTGATAGTCCACACCCCAAAGCAAGCTGACCGTTTGTTGAGTATTGAAGGGTGTCTCAACTTGCAATCTGCCGCCTAACTGTTCAGAATCTCCTTCTGACTGAGTGATTGCATCTAATCTTCCACCCCGGTTATCACTAGGAAGTCCGCCACCGAAATCATAATTACGATAGTAAGCTTGAGCTTGCAGCTTGCTACCAAAAATATTGTCGTTGTTGTAATTTAAGCTCAGTAAAGTGTTTTTGATAAAACTACCATCATCAGCACCAATTACAGTTGTCCCTGCTGGTATCCGCAAAGCGCGAGATTTTTGAATGCCGGGTATACTATCAACTGCTTCATCAGAAACAAAATCAGTATCTTGTTTTTGATCAAAATGATTGAATGTGAATTGTAGACGTTGTTCTGGTGCTAATTCTACTCCTACCTTAGCCAAAGCGTTGATTTTTCTACTATCGTCATCACCGGAAAAGTTAGCAATGCGATCGCCTTCTGCATCATAAAAACCCGCAGTTGTTACCAGAGAAAAACCCACAGTGTAGTCAAATTTCCCTTCTGTACCAGAAATTTGATGCGAAAGGTTATAACCAAAGCTATCTGCGGAACGAGTTAAAGAGGTATCTAAACCAATATTTGTTGTAGAAGTTAGTTTTTGACCGCTTGGCCTCTTAGTAATAATATTTACGACACCACCAGTAGCTTGCCCACCATAGATTGCATTCGGGCCGCGCACAACTTCAATCCGTTCAATTGCACTCGGATCAATAGTTGTCAATTGCGCCGGAATAGATTGTAAATTGCTATTTTGCGGAACACCATCAATCAAAACCGAAATATTGCGACCCCGCAAAGTTTGCCCAAATGTATTAGTACGATTAGTTGGTGCGCCAAAGCCAGGAACAGTTTTCGCCAGAATATCAGCTAAATTGGTACTTAATTGAGATTGCTGCTCAATCTGTTCACGAGTAATTACAGTGACAGAACGCGGAATATTTAGTACATCTTCTTCAGTACGAGTTGCTGTCACCACCAGTTCAATTGATTCATCACTTTCAGACGTTGGTTGTTCTGTAGGTGTGGTTTCACTCGTTGGCTGCTCGGTTTCTTCTGGCTGTGATGGTTGCGTTGGTGCTGTTGTCGTTGAAACAACGGGCGTAAAGCTAAAAATCACACCCTCGTCACTATCAAACAACTCAACAGTTGGTAATCCCGATTCTCCTGTCACAGTTATTCGGATAGTGTTGGCATCTTGATTAGATACTTCTAAGAGCGTAATACCTGTAATTGGTTGATCTGGACGAAATGTTGTCTCACCGTTGGATAGCTGTAATTGAGCATTGGGAATATCAGCAATGTAAGTGTTACCTTCGCTTTTGGCTGACACCTGCAATTGCTCCCCTTGGGAAGTCTCTAACAGAATCTCTACACCCTTTTCGGTGGGACTTAGTTTTACTCCCGTAACTGGTATGACTGCTGTTGCTGGCGACTGAACAAGCTTTTGGCGAATTCTTGGGGGCAGCTTCATCTGTGCGCGTTGGGGAATTTCTTGATTCAACCCAACTTGCTGTGCTGAAGTCAATTTCAATAATCGTTTCTCAGAATTGACAGCTTTATCAGATTGCTGTGCTTCTGTTTTTCCTTCTTCCTGACTGAAGGCGGGAGTTGTTAGCACCAAAAAAAATGCGCCTGTAAGTAACAGGCTTTGAAATAGCCGATCTTGTTTCATTCTTGTCCTCACAACCAGTCATGCCGCTTACGCTTCATACTTAGCGACATAGCACTTATTAAAAGTTATTTGCAATATATATTAGAATAAAGTCTCAGTTATTACAAACTATTTGTCATCAAGTAACAATTTTTGATAATAATCTTGAGAAGACTTATTAGACTGAAATCTAGGAATTACAATGCAAATCTCGTTTGTATATGTTAAAGCGTATATATGCAAACTAATTAATCACACGGTTAATCTTCAAACCAAGTCTGTGGTATCTATAGCATCAGTTAATACTAATTGTATCCATCAATAATTTCTATTTATTTAAAAAACCTTGCAAATGATAAAAGTTTTTATTAAACTGCAAAAAGCTAATTGAAAATAACTTGCAAATGAGTGGAGTTCAAACTGCCACTTGTTGGAGCTAAATTGGAGTAATTGCCGCCAATCAAAATCAATACCCAATGAGGACAAGGGTGATCCTGGTTGTAAACAGGAAAGGGTTGGAAGCACCAATACTTTAAAATCTGAAGTTCCAACACAAACCCCAAAAAGAATTTTTTACGCTTGATGGGCATTCTGAAGCGATCGCCGCAGAGTTAATCATTCCGTTGGCAAAATAACAGCAGAGAATGGCCTCTCCAATCAAAAACTATGAGTGTGCAGGGAGCAATGGTTGAAAGTAATATTCCGATGAATCAACCTTTTAATGGCTTAAAAACCGATCTGGAAATATCTACAGTTGTTGATGTTCTTCGTTGGAGAAGCTCCATACAAGCACAGCAGATAGCTTTTACCTTTTTAGCAGATGGAGAGACAACCGAGGCAACACAGACTTATCAGGAATTGGACAAATGCTCTCGTGCGATCGCATCCCAACTACAAGCACTAAAATTAACTGGTGAACGAGCCTTACTCCTTTACCCACCAGGACTAGATTACCTAGCAGCGTTTTTCGGTTGTCTGTATGCTGGAGTCGTAGCCGTTCCCGCTTATCCACCACGCAACCAGCGCAACACACCCAGAATTTTAGCGATTTTACAAGATGCACAAGCCGCAATCATCCTGACGACATCAGGTATATTGTCACAGGTGCAAACTTTATTAAGCGATAAATTTGATATTCATAATTTGCATTGGCTAACCACAGATAACCTTGAACCAGGCATAGAAGCATCTTGGCAACAGCCTGTAATCAATCAAGACACACTAGCCTTTTTACAATATACATCCGGTTCTACTGGCACACCCAAAGGTGTCATGCTCAGTCATAGCAACCTGTTACACAATGCGGCTGTGACACGCCAATATATGGAACATACCGCTAGTAGTAAGTTTGTAACTTGGCTACCCGTTTATCATGATATGGGACTAATTGGAGGCATACTGCAACCTTTATATGGAGGTTTTCCATGTGTCATGATGCCACCCGCAACCTTTCTTCAGCGTCCCTATCGTTGGTTAAAAGCGATTTCTGATTATCGAGGTACAACCAGTGGTGCGCCTAACTTTGCATACCAACTGTGTGTTGACAAAATTACCCCCGAACAACGGGAAACTCTAGACTTAAGCAGTTGGAGTGTAGCATTTAACGGTGCTGAACCAATTCGTCAGGACACATTAGAGAGATTTATTCAGACCTTTGCTGAATGCGGATTTCGTCCAGAAGCCTTTTATCCTTGCTATGGCATGGCAGAAGCAACTTTAATGGTATCTGGCAGCGTCAAATCTGCATTAGTCAGAACAAAGACATTACAAAAACCCGCTTTAGAATGCAACCATGTAATTGATGCTGCTAATAACGCAGATAACAGTATTCAAATAGTTAGTTGTGGTCAAGTTGTACCGCAACAACAGATTATGATTGCCAACCCCGACACCTTAACCCGTTGTGCGGCTGATGAAGTCGGGGAAATTTGGGTATCAGGGCCGAGTATTGGTCATGGATATTGGAACAGACCAGAGGAAACAGAGCAAACATTCCACGCATATCTGCAAGACACGGGAGAAGGGCCATTTTTGCGGACTGGAGATTTAGGTTTTCTCCATCATGGTGAACTCTTCATTACTGGACGAGCAAAAGATTTAATCATCATCAGGGGACGCAACCTTTACCCACAAGATATTGAACTGACAGCAGAAAGCAGCCATAAAATGTTGCGTGCGGGAAGTGTTGCAGCCTTTGCGGTAGAAGTTGAAAAAGAAGAACAGTTAGTAGTAGTACAAGAACTAGAATTTCGTGCCAAACCGAATATAGAAGAAGTTACGGCTGCTATTCGTCAAGCTGTAACCGCAGAACATGAAATACAAGTCTATGCAGTCATTTTAATCAAAGCTGGCACAATTCCCAAAACATCCAGTGGTAAAATTCAGCGTCGAGCCACAAAAGCTAGATTTTTAGAAGGTACATTAGAAGTTGTTGGTAGTAGTATTCTAGAAATCAGTCAAACAACAGAACCAGAAACAATTCTCACCCGCAGCGACTTACTAGCAGTAGCACCACAACAAAGACAGCAATTATTAAATTATCACCTACAAAAATTAGTAGCTAGGGTATTGAGAGTAAAACCTGAGCAAGTAGCGTCAGAGCAACCTATAAATAGCTTAGGGTTAGATTCTCTCAAAGTTTTCGAGTTAAAAAATCGCATAGAAGTTGATTTTGAAGTAGCTATATCTATCGCTGAATTCTTTGATGGTGCTGGTATTGCTGAGTTAGCAAACCAAATCCTCAACCAAGTTAATAGCAACTACACTCATGTATACTTGCCTATTTCTCAAGTTGAGACAAATACTCATCATCATCCCCTAACCTTTACTCAACAACAGTTATGGTTTATAAGTCAACTGCAACCAGGGACAGCTACATATAACATTCCTGTAGCGGTTCACATTCCCGGATATTTAAATTTATCAGCATTAGTTAATAGTATCAATGCCATTATTCAAAGACACGAAATCTTACGTACCAGCTTTGAAATAGTAGATGGTGAATCTGCTCAGAAAGTTGTAGATTTTGTTAACTTCACTGTACCGCAAGTTGATTTACAGCATCTTGGGCAGCAACAGCAAGAAATTGAAATCAAAACCTTATCTATTCAAGAAGCTCAAGCATCTTTTGATTTAGGACAACCACCCTTATTACGGGCAAAACTGGTAAAATTACAACCAGAAAAGTCAATATTGATTTTGACGCTGCATCACTTAGTTGGTGATGGTTCGTCAATCAATATTTTAGTTAAAGAACTATCAATAATTTATCAGGCTTTCTGTGCTGGTAAATCTTCTCCTTTATCAGAACTGCCTTTGCAGTACACCGATTTTGTCTATTGGCAACGCAGTTATTTACAAGGAGAAGTTTTAGCACAGCATTTAACTTATTGGCAACAAAAATTAAGCGGAAATCTGCCTGTATTACAACTACCTACAGACCGTCCTAGACCGCCAATACAGACTTTTAAAGGAGCGCAGCATAAGTTTATATTGTCAAAAGCCTTAACTGAAAAAATCAAACAGTTAAGTAAAGGGGAAGACGCTACTTTATTTATGACCTTGTTAGCGACCTTTCAAACTTTGTTATACCGCTACACAGGTCAAGAAGATATTTTGGTTGGTTCACCCATAGCTAACCGTAACCGTACTGAAATAGAACAATTAATCGGGTGTTTTGTCAATACTTTGGTATTGCGTAGCAATTTAGCAGGAAATCCCAGCTTTAAAGAATTGTTGGCACGAGTGCGAAAGGTAGCAATTGAGGCATATACGCACCAAGATTTACCTTTTGAAAAATTAGTAGAAGCCTTACACCCAAATCGGGATTTAAGCTATAACCCACTGTTCCAAGTGATGTTTGTGCTTCAGAATGCTGATTCAGACGCAATCTGGAAAACTGAGGAACTGGAGACAGGAACAGCTAAGTTTGATATCCTGCTATCAATGATGGAAACTGAGACAGGATTAACAGGAACAATAGAATACAATACAGACTTATTTAATGCCGATACTATCAACAGAATGGTTGGGCATTTTCAAACCTTACTAGAAAGTATAGTGAGTAATTCCCAGCAGCGTATTTCCGAGTTACCAATATTGACACCTGCTGAACGTCAAACGCTGCTAGTAGATTGGAATAATACTCAAGTTGATTATCCCCAAGCAGCTTGTATTCATCACTTGTTTGAGGCGCAGGTAGAAAAAACACCGGATGCTGTAGCAGTAGTATTTGAGAATCAACAACTTACCTATCAGGAGTTAAATAAAAAAGCCAATCAACTAGCACACTACATACAAAATCTAGGCGTGAAGCCAGATACTTTGGTGGGTATTTGTATGGAACGCTCTTTAGAAATGGTAGTGGGAATATTAGCAATTATGAAAGCTGGTGGCGCGTATCTACCGCTAGATCCTAGCTATCCTCAAGAGCGTTTAGCCTTCATGTTAGCAGATGCTCAACTATCATTATTGCTAGTGCGATCGCATCTAGTTGATCAACTACCACCACACCAAGCTCAAGTTATAAATATAGATACAGATTGGGTAGAATTTGCTAATTACAGCCAAGTTAACCCAGATAGTAATGTACAATTAGAAAATATTGCTTATGTAATTTATACCTCTGGCTCAACAGGAAAACCCAAAGGAGCAATTAACACTCATCAAGGTTTATGCAACCGCTTACTGTGGATGCAAGATACCTATGAATTAACATCAAAAGACTCGGTTTTACAAAAAACACCTTTTAGTTTTGATGTCTCTGTTTGGGAATTTTTCTGGACTTTATTTACTGGTGCAACTCTAGTCATAGCTAAACCAGGTGGTCATCAAGATGCAAGCTATTTAGTCCAACTCATAACCCAGCAGCAAATTACAACATTGCACTTTGTACCATCAATGCTGCAAGTGTTTCTAGAAGAACCCGGACTAGAAAATTGTCAGAGTATTAAACGGGTAATTTGTAGTGGTGAAGCATTACCCTGGGAACTACAAAAATGTTTCTTTGAACGTTTGCACGCAGAATTACATAATCTCTATGGCCCAACAGAAGCAGCTATTGATGTAACTTCCTGGAAATGCCAAGCCAACACCAATGAGAGAATTGTTCCTATTGGTCGTCCTATTGCCAACACACAAATATACATATTAGATCAACAATTACAACCTGTCCCTATAGGTATTGCTGGTGAGTTGTATATTGGTGGTGTGGGTTTAGCACGAGGCTATTGGAATAGACCAGAATTAACTAACGAAAAGTTTATTGTTAGTCCTTTTGATTCTGAAAAACGCCTCTACAAAACAGGAGATTTAGCAAGGTATCGCGCGGATGGAACAATTGAATTTTTGGGCAGGATTGACCATCAAGTTAAATTACGTGGTTTCCGCATTGAATTAGGAGAAATTGAGGCAGTAACAGCACAATATCCCAATGTGCGAGAAACGGTAGTTATTGCTAATAAAAATCGCCTGATTGCTTATGTAGTTCCCCATGAAAAAGCAAAGTTTTCTGTCAATGAGTTAAGGCATTTTCTCAAAGAGAAACTACCTGAATATATGCTTCCGTCTGCCTTTGTAGTTTTAGAAGCATTACCTCTGACACCCAATGGAAAGGTAGACCGTCGTGCTTTACCTGCACCGGATAATTTACGTCCAGAATTAGCAAATAATTATCAAGCTCCTGAATCTGAGGTAGAAAAATCAATTGCTAAGGTTTGGAAACAGGTATTACAATTAGAGAGGGTTGGTGTTAATGATAATTTCTTTGACCTTGGTGGACATTCTTTGTTAGTTGTGCAGGTAAACAATAAACTCAGGGAAATTTTGCACCGGGATTTGTCAGTTGTGGAACTTTTTCAGAACCCCACTATCAAGTTATTGGCGGAACATTTAAGTAAAACGTCAGAAGCACCAACAACTTTAGGAAAAATGCGCGAAAGAGTTGATAGACAAAGAGAAGCTTTGAACCAACGCAATCAATTATTAATGAAGCAACGGAAGAGTTTTAAGTAATTTGAATTAAGTCAGTAATCAGTAGTAGTTTAGCATTGCTACACCAAGACAAAAGTAGAAATGGTTAATAAATACATTTATGCCATAACCATTAAAGCTGATAAATGAGAGATGAAAATTCAGTAATTTGAAAGGTTGAGTGATGGAAAATATTGCTATTATTGGATTGTCTGGACGGTTTCCAGGTGCTAAAAATATTACGGAGTTTTGGCAAAATTTATGTAATGGAGTTGAAGCCATTTCTCAATTCAGTGATGAAGAATTAATTGCTGCGGGAGTAGATCCATCATTACTGAATAATCCTAACTATATAAAAGCTGGGTCTGTATTAGAAGATATTGATTTATTTGATGCAGGTTTCTTTGGCTTTAACCCCAAAGAAGCAGAAATGACTGACCCCCAACATCGTTTATTTTTAGAATGTGCTTGGGAAGCTTTAGAAAATGCTGGCTATGACGCTCAAAGATGTGAAAGTCGGATTGGGGTTTATGCTGGTGCGAGTTTAAATAATTATTTATCTTTTAAGTTAAGTATTGACCAAATTGGTTCAGCTAATAGTTTTCAGAAATTAATTGGTAATGATAAAGATTTTTTGTCTACTCGTGTTTCTTATAAATTAAATTTAACTGGCCCAAGTCTCACAGTACAAACTGCTTGTTCTACTTCTTTAGTAGCAACCGTTTTAGCTTGTCAAAGTTTATTGAATTACCAATGTGATATGGCTTTGGCGGGTGGTGCTTCGGTGCGTATACCCCAAAAAACAGGGTATTTACACCAAGAAGGCGGTATTTTATCATCTGACGGCCATTGTCGTGCTTTTGATGCCAAAGCCAAAGGGACAGTTATTGGTAATGGTGTGGGAGTAGTGCTGTTAAAACGGTTATCGGATGCGATCGCAGATGGTGATCATATCTATGCAGTCATCAAAGGTAGTGCTATCAATAATGATGGTTCTGGTAAAGTTGGCTACACTGCGCCTAGTGTGAATGGACAAGCAGAAGCGATCGCCGAAGCAATAGCTTTAGCTGATGTTGAACCCGAAACCATTACCTACATTGAAACTCACGGAACAGGAACAGCGTTAGGCGATCCCATCGAGATATCTGCATTAACAAATGTTTTTCGTGCAGAAACAGATAAAAAAGCTTTCTGTGCAATTGGTTCAGTCAAAACAAATATTGGACATTTAGACGCAGCCGCAGGAGTAACAGGTTTAATCAAAACCGCTTTATCTTTGCAACATAAATTAATTCCGCCTAGCTTAAATTTTGAACAACCAAACCCAGAAATTAACTTTGTAAATAGTCCTTTTTATGTCAATACTAAATTGACAGAATGGACTGAAACTTCTACCCCGCGACGTGCTGGAGTTAGTTCTTTAGGTATTGGTGGGACTAATGCTCATGTAATTTTGGAAGAAGCACCAGAACAAGTCAAAAGTCAAAAATCAAAAGTCAAAAGTGCATATCAACTTTTGTGTTTATCAGCCAAAACTGATTCAGCTTTAGAAACTGCTACTCAAAATCTTGCTCAACATCTCAAACAACATCCTGAGTTAGATTTGACAGATGTAGCTTATACATTGCAGGTAGGAAGAAGTGTTTTTAATTATCGTCGTTTTATAGTTTGTCAAAGTATCCAAGAAGCAATAAATACCCTAGAAAATCCAGATAATCCCCAAGTATTAACTCATTTTGAGGAACCCAGACAACGCGCTATTACTTTCATGTTTCCTGGACAGGGTACTCAATATGTGGATATGGGTAAGGAACTGTATCAGACTGAGCCTGTATTTCAAGAACAAGTAGATAATTGTTGCCTGATACTCAAACCATATTTAGGTTTAGATTTACGAGCAGTTATTTATCCACAGGAAACTGAAAAACAAGCAGCAACAGAACAATTAAAACAGACATCTTTAGCACAACCAGCATTGTTTGTCATTGAGTATTCCTTAGCTCAACTGTGGATGTCTTGGGGTATTTATCCACAAGTAATGATTGGTCACAGTATCGGTGAATATGTTGCAGCTTGTTTAGCTGGTGTCATGTCTTTAGAAAATGCCTTAGCTTTAGTAGCTGTGCGAGGAAAATTGATGCAGCAAATGTCTACAGGTGCAATGCTTTCTGTTTCTGCATCAGCAAACGAAATTAAAGATTTATTGCCTAAAAATTTAGATTTAGCTGCTAGTAATGCACCTGCTTTGTGTGTAGTTTCAGGAAGTTATGAAGCCATAGATGAATTTCAACAGAAATTAACTGCATTAAAAATAGAATCTCGTCGTTTACATACCTCCCATGCTTTTCACTCCTCAATGATGGAAGCAATGTTACAACCATTTACTGCGGAAGTGAAAAAAGTTAAACTTAATCCTCCCCAAATTCCCTTTATTTCTAATTTAACGGGGACTTGGATTACACCAGAACAAGCAACATCTTCAAATTATTGGGCGCAGCATTTACGACAAACAGTCAATTTTTCTGCTGGTTTATCAGTTTTGTTGCAAGAAACAGCAAGCATCTTGTTAGAAGTAGGGCCAGGAAGAACTTTATGTACTCTTGTTAAACAACACACCCAACAAGCAGCCGGACAAGTTGTATTACCTTCTTTGCGTCATCCCCAGGAAGAAAAATCTGATGTTAATTTCTTGCTCCATACTTTAGGGCGTTTGTGGTTAGCAGGACTTGCGATAAACTGGTCTGGTTTTTATAGCCATGAACAGCGTTATCGCATACCTTTACCGACTTATCCCTTTGAACGTCAACGTTACTGGATTGAACCAGAAATACAAAAGCAAGTTATCAGTAAAGCTGGTAAAAAAGCAAATATTACTGACTGGTTTTATATTCCTTCTTGGAAACGAGTTCCCATCATTAAAACTCAAGAGATTACTTCTGGTTACTCGTTAATTTTTATAGATGAATCTGGTATAGGTTCAGAAATTGGACAGAGATTACAACAACTTAGACAAGATATAATTTATGTCAAACCAGGAGAAAAATTTAAGCAAATAGATAGCAATATCTACACTATTAACCCAAAACAAGCAGATGATTATTATCATTTGCTGCGAGAATTACGGGAAGAAGATAAAACACCTAATCAAATAATTCATTTGTGGAGCGTTACACAATCACAAGCTTTATCTTGGGAAATAACTCAAAATTTAGGTTTTTACAGTCTTGTTTACCTCGCGCAAGCTATTGGACAACAACAAATAAGTGATGAAATTCAAATTTTTGTTATTGCCAACAATCTGCACAAAATTACAGGAAATGAAGAATTATATCCTGAAAAAACAACTATCTTGGGTGCTTGTAAAGTTATTCCTCAAGAATATCAGAATATAAGTTGTCGTCTGGTTGACATTGTACTACCAAGATTAGCGAATGAAGATTTTATAGAGAAACTACTGGCAGAATTAACAGCAGAATCACAAAATTCAATTATTGCTTACCGTAATAATTACCGTTGGGTACAAACATTTGAACCGATTTCTCTAGAACCAGCTACCACAGATAAAATCCGTTTACGACAAAATGGAGTTTACTTAATTACAGGTGGTATGGGAGGTATGGGTTTAACTTTAGCAGAATACCTAGCCAGAACCGTAAAAGCTAAACTGATTTTATTAGGACGTTCGGTAACATCTGAAAACGACAAAATTAAAGAATTAGAAGCGTTAGGTGCAGAAGTATTGGTACTTGCTGCTGATGTGACTAATGATGAGCAGATGCAGAGAGCGATCGCTCAATCTTTACAACGTTTTGGTACAATTAACGGTGTGATTCATGCTGCTGGGGTTGCTGGTGCTGGGATGATTCAACTCAAAACCCCAGAAATGGCCGAAAGTGTTTTTGCTCCTAAAGTGCAAGGAACAATAATTTTAAATAATGTCCTCAAAAATCAGGATTTAGACTTTTTAGTTCTCTGTTCATCTTTAAGTTCAATTCAAGGAGGATTTGGACAGGTAGATTATTGTGCTGCCAATACCTTTTTAGATGCCTTTGCACAATGGAATACAACAACAAATAACCGATTGACGATTGCTATTAATTGGGATGCTTGGCAAAAAATTGGTATGGCAGTTAATACCACTATTCCTAATGAAATCAAAAATTGGCGGGAAACCAGCTTAAAAAATGCTATTCTACCCACAGAAGGAATTGATGTCTTTAGCCGCATTTTAGCTAATTCATTACCACAAGTTATAGTTTCCACCCAAGATTTACAAGCAGGAATTGAGCAGCTTAACCAATTAGTTTTATCTTTATCCTTAGCTCAAAAGCCAATAAATTCTCTTCAGGTATCTAACAGCAGACATTCACGCACTCTGCAAGAAAATACTTATATAGCTCCTCGTAATGAAACTGAAAAAACTCTTGCTAATCTTTGGGAAGAACTTATTGGAATAGAAAAAGTAGGAATTAACGATAACTTTTTTGAATTAGGCGGACATTCTTTACTAGCAGTACAAACAATTTCCCGGATTCGAGAAGCTTTTCAAATTGAATTACCACTGCGTACCCTCCTCTTTGATGCTCCTACAGTTAGTCAACTGGCTCATGTAATTTTAGAAAAACAAGCATCAGAGGAAATGGACAATATAGAACAGCTATTAGCAGAAATTGAAAATCTGTCTAGTGAAGAAGCCAACACCCTACTGAGTCAATAATTAGCAACTAACTTACCAAGAAGGTAAAAATCAAAATTTCTTGTTTGTCTGAGGTGCATAATGGTAAAAGATATAAATGAAAGAATAGCCGCTTTGTCTCCAGAACAAAGAGCCTTATTAGAAAAACGTTTACAACAACAAAAAAGCCAAAACAATTTAAAGAATAATCTGACGATTTCTCAAAGAAAAGCAGATGATACCTTGAGTTTATCTTTAACTCAAGAAAAATTCTGGCTACTGCAACAGTTACAACCAGATTTAACTGCATACAACGAGTTAAATATGTTATCCTTGCAGGGTCAACTTGATATAAATATTTTAGAGAAAAGCCTTAACGAAATTATTAAGCGTCACGAGATTCTTCGCACGAGCTTTCAAGTTATAGATGAGCAAGTTGTACAAAAAATTGCGCCTACACTAAAAATAGAACTGCCTATTATCAACTTACAAGGATTGTCAAAACCTGAGCAAGAGGCAAAAGTTAAACAACTTGTATTAGAGTATTCTCAGCAGCCATTTAATCTAGTTGAAACTCCCCTATTCAAAATTTTTCTCATCCAATTACAAGAAGAAGAACATATTTTATTTTTGAGTATACATCATATTATTTTTGACGGTTGGTCGAGCGGCATCTTTTATCAAGAGTTAGCAGCACTATATCAAGCATTTTGTCATGGTGAAGCTTCCCCACTACCAGAATTACCCATCCAATATGCAGATTTTGCATTGTGGCAAAAACAATCTTTACAAAATAAATCACATCTGCTGAATTATTGGAAGCAGCAACTAAAAGATGCGCCACCAATTCTTAATTTACCAACAGACTATAACCGTCCTCTACAACAAAGTTTTCAAGGTGCGCGGGTAAATTTTACCATTTCAGAAACATTAACTAATCAACTGAAATTTTTAGGGCAACAGGAAAATGCCACCTTGTTTATAGTTTTATTAGCTGCCTTTAAAACCTTACTTTATCGTTACACAGGACAGACAGATTTATTAGTTGGGACTCCAGTTGCTAACCGCACTCACAGCGAAATTGAGAATTTACTAGGATGCTTTGTTAACACTTTAGTTCTCAGAAATGATGTGTCTGGGGAACTGAGTTTTAAAGAGTTGGTGAAACGAGTACGTGAGACAGCTTTAGCTGCTTATGCACATCAAGAACTTCCCTTTGAACAGCTAGTTCAAGAACTACAACCGGAACGGCATTTAGGAAGCAACCCATTATTTCAGGTATGGTTTGCTCTCCACAATCAGCCAATGCCAACTTTACAACTAGGGAATTTAGTCATAACTTCCTTAGAAGTAGAAAGGGATACATCTCAATTTGATTTGAGTTTAGATATAAATATAGAAGCCCAAGGATTAATAGGAACAATTGAGTACAGCACAGAGTTGTTTGAATCAGCCACCATTGCGCGGATGATAGAACATTTCCAGACTTTACTAGATGGTATAGTTGCTAATCCTGAAGCCAAAATATCTGAGTTACCATTATTAACTCAAGCGGAAAAAAATCAATTATTTCAGTGGAATAATACACAGATTAACCCCATAGAATTATGTAGGCTACATGAGCAATTCGAGACTCAAGTAGAAAAGACACCAGATGCCGTTGCAGTTATTTTGGCAGGGCAGTCATTAACATATCAAGAACTTAACCAAAAAGCCAATCAACTAGCTAATTATTTACAGAAATTAGGGGTAGGCTCAGAGACTTTAGTGGGAATTTATATGAATAGATCCCTAGAAATGATCATTGGGATTCTGGGGACTTTGAAAGCTGGGGGGGCTTATGTACCACTTGATCCTACCTATCCGGTTGAGCGTTTGGCTTTGATGCTCCAATATGTAAAAACACCTATTTTATTAACTCAACAATCTTTAGTCAATCAACTACCAACAAATAATTCTCAACTTGTTTGCCTAGATACAGATTGGGAAACTATTGGTTCTTGTAGTTCCCAATATATTGCTCATAGTTCATCCTTGGCTTATGTGATTTACACTTCCGGTTCTACAGGAGAACCCAAAGGAGTTTGTTGTCACCATTTGGGTGTTATTAACCTACTTGCAGACTTTGAAAACAGACAATCTTTAACAGTTAAAGATGTTTGTAGTTTGTGGACAAGTTTAAGTTTTGATGTTTCAGTTTATGAAATTTTCTCAGCCCTTTTATTTGGGGCAACTCTGCATATAGTACCTGAAGAAATTCGTGCTGATAGTCAAGCGTTTATTCAATGGTTGCATACTCACAAAATCACCAGTGCCTATATTCCACCTTTTATGCTGCCTGTTTTAGCAAATTGGTTAGAACAACAACCAGCAAAATTGGAATTAAGACGGTTACTGGTAGGGGTAGAGCCGATTCTTGAGCAAACTTTAGCAGCAATTAATAACCGCATTCCTGGGTTACACATTATCAACGGTTATGGCCCCACAGAAGCTACTATCTGTACTACCCTGTATTCCGTACCAAACCAGCAACAACATAAACGATTTACACCCATTGGTAAACCCGTAAATAATACCCAAATATATATCTTAGATAGTCATCTTCAACCTGTACCAATTGGTATTCCCGGTGAAATTTATATTGCTGGTATTGGTTTAGCAAAAGGCTACTTAAATCGTCCTGAACTCACCAGCGAAAAATTTATTTCCCATCCTTTTGAGCAATCAAAATCAACTCGCTTATATAAAACCGGAGACATCGCTCGCTATTTACCAGACGGGAATATAGAATTTCTCGGACGCAGTGATTACCAAGTTAAAATTCGCGGTTTTCGCATTGAGTTGGGAGAAATTGAGTCAGTATTAAAACAACATCCATCAGTACAAGACACAGTTGTAGTTACACGAGACGACATAGCTAATGATAAGCGATTAGTCGCTTACGTAATACCTCAAACTCCCAAAAACCATAAATTTGAAACTGAATATGTTTCAGATTTAGAATTACTTTATGACCAATTCTACAGTTGGCAATTTTCCGAAAAAGACCCTTCAATCAACTTGAGAGTTTGGACAAGCCGTTATACAAATCAACCTTTACCAGAAGCGGAAATTATCGAGTGCGTTGAAAATACAGTAGAACGTATTCTCGCACTTCAGCCTCAGCGAGTTTTAGAAATTGGTTGTGGTACAGGTTTAATTTTGTCCAGAGTCGCACCTCACTGTCTACATTACTGTGGTGTAGATATTTCCCAAACGGCTCTACAATATTTGCAGCAATTGTTAGCCAAACGCCAGCCAGAATTATTGTCTAAAGTTACTCTTGTACAAGGAGTAGCCCATAATTTAGACAAGATAAAACCAGAGTCTTTTGATGTAATTATTCTCAATGAAATTATTCAGAACTTCCCCAGCATTGATTATTTAGTCAGTGTTCTAGAAGGTGCTGTCAGTATCCTTAAACCAGGAGGTTGTATTTTTATTGGTGGTGTGCGTAACTTGCCACTTTTAGAAGCTTTTCATACTGGTGTCCAATTAAATCAAGCTGACTCAGACCTAACTGTAACTGAGTTAAAAAAACGAATAAAAGACTCTCTGCAAGCTGAAAACGAGTTAGTCATTTCTCCTAATTTCTTCACCACTCTACAACAGCATCTGCCGCAAATTGGTAATGTGCAGATGGAATTGAAAGGAGGTCATCATCATAACGAACTGACCAAGTTTAAGTATGATGTAATTCTTCGTCTTGGTTATCAGATTGATCATACAGAAAACCAACCCTGGTTAGATTGGCAGCAAAAAGAATTGTCAGTAGAAAGTGTGCAGCAGCTTTTACTGAATAATCAACCCAATACCCTAAAAATTGCTCAGATTCCTAACGCCCGTATAGTTGCTGAACTTAAAACCTTGGAGTTACTTGCAATTGCGGACGAATTGCTCACAGTTGAGCAGTTACGAAGAATTTTGAAGCAAATAACCTCAGAAAATGGAATTGATCCGCAAGATTTTTGGGTAATAGCTGATTTACTTGCTTATCAAGTCAAAATTAGTTGGTCAAACAACAGTAATGATGGTTGCTACAACGTAGTTTTCTTAAAACAAATTCCCGCACATAATCCAGAACAAAAGAATCAGGAAATAGTTTTAAATATTAATAGCACTCCTCAATCTTGGGGTGTTTATGCCAATCAACCATTACAGCAAAAGCAAGAATTAGAATTAATTTCGCAACTGCGGAGTTTTGCCGAAAACAGATTACCAGAGTATATGGTTCCGCAATTCTTTGTTACCTTAACTACTTTTCCATTAACTCCTAATGGAAAAATAGACCGTAAAGCACTACCTGTACCAGATACAAAAACTGGAGATGAAGCAACTTATGTCCCACCCCGCACCCCAACAGAACAGATAATAGCTGATATTTGGGCTGATGTATTAGGGAAAGAAAAAATAGGAATTGATGACAACTTCTTTGATTTAGGAGGACATTCACTTTTAGCTACCCAAGTTATTTCTAGAGTACGGGAAACCTTGAAAATTGATTTACCTTTGCGTAGCTTCTTTGAGTATCCAACAGTTAAAAATTTGGTTGATAAAATCGAGGAAATTATAACAGTACAAAAGTTACAAACTGGATATGAGCAAATCGGCGAAGACAGAGAGGAAATAGAAATATGAAAAGCACTGCTGAATTTTTGTCTTACCTTTGCAGTCAGGAGATCAGACTATGGGTTGAAAATGAGCGTCTGCGTTGTAGTGCGCCAAAAGAAGCCCTGACACCAGATATCAAAGCAGAATTAGCAGCACGCAAAGTAGAAATTATAGATTTTATTAGCAAAGCTACTCAGGCATTAAAATCAAATTCAGAATCTATTCAACCTGCCTCACGCCAGGGAAACATACCTCTGTCTTTTGCCCAGCAGCGACTATGGTTTTTTAACCAATTAGAACCAAATAGTGGTGCTTATAGAATACCTGTAGCATTTAGATTAACAGGTAAATTAAATGTACCTGCACTTTCAGAAAGTATCCAGGAAATTATCAGACGACACGAAATATTAAGAACTACATTTACAGTAGTAAATGGGGAAGTAGTACAAGTAATTAGTCAAGGTGAAAGCTTTAGTCTTCCAGTTCTAGATTTGCATAAGATAGAAGTAAATAAACAAGAACAAGAAATGCAAAATCTAGCTTTATTAGAAGCACAAAAACCCTTTGACTTAGTAAAAGATTTACCAATCAGAGCCAGTTTACTCAAACTATCAGATACAGATCATGTAGTGCTATTGACCATGCACCATATAGTTTCTGATGGTTGGTCTAGGGGGATATTCATTAAAGAACTTACAGCATTGTACACAGCCTTTTCTCAAGGTCAGCCTTCCCCACTTCCTGAATTACAGATTCAGTATATTGACTTTGCTATTTGGCAAAGAAAATGGTTACAAGGCGAGGTGCTGCACACTCAACTTAACTATTGGAAACAGCAGTTAGGTGGTAACTTACCTGTTTTAGAATTGCCTACTGACAACCATCGACCTGCAATCAAATCTCACAGAGGTGCTACACAGCCTTTTCAATTATCCAAGTCCCTGACAGAGAAACTTAAAGACCTATCAAAGCAGGAGGGAGTTACCTTATTTATGACGCTGCTGGCAACATTAAAAGTGTTGTTACACCGCTACACACAGCAGGAAGATATTCTAGTTGGTACTCCTATTGCTAACCGTAATCGTTCAGAAATTGAAGGTTTAATTGGATTTTTTGTCAATACTTTGGTACTTAGGACAAACCTGGGGAATAACCCCACTTTCAAAGAACTGTTACAGCAAGTACGTGAGGTTACTTTAGGGGCTTATGCTCATCAAGACTTGCCCTTTGAAAAATTGGTAGAAGAAATACAGCCAGGGCGCAATTTGAGTCAAAATCCCTTGTTTAATGTGATGTTTGTGTTGCAAAATAACACAACCGAACCTATAGAATTACCAGAATTAACCATAGAGGAATTAAACTTAGAACACAACACTACCAAATTTGATTTTACCCTCTCGCTATCAGAAACAGAGACAGGATTACAAGGAGATTTAGAATACAACACAGATATATTTAATCCTGACAGAATTAACCGAATGTTGGGACATTTTCAGGTGTTGTTAGAGGGGATTGTTGCTAATCCCCAGCAGCACTTGTCCGAATTACCATTATTAACAGCGAATGAGCAAAATCAACTATTATTAGAATGGAATAATACTAAAATTAATTACCCTCAAAACCAGTGCATTCATCAATTATTGGAAGCACAGGTAGAAAAAACACCTGATGCTGTTGCCGTGGTATTTGAAAATGATAAATTAACATATCGGGAACTCAATAAAAAAGCTAATCAACTAGCAAATTACCTACAAAAAATAGGAGTAGTTGCAGATACTTTAGTGGGGATTTGTGTAGAGCGTTCCTTAGAAATGGTAATTGGGCTTTTGGGGATTCTCAAAGCTGGTGGTGCTTATGTACCTTTAGATCCAACCTATCCCCAAGAACGCCTAGCTTTTATGTTGGAAGACTCCCAAACCCCAATTTTGTTATCTCAACAGCACCTAATTGATAACCTTCCACCTTACAAAGCTCAAGTAATTTGTTTAGATAGCGACTGGGATAAAATCGCTGATCAAAACTCAGAAAATCTTACCTGCAATCTTAACTCTCATAACCTAGCTTACGTAATTTATACTTCCGGCTCCACAGGAAAACCCAAAGGAGCAATGAACACCCATCAAGGAATTTGTAATCGGTTGTTATGGATGCAGGATCAATATCAACTAAATACATCTGACCGAGTATTACAAAAAACTCCCTTTAGCTTTGATGTTTCCGTGTGGGAATTTTTCTGGACTCTCATTACAGGAGCTTGTTTAGTCATTGCTAAACCAGAAGGACATCGAGATAGTAACTATTTAGTAAAACTAATCAAAGACCAGCAAATTACCACTGTACATTTTGTTCCATCAATGCTGCAAGTATTTTTAAATGAGCAGGGAATAGAAGAATGTCAACACCTCAAACGTGTAATTTGTAGCGGTGAAGCTTTATCTTTTGAATTACAATCAAAATTCTTTACCCGTTATAAAAATGTAGAATTACATAATCTTTACGGGCCAACAGAAGCAGCAATTGATGTCACTTTCTGGCATTGTCAAAAAGATTATCCACGAAAAATAGTCCCCATTGGTCGCCCCATTGCTAACACGCAAATTTATATTTTAAATCAACAATTGCAGCCTGTTCCCGTTGGTGTACCAGGGGAATTACATATAGGAGGTGTAGGTTTAGCCCGTGCTTATCTCAACCGTCCCCAGTTGACAAATGAGAAATTTATTGCTAATCCTTTTAGTAATAATCCTGAAGCAAAATTATATAAAACGGGAGATTTAGCCCGTTATTTACCAACTGGCGAAATTGAATATTTAGGACGGATTGACGACCAAGTAAAAATTCGTGGTTTCCGCATAGAATTAGGAGAAATTGCCGCAGTTATTGAGCAATTTACAGACATCAAACAAGCTGTAGTTATAGTTTTTGAAGATGAATCTAAACAGCAACGAATAGTAGCTTACATTGTTACTAATCCTGATTCATCAAAACCTCAATTTTCGCAATTGCGTAAATTTCTGCAACAGAAGCTACCTGATTACATGATTCCTTCAGCTTTTGTTGTACTTGATAGTTTACCTTTAACACCTAATGGTAAACTTGATCGTCGTGCGTTACCTGCACCAGAAATAAATTTCAACCCCAAAAAAGAAAAAGTATTACCACGTAACCAAATTGAAGAGAAATTAGCAGAAATCTGGGTCGAAATACTAAACTTAAAACAGATTAGTATTGAAGATAACTTCTTTGAATTAGGCGGACATTCATTACTAGCAACTCAAATAATATCTCAAATTCGTCAAACATGGCAAATTGAAATACCATTAAGTCGCCTGTTTGAAATGCCCACAATTGCCACATTAGCTGAGGAAATTTCTCAATCATTACAACAGAAACAACAAACTTCATACAAACCTAAAATTGCTCCTCAACGTCTATCCAGAGAAGCAAATCGCGTCAAATTATCCTCCCTGAAAACCAACTCTACCAACTCTTAACTGAACTCTTCTCTGCGCCTCTGCGTCTCTGCGTGAAAAAAAATCACTCTATTGCCTCAAAACCAATCAATCATGACACTACAAACTTTTCCAAACCAAGAATTTCAAAACGCTGAAGAAACAGAAGTTTATGTTTTTCCTGCTTCCTTCGGACAAAAAAGACTATGGTTTTTAGACCAATTAGAACCCGGTAGCCCTTTTTATAACTTACCCTATGCTGTACGGTTAACAGGTGCATTAAACATAACTTTATTAGAAAAAAGTTTTCTGGCATTGATTGATCGTCATGAAGCTTTAAGAACTAGCATAATTACTGTTGATGGCGAACCTGTACAGGCAATAAATCCTAGTATAAAACTACAGATTCCAGTCATAAATTTACAAAATTTACCAGAAAATGAGCGAGAAACAGAAGCGCAAAAAATAGCCGTAGCAGAAGCAACAAGCCCATTTATTTTATCAGAATGCCCATTAATACGGCTAAAATTAATCCAGCTAAATAAACAAAACCATATATTATTACTTACCCTACATCATGCTATTTGTGATGGTTGGTCTATAGGCATATTATTAAAAGAATTAGCAGCAATTTATCAAGCTTTTAAGGCTGGTCAACCCTTTCCATTACCAGAATTACAACTTCAGTATGCTGACTATAGTGTTTGGCAGCAGGAATATTTACAGGGAGAAGTTTTAGAAAATCAATTAAGTTATTGGAAACAACAGCTTGATGGTATTTCTACTTTACAATTACCCACAGATAGACCCCGTTCAGCACTACAAAAATTTGAGGGAAAAACCTACACTTGGCAAATTCCCCAGGATTTAACAACAGCATTAGAAGCTTTTAGCCAAAAAGCGGGCGTAACTTTGTTTATGACTTTGCTAACGGCGTTTAATACCTTGCTGTATCGTTATACGAATCAAGATGATATTGTAGTAGGTTCTGCGATCGCCAATCGTAACTGGGCAGAAAGTGAAAGTATTATAGGCTTATTTGTTAACACCTTAGCACTGCGTACACAAATTAAAAATAACCCTAGTTTTAGCGAATTACTCAATCAAGTTAAAGACACAACTTTAAAAGCTTACGTTCATCAAGATTTACCCTTTGAAAAATTAGTAGATGAAATACAACCAGAACGAGATTTAAGCCGTAACCCAATATTTCAAGTTTGGTTTGCACTGCATAATTTACCCATACCAACTTTAAAGATAGGGGATTTAACCTTAACACCTATTGAAGTTGAAAGTGGCACTACACAATTTGATTTGAGCTTAGATATATATATAGGCGAACAAGGACTAACAGGAGCAATTGAATATAGTACGGAATTATTTGATCAGGAAACTATTGCCCGGATAGCAGAACATTTTCAAACTTTGCTTTATGGAATCATTGCTAATCGCCAAGCTAAAATTTCCGAATTACCATTATTAACTGAATCTGAAAAACATCAATTATTAATTGAATGGAATAATACCCAAACTAATTGGAAAGAATCTCGAAATATACATCAAATATTTGCTGAACAAGCTGCCAAAACACCAGATGCGATCGCTGTAGTTTTTGGACAAGAACAATTAACTTATCAAGAACTAAATCAAAAAGCCAACCAACTAGCTAATTATTTGCAAAAATTAGGGGTAGGTGAAAATAGTTTCGTGGGAATTTGTATGCACAGATCCCTAGAAATGATCATTGGCATTTTGGGAACTTTAAAAGCTGGTGCAGCTTATGTACCTCTTGATCCTACCTATCCTACCGAGCGTTTAGCATTTATGCTCAAGGATTCACAAGTTCCTATTTTATTAACCCAACAATTTTTAGTAAATAATTTACCAACAAATAATGCTCAAATTATTTGCTTAGATACAGATTGGGCAACTATTGGATCTGGTGGTGAGCAAGAAATTAATAACACCTCATCCTTAGCTTATGTGATTTATACATCCGGTTCAACAGGAGAACCAAAAGGAGTTTGTTGTTATCATGAAAGTGTCTTAAATCTGCTCACAGACTTTGAAAATCGTCAACCGCTAACAGTTGTAGATGCTTGTAGTTTATGGACAAGTTTAAGTTTTGATGTTTCAGTTTATGAAATTTTCTCAGCCCTTTTATTTGGGGCAACTCTGCATATAGTACCTGAAGAAATCCGTGCTGATAGTCAAACTTTAATTAACTGGTTACAAACTCATCAAATTACCAGTGCTTACCTTCCACCTTTCATGTTACCTGGGTTAGTAAATTGGTTAAAACAACAACCAGAAACATTAGCATTAAGAAGGTTATTGGTAGGAGTAGAACCGATTGCAGAAAGCACTTTAAAAACTATTAATAACCATATTCCCGGATTACACATTATCAACGGATATGGTCCAACAGAAGCTACTATTTGTACTACCCTTTATTCTGTACCATCTCCATCAGAAAATCAACGTTACACACCTATTGGTAAACCTGTAAATAATGCCCAAATTTATTTACTTGATCAACATTTGCAAGCTGTACCAATCGGTATTCCTGGGGAAATCTATATTGCTGGTATTGGTTTAGCACAAGGTTATTTGAATCGTCCTGAACTGACTAAGGAAAAATTTATTGAACATTATTTTGAGCCATCAAAATCAACTCGTTTGTATAAAACTGGAGACATCGCTCGTTATTTACCAGATGGCAATATAGAATTTATTGGACGCAGTGACCATCAAGTTAAAATTCGTGGTTTTCGGATTGAGTTAGGCGAAATTGAAACAGTTATCAAACAACATAAATCGGTACAAGATACCATTGTGATCACAAGAGATGATATAGCTGATGATAAAAAATTAGTTGCCTATGTAGTACCACAATCTCCCGAACAAGATAATTTTGAAACTGATTATGTTGCCGATTTAGAATTACTTTATGATCAGTTTTATAGCTGGCAATTTTCTGATCAAGACCCCTCAATTAATTTGAGAGTTTGGACAAGTCGTTATACAAATCAACCAATACCAGAACCAGAAATTATTGAATGTGTTGAAAATACAGTAGAACGTATTCTATCTTTGAAACCTGAGCGTGTTTTAGAAATTGGTTGCGGTACTGGCTTGATTTTAACAAGAGTTACCCCCCATTGTCAGCATTACTGTGGTGTAGATATTTCCGAAACTGCTCTACAATATTTACAACAATTATTAGAAAAACGCCAACCAGAACTATTACCGAAAGTCAATCTTGTACAAGGTATAGCTGATAAATTAGAGGGAATAGAACCAGCATCTTTTGATGTAATTGTCCTCAATGAAATTATTCAAAACTTCCCCAGTATTGATTATTTAGTCAGTGTTTTAGAACGTGCAGTTAGCATCCTCAAACCCGGTGGTTCTATTTTCCTCGGTGGTGTGCGGAGTTTGCCACTTTTAGAGGCTTTCCATACTGGTGTTCAACTATATCAAGCTGATTCTCAACTAACTATCACCGAGTTCAAAAAACGAATACAAGACTCTTTACAAGCAGAAAACGAGTTAGTTATTGCTCCTGATTTCTTCACTGCTCTACAACAGCATCTACCACAAATTGGTGCTGTAGATATGGAATTGAAGGGAGGGATTTATCATAACGAACTCACACAGTTTAAATATGATGTAGTTTTGCATTTAGGAAATCGAATTAATGCCCAAGAAAATCAACTTTGTTTAGATTGGCAGCAGCAAGGATTTTCTATAGAAAATGTATATAAGTTGTTAGTTGATAAGCAAATAGCAGCTTTAAAAATTACCAAAATTCCTAATGCTCGTGTATTTAAGGAACTCAAAACATTAGAATTATTAGAAACAGCAAATGAATTAACAACCGTTGAGCAATTAAGAGCAAGATTAAAAACTTCTGTAAATACTGGAATTGAACCGCCAGAGTTTTGGCAAATGGCTAATTTACTTGATTATCAAGTAAAAATTAATTGGTCAGAAAATAGTAATAATGGTACTTATGATGTAGTCTTTTGGAAACCAATTTCTATAGATAAGCAAGGAGAAATTCAACAAAAGATAGTAGTCAATAGTTCTCATCATCCTGAATCTTGGAGTGTTTACGCAAATCAACCATTACAACAAAAACAAGAATTACAATTAATTTCTCAACTGCGGACTTTTGCTCAAAGCAAATTACCAGAATATATGCTTCCGCAATTCTTTGTGGTCTTGCCAAGTTTACCATTAACTCCCAATGGTAAAATAGACCGTAAAGCACTACCCAAACCAGAGCGCAGAACCACACAAACAGAAAATAGTTTTACATCTCCTCGCAGTTCCACTGAAGAAACACTAGCAGAAATTTGGACTCAAGTATTAGGTTTAGAATCTGTTGGTATTTATGATAATTTCTTTGACTTAGGTGGCGATTCAATTCTGAGTATTCAAGTTGTCGCCAAAGCTAACCAACAAGGTTTACAATTAACACCTAAACAACTATTTCAACATCAAACAATTGCCGAATTAGCAGCAGTTGTTGGTATAGAATCAACAATTCAAGCTGAACAAGGTTTAGTTACAGGTGATTTACCACTAACACCTGTTCAATATTGGTTCTTTGCAGAAAATTTCTCTCAACCACATCACTACAACCAAGCTAATTTATTAATAGTCAAAGAAGCTATTAATCCTGATTATGTGCAGCAAGTTGTACAGCAGTTGCTTGTCCACCATGATGCTTTAAGGATACAATTTACAAAAACTGATTCCGGTTGGCAACAGGTGAACGCTGGTGATGATGTGACATCAGAAGTTATCCAATTTGATTTATCAGCATTATCAGCAATAGAACAACCATTAGAAATTACAAAAATTGCTGAACAATTACAAGCAAGCCTCAACCTGTTTACAGCACCTTTAATGAAAGTTGCTCTGTTTAATTTAGGTGAAAACCAACCTAGCAGATTATTATTTATCATTCATCACTTGCTAGTTGACGGTGTTTCTTGGCGGATTTTATTAGAAGATTTCCAAACAGCTTACACTCAATTGAGTCAAGGAAAAGCAATTCAATTTCCAGCGAAAACTACTGCATATAAACATTGGGCGCAGCGATTAGTAAATCATGCCAAATTACCAGAAATTGAACAAGAAATTAATTATTGGTTGACAGCAGGTGAAAAACAAATTTCGGCTTTACCAGTAGATTTTGATAACGGGATTAATATTGTAGAATCTGTTGGTAAAGTATCCATTGCTTTGAGTGAATCAGAAACTCAAACATTACTTTATGAGATTCCCTCAGCTTATAAGACCCAAATTAATGAAGTGTTGTTAACGGCATTATCCCAAACTTTTGCTAACTGGACGGGAGAAAATTCTTTATTAATTGACTTAGAAGGTCACGGACGAGAATCACTATTTACAGATGTGGATTTATCCCGTACTGTAGGTTGGTTTACTTCTGTATTTCCTGTATATTTAAGCTGGGGTAAAAATGCTGATTTAATCCAAATCCTCAAAACTGTTAAAGAACAACTACGCCAAATTCCCAACCAAGGTATTGGTTATGGTTTATTGCGTTATTTAGGCAGGGAAGAAGGTATTCAAAAAATCAGTGCTTTAGCAAAAGCGGAAGTGAGTTTTAATTACTTAGGTCAATTTAATCAACTTTCTGATAATTCACAACTTTTAACACCTGCTACTGAAGCAATTGGTTCTGAGCAAAGTCTTTTAGCAAGACGTTCTTATTTGTTAGAAATTGATGGTTTGGTCATTAATAATCGTCTCCAAATTGATTGGACATATAGCCAAAATGTACATCGTCAAAGTACGGTAGAAAATTTAGCCCAAGGATTTATAAATACATTAAAATCTTTGCTTAATCGCAGTCAATCGCCAGATATGGGTAGCTATACACCTTCGGATTTTGCTGCTGCCAAAATTGGTGAAAAAGATTTCAATAAGTTACTGAATAAACTCAATACTAAAGTCAAAAAATAAAAGGTCAAAAAGATATGAATACAGCAAATTTAGCAGATATTTACGAACTTTCACCTTTACAACAGGGGCTACTGTTCCACACAATTTATGCTCCCAATTCTGGGATATATTTTGAGCAGTTTTGCTGGACTTTAGAAGGTGATTTTAATGTCGCAGCATTTAAACTAGCTTGGGAAAAGGTAGTAGAAAGACACCCAATTTTACGCACTGCATTTTATTGGCAAGATTTAGAAAAACCCTATCAAGTTGTATATCAACAGGTAGAGCTTCCTTGGGATTTTCACGACTGGCAAGAATTTTCTGCTGAAGTACAAAAACAAAAGTTAGAGGCTTTTTTACAAGCTGATAGACAGCGTGGCTTTGAACTTTCTCAAGCTCCATTAATTCGGTTAAATTTGTTCCGTTTGGATGATAATACTTATGAATTTGTGTGGAGTAGTCACCATATATTATTAGATGGTTGGTCTGAATCTTTGGTTTTTAAAGAAGTTTATGCTTTTTATCAAGGATTTTGTCAAGGTGAAGATGTCAAATTAAATTCACCTCGCCCCTATCGAGATTATATTAATTGGTTACAACAACAAGATTTATCTAAAGCAGAGGCTTTTTGGCGTAAAACACTCAAAGGTTTTGACAAGCCTACAACCTTACTTTTAGATAAAAATCCTGGCATTTTACCCAGTTTAGATGAAGATTATGATTGGCAGAGAATTGAGTTATCCAAGGCAACTACAACCGCTTTACAATCTCTAGGAAAACAGCACCAATTAACTTTAAATACGTTGGTACAAGGGGCTTGGACAATACTTTTAAGTCGCTATAGTGGCGAGTTTGATATTGTTTTTGGTAGTACCTCTTCCGGTCGTCCTCCTAATTTGCCCGGTGTTGAAAATATGGTGGGTTTATTTGTAAATACCTTACCTTTGCGGGTGCAAGTGACAGAAGATGCTTTACTTTTACCTTGGTTAAAAGAGTTACAAAATCACCAAATCGAGGTGATCCAGTATGAATATAGTCCTTTGGTAGAAGTACAAAGATGGAGTGATGTCAATAGAGGTCTGTCTTTGTTTGAGATTGGCTATGTATTGGAGAACTATCCAGTTGATGCGGCTTTAGCTCAGGGGATAGATGGGCTGAAAATACAAAGTGGGCAGTTTTTTGAAAAGACCGATCATGCCCTGACATTGATAGTAGTATCAGATGCTGCCCTCACATTAAAACTGTTGTACGACACTCGTAGATTTGATCAGCAAGCGATCGCTCGGATGTTAGGGCATCTCCAAACTTTACTGACGGGCATGGTGACAAATCCCACAGCCCGGTTATCAGAGTTGTCCTTGCTTTCTCAAACAGAACAACATCAATTACTGGTAGAGTTTAACAAGACTAAGGCTGATTACCCCCAAGATAAGTGTTTACATCAACTTTTTGAGGAACAGGCCATCAGAACACCGGATAATATAGCTGTTATATTTGATGGTGATTCACTAACCTATAAACAATTAAATGAACGTGCTAATCAACTGGCAAATTATTTACAAAAATTAGGGGTTGTTTCTGAAGTTTTAGTAGGAATTTGTGTAGAGCGATCGCTAGAAATGCTAATCGGGATTCTTGGCATTTTAAAAGCTGGTGGTGCTTATGTGCCATTAGATCCTAGTTACCCTCAAGAACGTTTAGCATTCATGCTCAACGATACTCAAGCACCGATATTATTAACCACAAAAAACCTACTGGGAGACTTACCAGAAACAACAGCCAATATAATTTGTTTAGATACTGATTGGGAAAATATTAATAATTACAGTTCAGAAAATCCCCTAAGTAGCGTTAAGGAAAATAACCTAGCTTACGTCATTTATACTTCTGGTTCTACAGGTAAACCCAAGGGTGTACAAATTGCTCATGGCAGTGTGGTCAATTTCTTAGAATCCATGCGGCAGCAACCAGGGTTAACTGAATTTGATACACTTTTGGCGGTGACATCCATATCTTTTGATATTGCCGCACTAGAACTATATCTACCATTAATTTGTGGCGCACGTCTGGTAATAGTCAGCCGTGAAATAGCAATGGATGGGGAAAAATTAAGTCAGAATATTGCCGCTACTGGTGCAACAGTCATGCAAGCAACTCCAGCGACTTGGAGAATGTTACTAACCTCTGGTTGGGTTGGTAGTAAACAGTTAAAAATTCTCTGTGGTGGTGAAGCTCTGACCTGTGATTTAGCAGCAAATTTATTAACAAAAGGTGCTGAACTGTGGAACTTATATGGACCGACAGAAACCACAATTTGGTCAACAGTTTCTCAAGTAGAAACTAGCAAATTATCAATGTCTTTAGTGCCGATTGGTCGCCCTATTGCTAACACCCAAATTTATATTCTAGATCAGCAATTACAGCCTGTACCGATTGGTGTACCTGGTGAGTTACATATTGGTGGTGCAGGACTATCACGGGGCTATTTAAATCGCCCAGAATTAACCACAGAAAAGTTTGTTCTCAATCCCTTTAAAAATGGAAAATCACCACACCTATATAAAACTGGTGATTTAGCTCGTTATTTACCAGATGGAACGATTGAATGTTTGGGAAGAATTGACCATCAGGTTAAAATTCGTGGTTTCCGCATTGAGTTGGGAGAAATTGAAGCTAACCTCAATCAACATCCGGGAGTAGAAGTAAATGCTGTCATCGCTAAAGGAGATACTCTAGGCGAAAAACGCTTAGTAGCTTATGTAGTCCAAAATCCTCAATATCAAGGTGATTCTACAAAAATTGAAAATCAGCAAGTATCCCAATGGCAGTTAGAGCGATCGCCAAGCAACAGCAAAACAGAACTAAGGACAATCACAAATAATATTGCGCCTATACCTGAGCGTCCTTTGCACAGTTACGCCAATAACCCTCTACAGGCAAAAGTAACCCGTGAATTAATCCCACAACTGCGTCAATATTTGCAGTCTAAATTGCCTGAATATATGGTTCCTTCAGCTTTTGTATTGCTGGATACCTTACCGCTCACACCCAACGGTAAACTAGACCGCAAAGCTTTACCAGAACCAGACTTAGGCAGATCCGAACCTGAAACTAAAGATGCAGTAGCCCTTACTCCTATCCAAGAAATATTAACAGGAATATGGAGTCAAGTTTTGGGTGTGTCATATATTGGCATTAACGATAACTTTTTTGATTTGGGTGGACACTCACTTTTAGCAACTCAAGTAATATCCCGTGTGCGGGAAACATTTCAAATTGAGTTACCATTGCGTTGTTTATTTGAATCTCCCACCATTGGGAAATTATCAGCATCTATAGAAGCAGAAATCAAAACGCAGCAAAATTTACAAGTTCCTCCCCTTGTACCAGTGTCAATAGATGGAGAAATACCCCTTTCTTTTGCTCAAGAAAGATTCTGGTTAATGTCTCAAATTACTTCCAATAATGCCCTATATAATAATACAGTCACTTTAAAAATCAGTGGAAAATTAAATATTTCTGCTTTAGAACAAAGCATTAATGAAATAGTTCGTCGTCATGAAACCTTACGGACAACATTTCCCATAGTCCAAGGAAAACCTAAAATTGCTATCAGTCCTACACTCAATGTTAATTTAGCCATCCTAGACCTACGGGAATTAGATCCACAAACAAGACACGAAAGAGCTTCACAAATAGCTAAACAAGAAGCTAAACAACCATTTGATTTAGCGCAAAGTCCCCTGCTCAGAACTACATTATTATGGCTAGATAGCACAGAATATATATTGCTATTAAACCTACACCATATCATTTCTGATGGTTGGTCAATGGGAGTTTGGATAGAAGAAATAACCGCACTTTATCCAGCTTATTGTGAAGGGAAAACATCACCTTTACCAGAGTTAGCAATTCAATATGGTGATTTTGCAGTTTGGCAACGTCAATGGTTACAAGGTGAAGAATTACAAAAACAATTAAATTACTGGAAACAGCAACTAGGGTCAGATTTACCACCTTTAAAATTGCCCATAGATAAACCCCGTCCTCAACAAAGTAGTCAACAAGGTAAGAAAATAGATTTTTCATTACCACTAGATTTAAGTAAGCAATTACAACAGTTGAGTCAGCAAGAAGGTGTAACTTTATTTATGACCCTATTAGCAGCATTTAAAACCCTGTTGTACTGCTATTCAGGGCAAACTGATATTAGGGTGGGTTCTCCCATAGCGAATCGCGATCGCCAAGAAATCGAAAAATTAATTGGCTTATTTATTAACACCTTAGTTTTACGTACAGACTTATCCAACAACCCCAATTTCCGAGAATTATTAGGACGAATCAGAGAAGTAACATTAGGTGCTTACACTCACCAAAACTTACCTTTTGAAAAAATTGCAGAAGAACTACAACCAGACAGAAATCAAACTAATTTACCCTTATTTCAAGTGTGGTTTGTTCTCCAAAATGCTCCTTTAGGCTCTTTAGAATTACCCAACTTAACCTTACAACCATTAGATATTCACAACGACACAACCGGATATGATTTAGGGCTTTTCCTGGACGAAACACCAACAGGAATTAGCGGATGTTTCGAGTACAGCACCGATTTATTCTTTGCTGACACAATTACTCAAATGGCTGATAATTTCCAAACATTACTCACAGAAATTGTAAATACACCAGACCTCACACTAAATGAAATAGCAGCCAAATTTAACGAAACTCAAAAAGCTCAGAAAACCAACAAAGCCAAAGAATTAGAATCTACTAACCTCAAGATGTTAAAGAATATCAAACGTCAATCTTTTTCTCGTTCTTAGAAGTTATTCCTGTCCCCTCTCCTAAGAGGAGAGGGTTAGGGAGATATCAAAGAGAGGTTTAGATAGGAGTTCTTCGTTAGATTTTAGGCTTTTCAAACATACTTTAAATAACGAAAATTTATTATGAACAACCAAGAAATAGCCAGTTTAAGTTTAAAAAAAATAGGTATTAGCCGGAAATCTGTCAAAATATCCCCAGCAGAGTTAACTCGTACTAGCTACTTTTCTGACGAACAACTCATACCTTTAATAATTCAACCTGCTGTAGCCAACGTCAATATTTTAGAGTGGGCAAACCAAAATCAAGAAACCATCCACACACTTTTAATCAAACACAAAGCCTTACTTTTTCGAGGCTTTAACATTAATTCACCCACACAATTAGACCAATTGATCAAAGCCACATCCAAAGGAGAACCAATAAGTTATAATGACCGTTCATCACCACGTCACGAAATTAGCGGTAAAATCTACACTTCCACAGATTACCCAGCCGAACAAAGTATTTTTCTCCACAGCGAAAGTACATACTGTTTAACTTGGCCACAAAAAATTTACTTTTGTTGTTTGCAACCTGCCGAAACAGGAGGAGAAACACCAATAGCTGATACACAAAAAATTTTTCAACGCATTTCTCCCCAAATTCGTGATAAGTTTATAAATAAACAAGTATTATATGTCCGTAACTATAACGATGGTTTTGGATTAACGTGGCAGAATGTTTTTCAAACATTAGATAAAGCGATTGTAGAAGAATATTGTCACAATAACGCCATTGAATTTGAATGGAAAACAGGTGATAGACTCAGAACTAAACAAGTACGCCCAGCAGTAATTAAACATCCAATTACAGGTGTAGAAGTTTGGTTTAATCATGCTGCCTTCTTTCACGTCACAACTCTAGAACCAAGAATTTATCAAGCATTAATATCAGAATTTTCCGAAGCTGACTTACCCCATAATACATATTATGGTGATAGTTCTCCCATTGAACCCGAAACATTAACAGAAATTCGTGCTGCTTATGCACAAGAAACAGTAACATTTCCTTGGCAAGCAGGTGATATTCTCTTCTTAGATAATGTTCAAGTTGCCCACGGACGCAAAGCATTTAAAGGTAATAGAAAAGTCCTAGTCGGTATGTCAGAACCCTGTAGTTATAGTAATTTGAAACCAAACAAATAAAGGACAAAAATATGCAAAATACAAATATAGAAACATTACCAGAAACAGTAGAAGGTTATCAACTATCACCCCAACAAACATATATATGGCAGTTACAAGAACAGGATAAAAATCAGCATTATCGCGTACAAATGTCTGTAATAATTGACGGTAATCTCAACAGGGAAGTTTTTAAATTAGCAGTTGAGAAAGTAGTCAACCGTCATGAAATCCTGCGTACTAATTTTAAAAATGTACCTGGATTAACATTACCCCTACAAATCATTAATCCAAAAAACTCATCATATTATCAAGAATTAAACCTCTCACAATTAGATTTACCAACCCAACAAGCAAAGTGCAAAGAATTGTTTCAAGAATCAAAGAATATTAATTTTAATTTTGCACAAGATTCTCTATTAAATACATATATTTTAACTCTGTCTTCTCATCAGCATTTACTGTTGATATCCTTACCTGCTATTTGTGGAGATGTAAAATCATTACAGAATTTAGTCAGCGAGATTAAAAGTTTATATACTGATAATTTAGCATCATCTGAAATTACTGAAGAACCTTTACAATATGTAGATATTGCTACATGGCAACAAGAACTATTGACAAGCAGCGATAGTGAGTTAGGAAAAAATTATTGGCAGCAACAAGATATTTCTGCTGGCATCAATCTTAAACTGCCCTGGCAAAAACAACCCATTCCTAGTCAAGAATATCAACCAGGTATTTTAAGTCAAAAAATCAATTCTAGCTTGGTAGAAAAAATCAAACTTTTTGGAGATAAATTTACAACTCCGTTAGATAATCTATTCTTTGCTTGTTGGCTAATTTTAGTTTCGAGACTCACCAGCGAATCAGAATTAATCATTGGTACAGCTTTTGATGGTAGACCCTATCAAGAATTAGAGTCAGCTATGGGTTTGTTAGCAAAATATTTACCAATTACAATTGAATTAGATAACCAACAGACAATTATTAATTTAATAGAACAGATTGCCGCAAACAAAGAAGAAGCCAAACAATGGCAGCAGTATTATAACTGGGAACAGATTAATAAATTTGATAATTTAGCTGTGGGTTTTGATTATCAAGAAATAAAATTACAACCAAGTAATCAAAATATTAATTGGTTGATTGATAAAATTGAATCATATTTAGATAAATTCAATCTGAGGCTATCTTGTATTGAAAATCAAGGTAATTGGCAATTAAATTTTTATTATAATTCTAATTTATTCTCATCGGTAAATATCGCTAGTGTAGCAGCACAGTTTGAAACTTTATTAGCAAATGTAATATCTGAGCCAGACACAGCAATTAGCAAGTTAAATATTCTCCCAGAAAAGGATTACCAACAACTAATTTATGAATTCAACAACACCCAAACAGAATTTCCTCAAAATAAGCTCATTCATCAACTATTTGAACAACAGGTAAAAATCAACCCGGATAATATAGCTGTTGTCTATGAGGATAAACAACTTACCTACAAAGAACTCAACGCCCGCACTAACCAAATCGCTCATTATTTGCAACAAAATGGAGTAGTACCAGAAAGCATAGTTGCTATTTGCTTAGAACGTTCTTTAGAAGCAATTATTAGCATTCTTGCTGTACTCAAAGCTGGGGGAGCATATTTACCATTAGACCCCAACTTTCCCACACAAAGCTTACTTACAAGGTTAGAAGACGCTCAAGCACAAATATTATTAACCAATTCTGCTATTCAACAACAACACCCCACACTCACAGCACCTGTTGTTATTAATTTAGATACAAACCAAGCAGAAATTAGTAATCATAATTCTGAAAATCCCAATATCCAGATTACAGAGGAAAATTTAGCTTATATTATCTATACCTCCGGTTCTACAGGTCAACCCAAAGGAGTTGCAATTGAACATCGACAAATTCTCAATTACCTCTACAGCATTCAACAAAGATTAAACCTGCCTAAAATTGCAAGTTTTGCTTTAGTTTCCACCTTAGCAGCAGATTTAGGCAATACATCTATTTTTCCAGCTTTGTGTAGCGGAGGTTGTTTGCATCTCATCTCTAATGAACGTGCAACAAATGGAGAAGCATTAGCTGATTATTTTCGTCAAAAACCCATTGATTGTTTAAAAATTGTACCTGCACATTTAGAGGCTTTATTAACTTCTGAATTTGCTGCCGATTTATTACCAAAAGCACGGTTAATTTTAGGAGGAGAAGCTTGCAGTTGGGAGTTAATTAAAAAGATTCAGTCTTTAAATCCTGAGTGCATAATTATCAATCATTATGGGCCAACTGAGACAACTGTAGGAGTATTAACTTATCAGGTTGAACAGATTGATACAAACTCTCAAACCGTACCTTTAGGTAAACCCTTAGCAAATACCCAAGTTTATGTTTTAGATGCACAATTGCAACCTGTACCCATTGGTGTACCCGGTGAATTATATATTAGTGGTGCTGGTGTAGCTAGAGGTTATCTCAATCATCCTGAAATCACCAATGAAAAGTTTATTCAACATACTTTTCATGACTCAATATCACAACGTCTATATAAAACTGGTGATTTAGTTCGCTATCACGCTGATGGCAATTTAGAGTTTTTAGGCAGAATTGATAACCAAGTAAAAATCAGAGGTTTCCGCATTGAGTTAGGAGAAATTGAAGTTGAACTTTCTCAACATCCAGATATTCAACAAGCAGTAGTTATAGTTAATGCAGATGAATATAACAACCAAAAGTTAGTAGCGTATGTGGTTCCTGAAAACCACAGTCAGTTAACATCTAATCAACTGCGAGACTTCCTCAAAGAAACATTACCAGAATACATGATCCCTTCTGTTTATGTATTCTTGAAGGCATTACCTTTAACAGCAAATGGTAAAATTGCTCGACAATCTTTACCTGCACCAGAACAGGTTAAACCAGAATTAGCAGCCACTTATGTACCACCTAAAACAGAAATAGAAAAAACCCTAGCAGAAATTTGGGCTGAAGTATTAAGGTTAGAAAAAGTTGGTATTCATGATAATTTCTTTGATTTAGGTGGACATTCTTTACTGTTAACTCAAGTCACTTCTAGGTTGTATAACGCTTTGGGAGTTGAGTTATCTTTACGTCAAATCTTTGCAACTCCTACCATTGCGGAATTAGTGGTGCTTGTTGCTGAAAAACAAATAGAACAAACGGACAGTCAATTATTAGAGCAAATTTTAGCAGAATTAGAAATTTTACCAGATTCAGAAATCAGCAATATTTAGTCAAAACTGTAGGTTGGGTTAAGCGACAGCGCAACCCAACAAAGTCTACAAAATGACGACACTGTTTAGCAAAGAAAAGGACATAAGATATATTTTGCGTAAGTCGTGAAAATCTTGGGTTTCTTCACCTCAACCGAACCCATATATAAATTAATTTTTATTTTTAAACAATCAACAAAACTACACAAATAAACCAGGAAAATAAAATGACTGATATTGCCCAAAAAATCGCCGCACTTTCCCCTGAAAAACGTGCATTACTGCTGCAAAAAATTAATCAACAAAACCAGAAGAAAACTAATTTTATCAAACCCCAAAGCAGGGATTCTAATACATTTCCTTTATCATTTGCTCAAAAAAGATTATGGTTTTTAGACCAATTAGAGCCAGGGAACCCTTTTTATAATATTCCCGGTGCTGTCCGACTTCAAGGTAATCTAAATATAAAAGCTTTAGAGCAAAGCTTAAATGAAATTATTAAGCGTCACGAAATTTTACGGACTACATTTACAACTGTAGACGGGCATCCTGTCCAAATAATTTCTCCATCTTTACAGTTAACAATACCAGTAGTTGATCTAAGTCAATCCACATTTCCAGAGCAAGAGGCACAAAAGTTAATTAGTCAAGAAGCTCTTTCTGCTTTTGACTTAGAATCTGGTCAGTTATTACGGGTGCGTTTACTGCAAATAAGTCAAAGAGAATATGTGTTTTTATTTACTTTACACCACATTATTGCTGATGGTTGGTCAATGGGTTTATTAGTGGAAGAATTAGCTACACTTTACCCGGCTTTTTGTACTAGGGAGCAATTACCATATTTGCCCAAATTACCAATTCAATATGCAGATTTTGCAGTGTGGCAACAAGAGCGGTTACAAGGTGAAGTATTAGAAAAACAATTAAATTATTGGAAAAAACAACTTAATAATATTTCTTTGCTATCTTTGCCTACAGATAAACCTAGACCTAATATACCTAGTTTTAAAGGTGCAAGCTATGATTTTGTTTTATCCTATGAGCTAACTGAAAAATTACGCTCTCTTAGTCGGGGACAAGGTGTAACTTTATTCATGACTTTATTAGCGGCGTTTAAGGTTTTATTGTATCGTTATACAGGTCAGGATGATATTTGTATTGGTTCTCCGATTGCTAACCGTAATAGAGAAGAAATAGAAAAGTTAATTGGCTTTTTTGTTAATACTTTGGTACTGCGTTCAGATTTATCTGGTCATCCCACTTTTACAGAATTATTATCTCGTGTAAAAGATGTAACATTAGGAGCTTATGCCCATCAAGATTTACCTTTTGAAAAGTTAGTAGAAGAACTACAACCAGAGCGTCATCTTAACTATAATCCATTATTTCAAGTTGCCTTTCAACTTCAGAATACCCCTACACAAACTCTGGAGTTACCAGAACTAACGTTGAATAACTTTGATAATGATGCTCATCAAACAGCAAAATTTGATTTAGATTTATGTTTATCTGAAAATGATACAGGATTAGTAGGTTCTTTTGAATATAGTTCTGAATTATTTGAATCTGCTACTATTGCGCGAATGGTGGCACATTTCCACAATCTATTATCTGCCATTGTTGATAATCCTCAAGCAACAATTTCTGAATTATCATTATTAACATTAGAAGAAAAAAATCAGTTTTTATTTGACTGGAATAATACCCAAATTGATTGGGAAAAAGATGTTTGTATTCATCAGCTAATTGAATTACAAGCACAAAAAACGCCTGATAGTGTGGCTGTAGTTTTTGGTGAGGAGAAGTTAACTTACCAAGAACTAAATCAAAAAAGTAATCAATTAGCATTTTATTTACAAAGTTTGGGAGTTAAACCAGATACTTTAGTAGGAATTTGTGTTGAACGTTCCTTAGAAATGGTGGTAGGACTTTTGGGGATTCTTAAAGCTGGTGGTGCTTATGTACCTCTAGATCCAGCTTATCCCCAAGAGCGTTTATCTCTAATGTTAGAAGATGCTCAAGTGAAGTTTTTATTGACTCAAAACAAATTATTAAATCATATTTCTCATCATCATTGTCAAATCATTTGTATAGATACAGATTGGAAAAAAATTAATAATTCAATTCCAAATTCACAACCGCAAAATCTCAATTCTTCTCACCTGGCTTATGTTATTTACACCTCTGGTTCTACAGGTAAACCCAAGGGTGTACAAATTAATCATGCTAGTGTTGTCAATTTTTTGCAATCAATGCGCCATCAGCCTGGATTAACTGAAGCTGATATCCTTTTGGCGGTTACTTCCATATCCTTTGATATTGCTGCATTGGAAATATATTTACCATTAATTTGTGGCGCACGTCTGGTAGTAGTCAGCCGTGAAGTAGCAATGGATGGGGAAAAATTAAGTCAAAATATTGCCGCTAGTGGTGCAACAGTGATGCAAGCAACTCCAGCCACTTGGCGAATGTTATTAACATCTGGTTGGGTTGGTAGTAAACAGTTAAAAATCCTTTGTGGTGGTGAGGCTCTTTCCTATGATTTGGCAGAAAATTTATTAGCAAAATCTGCTGAGTTATGGAATTTATATGGCCCAACAGAAACAACTATTTGGTCAACGGTTTATCAAGTAGATCCTAATAAATTATCAAAATCTTTAATTCCTATTGGTCGCCCTATTGCTAACACCCAAATTTATATTTTAGACCAGCAATTACAGCCTGTACCGATTGGCGTACCGGGCGAGTTGTATATTGGTGGTGCAGGACTATCACGAGGCTATTTAAATCGCCCAGAATTAACCACAGAAAAATTCATATCTTCTACTTTTAATCAGAAGTTATACAAGACTGGTGATTTAGCTCGCTATTTACCAGATGGCAATATTGAATATTTGGAACGTATAGACAATCAAGTAAAATTACGCGGGTTTCGCATTGAGTTAGGGGAAATTGAAACTACCCTTAGACAACATTATACTGTGCAGGAAGCGGTTGTTATTGCTAGGGAAGATGTACCAGGAAATCAGCAATTAGTGGCTTATATTGTACCAAAATTATCCGTTGATGTTTCCGAATTAATCGTAAAACTGCGTCAATATCTACAATCAAAGTTGCCTCAGTTCATGATTCCATCAGCTTATATGTTGTTGGATAAATTACCATTAACACCTAATGGTAAAGTAGACAGAAAATCATTACCAAATCCTGATACATCTCAACTAAAAAGAGAAAATGAATATGCAAAACCACGTAATACTATTGAAGAAAATTTAGTCAGAATTTGGTCACAGATTTTAAATGTCGAAAAGGTGGGTATTTACGATAATTTCTTTAATTTGGGTGGGCATTCGCTATTAGCTACGCAAGTAATGTCACGAATTCGAGATGAATTTAATGTGACTATTCCTTTACGTTGTTTATTTGAGTCGCCAACAATAGCAGGACTGGGGGAAGTTATTGATAGGAAGTCTGCACCTATTCTGGTTGAATATCCTCCTATTCAGGTGGTTTCACGGGATGAAGAATTACTACTTTCTTTTGCTCAACAACGTCTGTGGTTTCTGAGTCAACTAATTCCCAATAGTCCTTTATATAATCTTTCTGCTCCTGTGCGGTTGACTGGTTTACTGAATATACCTGCACTGGAAAAAAGTTTCAATGCGGTTGTGCAAAGACATGAAACTTTGCGAACTAGCTTTGTTGCAGTTGAAGGTAAACCAATTCAATTTATTACACCTAATTTAACTTTAGAGTTGCCGATTATTGATTTAGAAAACCTTGCACCAACTGAGCAAGCTAACCGAGTTGAAGAGATAGCTACTTCAGAAAAGTTACAACCCTTTGATTTAAATCAAGCTCCTTTATTACGGGTCACTTTATTGAAGTTATCTGCAACAGAATATGTGCTGCTGTTGACAATGCACCACATTATTTCTGATGCTTGGTCAATGGGGGTTTTAGTTCAAGAAATGGCAACTTTATATGAAGCTTTCTGTGCTAGTGAAAGTAACCCATTACCACCTTTATCGATACAATATGCTGACTTCGCTATGTGGCAAAGGAAATGGTTACAGGGGGAAGTTTTAGAAGCTCAATTAGCCTATTGGAAACAACAGTTATTAGGTGGTAATTTACCAACCTTAAAGTTACCTATTCAACGTGAACAATCTGCTATTCCAAGTTATAAAGGTGCAACTTACAATTTTGAATTATCTGAAGATTTATCACAACAGATTATAGAATTGAGCCGCCAGGAAAATGTAACTTTATTTATGACTTTACTGGCAGGTTTACAAACTTTACTTTATCGCTACACCAACCTAGATGATATTGTGGTTGGTACTGATATTGCTAATCGCACTCAGACAAATACAGAATTACTAATTGGTTTCTTTATAAATTTGTTGGTTTTACGCACGGATATGCGCGGTAATCCCAGTTTCCGAGAGTTATTACAGCGTGTGCGTGAAGTCACGTTACAAGCTTATGCTCACCAAGATTTACCTTTTGAAAAATTGGTGGAAGAGTTAAGAAGTGAGCGAAATTTACAACAAACTCCTCTGTTCCAAGTATTGTTTGTTTTGCAGAATACGCCAACGACAGAAATTGAGCTTGCTGATTTAAAATTACATCCTCTGGAAATTGAAGATGGACAGTCTAAGTTTGATTTAGCTTTATTTGCGGTAGAAACTGAACATAAAATTTCTTTTGGCTGGAAATACAAAACAGATTTATTTGCAGAAACAGATATTGCTCGTCTATCCAACCACTTTCAAACTCTGCTCACTAGCATTGTCGCCGCACCAGATACCAAAATCAACTCCTTAGATATGCTAACTCCAGAGGAAAAACAAAAACAAATTACCGACAAAACAAAACGTCAGTCTGCTAACTTGCAAAAGTTCAAAAAGGTTAAGCCAAAAGCTGTTAGTTTTGCTGAATCACAATTAGTTAAAACTGATTATCTTCAGCCAGGAGAAACTTTACCTCTTGTTTGTCAACCCAATACATCTGATTTGGATTTTATAGATTGGGCTAAAAATAATCAGCAATTTATAGACAGTAATTTGTTTAAACATGGTGCTATCCTATTCCGAGGATTTAACGCCAATTCAGTAGCGGATTTTGAAACCTTTGCTCAAGCTGTTTGTCCAGAATTATTTGGTGAATATGGTGATTTACCCAGGGAAGGTTTAGGTGGTAAAGTCTATGGTTCTACACCTTATCCGGCAGATAAAGCAATTCTCTTTCACAATGAAAGTTCTCACATGCACAGATGGCCAATGAAAATATGGTTTTACTGTGTACAGCCAGCGCAAGAACGGGGAGAAACACCAATTGTTGATTGTCGCAAAGTTTATCAATTACTCAATCCTGAAATTAGAGAAAGATTTGCCGAAAAGGGATTAATGTATGTGCGTAACTACACAGACGGATTAGATGTAAGTTGGCAAAACTTCTTTCACACCACTGATAAAGCAGCAGTAGAAAAATTCTGTAAACAGAATGCTATTGAGTGGGAATGGAAAGCAGATGGAGGATTAAAAACTAAAGAAATTCGCCAAGCGATCGCTCAACATCCCAAAACAGGTGAATCGGTATTTTTTAATCAAATTCAGTTGCACCATATCGCTTATTTAGATTCTTCAGTCCGTGAATCTCTGTTGTCATTGTTCGGTGAAGAAAATCTCCCAAGAAATGTTTATTACGGTGATGCTACACCAATAGAACAATCGGTGATTGATGAAGTTACATCTGTTTATGAGCAAGCTGAAATTGCTTTCCCTTGGCAGAAAGGCGATATTTTAATGCTCGATAATATGCTCACTGCTCACGCACGTAATCCTTATGTGGGTAAGCGGAAAATTGTGGTAGCGATGGGCGAAATTGTGAATAGTAAGTAACTCAAGCTTAAAACTTAATACCCAGATCCCCGACTTCTTGAAGAAGTCGGGGATCTATCAAATGTTGAAATCTAAGGAATAGACTAAAATGCAAGTACAAGAAAAAGTTATCAATGGTTTTCGTCTTTCACCTCAACAAAAACGTGTTTGGCATCTGCAAAAAGATAACCCCGTTTATTGTGTTCAAGGTGCTATTTTGCTCGCAGGAAGTCTAAAAATCGATGTTTTGAAATCAGCTATAGAACAAGTTATTAATCGTCAAGAAATTCTGCGGACGAACTTTATCAAACCAGCAGGGATTAAAACCCCTATGCAGTCAATAGCTGAACAAGGATTTCTGGTTTGGCAAGTAATTGATTTCAGCGATATTCAAGAACAGGAACAATTAAACAAGGTAGAATATTTATTACAACAAGAAAGATTAATACCTTGGGACTTTGAGCAAGGTTCACTGTTGCGTTGTTCATTAATTAATTTATCAATAAACAAGTATATTTTACTAATAAATCTACCTGCGGTTTACGCTGATAGCTGTTCAATTAAAAATTTAGTAGCTGAAATTAGTCAGTGTTATGGTGCTTGTTTGCAAGGTAGAGAATTAGATAGTGAAGACATTGTACAATACTTGCAATTTTCTGAGTGGCAAAATGAGTTGCTAGAAGATGCAGATGCAGATGAAGGTAAAGAATATTGGCAAAAATATGATTTATCTGCTTTACCAGGATTGACACTACCTTTTGAAAATAAACTACTAAATAATGCTTCTCAATTCAGTATTGGTTCTTATCAGTGGAAGATTGAACCTAACTTGTTTGGACAAATAGAAGAACTTGTTCAAAATTATGAAACGTCTATTTCTAATTTCTTAGTTAGCTGTTGGCAGATTTTATTATGGCGTTTGACTGAGGAAGCAAAGATAGTCATTGGTATTGCTGCTGATGGACGTAAATATGAGGATTTAGAAACAGTCATAGGATTGCTCACAAAATATTTACCACTATCAACTACTTTAGAAAATAACTTTTCTTTCAGAGAAGTATTACAAATAGTTAGCCAATCAGTACAAGAAAACTTTGAATGGCAAGAGTATTTTTCATGGGAAAATTTACCTGATTCTGCTTTCTTACCTTTAAGTTTTGAGTTTCAAACAGAAGCAGCACAATATACTACTGATGACGTTACATTCTCAATTTACAAGCAGTTTGCTTGTACTGAACGTTTCAGGGTTAAACTTTCCTGTGTTCAGCAAGCTGATGGTTTAATAGCTGGGTTTGATTATGATGTAAATTTATTTAGTGCAGAAATTATTGAAATTTTAGCTGGATATTTTCAAACTTTAGTCACAAGTGCTGTTGATAATCCCGAAACTGCAATTAATCAATTAGCATTATTAAATGAGAGCGATCACCATCAACTGTTGGTAAAATTCAATGATACTCAAGTAGATTTTTCTGATGAGAAATGCTTCCATCAACTATTTACAGAACAGGTAGCGCGCACTCCTGATAATGTTGCCGTTATCTTTGAAAGTCAACAATTAACCTATGCTGAACTAAATTCTCGCTCTAATCAATTAGCACATTATCTGCAAAAACAGGGAGTAAAACCAGAAGTTTTAGTAGGGATATATATGAATCGTTCCCTAGACATGATCATTTCCCTACTTGGCATTCTCAAAGCTGGTGGTGCTTACCTACCCATAGATGCTGATTTACCAGTAGAGAATGTATCTTTAAGGTTACAAGATTCTCAAACACCAATTCTACTAACTCAACAGCACTTAGCACAAGAATTAGAAATAGAGACAGTAAATGTAATTTGTGTAGATGAATTAGAACAGGATTTAATAACTGAAAGTAGCGATAATCCACACACAGATTCTAGCATTGAAAATTTAGCTTATGTTATCTATACCTCCGGTTCTACAGGTAAACCTAAAGGTGTAGCAGTTGAACATCAACAACTAATTAATTACCTTTATGGTATTAGAGAACGCTTAAATCTACCCGCAGAATCTAGTTTTGCAACAGTTTCTACCCTAGCTGCTGATTTAGGTAATACAGCAATTTTTCCCGCACTGTCTACAGGTGGCTGTTTACATATAATTAGTAAAGAACGCGCTACGGATCCACAAGCATTAGAAGATTATTTCAGCACCCATAGTATAGACTGTTTAAAGATAGTTCCCTCACATTTAGAAGCCATACTCACATCTGTTAACAACAAATCAGTTTTCCCCCAACAAAGATTAATTTTGGGAGGAGAAGCAGCCAGTTGGAATTTAATCAATAAAATTCAACAATTAGCACCTGAATGTACAATTATTAACCATTATGGCCCAACGGAAACAACTGTTGGTGTACTCACATATCAATTATGTTCAGATAACTGCAAATACCAATCAGTAACAGTACCTTTAGGTCGTCCCCTTCCTAACACCCAAATTTATATATTAGATGAACAAATGCAACCTGTACCTATGGGAGTTAAGGGAGAATTATATATTGGTGGTGCTTCTGTGACGCGCGGTTATTTACATCGTCCAGAATTGACACAAATAAAGTTTATTGCCAATCCTTTTAGTCAGGATGGTAAAGCATTTCTGTATAAAACTGGAGATTTAGCCCGTTACTTGCCAGATGGTAATATTGAATTTTTGGGGAGAGTTGATAATCAGGTAAAAATTAGAGGTTATCGGATTGAATTAGAAGAGATTACAACAGTTTTATCTCAACATTCTAGTGTTCAACAAGCTGTAGTTTTATTACAAGAAGATGAAACAGGTAATCAAAGACTGGTAGCTTATATAGTACCTCGTAAAGATGTAATTGCAAATGTTGATGATTGGCGTGATTTTCTGAAAAGTAAATTACCGGAATACATGATTCCATCAGCATTTATGAAGTTGAAAACTTTGCCTTTAACATCTAATGGTAAAGTCAATCGTCAAGCGTTGCCAATTGTTGATTTACTCAATGAAACTACAGAAAATGCTTTTGTTCCTCCTCGTGAGAGCATAGAATTACAACTCAAAAATATTTGGGAAGAAATTTTACAAATTCGTCCGATTGGAGTGAAAAATAACTTTTTTGAAGTTGGTGGTCATTCACTTCTAGCTGTACGTTTAATTGCTAGAATTGAGAAAAGTTTTCAGCAAAAAATACCTTTATCAGCTTTTTTAAAGAACCCAACTATTGAGCATTTAGCAGGTATTCTGCGTCAAGAACCTGCATCTATATCTGTTTCTCCTTTAGTCTCTATTCAACCTTTAGGAAATCAAAAGCCTTTTTTCTGTATTCATCCTAGCGAGGGTCATGTAATTTGTTATTATCATTTGGCGAAATATTTAGGTGCAGAAAGACCTTTCTATGGTTTAGTAGCACCAGGATTATATGGTGAATGTGAGCCTTATAATCAAATTGAAGACATGGCAAATTTTTACATTCAAGCTTTAAAAAAGGTGCAGCCAGAAGGCCCCTATCTCCTCGGTGGATGGTCGATGGGAGGTGTTATAGCTCTAGAAATGGCTATACAGCTACAAAAGCAAGGGGAAAATGTAGATTTTCTAGCGTTGATAGATTCTAAACCACCAACATTAAATAATCATCACCAAGATTTTAGTAAAGTTACTGATGCTCAATTGTTAGCTAATATTGCTATTGGAACTGCTGCATCTTTTGGGAAAGATTTGTCATTTTTAAAAACTACTCTGGAAACAATTGCACCAGAAAAACAGCTAAGTTATGTTTTGGACATCATGAAGAAAGAAGATTTTCTTCCTCCAGATATTAGTTTAGAACAGATAAGTTATTTTCTGGCAGTTAATAAAGCTAATCACCAAGCTATTATTAACTATCGAGCTAAGTTATACTCTGGTAAAGTTAGCTTTTTTCAAGCCAGTCATTCACTTAATATTCAGGAAGTTGAACAAATATCTCAAGATGCCAATGAGCGAATTTTAGCTTGGAATCAACTGGTGCAAGAAATTACTGATGTACATATTCTTCCTGGTGATCACTATACAATTTTAGAAGAACCTCATGTGCAGGTATTAGCAGAAAAGCTTAAGCATGCTTTAGAGCAGTAGCCTACGGCAAGCGGCAAGCTAGGCAGAAATTTTACCTTCAGCATAGCTTGCCGTCGCACTTGTGCCTTTTTTCCTAAAACTCAGGTACTACATCAAAACTAGCAGCAGTTAACGCCGCACGATTAGAGAACAGCGCAATTTTTACAGATTCAGTGCTACCACTACCATCAGTATCAAAGAATAGCTCCCCTGTAGTTCGATTGTAAATCAAGCGGTGAGTTTCTGTAGTCGCACTCGTACCCAAGACAAACAAGCTAGAGTCTAAGCTTCCTGCTGTGAGTTGCAACTCATTAGCAGACAGTTGGACAATATCTTCACTGGTTCGGAAATCAACGATAGTATCAAAACCACCAAGCAGAACACCAGTCAAGTCAAACCTATCTGCATCACGACCACCGACTAGAGTATCATTGCCATCACCACCAATGAGTGTATCATTGCCTGTTCCTCCGGCAAGATAATCATCACCGTCTAAACCAACTAGGGTATTACTTGCATTATTACCAATGATGCGGTTATTGAGTTCATTACCTCCACCATCAGTAGCATTTCTTACTAAAGTTAGGTTTTCTATGTTGTCCCCTAAAACCCAATCTACAACAGAGATAACTGTATCTATACCTCCATCTTCAGCTTCAATAATTTCGTCGCCGAAGCTATCTATTTCATAGATATCATTACCAGCACCACCAACCAGACTATCATCACCTTTACCACCATCAAGTCGGTCATTACCAATACCACCATACAGGGTGTCGTTACCACCCTTACCCATCAGCCAATCATCACCATCTAAACCATATAGGGTATTATCTCTATTGTTGCCAATGATGTGGTTATTGAGGCTGTTACCAGTACCATTAATAGCGGCGTTACCCAACAGGGTGAGATTTTCTAAGTAATCTCCGAGTGTGTAGTCGATGAAAGAGTTGACTTTATCTGTTCCTTCTCCGTCATTCTCAACTACGGTGTCGCCGAAACTATCTACAGTATAGATATCGTTACCAGTACCACCAATCAGGAGATCATTACCTGTTCCACCGTCGAGGTTGTCGTTACCGTCGCCACCGTCGAGGGTGTCATTACCTTCGTTGCCGTAGAGTAGGTCAAAGCCGGCATCGTCGCCACCCTTGATGTTGTCATCCCCTGCACCACCGAATACGTAGTCATTGTCAGCACCGCCATCCAGGTTGTCGTTACCTCCACGTCCTATGAGGTATTGTCTACCGTCTAAACCCTCGATGACATCGCCTTCGTTTGTACCTCTGATGATGTTGTTACCTAATTCGCCTTGAATGGGTTGTTTGAGTGTTAAGACAAACTCATCACTCACGGTTGCATCTTGTGAATCTTTTGCTGTTACCTGAATGGTGAGAGTTTCTGGTGTGGAGTATTCGCCAGAGAAGGTGCGAGTATCTGGGTTGAAGGTTAACCAATTGGGTAATTCATTACCATCTGCTAAAGTAGCGGTGTAAGTGAGGTTTGTACCATCTTCTACATCGGTGAAGGCGTTGGGAGCAAATTGGAAGTTAAAAGTTTTACCTGTGGGTGCTGTTTGGTCAGCGATGGGGATGGCAACTGTGGGGGGTGTGTTAGATGAGATATTAAATCTAGCTACTGTGGGGTCATGGTCGCTATCTTGGTCATAAAACTCTGAGTTAATATGAACCACATCAAACCCATCTAGGTTACTGAGTAAGTTATTACTAACTAAAATGTGGTCGAGGGTTTGAGCATTACCTTGAAAGTTGTAGGTATAACGCTCATTTTCTGGCAGAGTTTCAATTAAGGTATTGAGTCCCGCACTTTTTAGGGTGGTTAAGGGATGGGAAAATTCAAAGTCGTTTAAATCCCCGGCTACGATAACATTAGCGTTGGGATTAATTGCCAGAATGCTTTGGACAAAGTTTTTAACAATCTCTGCTTGTTGATTACGTTGGGTTTCGCTAGTCAGGGTGGGGGGTTGATTAACACCAAATAGGGGTTGATCTCCTCCTTTCGAGTTGAAATGATTGGCTACTATATATACAGTCTGACCGTTAAAGGTAAACTGTCCAACTAAAGGTTTACGACTGCTATCAAAAGCTGTGTTGGTGGGGTCAATTAAACCAGGACTGGCTGAGAGTGTGGGTGTACCGTTGGTGTTGGTAACGCTGGTGCTGGAGGTTGATGTACCACCAGGAATGTCTACGAATGAAACACGCCCAGGATTAAACAGGAAACCTACCCGGATATTACCGCCTGGTTCTCCTCCGTTGGTATCATCCACTGGGTCAATTTGTCGATATTGATATGTGGGGCCACCAGCAGCAACTATGGCATCAATCAAAGCCTGGTATGTTACACTTGCATCAACTACACTGTCATTGATTGCCCCGTTATTATCCTGAATTTCTTCTACAGAGATAATGTCTGGCGATCGCAAGTTATTCACAATCCGAGCCGCTATATTATTAAACTTAGTTGCCCCATCATTAGGATCAAGATTTTCCACATTAAATGTAGCAACTGTCAGTTGATTATCACCAGGAGCGAGGTTTGTGACTTCTCTAGTAAGTGTGCTTGGTGTATCTACTGTGGGTAAAGTATTTGGTAATACCTCATAATTACCAAAGCTATAGTCTACTACCCCGACAATTGTATCTAGTTGCGCTCCTACACTGACATTGGGTGTTAAATAGCTGCCACTAAGCGGATTAAGTAAAGTATCATCTATTTGGATACGCTCTGGATTAAAATCATTAGCACTAATTCCGATCCCACCACGGGCTGTCCGTCCGGTAGCATTTGCGCCATTATCTGCTAATACCCAAATTTCCCCAAATTGATTAGTCGGACTTACGGCTACAGGATTATTAATCTGTACCCGCATCCCTTCTAAACTTTCGTAGAAGTCGATGCCTTCTTGTACTGGGTCGAATGTACCACTGATTTGACCATCACTGATGACTGTGGTGGGGATTGTCCGACCTCCATCACCTAAAATGGTAGCTGCGGGTAACTCATTACCACTAGATAGTACAGTGATTGCAGGGCTAATAATTTGTGTGAGTGTTAAGTTGTTAGTGCCACTAGAACCACCGGGAAGAAATTCTGTTACTGTACCACTGACGGTTACTGAGTCACCTACTTGTACAGTTGGTACTGATGAGGTGAAGACAAAAATAGCTTCGCTGGTGCTGTCGTCATTGTCTGGGTTGGAGTCTTGGAAGTAGAAGCCGTTGTTTCTGATGGCTGTGACAATACCCGCAACATTGTTGACTGTCTGACCGTCTAATGGGGATGTGTGGCTTGTTCCTTGAATGTCACGGATACGAATGGGGGGGGTGATTTCAAACACCGCTACTGTTTGGCTGACTTCGTTGGCGGTGACTAACAGTGGTTTGCCGGTGGGACTATCGGCGGCGGAAATAAAGGTGAGTCCTTCAGGGCTAACGTCTGCGGGTGTGTTGATGTACTGGACAAATTGCGGTTGGTTGGGATTGCTGACATCATAGACGATAACATCGCCTGTGCGTTCTAGACCGATAAAAGCATAGGTGCGGTTGTCGATGACTCCAATTACTACACCTTCGGGTTCTGGGCCTTTGTTGTCGCTGCGGCTGTCAAAGCTATCTCCTGCACCGTTGGAGTTAAACAGGGTGGGGACTTTTGTAAGTGTGATTTGTTCAAGTTGGTAGCCACTGTCAAATACCTGATTGCCGTTTGCATCCCAAATGGAGAAGGAACGCGCCCCAAATACCTCAATGCGATCATAATCTCCATCTCCGTCTATGTCACCTGTGGCATTTGTAACTGTTAACCGCCCTAAGTTGGCGTTTTGTTTGAGTGTAGCTGCATTGGGGAAAACAGTTGGATCTAAAACATAGCCGGCATTACCAACACGAATTTCCTCAGCAAATCCTGTGTAGTCACGGGCATCGCCTTCGTTAGCGGTGATGTAGTAGGTTTGACTGTTAACTACGAAGCTGGCGATCGCATCCGGTTGATACAATCCAAATACAGGCCAGTTCGCAATATTAATACCACTGTCTCGATCACTGGCATCTATGCCATTACCAGGTAGACTGTGATTCTTTACACCCAACGGCAGAATTTGAGTAATGGTTGCATTGGCAATATCTAGAATGGCGATCGCATTATTTTCTTGTAGGGTAATCCAAGCAGTTTGACCATCGCCTGATACTGTAATATACTCTGGTTCTAAGTCTTGAGCAACTGTAGCATTTGGCCCAAAAATCCTGACACCAGAGGCTCTGAGTGTTGGAATCTGACTGTTAAAACTGGTAAACGTGGCTGTTTGCACTGTGGCATTAGCAACACCATTAGCAATATCAATGATACTAACTGAACCTTCTGGATCAACAGAGTCGGCTTGACCGTAACTGTTGGGTTCACCTTCGTTAGCTACTAATATTTTTGTGCCGTCGGGGGTAAAGGTGAGCATATCAGGCAATGCACCCACATCTACCGCACTGATATAATTGCCATCGGCAGCATTAAAGAAAGCTACTTTACCAGTTAGTTGGGCATTGTTTGTAGTACGTACTGCATAAGCTACGGCAACCACGCCATTTTTCACCGCCACGCTGTTGGGAATTAATGCAGTATCAACAGCAGGAGTGATTCCGGGAGTTAAACTACCAACCGCAGTCAGCGAACCTGTATTACTAACAGTATAAATTTCTACGGTAGTACCAGCAACAACAAATAGGCGATCGCTTCCTGGATCAAAAGCTGGAATTTCCGCCCCGTTAGCACTGGTGATCCCTCCAACTTTGGTTAAAAAGCTGCCGTCATTGTTAGTAATAGTAATATTTTGAGAGGTGGTCGCACCTAAACTAATACCTGCGGATGGACTGCTAATAGTTAATGTTGCGGTTTCTGTTCCTTCAGGTATGGCATCATCAGCCACAATGAAGGAGACAGAACCAACGGTTTGTCCGTCGGCAATGGTAATTGTAGTATTGCTGAGGTAGTAATCGCTGGCAGTGATATCAGTTCCCGATACTGCTAGGTTAACAGTTTGCTCGCCTGTCACGGCACTGGAAGCTGTAGCGGTGACAGTAATTATTGTTGTTCCTGTTTCTGTGCCAGTGTTACTGTTAACGGATAGGTTAACTGTGGGGGTTGAAGAAGGAATAGACAGGGAAAAATCGTCAATTGCTAAACCATCATCTGCACCAGAAGCATTTAAGTCTTGCCAGCGCAAATAGAAGGTTGCACCATTGGCAATATTTAACCCAGAGATGGTTCCTGTGACTGTGGTATTATTCCCCGCAGCATTACCATCGAGAGAACCTGTGGTTGAAGTATTAGGCGAACTAAAATCCAAGGAGTCAACATCTATCCAACTACCAGTTGATAGGGAAGTCGCATCTAAGCTGTATTGAAAATCTAAGCGATCTTGTCTACCTGTAGTACCTAATCGCCATTGCTCACCACGATAGCTGATGTTTAATGAAGTGATGGTAGTACCTGTGTTATTTGTAAAACTGACTCCTATAGTGGGTGTTAGACTACCAGATTGCAATCCACCAAATGCTCTGTCTGTATCGTCTGTTGCGCCGTAGCTATATGTATTACCTGTATTAGAATTGCCATTATTAATACCGTAGGTTGTGTCGGCATTACTTCCACTTTCCAAAAACTCCCACCCAGACGGTAGTACACTATCTGTTGTTCCAGAATTTACTAAGGAGTCAAAGTTCTCAGTGTAATTTGTTCCAGTTAAACTTATTGGCATTTGTTTTTACCTTGTATAATTTCATGAACAACTTGTATGTAGTTGTTTCTCTTAAAATTGCTGCCAGCAAAGCGGCAGTTTAATCAATCTGCATGGGGTTAAATGCTGTCTGGATCAGATGTTGCTCATGGATAAACTGCAATTGTTTGAGTATTGAGTGCGATCGCCATCTCACCTAAACTCAAAATGTCATGATTGCAATTTGCGTAAAATTCTTTGACAGTATAATTTAGGATGTTTAATTTTTAGTTAACACAAGGTTGTACTGCATTTAAACATAGCCCTACTGAAATTTCCAGCATCAAACAACAGGGACACAACAGAGTTATGGTTCAATTACCAACACGCCAAATTCTAATCGTGTTATCTTCACCACCGCTAACTAGAGTTTGACCGTTGGGCGTAAAAGCAACGGATGTTACAGTGTTTTCATGACCTATCAGGGTACGCAGTTCTTCACCTGTCTCTAGGTTCCAAAGTTTGATAGTTTGGTCACGACTGGCACTAGCAAGAGTGTTACCATCGGGACTAAAGGCAATTGCTGTGACTGTTTCCGTACTACCTCGTAAGGTGCGTATTCTTGTACCTTGGGCAAAATTCCAGAGTTTGATGGTGCGATCGCGGCTAGCAGTAGCCAGAATGTTACCATCGGGACTAAAGGCAATTGCTGTTATGGTTTCGTCATTATCTGCGATGGTGCGAATTAAAGATTTAGTTTTTAAATCCCAAATTTTGATAGTTTTGTCAAAACTACCACTGGCGATAGTTGCACCATCACGGCTAATTGCAACTGTACGCACCCAGTATTGATGACCTGTGAGAGTACCGATGAGTCTACCACTTTCCAAATGCCAAACTTTAATAGTCTTGTCATCACTACCACTAACTAAAGTTTTACCATCAGGACTGATGGCTAAGGCATGAACTGCATCGCTATGTCCTCTAAGAGTCTTGATTTCTTGACGAGTTTTGAGATTCCAGAGTTTGATGGTTTTGTCATCGCTACCACTGACTAAAGTTGTACCATCAGCACTAATGGCAACTGCATTGACTTTGCGGGAATGTCCTTGGTTGGGGTAGCCTGGCGGTGGCAGGGTGGCGATTTCCTCACCTGTGGAGATGTGCCAAATTTTAATAGTGCGATCGTCCCCACTGCTAGCCATAGTCTCACCATCAGGGCTGACAGCCACAGAGACAACTGCATTCTCATGGCCGAGGAGGGTATTGGCTAAGGTGATATCTTTCAAAGTTATCCTCTGGGGCTGTGCCACAACTACCTCCCCAGGTGTTGAACTCTTGTGAGGCTGAATTAATCTGGCGGATAAACTACTGTAAATCCGGCGATATTGGTTATACCAAGATTCATTAAAACCAAATAATAAGATGAAAGCACACATTAACACCCCAGCCCGCATCAGCCAGTATATAATCGTCAAATGCGGTTTTTGATTGATTTGAGTTACAGGGATTTTTCCTGATGTCTGACCGGCAGCAGGTAATGCAAGTATTTGTTTAGGAGTGATATCTTTCAGGACTTGATCCGCCGATTGGTAGCGGGACTTTAAGTCTTTTTGCAATAACTTGTCCAGGACAAAATCCAACTCTGGATTTAAGGAACTACGCAGATATTGCCGCCAATTTGTCGCCCAACCATAACCATGTTCCATCCACAATTGAAAGGGGGAAATGCCAGTTAATAAGTGAAAACAAGTAGCCCCCAAGGCAAATAAATCACTAGCTGCATAAGCTTTACCATCTCGGATTTGTTCGAGAGGAGAGTAACCGTGTGAACCAATGGATGTGCCAAAATTCTGGACGTTGGCTGTTAATTGCTTAGAAGAACCAAAGTCAATCAGATTTAACCGTCCATCAATACGACAACGAATAATATTTTCTGGTTTGATATCACGATGAATTACACCGCGATCGTGAATGAATTTGAGAACAGGTAATATATCTAGCAAAATTGCTTGTATTTCCCCTGGTCTATAAGTCTTACGCTGCTGTAATTCTTTTAATAAGTTCTGCCCATTAATAAACTGTTGTACCAAATACAGGCAATTGTCTTGCTCAAAGTAAGCTAGCAAGGTGGGAATTTGCGGATGTTCTCCTAGTTCTTGTAATCGTTTGGCTTCTTCAGCAAACAATTCTACCGCTTTTTTTTGTGACCAAGTTCCTTGAAATTTTGGAGCTAATTGTTTAATGACACAACGTTCATTCAGTTTATCTTTATCTTCTGATAGATAGGTTCTACCAAATCCGCCTTCATCAGAAAGCACTCGGATGACACGGAAGCGATTTCTCAACAAGGGTACTAAGGTGGTGCCACAACTTTGACACACCTTTTTACCATTGGGATTAAGAGGATTTGGACAGTCTGGATTTAAGCAGCAGATCATGTTCTGATAAGCGTGGCTGCATGACAAATTATGTGAAATTCACCCCAACATTCCTAAATGAAGAATGGCTCTCATGTCTTTTTACGAGATAACATTGAGCTAGGAACTGGGGTTTAATGATGGTAAATGGTAAATCCTGGTTAATTTCCCTGACTTTGGGAGAATTGGGAGAGCCATCTGAGCAAAGGTAAAGAAGAAGGTAAAAGCACGTTCCTGAGTGGATTTCTCTCTACCTCACTCATGATCATACCGATTATATAGTATTCCGAATTGAAATGTCGTGTTAATGAGGAACTCTTAACGGGCAACAGGGAACAGTGTAGGTTTTGCAGGGGGATTTAAATCCCGCTTTCTTGCGAAAGCGGGATTATGTTAACTCAAACTACTTTTCACTGAAGCGGATGAAATTACAGGGTTAAGGATTGAACATCGGTTTCAATCAACTTAGCCAAGTCTTGTAAAAACGCCGCCGCATGAGCACCGTATATAATGCGATGGTCGCAAGTAATATTAACCTGCATTTGTTGACGCACACCAAACAAACCGTCTGGGGTGGCGACAACTTGGGGACGAGAGCCACCGATCGCTAAAATTGAACCTTGTCCGGGTGGTAGAATCGCATCAAATGTATCTACACCATACATCCCCAAGTTGGACAGGGTGAAAGTACCACTGCTATATTCATCAGGTTGCAGTTGTTTGGCTCTAGCGCGGTCTACAAGTGATTTCCAGGTGCGCGACAGGGAATAAATGTCTATTTGGTCAGCATTTTTTAATACGGGTGTGATTAAACCGCCATCATCCATTGCCACGGCTACAGCAATATTAATGTCGGCGTGGTAAACTACACCTTGATCAGAGTAGCTAGCATTTAACAGTGGATGTTTTTGTAATGTCACCGCTACGGCTTTCGCCAGTAACGCTGTCATTGTCACACCCTTGGATTTAATTTGTTTGTAAAGTTTGTCTAATCCATCGGTGGTAATTGTATAACCCACACGGAATTCTGGGACTGCTAGGCTAGCAACCATATTCCGAATTACGGCATTTTGCAGAGTATTGAATGGTGCGATTTGACCAGGAACAACTGCGGCGGGTGCGGGTGCGGGTGCGGGTGCGGGTGCGGGTGCGGGTGGTTTAACTGGGGTAATGCTGGGTGCGGGTGCGGGTGCAGCCGGGGTAGTGGTTTTACCTACAGATGCCTCCACATCTTCAGCGACAATTCTACCGTAGGGGCCACTACCTTTGAGAGTTGTTAAATCAACTTTCAGTTCTTTGGCTAACTTGCGCGCCCTGGGTGAAGCTATGAGTCTACCTTCCTTGTGGTTAGAGCCATTTTGAGATGCTACGGAAGGTGTTCCCACTGCGGCTGTAGCTGCAACTGGTTGCGGCGCAGAGGTAGGAGTAGCAGCACCACCGGAGTTCCCCATAGACTTGGCGGTTTCAATTTCGGCTTCGGTTTCTGCGACATAGGCGATCGCTGCTCCTACAGGCGCACTGTCACCGGCTTGAACTACGATATGTGCCAGATATCCCTCATAGAAGGATTCTACATCCATATCTGCCTTATCTGACTCGACAACCACCACTGTTTCGCCTTTTTCCACTTTATCCCCTGGCGATTTTACCCAGGAGACAATTTTACCTTCGGTCATGGTGGAACTAAGCGCGGGCATGAATATTTCGTGAATGCTCATATGATGGTGGTTCTAGAATCAACGGGTTTATGGAATTTATCAGCTTTTGCCAGATCGAATTGTATCTTGGCAAGAGAGTTTTATGGTTGAGATTTTCTATTTTAGGTTAAGGAATGGGGACTGGGGACTGGAAGGGACTGGGTACTGGGTACTGGGTACTGGGTACTGGGTACTGGGTACTGGGTACTGGAAGGGACTCTTGACTGGAAGGGACTCTTGACTGGGGACTGGAAGGGACTCTTGACTGGGGACTGGGAAAGATTTTCTCCCTCATCTCCCCCATCTCCCCCATCTCCCTCATCTCCACCATCTCCCGCATCGGAACATCCAGACAACTGTGGGGTCTATGTTTCCATAATGATGAGTTTTTCACAATTCCTAGGCAATTTTTATATAGATTTGTATCGCTCATCACTAAATTATCGGGAATGAGAAGCTTTCCCAAGGGAGATGATAGACAGTCATTAATAATTAAACTTCAGTTTAAAACCTAAAATCGATCATTGGTCTGTTGGAACTACCTATTTAGTTTTATGTCAGTAAAGCTGAAATTGTCTTTGATTGTAATACTGAGTCTTTTTACTACAATGAGTGTTGGTTTCTATATGGCTCAAAACCAGACACCATTATCAATTGTAGACAATACAGACACGCAGCCACAGGAATTGTCAACAGTACAACATTCTCAGGAAGTTTTGGAGCATCCAGAACGGGCTGAATATCAAACTATACCTTTAGAAAATATCAACTATCCCCTACAAGGTAGTAACCCGAAAACTCTGGCGATGAATGTTTTGGATGATTTGACAGCAACGAATGGCGATCGCCAGGTGGAGGTTATCTACCCTCAACAGAATCAAGCGTTAGTCACAGTGATCGAAAAGTCATCAGATGGCGATTCTTCTCAGGTGATTAAATATCGCGTGGAGATGTCTGTGTTTGGGCGATCGCTGTTAGTCAGTTCACCGCCAATCTGGCAAATTGTTTGGGTAGGTTCCCAAATTCGTACTCGAACTGGAAACCATACCCCTGAAGACAATTCAAAATTCAAAGTGCCAAATTCAAACTTGAGAATTACCTCAACCTCATTTGGTTAAATATCGCCACGAATTTCTTCGACAACTCCATCACGGAGAACGATTTCAACTTGCATTTTGCTAATTAAATTATCGCCCCGTTCAATACGGAAAAAGCCTTCCATTTGGAATTGATTCACTTCTTGATCTAACTCAAGTAGCTGTACTTGCTGGAGATTTTGCAGCATTTGGTTTTTCTGTTCTAGAAATTCGCTTTTCTTTTGGTTGACTTGCAGTTGGATGTTATCGATTTGTTGTACAGTCTGGGGGCCTGGTGGCTGGAGACTTTGTTTTTGAATCGCGGCGATCGCTCTTTGTCCTTCCATGTCCAACTGTTGCAATTGCTGATCCAGTTGGTTGATCTGTGCTTGCAATTGTTGTTGTACTTCTTCTTTCCACAGAGGGGTGACAATCACTTTCACGTTAACTACGCGCTTTAACAGCAATTGAGGATTGGAGACATCAGTCATAAAAATTCGCGTTCACTCTAGAGTTTGCAATGTGAAATCATCAGGAAAACATGGCGACAATCAAATCTTGGTAGCGTTCCATGACAACGTGTCGCCGGATTTTTAGCGTTTGTGTCATTAAACCATTTTCAATGGAAAATGGCTCTAAAATCAGTCTAAACGGCCCAATACGGTCATCTGGGCGATAACCTGGACGGTTCTGCACTTCCCGATTCAATTCTTGCCGGAATAAATCCTGGACTATTTTACTCTCCAGGGTAATTGTTTCGCTGGATGAAGCGGTTAAATTATCATCCTCTGTCACTAAAGTTAGATTTTGACTCTCTGCCCATTTTGCCAAAGCTTCCAGGTTGGGAACAATCAAAGCACCGATACAGCGTTGGTCTTGTCCCACTAGCATAATCTGATCGATGTAGGGCGATCGCAAACAAGCATCTTCGATGGGTTGCGGTTCGATATTTTCCCCATTGGTTAAGACAATCGTATCTTTTGCCCTGCCTGTCAGCACTAAGTCATTATATGGTGTAATCCAACCTAAGTCACCGCTATTAAACCAACCTTCAGCATCTATGACTTTAGCTGTGGCTTCGGGATTTTGGTAATAGCCTTGCATAACTTGCGGCCCTCGCAATAACACTAAGCCTCGTTGCCCTGCTGCTAACGGCTTGCGAGTCTCAGGATCTACGATTTTCACTTCTGTACCGGCAATTGGTTGTCCGGATGAACCGCGTAAATTATGCCAAGGACGACGGGCATTTGTCACGGGAGAGGTTTCTGTTAAGCCGTAACCTTGTAAAATGTCTACGCCTATCATCTCAAAAAAGTTATCTATGTGTCGGGGTAATGCACCACCACCGCTAATTACTTGTTTGATGCGTCCTCCTGTGGCTTGTCGCACTTTGCCATAAACTATCTTTTCTCCGAGGGCGTGCAGGGGAAATAAAGCCGTTGCTACTGCCCTGGCTGCTAAACGTTCCACAACTGAGGCATGAAGATGATCTAAACTTAAACCTTGAGCAATTCTCTTGTTTTTGATATATCTCTCACTCGCACCCAGTAAAAAGTAAATCAGCCGTTGTTTATTGGCTGGTTGTTCCCGGAATTGCTTCTGCACACCTTCATGGATCGATTCCCACAGTCGGGGAACTGCAATCATGTAATGGGGTTTGAAGTCTTTTAAATCTTTTTTAACAGAACGTAAATTAGTATAAACTTGTGTACAACCTTGCGACAGTAAGAAATACTCGCCACTGCGTTCGTAGCTGTGCCAAGTAGGAAGTATACTCAGGACTATATCCCCTGGTTGGGGTTGTACAATTGTCCCCAAGGTTTTGACTTGGTGCAGTAAGTTGCCGTGAGATAGCATCACTCCCTTGGGTTTCCCTGTGGTGCCGGAGGTGTAAATCAAGGTGGCGAGGTTGCTAGATTTGAGTTTGACTTTGACTAGGGTATGTTTCGCACCCAGTTCTAGTATTTGGTCATAGTTGAAGACTTTGATTGTTGTCTCGGTGGGTGGTATTTCATCGGAAAGTAAGATAATAAACTGAATTGGTAAGTCGTTGAGACGTGGCTGCAATCTTTGTAATGTTTTTAAATCCTCGACTACTAAGGCTGTACTACCACTATTAGCCACAATAAACAGCAGTTCTTCCCGTTCCGCTTGGGCGCTCCGCACCGCATTTACTCCCCCGGCGGTAATTATACCGTGATCCGCAATAAACCAACGTGGACTATTATCTGCTATCAGAGAGATGCGATCGCCTGGTTGCACCCCCAAAGCTTGTAAACCAGCCGCAAATTGCTGAATTTTTTCTGCTAGCTGCTTATAAGTAATTTTTATCTCTGGCTTGGTGTGGGGACTGTGCAGAGCCACAATATTACCAAATTTTTCCGCCGCCAACGGCCAAATTTCTGGCAGTGATTCTACTTGAGTATAATCCACTAAACGCTGTAGTGAAAGACTTTCTTGCCTGTTAATGTTGGCTAAAAAAGCAGACCCTGATTGCATGGCTACCATTATAAATCACCTCAAATTCAAAGTTAATTTTGTCTTTATTGATTCTGTTATTACGCTACAATACCGCTTCTTGATATCTACATCATTCATTGTGTAGTCAGTTTCGCAACCTTAACATTTGGATTGAGAGAAGTTTATGTTAAAGTTAATTTATATAAACCAAACTCAATGGTTTTTCCCTGGGAATTCAGAACACAGCAGTCAGAACTAATGATTGATCAGCGTTTGATATAGTTGGTCAAGTCATAAGTGAGATCATCTCCCGATTTTGCTCATCGGTCTGACTCGAAAATTTTGACTGCTAAATCCAATTTACAACTATCAATGGCAACCACCTAATTATTCTGAACTGGGGGTGAATACCTATAGGATTACTCGACGCTTGCTTGCTAACCCTAATGAATTTAGTTGTCTGTGTGGGATTACCCAAGCTATTATCGTTGATTTTGTCTTTGCGTAAAACCCAACAAAATTACAGATTATCCCCGGTTTTACAATGGCGAGAAGCAGGGAGGGGAATTACCAGTTTTCCCTACTGTACAGCTTACAAAATCACGGGTAGCGAATTTTGTAAATTCAGCCCTCATTTCTGTTCTAAATGTTCTCCGAATTAATCAACTATTGTAGGTGAGAATCTCTGCATCATTCATGACTCCATTGCCAAACCGCTATACCCGAATGCTGCCAGCATTTGGGTATAAAATCCAGCACATATTGTTGAGTTGAGAGGTTAGAGGCTGAAGTTGAGAAACTGGAGTTTACAAAAATATATATAGAACAGGCTTATGGATAACCAAAGAAAATTAAAATAATTGCTGTGATCCATAACACAGATTATAGTTCAAACTAATATAAGTAATAAATCCAAATTTTCAACAAGGGGAATGTCTATGAGTTTGATGGATGGTATCCTCTTAACACTGGTCAATACTGTTCTGTGTTTGGTATTGCCAAAGTTACTGTCTGTAATTCTCGCTGCAAAAACTCAAGATAACGTATCATCGTAGTCTGTTCTGAGTTTGTAGTGGGGACTTTAGTCCTCTCTTAACACAAACCAACTCAGCACTAATAGTGCTGACTACAACATAAATTAAGAATTCTTGCGTTGTCGCCGCCATTTTTCTCGCACTAGGCGAATTTCATTAAAAGTATAATTATCGCCTAGCTGTTCTTTAATTGGCGTTAAAGGAATATCACCCAACACTTCTAAAACTTGCCAGATTTTTTGTTGATGTTCCAGAGGAACTAATTGATTTAAATCTACAGGCTGATTTTTTTCGATGAGTTTTTCTAAATGTGTAGCAACGGTAGAGGGGCTGAGGTTGCGTTGCTGGGCGATTTGAGCAATATTTAAACCTTGTTGATGTAAATACAAAGTCTGTAATTCTGTGGCTGACACTAAGCTAGATGAAGATATCGCATTAGCAGGTTTATCTGTGGCTTTTTGTTCTTGAATATAGGCGCGAATTTCTGAGAGGAACTTTTCACCGTATTGGGTGAGTTTGTGACTACCTACGCCCGAAAGTTTCCCGAATTCGGTCATAGTTTTTGGTTGTACCTGTGCCATCAATTTTAATGTAGAATCATGAAAGATGACATAGGGTGCTACAGACTGTTCATCAGCTAATTGTTTACGCAGCGATCGCAGTCTATATAACAGTGCTTCTGCAACTTCGGCGTTGGGATTATCCGTTACTACACTCAGCTTCTGCGCCACAGAAACAGATAGCATCACTTGACGTTGACGGCGCATGACTTCCCAACTTAAGGCATTTAATTTTAGCACAGAATAACCATCTGTAGTTTGTTCTAGTAGACCTTGATGTAAGAGCGATCGCCCTAACATTCGCCATTCATCTACAGTTCTATCTTTACCAATCCCATAGGTAGAAAGTTTATCATGTTCGTATTGAATAATCTTCTCTTTTTTCGACCCACGCAACACATCAATAATATGTGACATCCCAAATCTTTGTTTACAACGTGCCACACAAGATAAAAACTTCATGGCTTCAATTGTCCAATCTTCTACAGGTTTGGGATAACGACAATTATCACAGTTACCGCAATTACCTGCAAACCGTTCACCAAAATAACCGAGTTGAATTGTCCGACGGCAATCAGTCCCCTCAGCATAGTCTATCATTTGTCGTAGTTGTTGCCGAGCAATTAATTGCTCTTGGGGGTCTGGTTTTTGTTCAATACTCCATTCTATAGTTTTAATATCACCAAAACTGAAAAATAATGTACAGCGTGATGGTTCGCCATCCCTACCCGCCCTACCTGATTCTTGATAGTAACTTTCTAAATTGCGGGGAATATCAAAATGCACAACTAACCGCACATCGGGTTTATTAATTCCCATGCCAAAGGCGATAGTTGCTACCATCACCCGCACATCATCCCGAATAAATCGCGTTTGATTTTTACTACGTTCAGCATCAGGTAATCCGGCATGATAAGGTAAGGCGGAAATCTTATCCTTTTGCAGTTTAAAAGTTAGTTCCTCAACTTTTTTGCGAGTTAAACAATAAATAATAGCTGAACCATCGGTATCACGAATTAAGGCTAATAATTCGGCGTAAGCTTGTTTACTTTTGGCGCGGACTTCGTAATATAAATTTTGACGATTAAAGCTAGCAATGTGAATGCTTGGTTGCTTTAACCCTAATTGTTGAATGATATCAGAACGAACCCGGTCTGTAGCTGTGGCTGTGAGGGCGAGGGTGGGAACATTGGGGTAACGCTTGCGGAGGGATTTTAACTGGCGATATTCTGGGCGGAAATCATGTCCCCATTCAGAAACACAATGCGCTTCATCAATTGCAAAGATGGAAATCCCGATTTTTTCGTTGACTAAATCTAGGAAAGGGAGAAACCTTTCACTCAGTAGACGTTCTGGGGCGACGTAGAGTAATTTTACTTTACCGTAGAGGATGGCTTCTTCACGCGATCGCACCTGATAAGGATTCAGACTACTATTGAGGAAGGTAGCCGAGATATTATTATTTCGCAGTGCTTCTACTTGGTCTTGCATCAATGCAATTAACGGTGATACTACCACAGTTAGTCCTGTTTTCACCAGTGCAGGTAACTGAAAGCACAGAGACTTACCGCCACCTGTGGGCATCACTACCAATAAATCCCGATTTTGTAGCGCATTTTCGATAATTTGCCGTTGTCCAGGGCGAAAGTTATCATAACCGAAGTGATATTTTAGCGCGTGTTCGAGATTGGGATACTGAAGCATAGCGATCGCTTGTTTGATGGCTTTCTGCGTTAGTAGTTATGAGGATAACAGGATTGTAACAATCTCTCGCTAGGAAAGCGGGAATTTTTTTCTCTGGCTGGGCGTTGGTGATGGGATTAGGGAATGTTCACGCAGAGACGCAGAGGAGGACACTTGCGTGGGCGGCTTTGCCGACTTGAGCAAAGTGTCCGTCGCGCAGAGAGGATAAAGAGTATTTGTAGTGTTTGTAGGTTGGGTTAAGTGCAGCGCAACCCAACTAATGAAGAGGGAGCTATACTAAGAGGATTAGAGGTTTGACTATACCAGAATGAGTACAAATACACATTCTTTTAACGCTCAGGTCAAAAATGGGAAAATTGAAATTCCGGTTGAGTATCAAGACGAGATACGCAACGCCGAGATGGTGCAAATCGTGATTTTGAAACCCTCGCCGAACAAGAAACGCTTTTCGCCAACGGGGATTATCGCCCATTTAACAGCAAATCCCATCCAGATTAAATATTTTCAACCACTCACCAGAGAAGAAGCAATAATCTAAATTTTTACACAATTAGAACTAATGAAGAATTACGCCTGCCTATTCTCCTTGATATTGCTGTTCAAAATCAGCTAATATTTGTTGAATTTCTGCTACTGAGATGTCTTCCTGCTCGGATTTTGAGTAGATAGTGACTAAAATAATATTTCTCACTGTCTTGACATAATAAATTACTCGATATCCACCACTTTTACCCTTTTGAATATCACTATTTTTGACTCGTAGCTTAAAAATTGTATATCCAACTCCAGGTATTTGGTCTCCGGGTAATTCTCCTAATTGCAGTTGCTCAATAATCGGTTGAACATCATTACGAATATTCCGATACTTCTTGGCTAAAATACGCAGATTGCGTTGGAATTTAGCAGTGGCTACGACTATAATCAAAGGTGGTTCACTCTGCATCAATCCCTTCCCACAACTGAGAGATAGGTACTGTATTTCCATTCATCGCATCGTACCAACCTTGACGAAAACTTTCGCTTGCAGACTCAATCAGTTCCTCATCCTCTTGATTTTCTTCCGCGATAATCACAATGACTCGGACACGGCTGTGTTTTGCTATAGTCAACGGTTCGTCTAAGGCAAGTTGACCAAATTCATTCACTGTTCCCTTGACTTCAATTGCTTTCATTGGTGTGAATCTGAGTTTGCTGTTAATAGTATAGAACTTGTAATCATCAGGTTTACGAGTTATTTAGGGCGTGTTTTCAAAGTCTAATGAATATAAATACACATTTACAATTAAATTAATGATGGAATAAAGGCGAAAAAGACTTATGTTCGTAACTGCATATTATGATTAATTTGTACAGCGTGTAAGTTATAAAATATCTCGCACCCAGCTAGATAACCTCGCTAGGTTGATCTTTGCACGAGTGATCAAGTTCAACTCATGCCAAACTTGATAAAACTTGGGGTAAGGCATATTCTGGGAAGATTTCCAGATAATCTGATATTCGTAATCACTCAATAGCCAAGAACCTCTTAAAACTTTGACTACCTCATAGGGAGAGGCGATTTTCCCTAAGCTTGATGCTGCCAGCCTACGGGTGAAGTCATCCAGATTTGGTGAATGCAGCAGTTGCACTAAGGCGGCGATCGCATCTTGATTTCCTGGGTCGATTTCCCCTAAGCTTGATGCTGCTTGCCTACGGGTGTAGTCATCCAGATTTGGTGAATGTAGCAGTTGCACCAAGGCGGCGATCGCATCTTGATTTCCTGTGCCGATATTCCCTAAGCTATCTGCTGCCTGCCAACGGGTGAAGTCATCCAGATTTGGTGATTGCAGCAGTTGCACCAAGGCGGCGATCGCATCTTGATTTCCTGGGTCGATTTCCCCTAAGCTTTCTGCTGCCTGCCAACGGGTGAAGTCATCCAGATTTGGTGATTGCAGCAGTTGCACCAAGGCGGCGATCGCATCTTGATTTCCTGGGTCGATTTTCCCTAAGCTTGATGCTGCCAGCCTACGGGTGAAGTCATCCAGATTTGGTGATTGCAGCAGTTGCACTAAGGCGGCGATCGCATCTTGATTTCCTGGGTCGATTTCCCCTAAGCTTGATGCTGCTTGCCTACGGGTGTAGTTATCCAGATTTGGTGATTGCAGCAGTTGCACTAAGGCGGCGATCGCATCTTGATTTCCTGTGCCGATTTCCCCTAAGCTTTGTGCTGCCTGCAAACGGGTGTAGTCATCCAGATTTGGTGAACGCAGCAGTTGCACCAAGGCGGCGATCGCATCTTGATTTCCTGGGTCGATTTTCCCTAAGCTGTCTGCTGCCTGCAAACGGGTGTAGTCAGACACTTTTTGTGAATGCAGCAGTTGCACTAAGGCGGCGATCGCATCTTGATTTCCTGAGTCGATTTTCCCTAAGCTGTCTGCTGCCTGCAAACGGGTGTAGTCAGACACTTTTTGTGAATGCAGCAGTTGCACCAAAGCAGCGATCGCTTTTCTGCGGTAGGTTTGTTCTAGTGCTGTTCTGGCTTCATTCTTAATGACATCTTTGAAATTACCAAATATCCAAGTAACTATTTTCTCTACTATCTCATCTGCTTGAGAACAATCTTTAAACTCAGCAATTCCCGCCGCCGCTAAAAAGTAGGCTTGATACTCATAAAAACCTTTGTCTACATCTTCCCTATTCCACTGACCACATCCATCTTTAAAGTTCACCAAAGCATTAATAAAATCTTGCTGCTGCTGTCTGAGGTTTTCTTGTCTCCGTCCTAACCACAGCAAAATCACCTCTTTCCATTGTGGTTCAAAAATGCGGTAAATTCCTTGTCTGGGATTGTGAGGAACATGATTAATAAACTCATGCCAGTCATAAACATTTAAAGCTGCGAAATATTCTTGAAAGTTAGGATGAAAGAAAGCATAAACTTCTTCATCAGTTTCAGCTACTCTGTCTACTAAATTTAACCAACCAACATCACCAGCTAATTTAAATAATCTCTCTCCCATTTCTTGACGTGCTAAACTCCGCCGCAAGCGAAATCTTACACTACTGTTAATACCTGCAAATGCTAATTTACTTAAAGCTTGGTGTAATTCAGCCTTTAAATCATCAGAGTTAGACAATTCAGGAAATAAATCTGACTTCCATTCATAGAAATAAAAGGTAAATCTCTGATAAAGTGCTGCTTTAGTTTCTGGTAACTCTCCCTGTTTATCCAAATAGAATGTCTGACACAACAGCGACAAGCGCAGAGGATTTGTCACCAATTTACGAATATTTTCATGTTGAGTTGCTTTTAATTTATCCTGTAGTATCTTCCCTTTTGGTAAATTGCCAGCACACTCAAACCACTGTTGAATAAATTCATCAATTTGTTCTGGTTGAAACTCTTGGGTTTTATAAGTATCAAATCCTGTGAGTGTATTATTAACCTTGGCATCCCAAACATTTAAGCGACAAGTTAACACCACCCGCGCCTGTCTCAGAGATGCTGTCAGTTCTCGATTAATTTTGGCTAAGGCTTCCACAGGTGAATTTTCACCCATTTCATCCACGCCGTCTAACAGTAGCCAAACTCCCCCTTTACCAAAACACTCGATTAATTGACGTTCAATTTCTGGCGTGACGACAACATCAGATTTAACTAATCTCATCGCATCAGTCAGCCATTGCTTGAGTAAATATTCCTCAATTGTTCTTCCCTGTAAGTTGGCGAGAGAAATACAGATGGGTAAATCTTGAGTGTTGTTGTGAATAAAGGAAGCAATGGTACTCAATAAAGTTGTCTTACCTGCTCCCGGTTCACCGATGATAGCAATATGTTGATTATTGGCGGTTGGCTGTTGTGCAATTACTTCTCTCAGAAATGCGTCATGTTCATAGGTTTTGACTATGACTTCTTGAGTTAATTCATAGACATTTTCTCTGTCTTGATATTCATCTAGTTGTCGGCGTTGCTGCTGTTTGCGTTCCACCAACCCCAAGGGAACATAAACGTTAACTTCAAAACCTTGTTCTGTAGCTGTGCGTCTAAGTCTTGCAGCTTTCTGCTGACTTTCCAGCATGGCGGTGCAAATCTTACGCCAGTCAATGGGAGTTAACTTTACCCGCTTCTCCCCGTCGGGCGGCTGTAGTCAGTTGTAAGTATTATTCTGTTCCTTAATTGTAATTTGTTGGGCAACCATTGCACCTTTCTCTGCTTTAATTGTTTCTGCTAACTTGGCAAAGTTGTTAACAACTGATGGCTGAGACTCGATTTCTGCTGCTTTCTGTTTAATCTCCTTAGCAGTCTCAGACTGGTCATTGTTAACTGCTGCTTCCACATCTACAACAGCTTGAGCAATTTCTGGGTCTTGTGCGGCTTCCGTGAGTTCTAGCACTGCTTGACCAAAATCTAAACGCTGCGGCTCATTTTCCTCAACCGCACTGGTGAGTAATGGCGATTTACCCTTCTGGCGTAGCTGGTTTATTAACTCACATACCGCATCGCCAAGATTTTCGCCACTTTTCTCTATAGCTTTGGTGGCAAGTGTAGTCATGATAGAAGCGATCGCAGTAGCAACAGCCGTCAGTGTTACAGTCTCCATAAATTCACTAAAAAGCTTATTATATGTAGAATTTACTTAAAGTTTCACACATCAGCAGTTCAATGTCTAGAAATTTCACACTCTCCGCCCTATAAGGTCTGTCTAAGCTTATTGATAGTCTTTATCGTTATGTTGGTTTAATAAAGCCTCAAATAAACTTGACAGATGTTCTATTATATCTTAGTGTTTATTGCAAATAAATCTCATTAGAAAATGTTGTTTACGGCTAACACTCAGCTTGATAGTCCTTTGGGCTGGCAGAAACACTTAAAAAAGTTGTTACCTTTTTTACTCAGCCTTATATTTACATTGGTAGTGAGTAGCCAAAGTATTAGCTATGCACCCAAAGATACAGAAATTCTTTGGGATACCTACGGCATACCGCATATTTACGGTAATAACACCCAAGGAGCTTTTCACGCCTTTGGTTGGGCGCAAATGCAAAGTCATGGTAACTTGCTGTTGCGCCTCTACGGACAAGCACGGGGAAGAGCTGCGGAATATTGGGGCGAGAAATATCTAGATTCCGACAAATGGGTATTGACAATGGGTGTACCCAACAGAGGAAGTGCTTGGTATAAAGCACAAAGTTCTAAGTTTCGCAGTTACATAGATGCCTTTGCCGATGGAATTAATGCCTATGCCACAAAACATCCCGATTTAATTGATGATGAAGTCAAGGCAGTGTTACCTGTGAAGCCAGAGGATGTATTCAGCCACCTGCAACGAGTGTTGCTGTTTACTTTTGTGGTCAATCCGGGTTATGTAGCAGATATTACTAAGCCTCAGTTGCCAGCCGGTTCTAATGGTTGGGCGATCGCACCAAAAAAGTCTGCTAGTGGCAAGGCGATGCTATTGGCTAATCCGCACTTGCCTTGGAAAGATTTATTTTTGTGGTACGAAGCCCAAATTACCGCCCCAGGAATTGATGCTTATGGGGCCACATTGGTAGGTATTCCCGTGTTAGCGATCGCCTTCAACGATAACTTAGGTTGGACTCATACCGTCAACACTCACGACGGTTGGGATGCCTACGAACTCAAATTACAACAAAACGGCTATCTTTTTGATGGCAAAGTTCGCCCCTTTGAAACAGCTAACTTTTCCTTAAAAATCAAGCAAAAAAATGGCTCATTGCGCGAGCAAATATTCTCAGTTAAAACTTCAATTCACGGCCCTATAGTCAGCAACAAACAAGGTAAAGCCGTAGCGTTGCGTGTGGTTGGTTTAGATCGCCCTGGTGTTTTAGAACAGTGGTGGAATATGGCAACCTCCAAAAATCTCACCCAATTTCAGCAAGCATTGCAACGCTTACAACTCCCCATGTTTACCGTCATGTATGCAGACCGTGATGGTCATATTATGCACCTATTCAACGGTCTAGTACCTGTGCGTCAAAAAGGAGACTTTACCTATTGGCAAAACATGATTCCTGGTGATACATCTCAAACTTTGTGGACTAAAATCCACCCATATCAAGATTTGCCGAGAGTAATTGATCCCCCCAGTGGTTGGTTACAAAATGCCAATGATCCACCTTGGACTACTACTTATCCCACCGCCATCAAAGCCGAAAACTATCCTTCCTATATGGCACCAAAGTGGCCGATGGATTTCCGGGCGCAACATTCCGCCAAAATGTTAGCAGAGGATGAAAGTATTTCCTTTGAGGAAATGATTGCTTACAAACATTCTACCCAGATGGAACTGGCAGAGCGAATTTTAGATGATTTAATTCCTGCCGCACAACAACAAGGAGATGAATTAACACGTCGCGCCGCCGAGGTTTTAGCAGCGTGGAATCGGAAAGCCGATGCCAATAGCCGAGGTGCTGTCTTGTTTAACTCCTGGGTGGACAATATAGATTTAGATCAGGTGTTTAGCACTCCTTGGGATGAAAAACACCCACACACAACACCCGATGGTTTGGCTAATCCTGAAAGTGCAGTCAAAGCACTAGCAGAGGTAGCAGCAAAACTAGAAAAAACCTATGGCAGCCTAGATGTAGCTTGGGGTGATGTCTTCCGATTACGGTATGGCAATTTAGATTTACCCGCTAATGGTGGTGATGGAGATAAAGGTATTTTCCGTGTAGTGAATTTTGCCCCAGTCGGTGATGGGAAGTTTCAAGCAGTCGCGGGTGACTCTTACGTTGCGGCTGTGGAGTTTTCCCAACCAATAAAAGCAATGGCTATCACCAGTTATGGGAATGCTACTCAACCTCATTCACCTCATGTTGGCGATCAACTGCAATTTTTTATTCGTCAACAATTGCGTCCGGTTTGGCGAACTCGACAGGAAATCACCGCCCACTTGGAAGAACACACCGTGTTTTAAAAGGTGAAGGTGTCAAAATATAAATGTAAACTTTATTAACAAACGCACTGATGGCAAAAGCAATCTGGAATGGGGCTGTTTTAGCTGAAAGCGACAAAACCGTTGTCGTAGAAGGAAACCATTATTTCCCCCCTGACGCAATTAACAAGCAGTATTTCCAAGACAGTGATACTCACACAACTTGTCCCTGGAAAGGTGTGGCGAGTTACTACAGCATCGCCGTTGATGGACAAGTTAACAAAGATGCAGCTTGGTACTATCCCACCACCAAGGACAAAGCTAAGAATATCGAGGGTTATGTCGCTTTTTGGCGTGGTGTCAAAGTCGAGGCTTAGTCCTGACTGACAGCGACATCAAGCTTACGTCATATCTTGCACCTTTCTCAATCAGCGTCCGGTGGGCATTGCTAATTACGTAAAACTAAGGCTTTCAGCAAGTTGCAAGCAATGCCCACCCTACAAAAATTATCATCAAGGAACAGGTGCAAGATGTGTTTTACCTACAAATGTAGAGATGTTGTATGCAACGTCTCTACATTTTTCCCTTTTTCTTCTCTAGATTTCGTTCAAAACTGTTATGGTATCCTCTCCAATAAATGCTACATCTTCATCAGCTAAACGAGGGAGATAAATTAGATGTCCGTCAGCAATTCACCACCCCAACTGAAACGAGAGTTAGGGGTGTTTGGTGCGACAATCATGGGGTTGGGTTCGATTGTCGGTACGGGTGTATTTGTCAGTATTGGTATTGCGGCTGGTATCGCCGGATCAGCCGTCATTTTGGCAATAGCTATTGGGGCAATTGTCGCTACCTGTAACGGACTCAATAGCGCACAACTGGCTGCTAATCATCCCGTCAGTGGTGGTACTTATGAATATGGTTATAAATATCTCACTCCGGCTTTTGGTTTTACCGCAGGTTGGATGTTTTTAGTGGCTAAGTCGGCTTCGGCGGCGACGGCGGCGTTAGGGTTTGCTGGTTATTTGCTGAATCTGTTGGGTGTCAGTTCTACTTGGGTGATTCCTCTGGCTGTGTTGGCTGTATTAATTATGACGTTAGTTGTTTTGAGTGGAATTAAACGCTCGAATCTGACTAATATCGTGATTGTGTCGGTTACGCTGCTGTCTTTGGGCTTTTTTACGCTGATTTGTCTGCCCCGTGCGGTGGGTGAAGGGGTAAATAATTTAACGCCTTTTTTCAGTAATTCTTGGGGGGATGTGCTTCATGCTAGTGCGTTGATGTTTGTAGCTTACACTGGCTATGGGCGGATTGCAACTATGGGGGAAGAAGCACGTTTTCCGCGAGAAACTATTCCCAGGGCGATGATTGTCTGCTTGCTGCTGACGATGTTACTCTATATGACGGTGGCAACTGTAGGGATTAGTGCTGTAGGTGTGGAGACTTTAGCTAATGCTACCGGACAAGTAAAAGCTGCACCTTTGGAAGTTGTCGCCCGGAGTGTAGGCGGTGCGGGTGCGGCTGTGGTTTTGGCGATTGGTGCGATCGCAGCGATGTTAGGTGTATTATTAAATTTAATCTTGGGCTTATCTCGTGTATTGCTGGCTATGGGTAGACGTGCAGATGCTCCGAGATTTTTAGCACGACTGAATCAAGCCCAAACTGCACCTTATTGGGCGGTGATAGTTGTCGGAATAGCGATCGCCTTTCTGGTATTATTAGGCAACGTCAAAACAACCTGGTCATTTAGTGCCTTTAGCGTCTTAATCTACTACGCCATCACCAACTATGCCGCCTTAAAAATTCCCGCCTCCGAAAGACTATACCCGACATGGATAGGTTGGATAGGATTGTTATCTTGTTTATTTTTAGCGTTTTGGGTAGAGTCTGCTATCTGGCAAATTGGTTTAGGGTTAATTGTAGCTGGGTTAATCTGGCATTACATCAGGCGATCGCTTTTCCAGTA
>NZ_LUHJ01000074.1:61219-108871 GCF_001597745.1 Anabaena sp. 4-3 | reverse complement strand
CCAGTGCGTTCGGTTGCAATTAATGTTTGTAGTAAGGACTTCAGTCCTTTGAGTCTTTGTGTCTTAGTGGGTAATATGAATTAGGTTCGCGCAAAGGCGAGCCAGTGCGTTGGGTTGCAATTAATGTTTGTAGTAAGGACTTCAGTCCTTTGAGTCTTTGTATCTTAGTCGGTAATATAAATTAGGTTCGCGCAAAGGCGAGCCAGTGCGTTGGGTTGCCAGACTTGTAGCAACTGGCGTGCAAAGACACAAAGGTTAAGGCTTTTGCAAGTAGTATCTTGTTAACTAAGTATCTTGTTAACTAAGGACTAAATTCCTTACTACAGTGTAGAGACGTTGCATGCAACGTCTCTACAAGCTCAAGAACTAGAAATATCATCCATTGAATTAACTCCCAGTTGCTTCTTAGCGGCTTTTAACTGTTTCCACAGGCTTTTGATTTCCTGGTATGCTTCTTGGGGAGACAGCTTCCCGTTAGTTTGCAGGTTAGTGATATAGTTCACCCGTTGGGCAAACTCTTGTAAATTGGCATTGAAGACTAAATACTCTGGCTTAAATTGACCATAATAACAACTACGCGGATAGAGAAAGTCAGAGAGGTGAGAAAGAAAATCTGATTGTTCTGACATTGCTACTTACACTTGTTGACTTTAAAAGAATTTGCAGATGGATTATGTTTCATCCATCTGCAAGTTGTGTTAATGACAATTAAGCGGAGGTATAGTAGTACAGGCTTTAGATTAGTTTCAAGCCAGACTCAGGGGATTACCAACTAGGTTGGCTCCCACTCTATACCAAGCTGACGACAAAAATATGTATTTTTAGTGACATTTTTCGGAAAAACATCCCTAGTTTCAATTACAAACTTTATTTTTATCCGAAATTACTGATAATTTCTTCTAGCGTGCGGAGTAATTCTTGCTCATTATACGGTTTAGAAAAATAAGCTTGCGCCCCTAATTGCATCGCTAGTTGTCGGTGTCTATTGCCACTCCGAGAAGTCAGCATAATCACTGGTAAATTATTCGTGCCAATGCTAGAGTTGACTTTCTCTAAGAAGCCGTAGCCGTCAAGGTGCGGCATTTCAATATCGCAAATCACAGCTTGGACTTGCAAACCATTTTCTAATTTTTCCCAGGCATCTTGACCATCTTTAGCTTGTTCTACTTGATACCCACCTTTCTCTAAAGTCAGTGCTAAAAAGCGACGCACATTAATTGAGTCATCCACAATTAAAATTGTGCCTTTGTGCTGAGTAGCGGGTGCAGGTACTTTACCACTGTTGAAAAACAGGAAGGGCGTTTTTAATGTAGCTGATGGTAGTTGATTGTTTTTCGGGGTACGCTGATGAGACGCAATCCAATAGAGCAATTCGTTGGTGTTGACTAAGGATACTACTCGCCCATCTCCCAAAATGGTACAATTACTAAAGCCTGTGGGTAGGGGGATATTGCCCTCCACTTGGCGGATAGCCACTTCTTGCTCACCCCAGCATCGATCTATTTGTATCGCCACTGGTTGATTACTTTTGACGATTAACACACTGGCGGTATTAATGGCTGGACTTGTTTCTAATTCTGGGTTATCGTAGCGGGGACAGTTAAATTCTAAATAATTACCTAGGCGGATGAATGGTAGCGTATTTCCTTGCCAGTTGATGACTTCGCTACCTGCCATTGATGATACTTGCTCGGCTTGGAATAAGAAGAGTTCCGCGACTGTATCGGTGGGGAATGCTAACAGCATTTTATTGCTTTCTACTAATAGCACTCTTGCCATAGACAGGGTAAACGGTACTGATAAGGTGAAAGTTGTTCCTACTCCTGCTTGTGTATCGACTGTGATATCACCGCGCACCAGTTTCAGGTTGTTACGAACTACATCCATCCCCACACCGCGCCCTGATAATGCGGTGACTCGTTCTGAGGTGCTAAATCCGGGTTCAAATATCAGTGACAACAGTTCTTCATCAGTGGCGTTAGCTAGTAGGGTGGCATCTATTCCCATTGCTAAAGCACGGTTGCGAATTTTCTCTAGAGAAATACCCCGCCCATCGTCACGCATGGTAATGATTGTGCGATTACTTCGGTGTGTGGCGGTAATTTCAATTAAGGCTGGTTCTGGTTTACTCAGGGCGCGACGGGTGGCGGGTTCTTCGATACCATGATCAAAGGCGTTTCTTAACAGGTGCATTAATGGGTCATTTAATGCTTCTAAAATGCTACGTTCAATTAAAGTGTCGCCGCCGATAACTCGTAACTGGACGTTTTTCCCATATTCGACATTTAAATCCCGAATGGCTCTCGGAAAACGCTCAACTAAATCCGATAGGGGACGCATACGGATCTGGTTGAGTTTTGTTTGTAATTGTTTTGATGTTTTGTTAAATTTGCGCGCGATTTGATCGGTGTCGTCTAGGCTGAGTTGAATATCTGTGGCGACTTCTTGGACTTGTACAATAGTTTCTGATACTGTTTGCGATCGCAAATTAATTGCGTTCTGTCCTAATATTTCTAAAGTATCCAAGTCATTATCTATGTTTGGGCTATGTTCGCCACTCTCAGCTAAGGATTCTCCACCTACAGGTATGAGATTTTTGGCGGTGGCTTGACGATAATTTGTCCTGAGTTCCTGATATTCTTGCTCTAAAATTCGCACGCGCTGGGTTAAATTCCTCACCAGTTTTCGCAGTTTCTCTAGTTGGGAATTCATGCCATTGCGTTGAACAATTACCTCCCCAAATAAATCATTAATTTGCTCTAGTTGTTTGCTAGGTACTCGGACTGTATTATCCTGTTGACTTTCCCTGTCTTTGGCGACTGTAATCTGTTCGGTTTTGGCTTCGCTAACTTTAGTATCTGTGAGATGATTTTCTTTTGCCAATATGGGGTAAGCTTCAATAAAATCAACCGTCGCTAGTTCATGGTTAATATGATCGTTGGTTGTGCTAGCTGGCTCAACATCTTTATCGGGAGTGATGGCGGCTGGTTTTAATTGTGTTTGAGTTGGAGTTGCTAATTGCTCAATCACTAATTTTGTGGGTAATCTATCCCGTTGATTCGTTAAAATTAACGCTTGCGATCGCCGCCATGTTTGCAGTGCTAATTGGCTAATTGCCAAGATGCGATCGCCTGGCGCATTTTCTATATGTTGCTGGATAGATGCACACAGTTCGGTGAAAGCCGTTAACTGTAACATTTCCCCCAAACCGCCTAATTCCGCCGCCATAATCGCCACTTCTTCCTGTAAGCCTGACGGTTGGCTATCAGCTAACACCGACTCTAGACGCTGCAAACATCCCTCCACCTCGGTTTCAAACAGCAAGGGAATAATATCTTGTCCCTCATCTGTAGACAGCAGAGTAGCTGCATCTTCTGGAGTAGGTTCACCCAAGCGATCGCGCAATTGCTCAAACACCGGATAACAAAAGTTAACTAACCAGTCTTCTTCTATCGCATTGCCTTCAGCCAGTAACGCCACAATTTGCCGCAACCAATCAACCCCAGAAAGCAATAAACTTTGTAATTGCGTATCAATTTCTAAAGAATTTTTCCGGGTTTTTAAAACTTTAAAACAATCTTCTAAACGATGAGCCAAATCACTTAAAACCCGAAAACCCATCATCGCTGCACCACCTTTAATAGAGTGAGCAGCCCGCAAAGCACCATTAATTTTATCTAAATCAATATGGTGACTGGTGTCAACCGCTAATAATACCCCCTCTAAGGTATTAATATAATCCGCCGCTTCTTCCAGAAATTGCATCTGGATTTCTAATTCTTTATCTTGTGACATAGTCATTAGTTATTAGTCATTAGTTATTAGTCATTAGTTATTAGTCATTTTGAATTTTGAATTTTGAATTTTGAATTTATTTTTCCCCACTTCCTAACTGACTTTAAAAGTACCAACAGTTTCTTGCAACTGGTGAGAAATTTCAACAGTTTGTTGTAGAGATTGGGAAAGTATACGCGATGAGTCACTGGTGCGTTGGGAAATCGCCGCAATATCTTGCATTAATTTACTCACAGTTTGTGATGTTTCCACCTGGGAAGTCGTAGCAGTAGAAATCGACTGAATTAAACGATCAATTTGTTGGGAAACTGCTAAAATCTGACTCAGGCTGTGTTTTGCTGCTTCCACAATCTGCGTACCCTCAACTACCTGAGTAGTACCAACCTCCATTACCTTGACTACTTCGCTGGTTTCCCGTTGAATATTCTCAACGATATACTCAATTTCTTGGGTAGCTGTGGCACTTCTAGCGGCTAACTCGCCAATTTCTTCCGCCACCACCCCAAAACCTTGCCCTTCTTCCCCTGCCCGCGCCGCTTCGATACTGGCGTTAATAGCTAACAAGTTGGTTTGGGTAGCGATTTGATTAATGATGGATACCACGCGGGAAATTTCTTGAGAAGATACCCCTAAACGTTTGACTTTCCTGGCAGTTTCACCCACAGTATCCCGCAAAGACAAAATATTGTGTACAGTCAAATCCATCGCTTGTTCACTTTTGTTAGCGGTTTGGGCGGCATGATTAGCAACCGTAGCCGCTTGTTGGGCGCAGGAGGCAACCTCTATCATGGAATTAGTCATTTTGTCAACTGCCTCTAGAGTGCGGTTGATTTCCGCCGCTTGGATAAGTGCTTCTTCGGCTAGCTGGCGAATTGCTCCCTCATTAGAACCGATGGCTGTGTTTAATTGACTCGCCGCTTGTTTGACTTGGGTGACAATATCCCGCAAATTTTCGACGATAGAGTTAAAAAAGTCAGCAACCGTACCAATTGCGCCGGCTGTCACATCAGCACGTACTGTTAAGTCGCCGCTTGCTGCCCCTTCTACACTTGTGAGCAATTCTAAAAGTTGTAATTGCAGGGTGTCTGGTGGTTGTTCGCTGTCAAAGTTAGGGATGATAAATGTTTTTTGCGTAACTAAAGTCTGTAAATGCGCCGCTACTTGGTTAATATTGGCATTTAATACCCCTAGTTCGTCTGGTGTTGCTGTCTGCAAACTAGGAGGAAATTCACCTTGACTTAGCTGTGCCAAAGCTGCATTTGCTGTGATAATCGACTGTGTGGTACGCCGTGCTAACCAAGCAGCGATCGCACCTACAACACAAGCTGTTAATATTGTCCCTATACCTATCGTCCACAGTAATTGTCTTTGTGCTGTAAATAAAACTTCTGCATCTGTGGTAAATAAAATTTGCCATTTCAGTTGTGATAATCCTTGCAGCTTTTCCGACGGCACATAATTAACTAATTCTGCTTTTTGATTAACTTGTCTGGTTGTCGTGAAACTAGCAATTTTTTGATTAGTTAGTATGGGCGATAAACCGGGATACTCGGCTGTTGCTTGTTTATTTAATAAATCTGTGACAGAACTCAGCCTAATTTTTCCTGTTGAGTCAAGCAAGCTATATGTATGTCCATTCTTGGAGTAATTTTTGATTACTGTTTCTATAGATTTTATCGGCATCCGCGCTCGCACCACCGCCAGAGTTTTATTTGTAAGTATCTCTTTAATTGGTGCGGCTATATAAATACTGGATGCTTCGGCTTGACTAATCACCAAAGAATTGGTTTGTAAAATTTTTTGAAAATATCGCTGGGATTTTTGATTATTTATAGATTTGCCTGTAGACTCAGCCACTAAATTACCTTGGACATCAAATATAGCAATGCTGTCATAGTGTTTTTTCGTTTGAATAATTTGATTGAGAAATGCTTGTTTTGCTGCATTTGTGATATTGCCACTAACTTGCTGATTAGTGAAAGATGGCAGATAAGAGAGATTTTGAATGTCTTGATAACGTTCTAACAGAAATTGGTTAACTGTATCTGCTAACCCAACAGCTTCTGTTTGCTGAGATTTAGTAATTTGCTGGGTGATTGACTTGTTGAGCAGATTATAGGCGACTGTGCCGATAGTCAATATAGGTAGTGTACCAACTGCGATCGCGAAAATTACTGCTTTTGTAGTTAAACTCAAACTTCTTAAAGATTTCACAGGATAATTCAAATATTTACTACTGGTTTGCTCATGAATAATACTGTTTATTTGTTCTGACTTACCATTCATATTTTTCGATAGCATCAACGCTGACTAACCTTGAGTATCGTCACTCTGCTCCATATCGTTTTTATGAAACCTAGTTACATTTCCTAAATCATCAATCAGAACCCTAAAACTGATTTTTCGACAATTAAATATTGTGCAGCACAGGAGAATTTACAATAGGTTGTGCATCTAACACCAAAAATATTTCTTCTGGCTGCACAACACAACCACACAAATAAGGTACTAAACTAGATGCCACCTGCCCTATAGGCGAACGAATTTCATCAGGCATCAACTTAGTCACTCCCTTAATTTCCTGCACAACTACACCCAACAACAGTGATTCTACCTTAATCACAATTACATGGTATTGCCGCAACCGATTATCTAAAGATTCTAAATTCAGCATTCTCGGCAAATCAATCGCCCAAATTATGCGACTGCGCCAATTCATTAACCCTAAAATACAGGCGGGCATATTCGGCATGGGCGTGATAGCATCCACAGGTAAAATTACCGCCTCTTGTATATAACTCATAGCTAAAATAGCCGCAGTCTGATGATTCAGTTGAAACTTGAGATAGCCATCACCTAATTGATTTTTGTTGTGATTGATATCTAGTTTAATTGGTAAATTATTCATAGATTTAAAGCACTAATGATTTAATCGCCTCCAGCAAATCTTCCCGTGTGTATGGCTTAGTGAGATAAGCATCAGCACCTTGTTTCATCGCCCACAATCGGTCAATTTCTTGATTTTTAGAACTGCAAATAACTATCGGTACTTTCTCTGTAATTTGGTTCTTTTTCAGCGAACGACACAACTCAAAACCACTCATCCCCGGCATTACTACGTCAGTCACAATTACATCAGGCTGTTGTAATAAAGCTTTTTCCATTGCTTCCTTTGCCCCAGAAGCTTTGACAACATTGTAACCGCTTTCTTGCAGATAATAGCTCATTAATTCTAACTCGCTAGGCGAATCTTCTACAATCAAAATAGTGCCAACTAAAGTTATACTCACTGCTAAATCTCCTCAAAATAATTGCCATCAATCAAATTGCAAATAGTGGGGAGTAGGGATTGAGCAATGCTAAACCCCTACTGTCGTGCTTGGCGGTGCGATTTTAGCATCGGAAATACATCCTGTCTTTACTCAAGATGTTTAAACACCATTTTCAGTAAATCGGATTGATTAAATGGCTTAGTTAAATAACCAGAAGACCTTACCATTTTTGCTCTAGCTCTGTCGATAAATCCTGTTCTACCAGTCACCATAATAATGGGTGTATTCTTAAAAGCTGAATGCCTCCTTAATAAAGAACATAATTCATAGCCATCTAAATTTGGCATTTCTACATCTAAGAGAATTAAATCAGGTTTACTCCGCAAAATTTGCATCAAAGCCTTTAATGGATCATTAATGAGAACAACAGTAAAAACCTTCTCATCTAAAAAGCTTTTGATCGAATTCAAGACTGCTTGACTATCATCAATGCAAGCAATAGTATATAAACTTTTCCTGACAGTAGACTGGCCTAACTTTTGTCCTCGATTATCTACAGCTTCAACACCATCTAATTTTGATAGTTGTTGCCCAGTTCGTGGTGATGTTTGAGTCTGCGGTGGTTGATTTGCCGACTCCACCGGAGAACTGACAGCAGTATTAGTTGAAGATTGAACACGTTGTCTATTTCGTAACTGCTTTTGACAGCATTCCACTAATAAACGCAAGTCTAAATGACAAAACTTTGGCAGTGCTTGCCAATCCGGTTCAGAATAAAACTCATAGCTTCCCTCTTTGACAACTAGAAATAATTCCAGCACTTCTTTAGCTAATTCTTCTATGAGGATAGTTGCTTGCTTAGGTGTAAGATGGTTTTGCTCAACTAACCAACAAATTGCTTGATAATCAGCATAAGGGAGGGATTGACTTTCAATCTGGGGTTGAAACATCAGGCGCATTTGTACACGAGTGGCAGTGTTGAGACTGGGAATTTTTTGACTCAACCGCCGCAGGTGATAATCAAGACGTTCAAACCCCTGTTCAGAATAAGAAGTATAAGTAAGTTTACCCTCCTCTAGATAAATTGACCAAAACGTTGCACCTGTAAATACACGCAAGCATCCAGTAGCACAACGACTGGTTAGTTGTGCTAATAAAGATATGGGATGTAGTTTTTGAGTTAACCTGTAGCTAGTTATAGGAGTTGTGCTCATGTTGCTTTTACTTCAGCTAAATTCCATACGTGTAGGCTAAATTTGTGCAGCAGCCTCACCACAATTCCTACCAAGGCTCAGTCAATAGTTTTGTATAGCTGCCAACCCAAAACCGTGAACCAGAGAGTTGTGGCTAAACTCCATGAAAACCATCAATCAGTAAGCTATGGTTATTGGAGATGCTTGTACTGAAATTAGTAGACACTGGGTTGAATTAAGTCAAAAAAAGGTAAAGACTTAAGCAAGCCAGATACCTTATCAGTCACTTTTACGCTATAACTACAGACACAACACTGTGAAATTAACAGAATTTAACTCAGTTTTTATCCGTATTTCCGCGTAAACCAAAAAACTCATTGACTCAATGTCACCCGAATTTATCTACTAATTCCGCAAAATTGCGGTAATTTTCGCGAAAAAACCATAAATATGGCCTCAAATACTGCTGACGCGTCTCTATAGTTCCCTATTCCTGAGCTAATATTTATCCAGCCATACAAAATTCAACAGTTCAATTGCTGTATTCTGTCATTGAACCGTGATTCGGGACACTTCGATTGTGCCTTCCCGATCAAAAATTTCCAAAATGTAGGGTGCGTCAGTGCGAGTCAACCTCACTATACCCAGACAATGTTCCTCTGACGCACCCTACTAATGTGCTTCGATTGTGCCTTGCCGATCAAAAATTTCCAAAATGTAGTCCAAAATGTAGGGTGCGTCAGTGCGAGCCAACCTCACTATACCCAGACAATGTTCCTCTGACGCACCCTACTAATGTGCCAGTTGCGTAAGTCCTGTATTAATTAACCCTGACTTACCACTGATATCTAATCCAGTCGTAAATATCTAAGTATTCTCCTCCTGGATGATTCCATGAATTGTCATATTTCATACCTTGGATAGCTAGCTGGCGGAATGCGTCAGGAGACTGATACCACAAATCAATGGCGCGATTCATCGCTGATTCTAAAGCATCGTGATCAGTTTGATGGAATACATAGCCGTTACGTTTTTCTGGTGGGATATTTTGGTCGTAGTCTCGATCAAATACTGTATTTACCAGTCCACCCACACCGCGCACAATCGGTACTGTGCCGTACTTCAAACCGATCATTTGTGTTAAGCCACAGGGTTCGTAATTGCTAGGGACAATAATCATATCTGCCCCAGCATAAATTAAGTGAGATAATTCTTCATTAAAACCTAGTTCTAAATGAACATCAGGATTGCTACTTAAAAATTGTTTTTCATGCTGAAAATGTGCATTGATTCCGGCTTCTGTGGCAGAACCTAGTAATACAAATTGCGCGCCTTTATTAAGAGCATGATAAATGGCATGATGGACAAGATGCACACCTTTTTGATGGTCTAATCTACCGATGTAAGCAATGAGTGGTTTATCACTCTGTCCTAGCATCAGCCGTTCCCGCAAAGCTTTTTTGTTATACAGTTTTTGTTCAAAATCTTCTTGATTATAGTTATGGGGAATGTAACGGTCAGTTTCTGGATTCCAAAAATCGTAATCAATACCGTTCAGCACGCCACGGAATTTGTCACGGTGTAAATGCAAAGTATGACCTAAACCACAACCTACTTCTGTGTATGCTGCTTCCCAGGCGTGTTGGGGTGAAACTGTGGTGATTGCATTAGAGTAGACAATACCCGCTTTCATGTAGTTAATAGCAAAGGGGTTAAAGTTGTCTTGCAGTTTATCGTATTGGAAGTAGTACGACTCCCGATTTAAGTTTGTCGCCCAGAGTGTCTGCACACCACCAATTCCCTGATGCTTAAAGTTGTGGATGGTGTAACAAACTCTTTGATGTGCCATGCCATGATATTTGTAAATCTCATACAGCATCACGGGAACTAAGCCTGTTTGCCAGTCATGACAATGGATGATATCTGGGCGTTTGTTGCTTTGCAGGAGAAATTCTAAAGCGGCTTTGCTGAAGAAGGCAAAGCGCATATTATCATCATCACAACCGTAATAGCAGCCACGATTAAAGAAGTTATCTTGGGAATGGGGTTCTATAAAGAAACACAGCCTTCCATGTACCCAACCGCAATACACAGTGCAGTGAATTGCGCCGCCATACCAGGGTACCCACAGGTTTAAGTAGGCTTCGTGCAGTCCCCAAATATGGTCATAGCGCATACAATCATATTTAGGTAAAATCAGTTCGACACAATTACCCCTGATTTCTAATTCCCGACTCAAGCCGTAGACAACATCCCCCAAACCTCCTGCTTTAATTACAGGAGCGCATTCCGAGGCAATCTGTACAATGTACATTCGTAGTCCTCGCTTTACAAAAATTTATTTTTACTATACATATCAGTATATGCAAGATTTACTCATTGACAATCGACTCTTTGAATGATAAACACTTATCTGTTCAAGGTTTCATAACATCCCATCTGTGGGATAGATTTCTCCGGCTTTGACATGGAGAATCTGCGAGGATTTCAACCACTGGGAATCAAATGAACTGAGATGTGTGGTAGTAATTAAGGTTTGAAAACGGTCTTGAATGGCATCGAGTAATTGATTTTGGCGAAAGGGGTCTAATTCGGCGAGAACGTCGTCTAGCAGGAGTAAGGGCGGCTCTTTGACGACTTCTTCAATTAACTGTAATTCTGCTAGTTTGAGTGCTAATACTAGGGTGCGCTGTTGTCCTTGTGAACCGTAAAGGCGGGCTGGTGTTTGATTGATGGTTAATTCTACTTCGTCACGATGCGGCCCTACAAGGGTAGTACCTCGGTAGAGTTCGGCTTGGGCGCGCTGTTGGATTTTTGTTAAAAAGGCTTGCTGTATGGTTTCGGGTTGGTTTTGGGTGATGGGAATATTGGGGGCGTAGTTAATTTGTAACACTTCTGTACTGCCGCTTATACTGGCGTGCCAAGCAGCAGCGAGGGGTGCAAGTCGTTGCAGGGCGCGATCGCGTCTTCTAATTACTCTTGTGCCTGTAGTCGCTAACTGGGCATCCCAAATCGCCAAGGCTGATTGATCAACGCTGGTGGCTGAGTCGGGAATAGTTTTTAAGTAAGCGTTACGTTGGCGTAACACATGATTATATTGGTAGAGAATGTGAGCATAAACTGGCTCTAGCTGAACTAAGAGAGTGTCTAACCAGTTACGCCGGACTTCAGGACTACCACGCACCAATTCTAAATCCAAGCTGGAAAATTCAACGGCGTTGAGGACTCCTAAAAAGTCCATTTGTCGCCGCACAGACTCGCCATTGATGGCAACACTGCGGCGACCGTTACGCCGCAGTGTTAAACTCAGGTCACTCACGCCGATTTGCCGTTCTAGGATGGCGTGAATTTGGGCTACTGGTTCACCTTCTTGGACAAAATCGCGATCGCGTGCCATCCGATGCGATCGCAATGTTGCCAGTAACTCGACTGCTTCCAATAAATTTGACTTACCCTGAGCATTATTCCCCACCAAAATCGTTTTAGCAGCAGTAAATTCCACCTTTTGCTCTTGGTAGTTGCGAAAATGCCGGAGGTGTAGAGTTTTCAGGTACATAATGGGGATTGGGGATTGGGGACTGGGGCATGGGGCATGGGGCATGGGGAAAAATTCTTCCTTGTCTACCTTGTCTCCCCCATCTCCCCCATCTCCCTCATCCCCCTCATCTCCCCCATCTCCCTCATCCCCCTCATCTCCCTCATCTCCCTCATCCCCCTCATCCTCCTCTAAACGCTTCTCTTGCCTGTAAAGCGGAAGAATATCTTCTCTGCTTCAATCCAGACAAACATTAAAGCACTGAAACCGAAACAAATCGCTAACTCTGTGGGAGGTAGCCAGTGAGTACCAAAGAATGCGCGCAGGGGTGGAACGTAAATCAACATCAACTGCAAAATTGTCGTCACAACTACAGCCCATAAGACAAAGGGATTAGAAAGGGGATTCATCTCTATGGTGAGTTGATTATTCGAGCGAATGGCTATAGCATGACCCATCTGAGCAAGACACAGAGAAGTGAATACCATTGTCTTCCATCGCTCAGGATCGAGTCCTGCCCCTGAGAATGTTTGAACATGAGAGTAAGCCCACTGCATCAAAATAATTGTAATGATGGCGAAAATAATCCCGATGCGTATCATGTAAGAACCCAAACCCCTAGCGAAAATACTCTCACGAGGACTGAAGGGGGGACGCTTCATTACGTCTGGTTCTGGGGGTTCTACGGCTAAGGCTAAGGCTGGTAAACCGTCGGTGACTAAGTTCATCCACAAAATTTGTAATGGTGTCAGGGGAACACCACCTAAGCCTAAAAGCGGGGCGGAAGCAATGGTGAGAACTTCACCGATGTTACTGCCCAGGATGTATTTAATAAAGCGGCGAATATTAGTGTAAACTACTCTACCTTCTTTCGTGGCGGCGACAATGGTGGCGAAGTTGTCATCTAGAAGTACCATGTCGCTGGCTTCTTTACTGACATCTGTACCCGTGATGCCCATTGCAATCCCAATGTCAGCTTGTTTGAGGGCTGGGGCATCGTTGACACCATCCCCAGTCATGGAAACAAATCTACCCCGACGCTGTAGGGCTTGCACAATTCTCAGTTTGTGTTCTGGGGCTACCCGTGCATAAATGCTTACTAGGTCTACTTGCTGTTCTAGTTCCTGGTCGCTCATGCGTTGTAATTCTTGCCCGGTGAGAACTCTGTCACCTTCTTGGGCAATACCTAAATCAGTGGCGATCGCTCGTGCGGTTAATTGATGGTCGCCTGTAATCATTACCGGACGTATACCCGCTTCTCGACATTCCTGCACCGCCGCCCTAACTTCTGGACGGGGTGCATCGAGCATTCCTACCAAACCCAGCCAAACTAAATTTTGTTCTGAGGTTTCATCTGAACCTTCTGGCGGATTTTCTAACAGAGGTTTGTAGGCGAAACCTAACACCCGTAAACCTTTACTCGCCATTTGGTCATTTTCTGCCAAAATTTGGCTACGTTGGGCTTCATTGAGTGGTGTTGAGTTTGTGCCTGTATAAATCTCAGTGCAACGTGCCAGAATTAACTCTGGTGAACCTTTGGTAAACATGACATAAGGTTCAGAGTTTACCAAGTTGGCGATCGCTGGATCAACTGCGGTCAAGGACTGTTCCCCGGTGGCGACTTGTTCCACCTGGGAAATCACGCTCATCCGCTTGCGTTCTGAGGAAAAGGGAAATTCATTGACACGGGGTAATTTACTATTCCATTGGTCTTTTTCAATACCAACTTTTCCTGCCAGTGTCATTAAAGCCCCCTCGGTGGGGTCGCCTAAAATCGCCCATTCTCCTTGTTCTTTTTGCAGTACCGAGTCGTTACAAATAGCACAGGCAACTGATAAAGCGGCAATTTCGGGATAATCTTCTGCGTCGATGGTGTTACCGTCTAACTGAAACTCACCTACAGGCGCGTAACCTTCTCCTGTCACCCGAAATCTTTTGTCATTAGTGTAAACCGACTGCACGACCATTTTATTTTGAGTCAGCGTCCCGGTTTTATCAGAACAGATAGTAGTGACAGAACCCAAAGTTTCCACCGCCGGTAATTTGCGAATTAAGGCGTTGCGTTTTACCATGCGCTGAGTTCCCAGTGCTAAAGTCACGGTAATCACGGCGGGTAAACCTTCTGGTACTACCGCTACCGCCATACTCAAGGACACTTCTAACAGTTCTTGTAAATTGCTAAAGCCTCGCGCTTGGATAGTACCACCGATAACGACAATCGCCACCAATATTAAAGAACCTGAGACTAGGACATTACCTAGTTGTGTCATCCGTTGCTGTAGGGGGGTAGGTTCGCTTTCCACCGACTGCAACATGGCGGCAATTTTACCGATTTCGGTTTGCATACCAGTGTTAGTCACCAGCACTTTACCGCGCCCTTGGACAACTTCTGTACCTTGGAAAACTAAATTAATGCGATCGCCTAAAGATGTATCTTCTGGTAGTTGTATAGTAGCTTGTTTATTAACTGCTTCTGCTTCACCTGTGAGTGCTGACTCGCGCACCTGCAAATTAGCTTGTTCAATTAAACGCCCATCGGCGGATATTTGTACCCCAGCTTCTACCAGCATCACATCCCCTGGGACTATATCCTTAGCGGCTACATCCTCCAGTTTGCCGTTGCGGATGACTCGCACTAAGGGAGAAGCCATTTTTTTGAGTGCGGCTAGGGCTTGTTCGGCGCGACTTTCCTGCACATAGCCCAGGATACCATTGAGAATGACAATGGCTAAGATAGCGATCGTATCTTTAAATGGTACTTCCCCAGGCTTGAGTTGCCCAGCTTGCCAAGCCAGGAAATCTAACAACCCAGAAATGAAAGCCACAGCAATCAGCATCAACAACATAATGTTTTTGAACTGATCAATGAGAATCTCCCACGCGCTGCGGCCGCCATGTTCTTCTAGTTCATTAGGGCCATATTTTTGCAGCCGCTTTTCAACTTCTGGGGTTGTTAAGCCACTGTCTGCATTACTATCGAGCAGTTCTAGTGCTTTATCAACTTCCAAACTATGCCAAATTGCGACACCTTCAGGCAAAGAATTAGCAGACATTGTGTAAGTCACAGGAAATAGTTACAGAATTCGATCATAATCTTAGTGGAGGCTGGAAAACCATCCACTAAAGTTACATTACAACTGTTGCCAAGCTGTATAAGGATGAAATGTAATTCTCCTCAAGTGCTGACTGTTTGGCTGAAACTGTATGTATTATTTCCTAAGCTAGAGTGATTTAAAAAACATTGTTCCCATAATCAGTATGAATCTGACAGTTGCAAATTCGGTGAAAAACAATATGCCACAATATATTAAGGGAGTGCTAAACCGTTAATATGAGTTTTGCACCCATTAGTTTGACAGCAAGCCAAATGTTTGGGCAAAGGACAATTAGACCATTGACTGCTGCTAATCTATGCGGCATTGCGTTTATTCAAGATAAACTGATTGCGATTGATACTATTAAGGGACATTTATTAGAAATTGACCCTCATACCGATAATAGTAAAATTCTCAACCCTCACCAAACTAAAGAATTTAGTGAGGTGAGAGGTTTAGCTGTTTGGGAAGATACACTTTGGGTAACTCGTGGTAACAGTGTTTATTTATCCAAGCTTTCCGCTTGGGGTTTAGAGCATTTTGCCACCTTGCCTTATGCTGCCGATGGTGTTGCTGTTTGGGATTCAACTGTTTATATCAGTTGTCAAAGAATAGGCTACATCCTGATTTATGACCGTGATAGCCGCAAAGAGATTACTAGATTTTATACTCCCGGCGTAGGGATACAGAATTTAGCAGTCTGTGGGGAAACTTTGTGGATTTGCGATCGCACAGAACAAACAGTTTACGCGATGGACAGGGCAACTGGCGAAGTTAAATTTAGTGTCTTAACACCTTTTGATTCGCCTACAGGCATAGCAGTACATCTAGATAGCGAAACGGGTAAACAAAGTCTGTTTGTTGCCTATGCTGGTGAAGAGCCGTATATTCGGGATAACCCTAATGCTGATCCGAATCATGAATTAACATATCGCGATCGCACTTTTATTCATCCCCTGTATTATCATCACCAGCCAGACCAAAAATACGCCCTTTCTAACGGCTATCTCATCGAAATGTCCTATGCTGAGGAAATCGCCCCCTTAGAAGAAGTATATTTGCCTGATGTCGAATGGCGAATTGCTCTCCCCTCAGACACCGAACGTCAAAAACTCCAACACGTTGAACCCATCGGTATACCTTTTACAGAAGAAATCATTGATGGACAACGGGTAGCAGTGTTTAAATTCGATGCACTCACCCCCGGAGAACGTCATGTATTTGGCTGGAAAGCATTAGTAGAAGTACGAGGAATTAAGTATCGTATCACACCCAGAGATGTCGAAGATATTCCTGAAATACCAGAGGAATTTGAAACCCGCTACTTAGTGGATAATGACGATTTAGCAATGGACACCCCCATTGTCCGCCGTGCTGCCCGTGATGCTGTAGGCTCAGAAACAAATCTTTTGCGGAAAATGTACAATATCCGCAACTACGTTTATGATGAGTTATCCTATGGCATTAAACCCTACATCGATACACCAGATATTGTCTTAGAAAGAGGTGTAGGCTCTTGTGGTGAGTATGTGGGTGTATTATTGGCACTTTGTCGTTTAAATGGGATACCATGCCGCACCGTCGGCAGGTATAAATGCCCTCCTTATGGCGAACATCAAGGAGTGCCACTGCATCCAGATTTTAATCATGTCTGGTTAGAATTCTACATACCGGGGATTGGTTGGTTGCCAATGGAATCTAATCCCGATGATTTGGGTAATGATGGCCCCTATCCAACTCGCTTTTTCATGGGCTTATGCTGGTATCACATAGAAATTGGCAAAGGTATTTCTTTTGAAACCCTGAGTAGTCAAGGTGTCAGATTAACCAAAGAAGATATCTCTATAGGTGAGTTGGCAATTAATCATATTAGGTTTACGATTCTCAAAGAATTGCCACCTTTTTAATTTTCACCCACCTACACACATCTTACACCTGTTCCTTAATGATAATTTTTGTAGGGTGGGCATTGCTTGCAAGTTGTTCAAACCCTTAGTTTTAGGTTGTTGGGTGTGCATCGCCTGGAGCTTATTGAGAATGGTGTAAGATATGACTGTCAACTCACGCGCAATTCATGAGGACACTTGCGTGGGCGGGTTTCCCGACTTGAGCAAAGTGTCCGTCTCAACACTTCCGCTATCGCGGTAAGCGTGAGGCTTCTTGCTGTTCAAGCTAAACCCCTACTACCTTGATTTTTAATCAATTTTGAATTGTAAATCCAGTCAACAATAAAAACCCAGGTGACAAAAAATCAACCGGGTTTTTTTTATGAACTGAATGTTTCAGATGGGTTGTTGAAAACAACAATTGTTGCCAGTAATTGTTTCACTTTCGATGCAGTTAATCAAGAGAGTAGAGAAAAACACCTACTCCACAAAATATCTTAATTAGAAGACTTGATCCAGCTTTTTTTACGTTGTGACAATAAACCAATACCTGCCACTAGACCAAATCCTAATGCCGCAGAAGGTTCAGGTACAGACTGAACTGGGTCATAGTCATAGGTAACTTCAACACCACCTCTAGCAAGTGTTGTCACAGAGGCAACTATATTTCCAGAACCAGAAACTGTTGATGTGGCTTGAGCCGATAATAAGAAGTCTAAGTTGCCACTGCCAATAAAAGCTTGTAGGAAGGAAGCATCAGTAAAGCTTCTTGTCTGTGACATTTGAGCAGTTGGCCCGTTAATTGTGCTTCCAGAAGTACCGCCGAAATCCATGTTGCCATCAAAAGCGGCAAAATTGTATGTATCAGCTTTTTGTGGGTTTAAACTGAACAGAGATTGACCACCCAGGTCTAAGCCGAGTTGACCAGTTAAATTCACCGTTACAGAACTCGCATTAGGGCCTGTATTTTCATATCTTCCAACGCCCTGAAGCTGTCCATCAAATTTTAAAGTTACACCTTTGAGCGTACCCAGAGATGAGTCAAACTTTTGGACGCTGAGAGTAACATTGGCGAAATCGGTGGACAATAAACCACTGGAAGCGGAGGAGGTGAGAGAAGCTGCATTAGCAGAACTAGCAGTAGCAAGAATTCCTACCAAAGTTGTAGCAGCACCTAGAGACTTAAAAAGTGTTGTTGTCATGGGAAAGCATCTTCCAAAAAGAACGATTGCCAGAAAGATTACTTATACATTTCTACCTCTAAATCTGAAAGAATAGTCTTGATAAATATACGTAAGTTTTTGTAAATTTTTATCTAGGATAACAGTCGAATTAATCTACTTTTTTAGGTATGTATGTAAATTTCAGCTAAGGCAAAAGTAATTAGATATCTAGTAGGAAATACCCAGATTATCAGTTCGGTTTGTGCTGTGAAATGACAACTGGGTAATCACTGAAATCCTCTCAATAGTTATGATAAATAACTCCAGTATTCTGTAGAATTTTCAGTATTGAATTTTACTAAAGCTTGAGCAGGGAATAGGGTTTGAGGATGACTAAACCCTCACAAAGAGTGAAGCAGAGAAAAATTGCTGATGACTTTTGTCTCGTTTGATGTTAGTAACAATAGTTGGAAAACATCCTGTGGGGTGAGGGAATAGAGAAAAGAGATTTTCCATCCTTAATTGTGCGTAATTAAGGTGGGTTTATCGCTACAATAGGGTTATGTCTGAAACTTCTGCTGCTTTCACTGTTACCCGTCCTACATTCATCCTTGTAGATGGACACTCCCTAGCCTTTCGTTCTTACTTTGCTTTCGCCAAAGGACGAGATGGCGGACTGCGTACAAAAACGGGAATTCCTACGAGTGTGTGTTTTGGCTTTCTGAAGTCACTTTTAGAAGTCATGGATACACAACAGCCGCAAGCAATGGCGATCGCATTTGATTTAGGTTTACCAACTTTTCGCCACGAAGCTGATGATACCTATAAAGCTGATCGTCCGGGAACACCAGAAGATTTCGTCCCCGACTTAAAAAATCTGCACGAATTATTACAAGGCTTCAATCTACCAATTTACACCGCACCTGGTTATGAAGCCGATGATGTGTTAGGAACATTAGCACAAAGAGCCACGGCAGCAGGGTATAGAGTCAAGATTTTAACAGGCGATCGCGATTTATTTCAACTGATCGACCCCGCCAAAGAAATCACCGTTTTAAATTTTAGTCCTGATGCACTCAAACGTTCCACAAGTAGCATCACCGAATTCAGCACAGAACAAGTTAAACAGAAACTCGGTATTTTACCGACACAAATCGTTGATTTTAAAGCTTTGTGTGGGGATAAATCCGATAATATCCCCGGAGTCAAGGGAATTGGCGAAAAAACCGCCGTACAATTACTAAATACTTACGAGTCTCTAGATCACATTTACGCCGCCATAGATGAAATTAAAGGCGCGACTCAGAAAAAACTCCTAGCCGGGAAAGCAGACGCAGAAAAATCTTACTATTTAGCCAAAATAGTTGTAGATGTTCCCCTAGAAGTTAATCTAGAAAACTGTCAACTCAAAGGTTTTGATCATAGTATTCTCGTTCCCATCTTAGAAAAGTTAGAATTCAAAACCTTTTTACAGAAAGTCAACGACTTACAACAAAAATTTGGCGGCGAAGTTGCACAAACCCCAAGCGCACCACCCAGCACAGAAGAACAAGATGAAGACATCAGCTTTTTCAGTGCGGAAGATACAGCAGCAGTTTCTCAACAACCCGATGCACCCATTCAACCGCGCATCATTCAGACTGAGGCACAACTAACAGAATTAGTTAACATCTTACAGACATTTACTAACCCCAAAAATCCTGTAGCTTGGGATACAGAAACCAGTGACTTAGAACCCAGAGACGCGGAATTAGTGGGTATTGGTTGCTGTTGGGGAACTGCACCGGATGAATTAGCTTATATTCCCTTGGCGCATAAAACCGGAGATAATCTAGATAAAGATATCGCACTCCAAGCACTCAGACCAATTCTGGAAAGTGCAGCATATCCTAAAACCTTCCAAAATGGTAAATTTGACCGCTTAGTTTTTCGCACTCAAGGAGTTAACTTAGCCGGAATTGTATTTGACACCATGTTGGCTAGTTATATTTTAAATCCAGATACTAGCCATAACCTCACAGATTTAGCCTTGCGTTATTTAGGATTAACATTAACTAACTATAATGATTTAGTTCCTAAAAATAGAACCATTGCGGATATCAATATTTCTGCTGTAGCTAACTATTGCTGTTTGCAAGTATATGCAACATGGCAACTGGTAGAGAAAATGCGCCAGGAATTAGAGAAAATTCCTAAATTAGCGCATCTATTAACAGAGGTAGAACAACCGCTAGAAGCAGTTTTAGCGGCAATGGAATATACAGGAGTGCGGATTAATTCAGCTTATTTGCTAGAACTTTCGCAGCAACTAGAAACAGATTTAGCCAAATTACAAGAACAAGCTACAGACATCGCCGGGGAGACGTTTAATTTAGGTTCTCCTAAACAATTGAGTCATATATTATTTGAAAAATTAGGTTTAAGTACCAAATACTCCCGGAAAATTCAGACGGGTTATTCTACCGATGCAGCGACTTTAGAAAAACTACAAGAAGTTGATGACACTGGTTTTGTGAATGCGATTATTGAGTATCGCACCCTATCAAAATTAAAATCAACTTATGTAGATGCCTTACCAGCCTTAGTGCGTCCAGATACCCAAAGAGTACACACTGATTTTAACCAAACAGCCACCTCAACGGGTAGACTATCTTCGTCTAATCCTAACTTACAAAATATCCCGATTCGGACAGCCTTTAGTCGGCAAATTCGTAAAGCATTCTTACCCGAAACAGACTGGTTAATGGTAGCTGCTGACTACTCGCAAATAGAGTTAAGAATTTTAGCACATTTAAGCCAAGAACCAGCTTTAGTGCAAGCATATCAACAGAATGAAGACATTCATACAGTCACAGCCAAATTAATCTTTGAGAAAGAGGATATTACATCCGATGAGCGTAGACTCGCCAAAACCATCAATTTTGGTGTAATTTATGGGATGGGTTCGCTAAAATTTGCCCGTTCCACAGGCATAGATAAAAACACAGCCAATGAATTTATTAAAAGATTTAGCGATCGCTACCCGCAAGTGTTTGCTTATTTAGAAGGAGTCAAAAAACAAGCCATATCTCAAGGATATGTCGAAACTATCCTTGGTCGTCGCCGTTATTTTGAGTTTACCAACAACAGCCTACGCCAACTCAAAGGTAGCAACCCAGCAGACATTGACTTAAGCAAATTGAAAAACTTAGGTGTTTACGATGCTGGCTTACTGCGTTCTGCCGCCAATGCACCAATTCAAGGCTCAAGTGCAGATATCATCAAAATTGCAATGGTGCAACTGCATGAAGTTTTAAAAAACTATCAAGCACGGTTATTATTACAAGTTCACGATGAATTAGTATTTGAAGTGCCGCCGAATGAGTGGGAAGAATTACAACCACAAATCAAAACAGTCATGGAAGGCGCAGTTAAATTAACTGTACCATTGCTAGTGGAAGTCAAAGCAGGTGATAACTGGATGGAAACAAAGTAAACTCAACTGAGTACAGTATTTCTCCGCGTACCGGGAGCATTTTACCCTCATCCTAAATTGTAGTCACAGCACCCCCTCTGAGGTTGACATTCATGGCAAAGAAAATTGCATTTGGTTGGTATGGCGGTAAGTATAGTCATTTAGACTGGTTATTACCCTTATTGCCAAAAACAATCCACTACTGCGAACCATTTGGTGGTTCAGCAGCCGTGTTGTTAAACCGAGAGCCTTCGCCTGTAGAAACTTACAATGATATTGATGGGCAAGTAGTTAACTTCTTTCGTGTGCTACGTGACCAAAAAGACCAACTCATTGAAGCCATTGGCTTAACACCGTTTTCCCGTGAAGAATTTCGGATTGCTATTGCCAAAGAGGAAAAGGGTTTGTCAGACTTAGAAAAAGCTAGACGATTTTTTGTCCGGGCGCGACAAGTGAGAACCGGCTTGGCACAAACCGCTAGTATTGGACGATGGGCGCATTGTAAACTGACTAGCCGTGCTGGAATGGCTGGCGCAGTTTCCCGGTGGTTGGGTAGTGTTGAGGATCTGCCCGAAATCGTGCAAAGGTTGCTACGTGTACAAATTGAGAACGACCGAGCAATTGAGATTATTCAACGGTACGATAGTCCAGAAACCTTATTTTATTGTGATCCCCCATACCCGCACGATTCCCGTGGGGATAGTAAAGCTTATGCTTACGAAATGACCGACGACGAACATCGGCAACTGGCGAATGTTTTGCGTGCAGTCAAAGGTAAAGTAGCTCTTTCAGGTTATGATTGTCAGTTGATGCAAGAACTGTATGGTGACTGGAACTGCATTAAAGCACCCCTGAAGCAATGCCATTCCATCAAGGAGTTACGGCAAGAAGTGCTGTGGCTCAATTATGACCTGACAGCCTCCACACTTACTGTTGAAGAAATCGCTCCATGTCCACAACCCCAACAGCTATCCTTGATGTAGCCTACCAAAAAGCTGAAGTATCGATAGCGCAACCTATTATTGCCGACCCCAGCATTGCCGAAAAAATTGACTATGTATCACGTTATGTGGGCAATCGTGCTGTAGTTCGTTTGTTGCTAGCTTGTGCATTGGCGGCAATTCACCGTGCAGATATTGATATCCGCAAGCCTTACACCGAAATAGGTACACCAGACGCTTACTCTGGGCGTTACTATGATGAAAGTTACATTACAGCCTTTATTAACCAGCACGAGTTGCCTTGTAATCCTACCACTGCATTCCTGACTCCTGCCCTACGAAACCGCAACATCACCTTAACCCCAGCAGTTAATCTGGTGGGACGACCGCCTAAACTCTACGAAACTGCCCTACAATTACTTGATAATGTTCATCAAGGTAGGATAACTGCTGAGGAACTGCTAGCGGAAACCATTCGTTGTCTAATTATTGCTCGCAACGAGAAGCGGCAACGCATGGAAACACTACTGTCAGATTTGAAGAAATCGGAAGATGCAATACCTTTGTCAGCAGAGGAAATTGTCACACTCTTGAAACAGCATTTAACTTGCCGAGGTTCAAGCCGTCTTCCTGTAGTGATTGTTGCTGCTGCCTATCAAGTAGCAGAACAATATATTGGGGAGCGTTTTTTACCTCTAGAATCCCACAACGCAGCCGATGAGCAGACAGGTGCTTTGGGAGATGTAGAAATTACCCTAGTTGATGATGAGAAGGTCATCACTAGCTATGAAATGAAAACTCGACGTGTTACCTTAGAGGATATTAACCGTGCCTTGCAAAAAATCAACAACACAGGCAAGCGGGTTGACAACTATATTTTTATCGAAAATTTGGGTTGAAAACCCCGTCGTTCTACGACGGCTTTCTGGTATACTAGCAGTAGGTTGTAGACCGTGAGAACGATGAGGAAACAGGTAAAACGTCCTACTCCGTGATCTCAAAATGCCTAACAGTCAATGGTGTAAAAATAAGTCCAAACTGTAAGGTCGAAAAGCAATTAAATAGGGTAGGGCATACCCAAATTTACGCTTGGGGAGTAGTCCTTAAGTGGGGTATATCGAGAGATATGTTTCGGACTAGACATGAAACTGTAAGACCAAAATCAACATCGTTGGTGGAGGCAGGATTCAGCCCAAGAATCTCCGCCCTAAAAGTGCGGAGAGTGTCAACACCACAGATGTGATTGATGAAGGTATTCGAGAATATGCTGCAAGTATGTATGAGCGTACAGGTGGCATAGAGATTGTTGTTTTGGACTGTATCAGCTTTGTGCATCACTTTCTGCATTTGTTCCATCGATTGCGATCGCAGTTCTTGGAAGCTTATCAACAGTTAGTGTTAGCAGAACCAGACAGTGCTGTTAGCCAACCTTTAAAAGAAGCTTTTTTAGCACTGAGACAGGCTGCTGAAAGTGCAAGGGAATTTTGAGAATAAAGATCAAATATATATCTCTAAATAGAGACTAAAAAGCCCAGCCACTCATTACATTACTGCTAAATTGGCAATAAATCATAGAACTAGGCAAATTAATTTCTTTAGCCATTTCCAAAACCATGCAGGCAGAGATTTTTTGGAGATAACAAATCATGAAACTGAGAATAACTCTTGCAGTAAGATTAATCTTTGGCATGGTTTTACTTGGACTTTCGGCTTGCACCTTAGCAAACACTGAGTCCGCGAAAACTAGCAACCAAGAAACACAAACTGCTGAACAAGTCAGCCAACAAACTTCTACTAACAATCAAGCCTGTATTCTCGTAGAAAATGGCTTTGGTTCACAAGGACAGGTAAACCTGCGGGTGGAAGAAGTAGTCACAGGTTTGATAGTGCCTTGGGGAATTGCTTTTCTGCCCAATCAAGATATGTTAGTTACAGAAAGACCGGGACGAGTTCGCCTAGTGCGGGATGGTAAACTTATTCCACAGCCAGTAGCTACTATCGATGTGACAGCTAGTGGTGAAGGTGGCTTACTGGGCATTGCAACTCATCCCAACTTTACCGCCAATCGATTCTTCTACGTTTACTATACTACTGATAGAAATGGGTCGCAAGTCAATCGTGTTGAACGATGGCGACTATCCCAGAATGGACTTACTGCTTCACCTGATAGGGTAATTCTGGATGATATTCCTGTAGCACAATTTCATAACGGTGGTCGTATCCGCTTTGGCCCTGATGGAATGCTTTACATTGGAACTGGTGATGCCAGAGTACCGCAAATTTCCCAGGATGTTAATAGCTTGGCTGGTAAAATTTTGCGTGTGACTCCTGACGGACAAATACCACAAGATAATCCGTTTGGGAAAAACCCTGTATATATTACTGGTATTCGCAACACTCAGGGGTTTGATTGGCGCGATGAATCGACGCTATGGGTAACAGATCACGGCCCTAGTGGTGATTTAGGCAGAAGGGGTCACGATGAAGTCAGTGTAGCAAGAGCCGGCGACAACCTCGGCTGGCCTACTATCTACCGTTGCGAATCACGGTCAGGACTGGTGACTCCGTCGATTGTTTGGCGTGAGGCTCTACCACCAGGTGGAGCAACAATTTATACTGGTAATTCTATTCCTGAGTGGAAAGGTAGCTTAATTATCGCCACTCTCCGTTCCCAACATTTGCAACGTGTGGTGTTCAATCCCCAGTCTCCCCAACAAGTCGAGAGTCACGAAGTGTATTTACAAGGTAAATATGGACGACTGCGAGAGGCGATTATGGGGCCAGATGGTGAATTATATGTGACAACGAGTAACTGCGATGGTAGAGGAAATTGCCCACCACAGCAGGACAAAATTCTCCGCATTACCCGATAAAAAGATTTATTTGATTAGACTAGAAACATCGGGTCAAGTATTGGTCAATGTCAGACGTAAGACATTGACATATAAATCAGGTGCATCCCATGAACTCTAGGCCGTCTTCTGGAGAATCTCCAGACAATCACTCTTTGCCGAAAGTAACCGCCGCACAACAGCAGGAGAACGATAAAAAATTATTTCCAATAGTCGGGATGGGAGCTTCTGCTGGTGGCTTGGAGGCTTTCACACAACTATTGAGCCATTTGCCAACTGATACTGGCATGGGATTTGTGGTGGTTCAGCACATGAATCCCCAGCAAAAAAGTATGTTGACACAGATTCTTTCTCGGACGACCCAAATGCCGGTAACTGAAGTCGAAGATGGGATGCAAGTAGAACCAAATCATGTTTATGTGATTCCGCCCAATGCTACAATGACCATAGCAGAAGGGAAACTAAAACTCAAGCCGCGTCAGAAGACTTACGGCATATCAATGACAGTGGATAGTTTCTTTTTTTCCCTCGCGGAGTCGATGGGCAGTAAAGCTATTGGTGTTGTGCTATCGGGTGGTGATGGAGATGGTGCTAGAGGTTTGGAAAGCATCAAGGCAGCAGGAGGTATTACCTTTGCCCAATGTGAGGAATCAGCAAAAGTCAGTAGTATGCCAAACACTGCTGTGGCTTCTGGTTATGTAGACTTTATCCTCACCCCCCAACAAATTGCCCAAGAACTGGCAAACATCAGCCGTCATCCCTACGTCAACCAGCCCACACCAGTCAAACCAACTGAAGTGATGCCAGAAGGCACAGATGCTTTATCAACAATTTTCCATCTGCTGCGGGCAGCTACAGGTGTTGACTTTAGCCATTACAAGCAGACTACCCTGAAGCGGCGGATTCTGCGACGAATGGTTTTGTATCAGTTGGATCAGCTGGAGGATTACGTTCGGTATCTCCAAAATAACCCAGCAGAAGTGACAGCACTATATCAAGATGTACTGATTACTGTCACCAGTTTTTTTCGAGACTGGGAAGCATTTGAAGCTTTGAAAACCAAAGTATTTCCCGTTCTGGCTGAGGGACGCAAGCCAGATTCACCCTTCCGCATTTGGGTAGCAGGATGTTCCACTGGTGAAGAAGCTTACTCTGTGGCAATATGCTTACTGGAATTTTTGAGCAATAAGGGAATCAATATCCCAATTCAGATTTTTGCCACAGATATCAATGAGGCGGCGATTGAGAAAGCTAGAACCGCTATCTATAAACCCAGTCAAGTCGCAGAGATATCTCCTGAACGTTTAGGGCGTTTTTTTGTCCAAATAGAGGGAGGCTACCAAATTAGCAAGCCGGTGCGGGAACTGTGTGTTTTTGCTAGACAAAACCTGATTAGCGATCCACCTTTTTCTCGACTGGATCTAATTACTTGTCGCAATGTGCTGATTTATTTAAGTTCTGCGGTGCAGAAGAAAGTAATGCCCATCTTCCACTATGGACTCAAACCCAGTGGCTTTTTGATGTTAGGCACTTCGGAGACGGTGGGCGAGTTTTCCAACTTGTTTACACTGCTAGATAAAAAATACAAGATTTATTCGCGGAAAATGGCACCTGGGCGGTTGGGAATTGAGCTAGTAGCCAGCAATTATCCCCAGGAAACGATTAAACCTCAACTGCCAGTGAGTGAGGCTGTTAGGGATGGTTTGGAAATACAGAAACAGGCTGACCAGATTGTACTCAACCAATATGCCCCAGTGGGTGTGATTGTGAACAGCGATTTGGAGATTTTGCAGTTTCGCGGACAGACCAGTTCTTATCTAGAACCTGCACCGGGCAGACCCAGTTTTAATTTGCTGAAAATGGCTAAAAAGGAATTGCGTCTGGAGTTACGCACAGCCATTCACCAAGCTAAAAAACAAAACTCCGCCGTGAGAAAGGAAAACATACAAGTCAGACAAGAGAATTTAGTTAGGCTGGTTAGTTTTGATGTGATTCCCTTCAAATCTCAATCGACGGGAGAATACTATTTTTTGGTTCTGTTTGCAGACAAGTTGGAATCAGTAACTTCTGTGCCAGAACTTAAAGATAGTCAACCAGGAAATGCAGGTGATAACTTGGTTCAGATTGAGCAGGGGCAACAAGCGAGTGATCAGCAAGAAATAGCCCTACTCCAACAAGAGTTAGCCAGCACTAGGGACTATTTGCAATCTATTATTGAGGAGCAGCAAGCGACTAATCAAGACCTGAGAGCAGCTAACGAAGAAATTCTCTCTAGCAATGAAGAATTGCAAAGTACAAATGAGGAACTGGAAACTGCTAAGGAAGAAATTCAGGCTACGAATGAAGAATTAAATACAATTAACGACGAATTACAACGACGGAATCTGGAATCAACCCAAGTTAGCAATGATTTGCAAAATCTCCTCAGTAGTATCAATATTCCGATTTTGATGCTAGGTGGTGAGTTACAGATTCGTCGCTTTACTCCTGCTGCTGCGAATATCTTCAATCTCATTCCCACAGATGTGGGGCGGTCGTTGAGTGATATTAAACACAAATTAAATATATCTGATTTAGAAGCACAGATATTAGATGTGATTAGCACCCTGAATTTGAAAACTCAGGAAGTTCAAGACCTGGAGGGTCACTGGTATGACCTGCGAATCCGTCCCTATCGGACAATAGACCATAAAATTGACGGTGCTGTGGTAGTTTTAGTTGATATTAATGCCCTCAAGCAAAGTGCTGAGGAACTCAGAGTATCCCGTGATTATGCAGAAGCGATTGTGGGTACTGTGCGCCAATCTCTGGTGGTGCTGGATGTGAATTTGCAAGTGGTGACTGCTAATCAATTTTTCTACGACACCTTTATGGTGGTGCGAGAAGAAACGGAGAATTGCCTGATTTATGAAATTGGTAATGGACAGTGGGATATTCCCCAGTTGCGATCGCTCTTAGAAGATATCCTCCCCCATCAATCCCAGTTTCAAGATTTGGAGGTGGAGCATACATTTGAGCAAATCGGCCACAAAATCATGCGCCTCAATGCCCGGAAAATGCCACAAATAGGCGATAGACCACTGATTCTTCTGGCAATTGAAGATATCACTCAAGAGAAGCATTTAGAAGCAGAACGCACTCAACTGCTCGCTCAAGAGCAATCAGCCCGTGCGGCGGCGGAAACAGCTAACCGCGCTAAGGATGAATTTTTATCTATTCTCTCTCACGAGTTGCGGAATCCACTTAATTCACTCCTAGGGTGGACACAGTTACTACGTGATAAACAGCTAGATGCAGCAAAAACTGATCAGGCATTGGAAGCGATAGAGCGTAGTGCTAAGGCTCAAAATCTACTGATTGGGGATTTGTTGGATATTTCGCGCATTAGTACCGGCAGACTGCGGTTGGATGCCCAAACCATTGAACTTGTGCCTGTGATTGAGGCGGCGATAGAGATTGTGCATCTGGCCGCAGCAGCGAAAAATATTCATATCGAATCAAGACTAGATTCTTCACCCAAAACTTTAGTTGCAGATCCGATTCGCATCCAACAGGTAATGTGGAATTTACTTTCTAACTCCATTAAATTTACGCCTCCAGGGGGCAGAATTGATGTTACTTTAGACTACACGGATTTCCAAGCCCAGATTCAAGTGAAGGACACAGGGCTAGGCATCAGTGCAGATTTTCTCCCCTTTGTTTTTGAACGCTTCCGCCAAGCTGATGGCAGCAGAAGCAAATCAAATCCGGGCATGGGACTAGGACTTTCAATTGTGCGTCATTTGGTAGAACTGCACGGTGGGACGGTAGCAGTAGAAAGTCCAGGTGTGGGACAGGGTTCAACTTTTACTGTTAGCCTACCTCTGCAAACTCCACTAGAAGAACATCCTGTAGCCAGTCCGCAAGAGTCTGTTGTCTCTCCCACCTCCCCAGTTTCCCCAGACTCTTACCCATCCTTGGCAGGTGTGCGGGTGCTGATTGTCGATGATGAACCGGATATCCGGCAGTTATTCCGCATCGTGTTGGAAGATTATGAGGTGGAAGTAACAGAGGCAGGTTCGGCAAGAGAGGCACTATCAATACTCACAGCTAATCCTGGTAGGTTTGATGTACTATTATCTGACATTGGTTTGCCTTTGGAGGATGGTTACGCATTGATTCGGGAAGTGCGATTGCTGGGTTCTGAAGCAGGAGGGCAAATTCCGGCTGCTGCTTTGACGGCCTATGCTGGAGATACAGAAGAAGCGGCGGCTCTGTCCGCCGGATTCCAAATACATATTACTAAACCTATCGAAGCTGATCAATTGGTATCCGTAGTTGCTTCCTTAGCAGGACGGATGAGAAATGAATGAAGAATTTGGCTGCTTGGGTGGGAGCGTCCAGTAATATTAAAAATAGTTAATTGTAGTGACGGCAAGCTTTGCGATCGCTATCATGCTGAGGATACTGCCAAGAATAAGCAAAATGGCTCACACCTTTGAGTTGAGGCGCAAATTTCCGTAATGCTTGCATTTGTGCTTCTAATGAGGGACGATTACTTACCGCACCCCCCCACTTACCAGCTAAAGCCGGAATTATTTGTGTACCTGGCTGGGCTAAACTTAAAACTCGTTGCACTTGCTCCACAATACAGGTAACATGACCACAAGCAGCATAAGACATGGGATGCCACTGTGAGGAACTAGGAAACTGATCCCAAGGTTGCAAACGCGAATCATAGCCTTGTCCCACGGTTTGATTACCTTCGGGGAAAAATACCACACCAGAGGGAATACCTAGTTGTTTAGCTGGGTGTGTGGCTAAGTTGACAAAATCTACAATCCCTTGCATGGCATGGGCAACAGCTAACAACCACAGTTGTGTTTGTAGTAGTGGTTGTCTTTCATTGGGTGAGAGTAGGGATTTATCTTTTGTGGGTATTTTACCTTGCCATAAAGGTTCATTGTCTTGAGGATAGAGTTGATCAACTTCTGTGATATCTCCGGCGGTGACGTATCCTTTCGTTAAAAAACGGCGAATTAATTCTAGTCCTTGGTTATTTTGAGCGCGGCGAAATAAAGCTTGTTGAGTAGCTTGAGTAAATAACCATAAATCTGTGACTTTGGTAGCGATGGAATCACTACCAGCTTGACGGGGATAACGAACATAGTCAAATAATACCCCATCGGGGCGACGGCGTAAGATTTCCTGTACCATGCGGTGGTAGTCGCGTTTAGCTTGTTCGTTGTAGGGATCGATAAATACTTGTCTGCCTTCATTGACAACATATAAGCTAGTTTGACCCTGACCGTTACGGGCGATCGCACCTTCTCTGTCTGGTCGCAGGGCATAGCTATAGCCAAAATTAGCGGTATATAGCCAAGCATAAACTTTTAACCCTCTTTCCCTGCCTGTTTGAATTGCTTTAGCCAATAAATCAACCTTTTCCGCGCCGGGATTGCGAATTACTGAAGGCCAGACTGTGGGGTTAGCTGCTGCGGGTAATAATACACGCCCATCATAGAATGCTTCTACATAAACTTGGTTATAACCATCGTTGACAATCCGATCCATAATCTGCTCTAACGCCCCTGGTTTCATATCACAGGGATATAGACGTATCCAAACAGCTTGGATATTTGGCCAGGTGCGTTTACGACACTGCTGTACTTCTTGAGCGTGTTGTTTGATTAATTTTTGATAACGTGTTTGAGCATTTTTATTGCCCTTTAGCGCAGATAAACGTAAATTTTCTTTTGTTTTGACGGCTGATGGTGATAATTGGCAATACTGCGTTACCTGTGCCTGGGCTGGTTGACTGCTCAGGTAAGGAAGCAATATACTGCTGCTGAAGATAGCGGCGAATAGGCTTTGATAAAATAATTTCACTCTGCAACGGTTCAAAGGCAGGTTAGACATATCAATAAAAAATAGAATAACGCAACAATTTACACCCATTCCCCTTAATTGTGGAATGTGTATCAATTGTTTGTATTCCAAAAACAGAGGTTTTGAAGTCTGCTTGTACAGAACTCCTTCAACCGACTTATGTCAGTAAAGTTATTAAAGTTTTATTAGACTTGCTTCAGACATAACATCCCACTAAGGGGATATTTGTTAGCTTTGCCACCTGATGCTCAAAAGCACACCCCCGACTTGATATTTTTACAGTCAGGGGAGGGTGAATTAACTGTTTAACCACCTCGTCTGAGTGCGGCTTCTACCTGATCAAACTCTAGTTCTAAGCGATTCTTGAGTTTTTCGGGTACGGGGCGATTGGGGTAAGAACTATAGTGTCCGGCTAGGGAGTTAAGCGCGGTTCGCATGGTGGTAAAGGAGCTAAGTCCAGATACAGAGTTAGCCCGTTGGTAACGAGCAGAAAAGTCATTAATTTTTTGCCGGGCTTCTGCTTGAATTACGGCTCTGTCTGGTGAATCTTGGGGTAATTCTATGGCTTTTCTCAAGATACTGACTACAGCCAAAGTATCTTGACGGTAATCCCCTGTCAAACTATCTCGACTACCACAGCCCACTAAGCCAATCACCACAACCAAAATTAGGGCAAGCAGACGCGACCAATAGCGATTCATAAGCAATATGTAAAATCTATGTAAATCAACGTCCATCCTATCTTGGATTGGTAGCTTAAGGAGCAAGAGAGTGTTGAGTGGGGATTGGGGATTGGGGACTGGAAGGGACTGGATATTTTTAGAGACGTTGCATGCAACGTCTCTACAAGTCAATATTAGCCGTCCACCGCAGTGGCTCACCTCCTGCCTCCTACACCCTGCCATAAAGAGTGTCTCGTTGTTGAAATGGTCTACCTATGGCAGCGATCGCATTTTCCAAGGTGTTAACATCCATACAAGTACCACCAATAGCACCGGCCATTGTGGTAATATGTTCTTCCATTAATGTGCCGCCAATATCGTTGCAACCGGATTGCAAGGCTGCTGTTGCCCCAGCTAGTCCCAGTTTTACCCAACTCGGTTGATGGTTAGAAATCCAATTACCCAAATAAATCCGGGCTACTGCTCCTAATAGTAAAGCATCTGCCAATACTGGTTGATCTCGTCCGACACGACGGCGTAAAGATTTTGGTGCTTCCTGCCCGACAAAAGGTAAGAGAATAAATTCTGTAATCCGGGCTGGGTATCCTTGATTAATCGCAGTTTGTTGCAGCGATCGCAATTTTTCTAAATGCTCAATTTGTTGCACTGGGGTTTCAATATGTCCCGATAGCATGGTGCTGGTGGTAGGTAAACCCAGTTTATGGGCTGTACTGACAATTTCTAACCAGGTAGCCGTGTTAATCTTTTCTGGACACAACACACGCCGCACTTGATCATCTAATACTTCTGCTGCTGTTCCTGGCATAGAACCCACACCAGCATCACCTAAAGCCTGAATCACATCAGCATAGCTCAAGCCGTCCACCCTAGCAATAAATTGCACCTCTTGGGGAGAAAAGGCGTGGAGATGAATTTGCGGAAACTCCTGCTTGATGGTTTCTACTAACTTCAGGTAGTAAGACAAAGATTTGCCGTTAATTTGCGCTTGCGGGTTTAATCCTCCCTGCATACAGATTTCTGTCGCCCCACGCTGTACAGCATCTTGGGTTTTTTCCAGAATTTGCGCCCAGTCTAACCAGTAAGCACCAGCGTCACCATCATCTCGCCGGAATGCACAAAAACTACAATGCTGCTCACAAATGTTAGTAAAATTAATATTGCGGTTAATTATATAAGTCACTGTCTCCCCGGCTTGCTGCTGACGCAGTTTGTCAGCTGTGGCGAGGATGGAGGCGATCGCTTCTGGTTCAGTTTGGGTTAGTAGCTGCACTCCCTCACTGGGGGATAAATCGCACCCTAAGACAGCGCGATCAAGAATAGCATCAATAGTTTTATGGTTCACAGTACCTTAAAACATTTAACAACAAAATTTGTGTTAATTAGCTCAGGTTAAAAAAGGTCATGCTCAGACACCCGACTTCTCAAAGAAGTCGGGTATCTATCCCATAATCATTTATTCAATTATAACAACAGATTTAACTAACACAGCTTAATAATTTTTGTTGGGTCGGTATTACTTGAGATTTGCCAAAATTCTGAGTTGTATGTTGTTGACAATTCCCATGTTAAGCTGCTTGATAATGGTGCAAAATATGACTTAATCCTGCATCTAGAAACCTTTATTATTGATTACTTGCTTTATTTATGCGCCACAGGTCTATACTTAAAGGCTGAAGTTGATAATTGCTATTTTGCTCCATAGCCTTTTTTAACTCAACAGAAGGAGCAAATAAAAATACATCGAATTCATCAGGAATTTTGAAAATATCTTGCTTGACAACAGACGGGGGAAGCACACGACAGGTGTGACAGTAAGGTTTTAGTTGTAACTGAACTTGTGAGTTTAGCTGATGGCTCAAACCTAATATTCTCCCCATGCTACCATCACTGATCAAAAGCGGTCGTTCAACCTGATTAATTAATTTAGCAGCTTGGAGATTTGTATCACTATGACTCTTAGTCCACCAGTCATTGGCTTGCGTTATCATCACACAGGAAAAGATTGCGCCGGAAAATAGCGCACACATCATAATTTTTCCAAATTTTTGTTGAGAAGCAGTTGAGCTAATTTTATTTGCTAGCAGGTAAGCTACAGATATTTGAATTCCCAAATAGCCAGGAATTAAATAGCGGGGAATAATTGATTTTGTTGACGCATAGATTAAATCTTTTAACATGATAGGTAGTGAAGTCACTAAAATTAATGATAAAATAAATAACCATGCTTTTTTAGATGAGTGACGACACAGATAATAGATAGAATATCCTACCAATACTACTATTAGTCCTACCAAACTTACCTGAATTAAATAAGTCAAGTTATTTTCAAAACCAAAATTGATGACAGCCCTTTCGTGATTGGTATCGATAAACATCCGGCTGAGGTTAAATGCCCAGGTTTTCATCAAAGACAAAATAGGCATACCACCTTGCCCCGCAACTATCTTTTTAAGATGATATAAATTTGTAATAATCACCAATAACCAAGGAGAAAAAGCTAGTAACCCAGCGAGTGATGCCAAAATATAGGTAATTAGTTTCTGAGTTAATCGAAAACCTTCTATGGCGATGATATAAACCCCATGTGCTACGGCAACAATGACAGAGGAAGGAAAGGTGTAAAGACTCAGGGCTAAAGTAGCTGCATAGATTCCCCATGATATTTTTGTATTAGTGCGAATTGCTTTGAGCAGTGAGGCACTAGATAGCAAAATTGTCACTATCCATAAACTATACTCTCTCGCTTCTTGAGCATATAGCACCTGGAAGGGTGAGATTGCTAACAATTGTACAGCTAGCCATGCTATCCCAGAACTACCAAATAACTCTACACACAACCAATAGATACTAGGTAAAGCTAGTAAGCTAATTACAGCAGCTAAAGCACGAATTGATACCATTGAGTTACCAAACCACTGCATCCAAAATCTAGCCATTACATAATATAGTGGTGGATGTTGAGCTTCTTCTAACGCTAAAGAGCTAATGGTATCAATTAAATTTTTTTCTGCATTAAGACTTTGATATTGAGATAAATCTGTGACACTAACTCTCTCAACACTGGATACTTTTTCAACCACTTCATATTCTGTATAACCAGAAATACGTAATGCTGTAAAAGCTTCATCATCCCAATATGATTTTTGATCAAGATTAATAAACCTAAAGGTAAAGCTTAATACTAGAATGATGATAATTAAAATCTTGACGTTGCTCAAAGTATCTTGTCCGGAAAAAAACATTATTTTTTTCATGTAATAATTACCTCAATTTGAAAAAACGATGAATAAAGATTTTTTTTAAACCATGATAATGATTGACAAAAAATTCACTAAATATCTCCTAATAAACTTAATTCCAGACTTAATATATAAATCAGGTTAATTCGCGAGATTGGTTCAACTAGATGCACAAAATAACTAGATATATAGCAGTTAAAATTGAGGGTAAAATTTGAATAATTGCGATGACTATATATGAGATGGAAACCAACTAATATCTGCCTATTAGTAGAATTCTTTACCAAGTTATCACTAGCTTCTGCATACTCGTATACTTCATTTCGCCAATCACAATTTCTTTTATGAACGTCAACTCATCTGATACACTGTTAACAGTTCCCACTGGGCCGCTACAGATTGCGGATTTACCGTCCACCAATAATGTCTATTTTTCTTTGGTAATTCCCACTTATAAAGAACGGGACAATATTGAACATGTTGTCAGGATATTAAGTCAAACCCTGGATGAAGTTATCCCAGAAGACTATGAGTTAATTGTTGTGGATGATGATAGTCCTGATTTGACTTGGCAAGTAGCGCACTTGCTGACTCAGGAATATCCACAATTGCGGGTGATGCGACGACAACAAGAACGGGGACTGTCTTCCGCAGTCATTCGGGGTTGGCAGGTGGCGAGGGGGAGTGTCTTAGGGGTAATTGATGGAGATTTGCAACATCCACCAGAAGTATTGACGCAATTGCTGGCTCAAATTGCACAGGGGGCAGATTTAGCAGTAGCCAGTCGTCATGTAGATGGCGGTGGTGTGAGTAGTTGGAGTGCGGTGAGGCGGTTCTTATCTCGTGGCGCGCAGGTATTAGGATTGATTATTTTACCGGGAGTGTTGGGAAGAGTTTCTGATCCTATGAGTGGTTATTTTATGGTGCGACGCAATAGTATTGTGGGTGCAACACTTAATCCTGTAGGTTACAAAATTCTCCTAGAGGTGATTGGACGGGGCAATGTTGATAGTATTAGCGAAGTGGGTTATGTATTCTGTGAACGTCAAGAGGGAGAAAGTAAAGTTACTTGGAAGCAATATGTAGAATATATTCACCATTTAATCAGATTGCGGTTGTCTACTGGTGGTATGGGGCGATTTAATCAAGGTGCAGGTTTTCCTATTGGTCGATTTTTGCGGTTTGGCTTGGTGGGGCTGAGTGGGGTATTTGTGGATATGGCAGTGCTGTATTTACTTAGTGACCCGTCTACCTTGGCTTGGCCTCTGACTCGCAGTAAAATCTTGGCTGGGGAAATTGCTATTTTTAATAACTTCTTGTGGAATGATGCGTGGACATTTGCGGATGTCTCTATGAGACAGCGACAATGGCATCAACGCCTGAAGCGATTTTTGAAGTTCAATGTGATTTGCTTGGCTGGGTTAATGTTGAATGTGCTGGTGTTGAATTTGGTGTTTAATTTCCTGCTGCCTAACCGTTATATTGCTAACCTGATTGCGATCGCAGTCGCTACCGTCTGGAATTTCTGGGTAAACTTAAAACTTAGCTGGCGAGTTACAGATGTGAAATAACCAGCGAACTTAAATAGTCAATGGCAGTCTAAGATATACAAATTGACTTGTTCTGGTGCGTGGCTTGTTGCAAGGAATCAATGCGTTTGTATAATTGGCACTCTACCATCTCATCTCGCTGGTTTCATCCTTTATTGTTGCTGATGTGGTTACTCATCGGTTTAGGCTTGCGTTTAACTAATTTAACTGCCAAGCCTCCTTGGACTGATGAATTTTCTACCTTGGTGTTTAGCTTGGGGAATAGTTTTTTAGGAGTACCTTTAGATCAAGCGATCGCACCTGATATTTTATTACAACCACTACAACCCCAAGCCACGGCAAATATTCCGGCTGTCTGGCAAAATCTCAGTCATGAAACCAACCATCCTCCAATTTACTTTGCTTTGGCTCACTGGTGGATGCGGTTATTTCCTGCACAACAGGGTTTAGTTTCTCTGTGGGGGGCGCGATCGCTGGCGGCAATTTTCGGGGCTGCATCTATCCCCGCTATTTATGTCTTAGGATGGATGACATTTCGCTCGCGCTTAGTCGGACATTTAGCGGCGGCGATGATGGCTGTGTCACCCTACGCCATATTTTTGGCACAGGAAGCCCGTCACTACACCTTAGCAATTTTGTGGGTAATTGCTAATTTCGTTTGCTTCATCATTGCCACTCGCCACATCCAACAGCACACCCAACTACCTATTTTCATAGCATTAACCTGGGTAATTATTAACGCCTTGGGCATTGCTACCCATTACTTTTTTGTTCTTACCCTAGCCACAGAAGCCTTAGTGTTGATAGTGCTAGCTTGGCAACAAATCCAAACTAACCCTAAAGTTTTTTTATCTCCTCCGTGGCGACGGATTTATGCTGTAGTGTTCGGTACATTTGTCGCTGCTATAGTTTGGATACCAATTTTCTTACAAAATAGCTATGGTGAAGACTTAACAGACTGGATACAGCAACCCCGTGAGGGTTTGGCTTGGTTAAGTCCGATTTTTCAGGCGTTTGCAGCTTGGGTGACAATGCTGTATTTGCTACCCGTGGAAGCACATCAGTTAGTGATTGTGATTGCTTCTGGCTTGGTGATGCTGATATTTATGATATGGGCTGCACCGATTTTAGTGCGTGGGTTGAAGGTGCAACTACAACAACCAGATACTCAGTTTGTGACGCGGGTGTTGGCTGGGTTAGTTGTGGGTGCGATCGCTTTATTTTTTGTCTTTACCTATTTTTTGGGTATAGACTTAACCAGAGGTGCGCGTTATAACTTCGTTTACTTTCCGGCTGTAATTGTTTTACTGGGAGCTAGTCTAGCTGTAACTTGGCACAGTCATCAAGGTAAAAAAGCCGTGATGCTAATTTGGTTGATGGGATTTGTGAGTGCAATTACAGTCATCTGCAATTTAGGTTATCAAAAATACTACCGTCCTGACCTGTTCGTGAAATTAATTCAACAAACCTCTCAAGTTCCCGTTCTCATTGCCACAACACAAATCACCCACGTACAGATAGGTGAGATGATGGGAATAGCTAGGGAATTGAGAATACAAGATATTGACTCTCCCGCTTCTTTATTTTTGCTGGCACATCAAGACAAAGATGTTCAGACTGCAACTACTACCCTAGCAAATACTATACAAGCCTTACCAAAACCGTTTGATTTGTGGCTGGTAAATTTTCATGCGCCTGTAGACAAAGCCGTTAAAGAATGTACAGCCGAAACTCAATCTTTACCAGCAGTAGACGGCTATGAATACAAATTTTACCATTGTCCAGTCGCTTCTTTAGGAGACGCTACGCGTAGCTCGCTTCCCCAAAGGGGTAAGCTACAATTCAAAATTCAAAATTCCAAATTCCAAATTAAAGACAATTAACTCTCAACTTAAAAAAACGTCATACCCAGATACCCGACTTCTCAAAGAAGTCGGGTATCTATCGCATCATCATTTTATCTTTAATTATGTTGACCGACTGAGCTACTCGCTTGCTTGGGAAAATCAAGCCTTTTCACTCAATTACTAACGGACAGATAATCCTAGTAGTAAAGAACCACTACTAGCCGAAGTATTAGTACCAGAACTAGAGGAACTGCGAGTAGCTAAAGAAGAAAGTGAGATAATTGGACTGATATTAACAGGAGAATAAGCTGTGCTTCTCCTACCCAAAATGGATAAATCGAATGGGTTAACATTAGTTGTGCCTGTAGAGCCTGGGTTAATAATCGGGTTACTATTGGGAGGTAGCAGTATTAAGCGGCTATTCACGACGTTAATTGATGAACCATTGTTGACAACAGTTTCTTGTAAAGCAGATTTCTTAATAGTAACGTTACCAGATGTCTGAGTCAGGTCAACTACACCATTAGGTAATAATCTTGAAGAATTAATTGGTGTGCTGACTACAAAATTATTATTACCTCTTCCTTGAACTTTTAGGGTTCCTTGGTTACGGTTGATTTGGAAACTATTGTTTCCGTTTCCTGTGGTGATTGTGGTGGGATTTTTAGTCCCTAAAATATTGCTTCCAGAAATTATATTACCATTTACCGTTTCGTTGAGAACATTCCCATTCGTATCTAAATTAGGGCCGATGCGGAAGTTATTATTGGCACTCGCACTACCATCTATATTAGTGGTTGCATTTGTATTCAAGATGGTGAAGTTATTCGTTCCTTTACCTAGCTTAATATTGAGGAACTTAAAGCCATTATAGTAAATGCCGTGAGCCATACCTAAGCCAGTGAGATTTGTATCTGTTAACACTCCTGAACGACTAGATGTATCTTGGGAATTATCTATATTGAGAATAGAGTTATTCGCCGTTGTATCTCCATAAATACTCAAGCTGCCTTGAATTTTGTTCAAACCTGTGTAACCAGTGTGACTACTACCAATATTCACAGTATCATCTCCCCCACCTGTGTTGATAGTAGTCGTTGCAGCTAATTGTTTGATGTTGAAAGTATTTTTATTTCTACCACCATAAATCCCTAGTGATTGAGCAGAAATCAAACCATCAACTGTAAATGTAGTTCCTATTAAACTTGGGTTGTTGTAATCGCCTCTAATTATCACATTGTTAGTAGCTGTGATAGTTGCAAACTCATTAATTTGGAAGTTATTTCCTACCAATAAATTGACATTATTCGAGGCTTGCACCTGAGCATTATCTAATATGCTCAAACTGATTGCAGTTAAATTCACATCAGTAGCTTTGACAAGTGCATCATTGACAATAAACATATCTACCCCAGAGATGGTTACTGTATCTTGATGACTCACAGCCTGTTGTATATTAACTTTTGCACTTGCTGTATTATTGGCTTTAATCCAGCCACCTGTGGTTATATTCAGCAGGTTGGATGTACCGAAGAAAATATTCTTCGTATCAATATTGGTGGTGGTTGTGTCTGCGTCAATGACAATATTGCTACCAGTCTTAATGCTTTGGTTATTGTCCAAGGTATCAGTAAACTTATAAAGAGCAGAAATTGCTGTGTCGTTTTGATTTGTGGTTTGACCAATCTTGATATTTACTTCACCTTTGCTAGCAGTCATTTGTTTGACATCTACTGTCACCGGGTTACTATCGTAACTCTTAGCAGTTAAGTCTAAATAATTGGAGTGACTAGCTTGGACATGGAGATAAATATTGCTAGCTGGAACATCTGCGGTAACTGGATTATAACCTTGAATCAATTGAGCCGCTACACGTTGCTCACTCGTGCCAATGCTACCATTTACAGCTTTCATTTTCAGGTCACGGCTAATAATTTCTTGTGTCGCTCCTTGACTGAAAATATTGCCGCCACTGTAAAGAATAGTGCGATCATGGGGATTATCAATCACACCTTGAAGAATTAGGTTAGAAGTACCCCAGTTATTAATAGTTACTACCGTCGGATTAATATCTAAAGGTAGTTGCAAAGTGGGAATAGTCGGGGCGATGTTTGTATCATCGACATTGACATTGTAGTTAATCTGCGGAACTACCCCAGATTTGACAACATTAATATGATTGATAATCAAATTCTTGGCAGAATAATTATCAATTTGCACCGTACTGTAAGCAGGATCGGAAATTGTATATACACCTCTGTCAACAAATTTTCCATTGCTTGCCATTTCCGAACTACGGTCAGGAATAATAAAGTTAACTGCGCCAATATTACTATTATTAATATCATCAACAATGACATCTGTATCAGTAATTGTGGCAGTAACATTATCACTCTGTTGGTGAATTTGTCCTGCTTGATCAACAATCAAAATTGGGTTAGCTTCCCTGGCCACCAAGGTAACTTGGGAATTGAAATCAATCGTTGGGGTTGGCTCAAAGTTGTTGTCTGTGGAATCAGAACCAATATCTAAGAAATACCTTTCACTATAGGCATGACTCTTGTAATTTAAGTTAGCAAAATCTGATTCTACATCCAGTTTGTAAGCTTGTATCTGGGATGCGCTATCTGTCCAAACTGTGGCGGCTAAGGGGATGTTATTGGTAACTGCACTATCTGTATCTCCACCGAAGGCAAAACAGGTTGCTGAGGTTGTGGAATTGCTGTTGACGTTCTGATAGGTGGCTGAGAGGTTAACAAAATCACCGATGAGACTGCTATTAGCATTAAGATTGACAACGGCTTTGGTGTCGGCTAAATCAACTGTGGCATGGGCATCAATATTACCAATAAATCCGCCTCCTGTTGCTTCCCCACGGGCGTGGACTTTCAGGTTGTCAACTGTGGCGGCAACCGTGAGTTTTCTGGCTTCTAAGGCAGCATTGCTGTTGATATTGGTTTGATTTGTGCCATTGACTCGGAATGTTGTCTCTGCATCCGCATCACCGTACAAACCAACTCCATCGGCTTTTGCTTTGACATTGCCATTGGTGTTACTGGAGGATGCAACTAAAAGTTCATTCCCGGCAATGATGCTGGCACTATCATTAATACTGGTTTGAGTGTTATGGGTGAGTGTGGCATGGGCTTCGGCATCAGCAAAGGTAATTAGTGAACCGGCTGCACCATAACCAGAAATATTAAAAGTATGGTCTGATTGAGAGGTAATGCTGACGTTGCCTTGGGCATTAATCTGAGCAGAAGCATGAATGTCAGTCTTGTTAGTGTTGGTGACATTTGCATCAATTCTGGAATCACCAACGGCTACTGCCCCAAGTACATCTGAATCAGTTGAACTGGTAACTTCTGCAACGGATAGGGATTTGATGGTGACATTTCCGGTGGTTGTGATTGATGCACCACTAGCAATATATGTTGTCACCGTTGGGGAAATGTTCAAAGTGGCTTGAGTACCATTCCCTCCAACCAATGCTCCAACAGCACCTTCAGCATAGGCGGAAAATTTGCCATCTCCTTGGCTGGGTATGGTTATCGAAGCGGTGGTTATGAGTTGATGGTTCGTACCTGTTGCAGTTGAATTATTTAAATCTAGATGCAGGTTATGCTGATCAGTGTTACTTGCTGTTAAGTCTACTAGGCTTTGTTTGTTAAACAAATGAACGCTACCAGTTCCGGTTAAGCCTGACTTGTCTAGGGTTAATGCTGCCCCGTCTTTTGTCGCTGCTAATTGGAAGCTATTTTGAGAGGAGTTAACAACATAGTAGCTAATGCCTTCTTGTAAACCTTGAAGTCCTACAGCAGTGATTTGGTGGATACTATTTTTGGGTGCTGTGGTGATATCAATGGCAGCACCATTTTCAGTTGTGCTGAGTTGGAAGCGATCGCTGTCTACTCTGATGACGTAATAGGTGGTATTGTTGGTCAGATTGCCTAATGCTGTTCCAGATGTAGTGTAAATGACTTGATCGCCAGTCTGGAATCCGTGATTGGCAGAGGTAAAGGTATCGTTGCTGATTAAATCAGTATTTTTATTAAAGTTATTGCTGGCAGGAGGAATATTTGCTGGGAGTTCCTCGACAATTCTAAATTCAGCAGTACGACGCTGATAAATCACCAGATCGCCGTTTTGGAAGCCATGATTATTAATTGTAATCGCAGTATTGATACCTGCTAAATTCACAGCTTGGGATGGTGCTAGGAAAAGCTGGTGTTGATGATCATTGCTACCGATGTCAAGGGCTGTACCCGCTTGAGCATTGCTTAAAGTGCTGGCTAGGCGGAAATTATTAGCGTCAACTTTGATGACATAGTAAGCTTTATTCGATTCTAGACCAATTAAAGCTTGTCTTGATGTTTGGTAAACAACGCGATCGCCTGTATTGAATCCGTGTCCTTCCTGTGTAATTTGATTATTGTCATTGTCTGAACTATAAGTAAAACTAACTACGAACTGAGTTTCGGCTAGTTGAACTGTTTTATTATCCAGAACTTTGACGTAGTAAGGATTGCCTGAAACTAAACCACCGATAGCTGTACCATTTGCAGCTTCATAGATTACCTTGTCGCCATTTCTCAGATTGTGATTTTGATTAAATCTAATGGTGTTTGCTTGCTCATCTACGGCTGTTCCCTGAAACTCACTACCGAGTTTGACAGTTGTGCTGTCAACCGCAATGACATTGTAAGTTCTGTCATTGCTAATACCACCAATGTCATCACCACCACCATTCGAGTAAATCACCTGATTACCGGTTTGCAAATTATGCTCGTTGCTGAAGGTAATGGTACGGGCAGTGTTATCGACTGCAAGACTAGGATCAATGTTTGTGTCAGCGATCGCAATGGGAACACCGGCACGGCTTTCAACGGTAACATTCCCAGCCTCAATGATAGTATTTGCTCCCACATAAGTATTAATTGTGGGTTGAGAATTAACTTCAGAGAAGGCTAAACCAACTGCTAACCCGCCATAATTATCTCCTTCCGCAGCCGCATCACCATCTAAAATCACATTCGAGATCACATTGACATCTTGAGCAACGTTAATCAGATTATTCTCACCAATGTATACATTGATTTGAGGATTAACATTCACCTGAACGTCAACACCATTACCGGAAATAATACCTCCACCAGCTGCTAAACCAGTTGCTTTCACTAATTGATCGACGTTTGCAGTGATATTGAGGTTGTTTGTCTGCTGAACTTGCACACCCTGATCGAGATATGCTGAAGTTGCTCCAGTTTCTTCAGCTTTTGTCAATACAACCCCAACCGCAGCAGCACCGACACTAGCTCCCTGAGCATCTGTTTCTAACCGCGAAATGGAATCAGCAATGACATTAACTACCTGAGCTTGTCCATTCCTATTTACTGTAGTGTTTTCACCAATGTAAGCCGTCGAGTTATTGTCAGAAGTGAGATAAGCAACCGCCGCACCTAAAGCCGCACCGCCAGCAGCACCAGCTTGAGCGGTTAATTTTGTCGAGTCTACAAACCCAGTGGATTGAATAGTTGTGTTGGCAGCATTGACTCTCGAAATTGCGTCTACATAAGCCTTAGCATTATGGGTAATATCTGCAATTGCGATCGCTGCACCCGCACCTATAGCACCAACAGATGCGCCTGTGACTGAAGCATTCAGTTTGGTGGTTTCATGAGCATTCACAATTAAGTTACTTCTAGCACTTGCAGTTCCCGCAATAAACGCTGTAGTTCCCGTCAGGCTGGGGAGAGTAGATTCAGGTTTGAGAAATTGCTGTTGTTCATCTCCAGCTTGACTCAAAGTAATTGCTGCACCGTCTTTGGTTGCAGACAGTTGGAAACTATTTTCATCAATCACTTTGACATAGTATGTTTGCTGGTTGTTTAAGCCAGATGTATCTGTACCATCGCCTACTAACTCATAAACAACTGCTTCTCCATCTGTGAAGCCATGATTCTTCAGATCAATCGTACTGCCATCGGTGGAGCTAAACGCCCTGCTATTAGAGATATTTTTATTGGTAGTAATGTTTGATTCGCCATTACTATCTTTACCCATGTTGTCCAACTCTTTTAGTTGCTCGGCTACTATGCTGAGAGTATCGCTAATAGCTGTGATAGCATCACCAGACATATCACTGCTGACGTTAATGATGGAAACTGCTCCCTGAACGCTAAAACCTAACCCTCCACCCCAAGCAACAACATCAGAGGTTAAGGATTGTTGTGTTTTAGCTTCTACAATTAAGTCTTTGTTGGCATTGACAATCGATCCTTGAGAAAAGATCAGATCACTAGAGTCGATGTATGCAGTGGTAGCATTTTTCATGGTAGTGATATCAATACCAACACCTACTGCATTCCCACCAACCCCGGCAGTACCAGCATTAACATTTACCGTACTGTCATTGAAAGCCTTGATGTAAACGCTTTGTTCAGGAATCGTAGAGCCAATTGTGGCATTGATAGCAACATCTTTAACATAGGCTTGAGTCTGATTCTCGAAGGAATTGACGGCTATACTACCCACAAAGGCAAAACCACCAATGCTAGTAGTACCAATAGTTACGTCGAGATTATCTTGACTTGTGGCGAGTACCGCAACACCAAATAAGGATTGTGTTGTACCAGTGCCATCCGTTTGAGGAATTGTGATACTTTGTTTACCAACGCCATCAATAGCGGAATTATTCACATAGGCAGAGGTGGTATTTTTAAAATCATTGACTGCCATTGTGCCACCTATGCCCAGTAAACCGCCACTCAACGTTCCGCCTTCAGTGATGATTGAGTGGGTGGCATCTGCTAATATACCGACACTGCCTTGAGCTTTGATGTTGCTTTTATGGACAAACGCATAGACGTTGTTACTCATCTGATTGACTGCTACAGAACCAGCAGCCCCTACCACTGCACCACCAGAACCACCAACAGCGATGGTTTCAATTGTGCCTTTGTCTAATGCACTGACGATCGCATTACCTGATGTATGAATATTTGTGACTTTGCCATCATCGGCTGTAACATAGGCTTTCACAACATTGCCGATATTGTTGTAAGCTGCCGCCGCACCAACCCCAGCCCCACTAATACCAACACTAATTTGTCCGGCTAAAGACTTAATTGTTGATTCGTCTTTGGCTGCAATTTCTACACCATTGAAACCAGAGATAGTTGTATTTTTAACATAACTCTCTGTGGTATTAGTGATATTGTTAACTGATACTGACCCTGTAAGTGCTACACCGTCAGCAACAGCCGCCCCTGCTGACTCACTCTTGATTGTGCCTGTATTTTCCGCTATAACACCCACGTATCCTGCAATAGAAGTAACATTACTATCACTGATATATGTCTGTGTCGTGTTAGCAGAGTTGTTCACAGCTACAGATGCACCAAAGGCAGCACCACCCGCAGTGGCAACTTGTCCCGCCGAGGCTTGAATGGTTGCAGTATTCTTGGCTGATAAGTTGACATCACCCTGAGCGTTAATTTTCGCATCATTAGCTACATTAGCTCTCACCGTATTACTGAGGTTATTTTCAGTTATAGCCCCACCGTAAGCAAACAGTCCAGCACCAATACCACCGGCGGCTGTAGAATCAATTATGCCTGTGGCAATTGCATTGAGATTGACTGCACCTGTTGATGTTGTGAGTGTCGATTTATTCACCTCAGCAATGATTTGACTGCTGATGTTGTTTGTAGCGGATGAAGCACCATCAGAGGCTACTATACTCAAAGATACAGCACCAGCGAAAGATTCTATCTTGGCATCTTCTTGAGCAGTTAAATTGATATTGCCACTAGCTTGCACATTTGAGTCATTGACAATATTCGCCTGAATCACATTGGCAATATTGTTAACTGTTACCGCACCTGCGCCACTAAAACCAGGAGCAAGTGAGCCACTGACGCTGAAACTCTTGATGTTTGCTTCTTGGGAATTAGCATTTTTGGAACTAGCATTGAGGGTGACATCACCAGTGGTGGCGGTGACAGTGGAACTGTTAATTTCTGCTATGATTTGGTTGCCGATGTTATTGATGGCAATAGATTCACCAACTGCTGCTGTTGTACCGCCTGATACTTGACCGGCTAATGCTTGAATATTTGAGCTATCCCATGATGTTAAGGTGACGTTACCTTGGGCGGTAATTGGTTTAGAAGCAGATATATAACTCCGAGTAGAATTATTAATATTGTTCAATGCTTCAGCACCAGCCCCGCTTAGTCCGACAATTCCTCCTGCTACTGATGCGGCTACTGAGGAAGTTGTAATTGACGCTGTTTCTGTGGCGGTTAACTGAATATTACCAGTGGTAGTTGTGAAGCTATGGGTAATATTCCGAATAAAGGCTTGAACATCATTGGCAATCTCGTTTTTAGCCAGAGATACTCCCACTGTTGCAGCACCACCAAGGGCAAATGTAGCGGCTACGGCAACAGAGGCAGCATCAGCCGTAATTGTTGAGGTATCATTAGCCGTTAAACTGATGTTAGCAGCACTAATACCCGTGGTGCGATCGCCATCAATAAAGGCTTTAACTAAAGTCCCTACTTTATTGACTGTGTTCACTCCTGAACCACTACCAGAACCTCCCCCAACACCAGCAGCGATAGCCATCGCACCTGCACCCACACCAGCGTTAATATTGCCATTGGCAACTGCGCTCAAGGTTAAGTCACCTGTAGCCATGACGCTGGAATTTTGCAAATAAGCTTGCACTTGGGCAGGGTTATGAGTATCCCCCTCATAGCCAATGAAGTTATTAGCGATCGCTGCACCGATGGCAACTCCTACACCAGCAGCCCCACCACCAGCAGATGCTGAGGTGGCGGCAATCTTGGCATCAATGTTAGCGGAGTTTGCTGCCGTTAAACTAACTCCACTGGCACTATCAAGTACACTATTACTGATATAGGCGTTAGTCTTGCCCAGAATTGTATTTTTAGACTCCGCACCTGCACCACTCAAGGCTATACCTGCTGCGACACCAAATCCTGCTGCTAAAGAAGCGGCGACTGATACGGCTTCAATAGTTGCATCAGTAGTAGCAGATAGTGAAATATTGCCTGTGGTTGTCTTGAAGGAGTTATCTGCATTGTTGATATAGGCTTCGACTTCGTTAGAAATCAAGTTATCAGCTAGGGCAACACCGATAGACAAGGAAACACCAACCGCACCTGCGAATGATGCTGCTAGAGATGCTGCACCTGCATCAGCTTTGATTGTGGAGGAATCTTGAGCCGAGATAATGGCAGATTTAGCTTG
>NZ_LUHJ01000074.1:52233-61013 GCF_001597745.1 Anabaena sp. 4-3 | reverse complement strand
TCAAGGTTAAGTCACCTGTAGCCATGACGCTGGAATTTTGCAAATAAGCTTGCACTTGGGCAGGGTTACGAGTATACCCGTCATAGCCAATGAAGTTATTAGCCACAGCTGCACCAATGGCAACTCCTACACCAGCAGCCCCACCACCACCAGCAGATGCTGAGACTGCGGCAATTGTGGCATCAATGTTAGCGGAGTTTTCTGCCGTTAAACTAACTCCACTGGCACTATCAACTACACTATTACTGATATAGGCGTTAGTCTTGCCCAGAATTGTATTTTTAGACTCCGCACCTGCACCACTCAAGGCTATACCTGCTGCGACACCAAATCCTGCTGCTAAAGAAGCGGCGACTGATACGGCTTCAATAGTTGCATCAGTAGTAGCAGATAGTGAAATATTGCCTGTGGTTGTCTTGAAGGAGTTATCTGCATTGTTGATATAGGCTTCGACTTCGTTAGAAATCAAGTTATCAGCTAGGGCAACACCGATAGACAAGGAAACACCAACCGCACCAGCGAATGATGCTGCTAGAGATGCTGCACCAGCATCAGCTTTGATTGTGGAGGAGTCTTGAGCCGAGATAATGGCAGATTTAGTCTGAATACCTGTTGTGCGATCGCCATCAACAAAAGCTTTAACTAAAGTCCCTACTTTATTGACTGTGTTCACTCCTGAACCACTACCAGAACCTCCCCCAGCACCCCCTGCTGCCACAGCCATCGCACCTGCACCCACACCAGCGTTAATATTGCTATTGGCAACTGCGCTCAAGGTTAAGTCACCTGTAGCCGTGACGCTGGAATTTTGCAAATAAGCTTGCACTTGGGCAGGGTTACGAGTATCCCCATCATAGCCAATGAAGTTATTAGCCACAGCTGCACCAATGGCAACTCCTACACCAGTAGCCGCACCGCCACCAGCAGATGCTGAGACTGCGGCAATTGTGGCATCAATGTTAGCGGAGTTTTCTGCCGTTAAACTAACTCCACTGGCACTATCAACTACACTATTGCTGATATAGGCGTTAGTCTTGGTGAGAATTGTATTTTTAGACTCCGCACCTGCACCACTCAAGGCTATACCTGCCGCGCCACCAAAACCTGCTGCTAGAGAAGCGGCGACTGATATGGCTTCAATAGTTGCATCAGTAGTAGCAGATAGAGAGATGTCCCCTGTGGTTGTCTTGAAGGACTTATCTGTATTGCTATCTGTATTGCTGTTTGCATTGCTAATATAGGCTTCGACTTCGTTAGAAATCAAGTTACTAGCTAAGGCAACACCGATAGCTAAAGAGCCGCCTGTTGCACCTGCGAATGATGCTGCTAGAGATGCTGCACCAGCATCAGCTTTGATTGTGGAGGAGTCTTGAGCCGAGATAATGGCAGATTTAGTCTGAATACCTGTTGTACCATAGCCATCAACAAAAGCTTTCACTAAAGTCGCTATCTTATTAACAGTGTTCACTCCTGAACCACTACCAGAACCTCCCCCAGCACCCCCTGCTGCCACCGCCATCGCACCTGCACCCACACCAGCGTTAATATTGTTATTGGCAACTGCGCTCAAGGTTAAGTCACCTGTAGCCGTGACGCTGGAATTTTGCAAATAAGCTTGTACTTGGATGGGATTACGGGTAGAATTTCGCCAATAAGCTTCCGGTTCAAGAGGGTCACGGCTATCCCCCTCATAGCCAATGTAGTTATTAGCCACAGCTGCACCAATGGCAACTCCTACACCAGTAGCCCCACCGCCACCAGCAGATGCTGAGACTGCGGCAATTGTGGCATCAATGTTAGCGGAGTTTGTTGCCGTTAAACTAACTCCATTGGCACTGTCAACTACACTATTACTGATATAGGCGTTAGTCTTGGTGAGAATTGTATTTTTAGACTCCCCACCTGCACCACTCAAGGCTATACCTGTTGTACCAAAACCAGCTGCCAAAGAAGCGGCGACTGATATGGCTTCAATTGTGCCATTGCTAGTAGCAGATAGTGAAATGTTGCCTGTGGTTGTCTTGAAGGACTTATCTGGATTAATATCTGTATTGCTGTTTATATTGCTAATATAAGCTTCGACTTCATTAGAAATCAAGTTACTAGCTAGGGCAACACCGATAGCTAAAGAACCGCCTGTTGTTGCTGCGGCTGATGCGGCTAGAGATGCTGCACCTGCATCAGCTTTGATTATGGAAGAGTCTTGAGCCGAGATAATGGCAGATTTAGTCTGAATACTTGTTGTGCCATCACTATCAACAAAAGCTTTAACTAAAGTTGCTATCTGATTCTCTGTGAAGACTCCTGAACCACTAATAGCAAATGCCTCCCCAAATTTCGCTTTTGGTTTTTTTGGATCAGGTAAAGAAGGGATGGCGACTGCGACCGAACCTGCACCCACCCCGGCTGTGATGCTGCCACTAGATTCGGCATTTAAGGTCAAGTTACCATCGCTAGTGATCCTGGAGTTTTGAATGTAAGCTTGAACTTCGGCTGGGTTACGAGTGTTATTGTCATCATTGTCATAGCCAATGTAGTTATTAGCAACAGCAGCACCAATTCCTCCTGCCAAACCACTTCCTACTGAAGCTGCCGTTGCTACAACTGTTGCATTGATATTAGCATTATTATTGGCTGTAATCGTCACATCCCCAATGTTGTCGGTGAGGGTGGAGTATGAGATATATGCGTTAGTCTTGGTGCGAATAAAGTTATTGGAGAGTGCGCCACCAGCACTGAGAGATTTTGCCGATGTACTGGCTCCAAGTGCTACGGCAAGTGACTCGGAGGTAATTGTATTGCTGGATAAAGCCTCTATAGTAATATTGACATTGTTATCACTAGATGAACTAACTGTAGAACTCCCAATATAAGCCTTTATTGTGTTGTCAATTTGATTCCTGGCGTTGGCTATTCCTACAGCTATATTAGTCTTGTTTTCTTGCAAAAATTTATCACTGATAACAGCCCCTAGAGAAAAAGACTCGATTGTAGTTTTGTCTTCGGCTCTCATGGAGAGAGTATTATCATCACCAACTTGAATGGTGGCGGTGTTAGTGATGGCAGCAATGGTCGAAGCCTGAATGGTGTTGATGGCAAAATTGGAGTCGGCTGAAGAACTGCCAAATGCTGTACTGTTGATAGTGCCATCTGTAATTGCTGTAATATCTATGCCACCGGCATGAATAGATGTATTGCCACTGATATAAGCAGAGGTTTCGATATCAACCAAGTTGCCAGCTATAGAATCAGAAGCAAACACAACGGGTATCTGTGTGACAGTGAAGGTACTGTCTGCTTCACTTTTAATGTTGTTGTTGGTATTGGCATTAATAGTTAATTTCCCTGTAGTATTAATGCTACTGGGGTTGTCAACATCATCAGCAGATATGTAAGCTTGGGTTTGGCTGTTGAGTTTGGTAAATGCTAATGCTCCTGCTCTATCAAACCAATCGAGTCCGAAGCGATTTAAGACGGCGGTAGTCTGTCCTTCTGTTAATTCTGAGACCGGGTCATTGTTCCGGGTTACTCCCAATGTAGCAGATTTGCCTCTAGTCTCTATCTCATTTTTAGAGTCTGCTAATAATGCTATGTTGGCTGCCGAAATTGATTGATTGTCGGATATGTCAATATAAGCCTGGGTGGTATTTGTAATTCTAGCTACGGCAATACCCCCCCCTAGTTCAGCCCCGTCTAATAACGATATTGGACGAGCCAGCCCTTCAGTAGTTACGTCAACTTCGTTGGTAGAGGTGATAGATAAATCTCCCTTAGCATCCAGGGAGCTTTTCCCAGAAATATGTGCGATCGCTGAACTGTTAATATTGGAAGTGGCATTTCCAGCATCCCATAGACCTTGAGCTAATAATATCGCATACCCGATCACGGCTTGTCCTGCTGCTAGTATTTCTCCTTTGACTACGGAACTACTAGATAGGGTGACATTGCCGCTACTTTCAATTCTGGAGTCAATCACAGAAATAGTTGCGTTAGAAGTTAAATCAAGCTGCGCCAAAATATAATCTTCTACTTGTCCTGTCAGGCTGGAGGAGACTGACATATTAATATCACCAGCCTTGATGGTTGCTCCTGTCAGGTTAATCTGAACTGCTCGCGTCAGATTCATCTTCTTTAATTCTAACAATTCTAAAGACAAAGAATCAAACAGACGCAAAGGGTCGTTTTCTGTATAAGAATCGGACGCAGTGAAATTTATAGTCCCGTCAATACCGCCTGGCTGTGTAGTGTCAATTGTGACTCCAGTTTTGACAAAAATACTTTCTGCATCTACTGTTAAATTACCCCCATTCAGGGTTAAATCTTGCTCAAAATTCACCTGGTCATTGCCGTCATTACCTTCAATTACTAAGGATTTAGTAAAATTGGCATCGAGTGAGTCTATAGTAATGATGTCATTACCTGCTAACCCCTTAATTGTTAAGGAATTACTGGGATTCCAGAAGGTAATATTTTCAAAGGTGTTATTGCTACTAAAAATCCTCGTTTGTCCTGTAGCTACTTTGCTGACAAGGATTTGATCATCTCCCTCAGTAGCAGTGAATACTCTATCTGCTGTTACACTGGTATCAAAAATTGGTGCTAAACCAGCATATTCAATTGTCTTGTCGTCTAGATGAATAATCCCGGAATGGGGACTATAGGCGATAAATTGAGCGTTGTTATAAGTTCCACCGTCAATAACTAAAGTACCTAAATTTCCATCTCCGCCATCCGCAATTCCATCTAAACTACCTTCTGGGGTAAAGACAAAGGTGGCATAATTATTAGCGGCAGCTTTGAGATTTTCAACGTTTTCAAACTCAATACTACCAACGTTACCAGCATTTTTGCTGGTTATATTCCATGTTGTGTCTAGATTGGGGCCAAATACGCTATCGTTACCTTCTCCACCATCAAAGGTAAGTTTTGCACCTGTAGTATTGAGGGCATTTGTTAAAGAACTATCAATATATAGGCTGTCATTACCAAACCCTAAGTTAACTGAAATATGACTATCTTGACCAACTACTAACCCACTTTGATAAAAGTCTGTGCCGTTGCTACTAAATTCTAAACTATTACCTATACCAACCTGTAAATACAGGCTATCTGCTTGATCTGTCCCCCAAAAAATCCCATTCCCTTCACCAGTCAAATACGACCAAGTACCAACAGGATAATTGAGTGTTGGTGTGGTCAAATCACTCGCTGATGCTGGATTATATAGCTGCTGTTCGTTTTGAGGATTAAATATATTTGTTTCGCTGCTCAATAATGGGTTTTGGGAAGCGGATGGAGTTCCATCAATAGTATTGGAAATAGGTTGCTGAATATCCATAATTATTGTCTTTACCTGAGTACCACTATTTATTTTTGTTGACTATGTATAGGCAAATGAGAAACACGCTAGTTACCTACAGAAAACTAGCTGATTCTTTCTTGCTGCAATTCTGGCGGCAAGTTTTTTTGTCACGAGTTTTTATTTTTACTTGTTACGTACCATGATGTATTCCTGTTCAGGTTTTTGTCAATATAATTTCAAAGAATTTGGTTAAAAAAACTAAGTTTCTCAAATATTTTAACAATACTAAATCAACATATTTTTTTCAGAAAAAATACTTGGTTTCTGACCAATAAAATTAGAGAATTATGTATATTTACAGAGGCAAAAATACATTTTTAGGCTTTTAGAAGATTACTCAGTCAATTTAACAGTTAAACTACTTACGCACTTACTTTAATTATCGTCTTAAAAAATACACGTACATAAGTAGGAATAATGTATAAATTGCTCAAAATTTAATTTAAGTTATGAAAATATAAAAAATTCCTGAATATTCTGCGGATGGGTAGAAAAAGTGAACTATGTTACATAACGACGTAGGAGAGAGTGAGGGAGAGGTAGGGAAGGGGTGCTTGGGGGGTGATACTTGAAAGACTGTGATGTTAATAATAATACTTGTCAAGCATCCTCTGATGGTGTAGTATACTCAGTTTGTTGCTCAGGGGTTGTGAAATAAGATGTATCAAAATTTTTCTGGACACGAGTTATCTTTGTATGAGTTATCGGTTGTGTTTTTGGTGAAAAACCAAAATCCAACTTTATTGAATTGGGATTTTCTGAAATATAGTGGCATTGTTCCCCAGGATTGGCGACTAGATAGCAATCCGGTATATACTCAACAAGGCTCTCAACTGATTTTTGAGAATGGGCTGCAAATCGCATCTGATAACAGCAGAACTATTTTTTTAGAAAATATCATTGGTAAATCAATTGACAACATAGTAGCTGCTCAGATTGCCCAGCTTTATACCCAGGTATTACCCTATGTAGAATATGAAGGGCTGGGGATAAATTTAACGGGAGTTGTCAGTTTTCGGGAACAACCCCAACTGGCTCAAACTTATCTAGCTAAAAATTTGTTTGCTGGTGGGAATTGGCTGGAGTTTGGTATTCAACCGCCAAAAGTAGATGTGAATATTTCCTATACTTTAGAACAAGGAAATCTCAATATGCAAATTAGTCAGATAGAGCTACCACAAGAGAATCAAGAGGCTAAGATGCCCGCTATCAGGTATTTTGGCAACTTTGACTATGGTTTACAACAAGTTCCAATAACAGAAAGATTAGGTAGGTTACAAAGTGTTTTAGTGCAATGGCAAGCACACATAGAAATGTTTACCAGCTTGATTAATGAGCGGTTTATGAATGAAAATAATTTATCGTTTCCGGGGGGTAATCAAAATCTAACGGGTGAGCCTATCGAGCAATTTTAATGCAGACATAAACAATTGTATATATTTAATACTTAAGTGTGCATCTAATACTAAAAATCTGAAATTGTATGTTGAATAATCATGAGGTTTAATAGATAATATCGACAATTTTTCAGAAATCAGCCAAGAAAAAATGAGGGTTTGCAAATTGAAATAATTTCAAATGGACTCCCAAGTAAATCAATCTAAATGATTGCGAATTTAGATTGAGCCATACCAGAGGCGCAGATTTTGTTTAGGATGATTTTGACTAAATAAATCTAGTGCTTAACAACAACGCAAATTGGTATTTGCATCCCCAAAAGTTTACTACACAAAAAAAGAAGGTAATTTCATGCGTCTTCATGCTATTTACTGGTGTGCTATAAATCTAAAACCTATCAATAGAGGTTATCGGAAATTAATATTTCTACTATTTACAAGTTTGCTGTTGCCTACGGGATTGATATCTACAGGAATTCCTGTTGCTCAGGCCCAAAAAGTCCAAATTGAACCAAACGCTGTTGGTGGTAGCTTCATAAATACAACACAGGGATTAAACGCTACGGCTATTGGTGCAGGAGCAAGTGCAGCAAGTAACAACAGCATAGCTATAGGTACTGACGCAGAAACATCAGGGACTGCAACTTCCGCACAGGGGGCAATAGCTATTGGACAATCTGCTACCGTAAATTCCGATAATTCATCATCTGCTGGTGCGATCGCTATTGGACGATCTGCCACTGTCAATGACGGCGTGAATGCCACAGCAGTTGGTAACGAATCCACAGCCGGTGCTTCAGGTACAGCTGTAGGAACTAATAGTAATGCGTCAGGTAGTTCCTCAGCAGCCTTCGGAGATAGCGCAACAGCACAAGGTGATAATTCCGTGGCAGTTGGTGCTAATGCTACCACTGGAGCAGGTGCGAGTAATGCAATTTCTATAGGCACTGGGAGTAATACGGCGGGAGCTTTAGCGAATAATGCTACAGCTATAGGTAATCAAGCTACAGTTGGAACAGGGGCAATAGGTTCTACCGCCATAGGTGAAGGTGCGACTGTAGATAATAATGTCACAAATGCGATCGCTTCTGGTACGAGTGCTAGTGTTGGTGCTAATAGCGGCATTGCTACAGGTAATGGAGCTACAGTTGGTACAGGGGCGACAGATGCGATCGCTACAGGTACGAGTGCTACTGTGGGAAGTAGTAACTCAATCGCTACAGGTAATGGAGCTAACGTTGGTACAGGGGCAACCGGTTCTACTGCCATAGGTGAAGGTGCAACGATTGGTGATAATGCCGAAAATGCGATCGCTACAGGTACGAGTGCTAATGTGGGAAGTAGTAACTCAATCGCTACAGGTAATGGAGCTAACGTTGGTACAGGGGCAACCGGTTCAACTGCCATAGGTCAAGGTGCAACGATTGGTGATAATGCCACAAATGCGATCGCTGTGGGTACAGGTGCAAATGCTACCAGTAGTTTTGCTACCGCTACAGGTACTCAAGCCCAAGCTACTGGAACAGGTGCGATCGCTACAGGTACTCAAGCCCAAGCTAGTGGGACTAGCGCAGTGGCTACAGGTACTCAAGCCCAAGCTAGTGGGACTAGCGCAGTGGCTACAGGTACTCAAGCCCAAGCTACGGGAGATCAGGCGATAGCATCAGGTAGCTTCTCTCAAGCCTCTGCGATTGGTGCATCAGCCTATGGAACATTTGCTAACGCTTCAGGAACTTCAGCGACAGCTGTGGGTGATACATCACAAGCTACTGCTGACAGTGCCACAGCCGTGGGTGCAGGAGCAAGTGCAACAGGTAATGGCTCTCTAGCTTTGGGGGGTGGTACTTTTAATGCTGGTACTGGTCAATTTGAACAAGTAGCCACAGCATCAGGCACTAATTCCATTGCGGCTGGTAATACTGCTACTGCTAGTGCAGACAATGCGATCGCTGTCGGTACAAACTCAACAGTTGGAACAGGGGCGACAGGTTCAACTGCCATAGGTGAAGGTGCAACAATAA
>NZ_LUHJ01000074.1:51212-52058 GCF_001597745.1 Anabaena sp. 4-3 | reverse complement strand
ATTGGTAGAGGTGCGAACGCATCGGGGAATGATTCCTTAGCCACAGGTAATGCAGCGTCAGCAGGTGGACAAGGTGCTGTTGCCACCGGTTCTAATGCCAATGCCAATGCAAATAACAGCATTGCCACAGGTACAGGTGCAACAGTTGGAACAGGGGCGACAGGTTCAACTGCCATAGGTGAAGGTGCAACAATTGGTGATAATGCCACAAATGCGATCGCTGTCGGTACAGGTGCAAATGCTAGCCAAAATTCTGCCACCGCCACAGGTAACACCGCCCAAGCCACTGGTATTTCTGCTTCGGCTTACGGTGATGGTGCGAACGCTGGTGGTGACAATTCTACCGCCATTGGTAGAGGTGCGAACGCATCGGGGAATGATTCCTTAGCCACAGGTAATACAGCGTCAGCAGGTGGACAAGGTGCTGTTGCCACCGGTGCTAATGCCAATGCCAGTGCAAATAACAGCATTGCCACAGGTACAGGTGCAACAGTTGAGAATGGTGCAACAGGCTCGACTGCCATAGGTAATCTAGCTACAGTCAGTGAGAGTGCCACAAATGCGATCGCTGTCGGTACAGGTGCAAGTGCTAGCCAAAATTCTGCCACCGCCACAGGTAATGCTGCCGAAGCCAGTGGTATTTCTGCTTCGGCTTACGGTGATGGTGCTAGAGCTAGTGGTACAAATTCTACCGCCATTGGTCAAAGTGCGATCGCATCGGGGAATGATTCCTTAGCCACAGGTAATACAGCTAATGCAGGTGGACAGGGTGCTGTTGCCACCGGTTCTAATGCCAATGCCAGTGCAAATAACAGCATTGCCACAGGTACGAACACAGAAGCCAAT
>NZ_LUHJ01000074.1:0-51059 GCF_001597745.1 Anabaena sp. 4-3 | reverse complement strand
GGGCGACAGGTTCAACTGCCATAGGTGAAGGTGCAACAATTGTTGATAATGTCACAAATGCGATCGCTTTCGGTACAAACTCAACAGTTGGAACAGGGGCGACAGGTTCAACTGCCATAGGTGAAGGTGCAACAATAGGTGATAATGCCACAAATGCGATCGCTGTCGGTACAGGTGCAAGTGCTAGCCAAAATTCTGCCACCGCCACAGGTAACGCCGCCCAAGCTACTGGTATTTCTGCTTCGGCTTACGGTGATGCTGCTAGAGCTAGTGGTACAAATGCTACCGCCATTGGTCAAGGTGCGATCGCATCGGGGAATGATTCCTTAGCCACAGGTAATGCAGCGTCAGCAGGTGGGCAGGGTGCTGTTGCCACTGGTTCTAATGCCAATGCCAGTGCAAATAACAGCATTGCCACAGGTACAGGTGCAACAGTTGGAACAGGGGCGACAGGTTCAACTGCCATAGGTGAAGGTGCAACAATTGTTGATAATGTCACAAATGCGATCGCTGTCGGTACAGGTGCAAGTGCTAGCCAAAATTCTGCCACCGCTACAGGTAATGCCGCCCAAGCCACTGGTATTTCTGCTTCGGCTTACGGTGATGCTGCTAGAGCTAGTGGTGACAATTCTACCGCCATTGGTCAAGGTGCAGCTGCATCAGGACTGAGTTCAATTGCTACTGGTGATAATGCTCAAGCAGTGGGTGAAAATTCGATTGCTACAGGTAGAGATGCTTATGCAGAAGGTTTGAATGCTGCGGCTACAGGTGCAGATGCTAGAGCAGTAGGAGCAAATGCTACAGCTACAGGTGCAGGAGCTAGAGCCACTGGTGACTTTGCTACAGCTACAGGTGCTAATTCTTCGGCAACAGGAACAAATTCCACCGCCATAGGAGCTAATTCGGTTGCAGTAGGAGAAAATGCTATTACCATAGGTATCACTGGTAAAGCTGATGGTAACAATTCCACATCTTTTGGTAACGCATCCCAAGCTACTCAAGCTAATGCTTCTGCCTATGGTAATAATAGCAATGCCAGTGGAGAAGGTGGTTCTGCCTATGGTAGTAATAGTAATGCCAGTGGAGTAAATGCTTCTGCTTTTGGTAACAATGCTACTGCCAGTGGCGTAAGTGCTGCTGCTGTTGGTGATGGTGCAAATGCTGGTGCAGAGGGAGCTATTGCCATTGGTCAAAATGCCCAAGCTACCGAAATTGGCACAATTGCCATTGGTCGTAATGCCCAAGCAACAGGTGATCCAGCAACAGCAGTTGGTGATTCGGCAATTGCTTCAGGAATAGATGCTGCTGCATTTGCTTATAATTCTCAAGCAACTGGGAATTATTCTACAGCTATTGGTACTGCTACTCGTGCGACTGGGGTAAACTCTACAGCATTCGGAGCGAATGCGGTGGCTAGTGGTGACAATTCTACTGCGATTGGTACAGGTGCGATCGCTACTGGGGCTGGACAGATGGCTTTTGGTACTGCTGCCAGTTACTACACATTACCAGGGCTAGCTTCTTCAGGCTCATTTGTGGGCAATAGATATCAAAGCGGTGATACACGTTATGTCACCGTAGATCAATCTGGCAATTTAGGTACTGCTAGTTTCGATCCCTCTGCCATTGATAGAGGATTACATCAATTGGGCAAACAAATTGAATCTGTGGGTGCGCTAGCGGCTGCTTTATCAGCGATTCCCAACACCCTGCCACAAGGTGTTAATAATGGTTGCGGTGTAGGAACTGGCGTTTATGGTAGTTCTTGGGCGGGTGCTTTTGGTTGCGTTGCACGCCTGAATCGCACCATTACCTTTAATGCAGGTGCAGCCTTTACATCTGCGGCTTCTTCTATCTACAATAACGCCTCTAACTTTATGGGACGCTTAGGGTTATTCTTTGAGTTCTAACCCTAATAAACGTGAGTTCGACGCATAATTTTCACCCCTCTCCAAACCTCTCTTAATCACAGGAGAAAAGCTGAAGGAACACCAAAAAATAAATGAGCCAAATTGACTGTTAGTTAGTAGTTAGTTAGTAGGGTGCGTCAGAATGAATATTTTCTTGGTATAGCTAGGTTTACTCGTCCTGACGCACCCTACATTTTGGATGTTTTTTTATCTGGAAGTCCCTGACAAACTGACTTTTAGCCTGTTAATATAGCCTGAAATTCCTCTCTCGCAGATGGAGAGAGGTGAGGGAGAGGTTCATCCAACTCATATCATGTCCGTTAGAATAGTTATCATATCTGTGAGGGCTAGGGAACAAGAAACAGGGAACTCTTAACAGAGTCAGAGAAAAGTCTGCATCTTCAGTTAATTATCAGTAATTAACCGGACTGGATATCATGTGAAAATTTTCTTTTTTTTAAGAAGTATATCAAAGTTGCATATTTAACTTTTATTGTGCTAGAATGTTCGTGCAAAAAATTAATCTTTAATTTCCCAAGAAAAGTTATTTTCAATTACTTTCATAACAAAAATTCACCCCAGGAAATTCCACAATATGAAATTTAAAAACAGCACTACACTGTTGGTTATATCACTGTTGACTCTCATATTTACTGCCCAAGTTAGCCAAGCTCAGAATTCTCGCCCACAACCCAGTAATAACAATAATAATCAGAATACAGCTAATAATAATTGGGCTAACTTTACTAATATTCAAACGCAATTTATGCAAGGATGCGTAGGGAATCAAAACCCAGATCCTGCCAAACTCAGGATTAAAAGAAACTTCTGCCAATGTGCCTTAAACGTTTACAAAACTCGCTACACTCCCCAGATTTTTGCACAAATTAATGCCCTAGCTAGCAAAGTAGGACAAGATGGCCCTCGTCTAGTGAACTTGATGGTTAAACCCGAACTGGATCGCTGTTCTGCCCAAACTAATTATGTCCCATAATTTTATGTCTGGTTTGAGTCGTGAACGCCATTTTAATCGCTTAAAATTAATATTAGGTATAGGAATAGTTTGGGCAAGTTGCTTGACAAGTGTTCAAGCACAAGTAACACCTAATAATCAACCTGTATCTCCCAACTCTAATTCCAGTGCTGAACAGAACTTTCAGCAGGGGAATCTGACGCGTGCGATTCAACAATGGAGCCGTGAAATCAAAAATGGGACTAATGTAGTCACGGCTTTATTTAATCGTTCGCAAACTTACATTTTGCTGAAACAATATGATTTTGCTTTACAAGATTTAAATCAAATCATTCAAATTCAAGGTAAAAATACCCCGGCTCAAGTTTTTATTGTTAAGGGGATTGCACTGAGCGAACTGAATCAATTACCAGAAGCGATTAAAAGCTTTAATCAAGCGGCAAAATTACAGTTATCTCCTGCACTTTATAATAATCGAGCTTTAGCTTATCAACGTTCTGGACAAATTAAAAAAGCTCTGGAAGATTTAACTAAATCAGTACAATTAGCACCCACACCAATTACTCGTTTAAATCTGGCAAACGTCAGGATTCAAATGAGTCAGTTTACGCAAGTAGTTGAGGAAATGAATCAACTAATTACTCAAGAAAAAACATTTTTTCCGGCCTATCTCACCAGGGGAATTGCGTATTATAATTTAGGGCAGTACGAAGCAGCGATTCGAGATTTTGTTTTTACTTTAAAAATGTGGCCAGACCAACCAGAAGCTTATTACTATGCTGGTTTATCTTTTGCTAAGTTAAATCGTAAAGAAGATGCTGTTCAAAATTTAATTCGTTCAGCAGACCTTTATCTGCAAAAAAACCAATCTATGAACTATCGTCAAGTTCTAGAAACCATGACTGAACTTAACTTGCAATGAAATCAGGATATAGATGGATGTCTCAGAGGATATTTGGAATTAAGATATTTTGAAAGCGTGAATGCTAGGAATAGTAAGATTTTCCCTGCTATCTCCTGCCTTCTGTTCTAATTTCGCACATAAACAACACTCAACGTGAAACAATCAAACATACTACCAATTTGATTGCTTACTACTGCTGAGACTGTAATGTGCTTTAGACAACGATTTAACTTTGTTACCAAGTTCGTCATACCAGTATTACTCACTATCGCTAGTGTTGTCATTTTTTACCAACCAGATGCTTTAGCAGATCAAAGAACTAACCCGATCATCATTGAAAATCAAAAAATCGGTACTACGGCTTGGCAGTTGACTAATCCTGCTACTAGGCGAGAAATAGAAGGTTATGCTTCACTCACCAGTGTAAATCGTGGTGACACAATTAAATTATTCGTGAATACAAAAGAGCCAAGTTACACCATAGAAATCTTTCGCATGGGTTGGTATGGTGGTGCTGGCGGTAGACTCATGTCATCTGCAATTAAACGAGTCGGAAAAAGACAACCACCGCCAACTATAGATAAAGCCACGGGTTTGATTGAATGTAATTGGCAAGAGCCATATATTCTCAAAATTCCCTATAGTACCCAAGATTTAACAGAATGGGCTAGTGGTTTTTATTTAGCCAAACTGACTGCTAGCAAAAGTGGTAAGCAAAGCTACATCATTTTTGTGGTGCGTGATGACAGTCGCCCTTCTGACATTGTATTTCAATCCAGCGTCACCACCTATCAAGCCTACAACAATTGGGGTGGGATGTCCCTGTACCGTTGGAACAGTCGCGGTAAACAAGCACACAAAGTGTCTTTCAACCGTCCCTATGCTGCAAGTCCCAACTCAGCCGCCGCCTATGGAGTTGGTGCAGGAGAATTTTTAACCAACTTTCAACCAAAAAGGAGAACTTCTAACGCTGGTTGGGAATATAACATGGTCAGATGGCTAGAACGTTCTGGATATGATGTGACATACATCACAGATATTGATACCCATGAAAATCCTTTAGACTTGGATACAACTAAACCCATGCTGTGGTTACATAAAGTGTTTCTCTCAGTAGGGCATGATGAATATTGGTCAGCCAAAATGCGGCAAAATGTGGAGACAGCAAGAGATGCTGGTGTGAGTCTCGGCTTTTTTTCTGCTAACACCTGCTATTGGCAAATTCGCTTTGAACCTAGCCTAATTACCAAAGACATCAACCGTACTATCGTGACGTATAAAGAAAGTGCGGCTTTAGATCCATTTGTGAGAGATGATGATCCCACCAATGATTTCTTAGTAACAACACTGTGGCGCAAGCAACCTGTAAATCGTCCAGAAGAAACATTGATAGGAGTCATGTATGAAACCTTTCAAGTCAATTCTGACATCGTAGTGAAAGACACAGCACCGAATTGGTTGTTAGCTGGTACACAATTACGCCCCGATAATAGTACAGCATCCGTACAGAACCAAAGCAAAACACCCCCCAAAGAAATGCGCCTCACAGGACTTTTAGGCTACGAAGTAGATCGGATGTTTCGTTACGCCCCAACAAACACAATTCTTCTAGCCCATTCACCATATCGCTACAAAGGCAAAACTAGGTATTCTGATATGACAATGTACACCGCAGATTCAGGGGCTATAGTATTTGCCACAGGTTCGATGCAGTGGAGTTGGGGACTAGATGATTACAATGCACCGAAGTTACGCCCCTCATTATTAAACCCAGATGCAGAAGCCATCACAAATAATATTCTTACCAAGATGATAGGGGAATAGGGAGTAGGGAAAATCAAAATTAATTCATTAACCCTCCGCGTACCTCTGCGTTTCCTCTGCGCTCCTCTGCGTTTAAAAATCAGAACTATCTGGTACACCAATAGGTGACAAACCAGCGATCGCTCTCAAATTTTGGCAACGAATTAAATCAATAAAGTCTAAACTAGAATTCCCCTCTATCTTAGCCACTGCTGCAATAGCCGTTAACAAATGTTGAGCCGCTTCCGTTTCTGAGTAACCCCGTCGTTGTGCGACTTTAATCGCTGCCAAATCAGCATTTAGCTGTGACTCTGAGGACTTATTGACGCGCCAAATTCGTGTGAGAGCGATCGCACTTAAACCCACACCAACCGCCACCCCCACAAAATCTGATTGTGCTGATTCCACTAAAGCCCCCAACAACCCAGCCAAAGCTACACCTTGGTAAATATCTGGTTTAAACCATCTCACACCAGTTAACCAAGCAACCTTCTGTAATAACAGTAAATCTCGTTGTGGTTTCGTCAGACGACCCCATAAATCAAAATTAATATATATTGGTCGGTCTTGACCCCAAGGTAAAGGAAATGCAGCATCTATCACCTGAGATTGTTCTGGTTTACTGACAATTTTAGTTGTCATGCGCCCAGACGCGGGCATTACATCTAACAAGCGGCGAATTTCAATATTGGCTTCCATTGGGCATTGGGCATTGGGCAACAGTCAACACTCCCTATCCGTGTATTGTATTATTACGAATTAAAAATTACTCATTATTCTAATGGACGCTTTTGCTCTCACTCCGCCTGAATGGACACATAAGGCAGTTCACGCTTATGAGTTTTGCTGTCCTCACTGCCGTGCTAGTAGTTTAGAGGCTTTGCAAGTTTGGATTAATCGGCGATCGCCTGTGTTTACCGAAAACCATCGCCGCAAATGGCAGGAGTTTTACAATTGCCAATGTGGTTGTGCTTGGTGGGCTTGGAGTAGCGACAGACCACCCTCAGATTTATCTAAGCAGCAAGATTCTGATTTTGAAACTGAATAAATTTTTACCTAAAATCATGTGAGTTCGTTGAATCTTTCCCTCCCAGACTCCCTTTTCTAGCAGGAGAGATAGGAGTAACGCCAAATTAGTCTTTTTACTCCCCTCTCCGCGCCGGAGAGGGGTTGGGGGTGAGGTAAAAAACAAAAGCCCGCTTTGACACGGGCTTTTATTGTTAATCAGTAATTCAACGCTGACTAACCAACTGATATTGTTTTAGAAGCGGAAGGTAGTGCGGAGAGTACCAACGTAAATGGTATTGTTGTTGTCATTATGCTCAGGATTGAATATCACCAACAATCCAGGAGTTACCTGAATGTTATCGGTCAGCTTGATTTTGTAGAGTCCTTCTAAGTGATAGGAAGTATCAGATTCCTCAGTGACTCCATTGCTACCATCAGTAACTTTGGGTGGTTGACCAAAAATCAAGCCCAGGGTGTTACCTTCTCTACCGAAGTCCTTCACAGCCAAGCTAGTAGTCCAGTACCAAAGATCAGCTTCTTGAGGGCCAACTTCAGATTTTGCATCAGTGTAACCTACCCAACCACCTAGTGTTAATTTAGAGCTAGGTTGGAAGGTAGCTTGGATACCGTAGTTATTGGATGAGGTAGCAACATTACCAAAAGGTCTACGAGCAAAACCGCTTCCGGTACTGCTAGTCAGGTTTACACCATCTACATTATTCTGATAAGCACGAACATAAGTAAAACCTAAATTGAATGCTTTGCTTGGTTTGAAAGCGACTTGACCAAAGATAGCATTAGCACCATCGAAGATACCATTACGATCAGCTGGGTCATTAGCATTAGGTGCTAAATAAGCTGCGCTCAAAGTCAAAGGCCCACGGGGATTGAATTCAACAGTCAAACCAGCACCACCAGCACCCAGACGATAGATTGGGCTGAAGCGTCCATAACGGGAGAGCGCACCACTACCGCTACTGCTGAAGTCAGGGTGGAAAACGTTGACGTTTTCGTTCAACTCAGCACCAGTAGCATCTATCTTGACGCGTGCTGGGCCTAAGTTGAAAGCGTAGTTGACTTTATCGATTTCAACGTTGTTACCTTCACCAGTAACACCATCAAAACCCAATCGGGTCATGTTGGTACCAGTTACGGAGCTATTGTTGACAATGTTGCCAGAATTTAACCGGATTTGCAATCTATCTTGACCTGTGAAGCTGCTATTTAAGCTTAAGCGCACCCGGTTAGAGAAGGTGGTGTTAGATTCTAAGTCTCCACCGCCGGCTCTGTCTTCACCAAACGCCTGCGATGCAGCGAAAATAGCTTCCCCAGAAAGTTTAGTGGTAGTAGAGAACTGATTAGCTTCCAATTCAGAAGTACGAGCTTCTAAAGCATCTACACGACCGCGCAGGGTTGCCAATTCCGCAGAAAATTCTTCTTGTAAACGCTGTAAAGTAGCTAGGTCTTCCCTTGTTACCAAATCAGCTGTAGCTGTTGCAATCAGTTCGTTAACTCGATCTAAACAAGCATTCAAACCGGCAGCGAATTCATAGCGGGTTAAAGCACGATTACCGCGATATGTACCGTTGGGATAACCTGCGATACAACCATAACGCTCAACCAAGGATTGCAGAGCCTGGAAAGCCCAGTCTGTAGGCTGTACGTCAGAAAATTGTGATACAGATGTTACCTGACCGATTTCTTGAGAGGCTTGGGCTAATTGGGAGACACTTGTCACCTTTTCATTAGCTTCCCCAGCCCATGCAGCATTGGTTGCAACAAAGGTAGCGGCCACGAGTGCTGGACTTACCTTTAAAGCGTTCCAAAATAGTTTTGTCATAATTTTCTCTTTCACTCACACCAACTCGTTGCAATATATGGTAAAATTCCTCACCCAAAAGCTCATAAGGAAATTTACACATAATCTCAGTAGTGATTATACATTTTCTGAAGTGATTAGCACAAGAGCATAACTGATTTTTTCAACTAATATTTTTTATTCAATTATTTGATGAACGCAAAATAATTCGACGTTTAGAGCGTAAGAGCATTCCTGTAGTTTCAAATTCCTGTAGCAACTTGGTTATGGTGACTCTCGTCGTATTCAAAACTTCTGCTATTTCCTGATGAGTAATGTATAACTCAATGAGAGTACCTTGTTCTACGTTTTGTCCAAATCTTTCACTTAACCACAACAAAAATTGCCACAAACGTAGTGAAATAGGTTTACGGTGAACTATGCTTAAAAGCTCTTCTGAGTTTTGAATATGCGTCAATAAAGCATCTGTATATTGATGCCAAATATGGGGCGGTAAGGTGGTTACTTCTACACTGGACAAACATTCAATTTGGTATGGTTTGACTTTAGATAAAGCATATCCAATCACATCACCAGGCCCCCAATATCCCAAGGTGATAAATGTGCCATCTTCACCCCAAGTTACAGTCCGAACTGCCCCACGCTCAATCAGCCACAGTACATCATTACACTTGGGGATGACTTCTCTACGGGTAAATAGTTGTTGCGGTAAATGCCCACTAAAGTTAGGTTTGTCGAATGCAGTAGTAGAATCTGGCGTAAAAATTATCGAGGACATTGTGGGGAGCGGTTTTTTGATGGGAATGAGTAAACTTTTGATTGTCTTAAAACTTCTGGTTTATCCAAAAAATTGCTATGACTACAATATTTAATGATGAATGAATTCTGGAATTTATCCCTGAATATAAAATTTTTCTATTTTGGATAATTCATTGATTTAAATATTTTAATCTAAAACCTTAAGACCTAATTATTACTGTGATGTACACATATCATATTTTTATCCATTTTGATATATTTATCATCAGCAATTCCTAGATAATGAATATAGAAAACTCAATAGTTTAAAATTTTATCTAGAATGATAGTCCCAATCAGCAATGCCAATTCAGATTGAATCATGAGCATCGGATTTTACGTAGAATTCTTGGCAGTTACATATCGACTTTTAGCAAGATAGTATTAAATTTTACCATTACTTTATGAGGCTGACTAGGGTTAAATTGTTTAACTGTCAACTGACGCAACTGGCACATTAGTAGGGTGCGTCAGATGTTGAAAATCTGTGATTTTTGACCCAATTATCGCTTCTGACGCACCCTACACGAGACTTTGATGATGACACTTGTGTAAGTCCTATAACTGTTACTATGCCAATCTAATCGTGTAAGTTTAAGAAAAGGTAAGCATTTCGTAAAATGTTACTGGGATTAACTAATTGCACCTGTTCCTTGATGGTAATTTTTGCAGGGTTGGGCATTGCTTATAAGTTGCTCAAAACCTTATTTTTAGGTTGTTGGGTGTGCATCGCCTTATGCTGATTGAGAATGCTGCAAGATATAAGAAGATTTAATCATTGCCATTGTGATTTTCTATGACTCGATTCAGCTCAGTACAAAATTAAAACCCCAGTTTCTTGGAGAAACCGGGGTTATGTATGCCTAAATTAGCCGTAACTGAAAGTTATCTCCCATCAGGAGAGTAAACCAGGAATAGGCAACGGGCAACAGTCAATTTTTGAGTTTAATTGAGATTTTTTGGCTGTTTCTTCTCCCAATAATAGGGTTTAAGACACTCGTCGATTGGCGGTTGGCGTTAATGGGGGTTCAATCAACCATTACAAGTTCCTGTTAAGAGTTCCCTGTTCCCTGTTGCCTTGAATTTAAGAGCGTTGTCCCGTCACGATGTATGCTACTCGTTGACCAATATTAGTTGCATGATCTGCCATACGTTCTAGACAACGAATTGCTAATGCTAGCAATATAATTGGTTCTACAACGCCTGGGAAATCTCGTTGTTGAGCTAACGTCAGATAAAGGCGATCATAAGCATTGTCTACGACATCATCCAAGTGTTTGATACTTTGCCCACCGACTTCATCTAAATCTGCCAAAGCGACTAAGCTAGTTGCTAACATTGCTTGGGCGTGGTGAGACATGACAGCAATTTCTGGTAAAGACGGGTGAGGAGGATAAGGAAAGATTTTAACGGCAATATCGGCTAAATCTTCGGCATAATCGCCAATCCGCTCTAAGTCTCGCACAAGTTGCATAAAAGCACTTAAACAGCGCAAATCTTGGGCTGTTGGTGCTTGTAATGTCATGATGGCCGTACAATCTGATTCTATCTGTCTATAAAAACGATCAATTTTTTTATCTAATCGAGGCAGTTCCTCAGCTGCTATTAAATCACGGGCAAATAACGCTTGGTGGCTGAGGCGGAATGATTTCTCTACCAAAGCACCCATGCGTAATACATCCCTTTCTAAGCGTCTAAGGGCGCGTGCTAACTGGGGACTGTCAGGGTTGGGACTATAAAGAACGGCTTTCACACTTGTAGTCTCAAACGTGAAGATATCTTTAACTTAAACTATATTTTTGAGTTTTAGGAGTTTGGCATCACTTCGGAAAATTGAAGTTGCATCCATGCGCCACCGGTTTCGGGATGATTCATGGCTTTGATTGAACCACCATGTGCTAAAACTATTTGTCGCACGATCGCTAATCCTAAACCATTACCCACTATGCTACCTACAGAACTACTTTCCGGCACAGAAGAATGAGTCCGTGCTTTATCTCCCCGGTAAAATCTGTCAAAAATGTGGGGCAAATCTTCTTCAGTAAAACCTACTCCAGAATCAATTAAATTTATTTCCAAACTGGGACTGTCTTTTGATGATATAATTTTCGCCTGGATTTGAATGCTGGTATCAGGAAAACTGTACTTGATGCTGTTATCCAGCAAGTTGAGAAAAACTTGGTAAATGCGGGCTGAGTCGCCTTTAATCCAAATCTGCTCAGGGCCGGAATAGGCCAAAGACAGGTGTTGACGCTGTGCTAATGGTTCTAAGGTTTCCCAAACAGAAGTGATCAGCGATCGCACCTCCACATCCTCCAGTTGTAATTGCATGGCGGGGTTAGTTTCAATTTGGGTGAGTTCTAGCCAACTTTGCACCAAGTTAATCAGTCTATCCACCTCCTGCATCAAACGGTCAACCCAGCGATTTAAAGGTGGTTCTAAGCGGTTTTGCAAAGTCTCCACCACTAACCGAATCGAAGTCAAAGGCGTTCTCAATTCATGGGCTAAATCAGAAAAGGCTCGCTCCCGGACTTGATTCATATCTAGCAACGGTTGGCGATTTTCTAAAAACACACCCACCTGTCCATGGGGTAAAGGTAGACTAGAAGCGCGTAAAGCCAATGATTTAATAGTCGGCATTTCCGCCGCATTATCACAAGAAGGATGAAATATCCAGTCTTTGGTTTGTGGTTTTTGGCGATCGCGAGTTTTTTCAACTAACTGATCCAGTTCATACGACCGCACCAATTCTAGCAACAGACGCACCTGCCCTGGTTGCCATCGTTGTAAATACAAGATTTTCCGGGCTTGCTGATTGCACCAGAGCAGTTGATTTTCTTCATCGACTTGCAAATATCCCACAGGCGCAAAGTCCAGTAGGTCTTGGTGAGTTTGCAGTGACTCCTGCAACTCTTGACGCTGCTGTTTGAGCATGGTAATTTCTTGGCGTAGGCGAGGTAGCCAAGAAAGCGTCAATTTAGAAGAGTTAGTGTTTAACGGTTGGAGTAATCGCCCTAGATAGCGATGTAGTTGAATTTGTTGCCAAATCCAAAACCCAACGCCTACCGCTAAACCTAGAAAAAATCCCAATAAAAGCATTTGAGTTGAAGTTGTCAGTTGCTTGGTGACTAATAAAAACTAACAACTATCTCAACAGATTATCCGAACCGATAGCCAAATCCTCTCACAGTCACAATATATTCTGGATGGCTGGGGTCTTGCTCTAGCTTTTCCCGCAACCAGCGAATGTGAACGTCTACAGTCTTGCTATCACCGACAAAATCAGGCCCCCAAACCTGATCTAGTAACTGCTCCCTTGACCACACCCGCCGCGCGTAACTCATAAATAATTCTAATAGGCGGAATTCTTTCGGGGAAAGATTCACCTCTTGTCCGCGTACCAGCACCCGGCACTCTTGGGGGTTCAAAGTCACATCTTTATATTTCAGCACAGGTAGCTGTGATAAGGTGCTTAAACGCTGACGACGGAGTAAAGCGCGACACCTTGCTACCAACTCCCGCATACTAAAAGGTTTAGTCAGGTAGTCATCTGCACCTACTTCTAAACCTAACACGCGATCAGTTTCGCTACCTTTAGCACTCAACATCAAAATCGGTACTGGGTTTCCTTGATGACGTAGCAAGCGGCAAATATCTAACCCATTAATTTGGGGCAACATGATATCCAGAATAATCAAATCAAAGGGAAATTCTCCCCCATGCGGCTCAAAGCCTTTGATATATTCCAACGCCGAACCCCCATCAGGCACTGTGACTACTCCATAACCTTCTTCCTCTAATGCTACAGCTAGCATCTCTTGAATTAGTTCTTCATCTTCCACCACCAGAACACGGCTCGTTTGTCCAATGTCTGCTCTAGCAGAATATTTGATTGATTCACTGGTGTACATTGATATCACAAAACTCTAGCCCTGTGCTTGTATCAATATGATTATTGACTTAATTATCTGCTCTCAGTGCATTCACGCTTGCACTATCGTGAATTATTTTGCAAAAAAGTAATGTTTGTAACAATATTACATATATCATAAATTACTCACTTTGCAACCAAGCAATTTAATTGAGAGCATTTGCTGTCTTCAGTTTTTGAGCAACACCACTTTTATCTTGACAATAGCAGATGAAGTTGAGTATATTAAGTTAGTACATCAGTACCATTAAGCTATCCCAACAATCACCAACAATGGTCGCAGACCACTCATACTTTCAATGAGTATAAGTTATTGCGCCTATTTCAGCAATAATACTGCGTGAACAATCATGATCAAAAGGCTACCCTGATATCTGCATGGGGTAGTTCTTGGTATGGCTTGCTACTCAATCACTACATTTTTAAGGGAGTGGAAATATGACAACAGTTGCCATTAAAGATAGTAAACAGCAACTAATACAAGCATTTCAACAAATTATTACAGAACAGAAGCAACTAGAATCAAAAATTGCTACGAAACAAGAAGAAGCAGATAAAGCCAAAAATCAGGAAATTTTAGCTGTTGCTTCCACCTACACCGTTGATAGTATTGTCAAAGGTTTAGCAGATTTACAGTTAGAATTTGGTAGCACTATCAATTCCCTATCTGAAAAATTAACGACAGAAAACGCCAAATTAGACGAACTCAATCGGGCGATAGACATTGAAACCCAACATCTACAAGAGTTGCAAAAAATTAGAATTGTTGCTGATGCTTTGGATATCTTAAATCAGGAACATCAAGAAAAGTTAAAAACTTTAGAGCAAGATATTGCAAGTAAGCGCGAAATCTTAGAAAAAGAAATATCAATTAAGCGCAAAGATTGGCAAAAAGAACAAGCAGAGTATGAAGAAGCACTACAAGTTTATGAAGATTCGTTAGCCAAGCAACGCCAGCAGGAACAAGAAGAATATCAATATAAATTAACCACCTCTCGTCAACTCAACACTGATAACTACGAGTCAAAAAAACGTCTTTTGGAAAGAGAAATTTTAGAAACCACACAACAAAAAGAAAAAGACTGGACGGAACGGGAAAAAGTCATTGCAGAACGGCAAAGTTTATTTAATGAATATCAACAAAAAGTAGCAAACTTCTCTAAAGAATTAGAAGAAGCGATTAAGAAATCCAGAGAAGAAGCCATTAAAGAAACCAGCCAAAAAGCTAAAGTTGAAGCCGATTTATTTGAAAAAGAATGGGAAGGAAGTAAGCAAAGTTACGAATTACAAATACAAGCTTTAGAAGAAACGATTCAAAAACAAGCTGAACAAATAGAAAGTATTTCTACCCAACTGCAAGCCACATTGAAACAAGCACAAGACTTAGCAATGAAAGCTTTTGATAGTTCAGCATCTAAATAATTTTACAGTAAATTTGCAATCAATTGTGTGTGAATAATAAGGGGTTTCTATGGCAGCCAAAAAATTAACAGAAAAAAATACCAAAGCGGAAATTTTACAAGCTTATGAGGATTTGATTAAAGAAGCTTCAGCAATGAGAACGCAACTCAACCAAGCTGTAAAAAATAACCAGGCTGTCAATAAAGAAAAACCCAAAACAGAAGCAAATCAATTTATGAATAAGTCTGCTACCTTCCAACAAAGAATGAATGACACAATTGAAAACTTAGTCAAAATTCAGTTGGGTTTTGGTAGTGCTGTCAATGAACTGTCTGAAAAACTAACTACACAAGCTTCTCGTTTAGGTGAAATTAGAAAAGCCGTAGAAACTGAAGTTGAGCAATTAAAACAGTTGCATAATCTAGAGATATCTGACAATACATTAGATGCACTGATTACCACCTACGAAGATAATGCTAAAGCTTATCAAGAGGAGTTTAGCCAGCGTGATGAATTACTGACGCAAGAATTACTAGAACAAAAGAATACTTGGAAAAAAGAACAAGAAGAATACCACAGCAGAATCAAAGAATGTCATGAAAATCTTAATAAAACTCGGCAACGCAACGCAGCAGAGTATAAATATAATTTAGAACGTCAGCGTCAACTCGAACAAGAAGAATATGAACAACAACAAAAAGCGTTATATAAACAATTAGAAGATTTACAACAGGAAACAGACAAACAGTGGGCTGAAAGGGAAAAAACAATTTCTGAACAAGAACAGAAGTTTGAAGAGTACAAAGCTAAAGTAGAAGCATTCCCCAAAGAGAAAGAAGCGGCGATTAAAAAAGCCACTGAGGAAGGCAAAGGCATTGCTAACTACCAAGCTAAAGTCAAGGCTGATTTATATGCTAAAGAAGTGGAAGGGCAGAAGCGTTTTTATCAACAGAGATTGCAGTCTCTAGAACAAACAATTACTAATCAAGAGACACGCATCCAAAATCTGTCTAAACAACTAGAATCAGCACTCAAACAAGTTCAAGATTTGGCAGTGAAAGCAATTGAAGGTACTGCTAATGTGAATTCTTATCAAGCTATCAAAGAAATAGCTTTAGAGCAAGCCAAAAGCCAAGTAAAAAATAAATAAATCTTGTCGGGTATCTTCTTAGGTAACAATAGTTTTAGAGACGTAACACCTATTACGTCTCTTTTACTTTTTATGTATATTTATTTAATGGTCAGTTTTCTTGGGTCTACCATTATTTAGTGGTTGTTTTCTACCATTGTTGGGTTGATTTACTTTTTTGTTGGATGCTTGGTTGGAGTTGGGTTGTTGGCTAGACATAAGACGCAGTTGTGTAATAAGTGACAAGTTGAACTACAACTAGGATATGACTATTTCCAGAAAAGTGTCAAAGGTTTTACTCTTGAGTGCAATTATTCTCAGAGGGTAGCAATTACAAGTAGGGTAGAGATACCCTACAAATGTAGAGACTAAGCATGGCTAGTCTCTACAGTACAGAATTCAGAGCAGCTTCGTGAAAAAATGGTATTACACCAATATTAAGAATTTTTGGGAATTGCTATGATTCCTTTCTGTTCGTAAATTGGCTGGACTAATTTCTTTAAACTAGGCAATTTTTTGTAAAAAATTGCAGAACCAATAATACAGGCTATACCATCAATAATTAAGGTGTTGGGCGCACCAATACGACTGGCTACTGCACCACCTAATAAACTCCCTAAAGGTATCATCCCTAAAAATGACATGGTGTAGAGGCTCATTAATCTGCCGCGTTTATCTTCGTCTACTATGGTTTGCAGAAATGTATTACTAGCGGCTATTTGTAAAATTGTTCCTAAGCCTACAAATAACATTGTAAATAGAGACAATGGTAAATATCTGGATGTAGCAAAAGCTATTAAACCAACACCTAAAATTGTGGGTGCGATCGCAATTAATTTACCAATTCCTAAAATGGTTCTACGGGTTGCTAGATAAATTCCGCCTGTTAATGCTCCTAGTCCTGATGCTGCCATTAAAAATCCTAGAGTTTCTGCGCCACCTGCTAAGATTTCTTCGGCAAAGATTGGCACGAGAATCATATTTTGTAGCCCCATCAAACTGACTAAAGCTGATAACAATAAGATGGCACGAATTGGGGGAAAACTAAAAGCATAGACAAATCCCTCTTTGACTTTTTGTATGGGATTACCAGCACTGACTGACATTTCCCAAGGTTTAACTTTCATCGCTAATAAACCGGCGATGACTGCTATATAACTCAATCCATCAATTAGAAAACAGTAGGCTATACCAACGCTAGCAATTAATACACCACCAATGGCTGGGCCGATTAATCGCGCTCCATTAATCATAGTTGAGTTGATGGCGATCGCATTCGCTAAATCTGCTCTACTTTCCACCAATTCAGGGACAAATGCTTGGCGTGCTGGTGCATCTAAAGCATTAATAAATCCTTGGAACAAGCTTAAAACAATAATATGCCAAATTTGAATCACACCAGTAAAAGTCAGTCCAGCTAAGACTAGCGACTGCACCATTGCTAAAACTTGTGTACCGATTAAGGTACGATATCGGGAAAATCTATCAACAAATACTCCCCCAAATGGGGCTAGAAAAAAGTTAGGAATTTGACTGGTAAATCCGACAACTCCTAACATTAATGCTGAGTTTGTTAAATCATAAACTAGCCAAACTGTCGCTAGTTGTGTCATCCATGTACCAATTAGAGATATTCCCTGTCCCCCAAAAAACAGGCGATAGTTCCTTGATCTAAAGGCTGGTATGTTTAGCCAATTTTGCCTATTCATGAATTATTTTGACTGATAAATAACAACTGAATTACCTCAGTTCAACACTAACGCCCACAGATATTTTTTTATCTAACTCGTGGGGTGTATTCTGAGTGATAAAGTATTAAATAATTAAACTGCTTAATTTTCATTGACTATCATTTTTTCCACATTTATTTAGTATACGTAATATTATCCAGTCATTAAACCTGAGATGACTTCACCCAAGAGGATGATTAAGTCAAAATACCTAAGAAAGATTAGCGATCGCCCGATTTAAAATCTGAGAAAATAGTTCACGTTCCGCCCCAGCAATTCCCTGCATTGCTTCCTCACGCAACTCGGCGGCAATTGGTGGTAAAATTGTTTCTAATTCCTTACCTGCATCAGTTAACCAGATTCGCCAGATACGGCGATCGCTTAAATCTCGTTCTCGACGCACTAAACCCCGTTCTTCCATCCGATCTAATACACCCGTGAGTGTACCGCCAACTTGTTGGAGTTTCTCCCCAATGCTGGATGTAGGTAAACCGTCTTCTTGCCATAAACAGCATAGAACTAACCAATGAAATGGCGTTAATCCAAAGGGTTCTAATCTATCCGTAAACTTGCGGGTAAGCAATTGTGAAAGTAATTTGATTCTGTAGCCTAAATTGTAAGGGGCGAGGTTTTGCCGCCATGATTCAGAATTAGGAGCATCATCGGGTTGAGCAATCATTGGCTGATTACTTAGTGTACGTAATATTATCATAAGTTGATTTAATATTTTTGGCAATGTTAGGACTTACGGAACATCTGGACGAAAAGCTGATTATTGCGTAAGTCCTGATCATGTCCGATTGAACACTGATCATATTTGTTAGGACAGGAATAGAGAAGGAGCAGAGGCGCACAGGGCAGAGAAGATTTGATCCCAATGCCCAAAAATTTTTGAATTTTGAATTTTGAATTTTGAATTGATGTGTCCCCAGTCCCTATTCCCTAGGTAAAATTTGAATTAATTTGTAGTCTTGAATTGCACCGATAACGCGAATAGGTGGGGATGATTCCGAGGATGATGGTTTATACACCCAAGCATAGCTAGAGGCTGGTAGTTGGCTAATGGTTTCTACTTTTTGTCCGTGAATGGGGGTGTAAAATCGAAGTAACACAGCGTTTTTACCGCCCAACTGCACAGAATGAATGGGGTGGGTTTGTAAAATAGAGGCGATCGCAGGTTTTTGTAAAAAAGTTCTGTAAGCAGGGTTATAATCACTCAACAAACCCCAGCTACCAACCACCGCTAATGCTAACCAACAGGGAAGCAACCAACCAGCTATCCAATAACCAGCCGTGAGAAACTGACAACCAAAATGGTAACGGCTAATCCAGACTAGAGGTAGAATTAACCAACTTAATCCTACAATTAAACCGAGGGTGGCGTATTGGCGATCGCCCCACACAAACACACCTATTGCTGCTAACAAAAATAAAATCCCTAATCCACCGCCAGCATAACTGAGAATTCGCGGCAGATTTCCCTTGTTTAAAATGGTTTTTTTGTTCACATATCCCATCTGATAAATTTTGCTTAACCAGTCTAAACCTATCGCCGCTAATAAAGCGATAAACGGATATAGCGCAAGACTATAATGAGATAAACGAGTGGAAAAAATACTTAATTCAATAAATAAAACCACTGGAAAACCCACCAGTATTAATTGATAGCGAGGAATTGGGCGACGGATAACTAAAAATAATCCTAACAGGCTAAAAAATACCCAAGGAAAAGCTTTTAAAGGTACATTCCACAGATAAAATATAATCCCATTGCCAGCACGCTCTTTAGAGCCTAAATCGACAACAAAACCAGACAAAGCCGCTATACTATTATTACCGTAGCGTTGCCAATTAAACCATAACCACATCAATGTCGGCATGAAACCGACAAGTAAACCGAAATATAAAAACGGGTTAGTCAAATGACGATGGCGACGATGTTCACCCACTAAATAAGGTAATAAAGCGACAGTAGGTAAAACAATCATAAAGCTTCTCATCAAAAAGCCTAAACCGAAACTTAAACCAGCAATCAAACCTAAAATATATCGATATTGCGGCTGTAATTCTGATTGTATCAAGGCATAAATCGCCAAAAGTACCAAAAAAATCATTGGTACATCAGGAGTACCTAACCGACAGTATTGTAACCAGAGAAATTCTACACTTAAAATCAACCCAGCTAACAAAGCTAACTTTTTATTTAAAATAATTCTGCCGATTTCATAAGTTAATAACAGGCAAAAAACACCCAGAATCATATTAGGTAATCTTGTACTAAATTCGCTGATTCCTAATAACTTATAAAAAGCAGCAATTAACCAGTAAAAACCAGGGGTTTTATGATGAGCATTACCCCAAGGTGCTATCCAGTCGCCAGAATCAAACATCTGGCGCGCTCTCCAAGCATAAAGCCCTTCATCATGAGCCATGACGCTATTTTCGCCAGAGTTGAATAGCAATAAGGGGATAGTCCAAACTAGCAAACTCAGATAAGGGAATATTGCTGATTTACTGATTTCCCGCCAAACAGGTGGCAAGGATTGTATTCTATACAACATGAAATCCTGGGTAAATTTGCTTGAGTAAGTAACTGTTAAAATATGTTAAAGAGAACTTGTTTAAAAGAATATCTGAAGTTGCACAATTTTAGCGAAAAAGTTTTTCAGTATGTTGCTTAGACCAGATCAACGTTTAAAATTAGATGACACTGATGATCAGCTGTTTTATGCTTATCCCCGCTTCGTCACCCATGTTGATGAAGGTTTTATCCAACAGCTAACGGATTTATACAGGGAACGACTGCAACCCAACAGCCGTATACTAGATATGATGAGCAGTTGGGTGTCTCATCTACCGGAAGAAATCCAGTTTTCTCATATTGAAGGACATGGACTTAATGCGGAGGAATTAGGACGGAATCCCCGGTTAAATCATTACTTTGTGCAGAATCTCAACGAAAATCCGGCTTTACCGCTACCAGATCAAGATTTTGATGCGGTGATTAATTGTGTATCTGTACAATATTTGCAATATCCAGAAGCTATCTTTTCAGAAATTCACCGCATACTCAAACCGGGTGGGGTGGTAATTATCAGCTTTTCTAACCGGATGTTTTTCCAAAAAGCAATACAAGCTTGGCGAGATACGTCTGAATTAGGGCGAGTGGAGTTAGTCAAACGCTATTTTGCGTCAGTACCGGGATTTACGCCACCAGAAATTATTGTCAAGAAGTCCACATTACCGAATTTTTTACAGTGGTTAGGCGCGCCTGGGGGAGATCCCTTTTATGCAGCGATCGCCTACCGCAAACCCTGAGATAATTATCAAAAAGTAAATTTTTTGGCTATAACCCAACAGCAACACAGATAATTGCCTCAAAGCTCAACCATAAGGAGAAGCTAAAGATGATAGTTCCTCGTACACGTAGGATGTTCGCGGCTGTTTTGCTGTCAGTTTTATTACTGACAACAGCTTGTACTCCCAAAGCACCAGGGCGTTTTGATCAGGTACAACAAGAAAGTAGCCGTCAAAAAACCGGACAAGCAGTTGCTAAAAATGCTACTCAGGGGAGTGAGTTCAATAAATTCTTCCCCAGTGAAGAAGATGGTTATCAGCGAGTATTTACCCAAGAAAAGAAAGGCTTTGCGGAAGCGAAGTTAAAAAAAGACGGTAAAGAAGTGGCGATGTTATCTATTTCTGACACCACCAGCACACCGGGAGCAGCTGCGAAATTTTCCAATAGTACCGAAAAAATCGCAGATTATCCGGCGGTAGAAGTAGGTAATACCCAAACTGCGGTTTTAGTCGGCAAATATCAGGTAAAAGTATTATCTCGTTCACCGTCATTTACAGCAAGCGATCGCGCCGATTGGATAGAAAAGTTTGATCTTGATGACCTAGCTAAACTGCAATAACAACATCTAACATTAGGAGACAATTGTGAGTAAACCCATTTTTGAGTTAGTTGATCAACTCCCAACTAGCAGCTTGACTGTTTCGCTGTTAAACGCCTTAGATTTTGTTGCTCCTGGTGAATGGCAAAATACTGTCGGCTTTGTGAATACGATTAAAACTGTCACAGGTGAAACTGATGAAGCCTTAATTCAGCAGATTGGTGAACGGGCAATTTATCTTTATAATGATAAATCCCAAGGCTATCAAAGAGCAATGTGGCTGTATCAAACCGTTGACGGTACAGATAAAGTTTTAGGTGCAGCCGCTTTAGCTAACAAAATTGGGGAAAAAATCCCACTTTTGGGGTTTTTAAACTCAGTAACTCCGAAAGCAGACAAAGCCCAAACTATCGATTTATGCCTGAAAGTAGTAGCTGAATTAGTCGCTTTCTGCCAAATTAACGGTATTCCTGGCGATAGCATTGGTGATTTTGTCGCTTCTCTAGGCGAGTATAGCGGTGAATCACTAATTCGCATGGTAGCATTAGTTTGTGTTGATGGTTTGATACCTTTGGGGCCTGATTTCATCAATAAAGCTTTGTCTATGTTGAATCAGATGAATCCTCAAGAATTGCAGCAAAATTCCACTTTCCAAACCATGCAAGATGCAATTCCAGGTAATAGTGCTGGGAGTAAACTTAATTTCATAGGCGAAAGTTTTGATGCTGTTAAAGGTTGGATGAGTGGTGTTGTTATCGGCAATAATTTAAATCCTCAAAGCGTTGTTAGTCACTTGCAAGGCTTTATGGAAATTGCTGATGATAAGTTAGACTACCTCGCAGCATTTTTAGATGTCGCCACTAATTACTACGAACACACAGGAACACAAACCCTCGCCCGGCGTTTAATTGAACGCGCTGTAGCTGAGATTTAAGTCAATACCGAAAATTTTCGTAGGGTGCGTCAGATGTCAAAAATCTGTTGATTGTTAAGGAATTATCTACTCTGACGCACCCTACATCAGACTAGGGCTTCCTCTCGGAATTCTGCACAGGTAAGTTTAAATTAGCAGCGATCGCATCTAAATAAGGTTGAAAAATCGCCAAACTTTCCAGGTTTTCAAAGCTACCCCGCACCGCACCCGGAGCAAAACTTGTACTCATCACGTATAGTGTGGTACCATCATAAGTAACATGGCTAATCTGCTGCTCTTCTACTCCCCCCTCCGGTTTAATTTTTAAATAACCAGAGCGGATACCCGGTAGTTTACCAATTGTTATCTGTTGCGGTGGATAAGTAGAAACAATAACTTTATTAGCATTGTTGGCTTTACCTTTGTTAGCAACAGTAGCATAAAAATCTGTCACCCAAGCTTCTAAAGCTTTGCTTACCTGATTTTGGTACTCATTATTTTGGTTATTTGCAGGAGACCCGAAAGGAATACCAACTGCTGTTAAATGCTTTTGAAAATCTGGATTATCTTTAACTGGGTAAACTTCTAGTTTCACAGTTCCCACAGGTTTACCATTTGCCGAAACACACAACAAAGAAGCGTTATCTTGACAGGGTAAAACTTGCCAACCATCAGGGGATGCAGTCTTACCCAACACTGTCAGCCAAATATTTTCAGTGTTGACGCTGGAATCAGTTGGGGAATTGCTGGCAGACGTAGGCGTGGCTGTCGGTGATACTAGATTATTAGATGGTGTTTCTGGCTTTTGAGACGATTGGGGTAATACAAATCTAGTTCCTATGGGGACTACAACTAATAAAACCGCACCGATTAATAGATGATAAACACGCAGCATTTTTTTAAACCCAAATAAAAAGATTGCAGATCCCACGTTTCTACAAATCTTTTAGTATCTATAGTAATATAGTTAATAAGTAAGTCAACTTGAAAAAAAGTAATACCCAGATCCCCGACTTCTCAAAGAAGTCGGGGATCTAAAAGTCTAGCTATTTGTTGCTGGTGGAATTATTGGCAGTTTGTCTGTAGTAAGAGCGACTTCTATGATTTTGCTTATGCCTCGCAACTGCTTTCCGCTTTTCTTTTTCTAGCGGTGTCTCAAAGTGGCGTTTTTTCCGCATATCTTGGAAAATTCCCGCTTTGGCAACTTCCCGTTTAAATCTCCTTAACGCTGATTCAATCCCTTCATTCTCTCCTAAAACTACTTGTGTCATACTCATTCCTCCTTTATGTGAATGAATAGTGGAAACCTGGAAAAAAATATTCCAGCAGAGTCGAGCTTTTAGCTTTATCTGCTGGAGACTCTGGAGTTTGTTTTCTAAAAACTTTTAGTAGCGTCGGCCGCGATTGTTATTACCCCAACCACCACCACCACCACCACGAGAAGAAGTTCTTTCTTCACGGGGTTTAGCCTTGTTTACCTTCAGATCCCGCCCCATCCATTCAGCACCATCCAGTGCTTCAATAGCAGCAGTTTCTTGGGCTTCTGTTTCCATTACGACAAAGGCAAACCCACGAGGACGGCCTGTTTCACGGTCAGTGGGTAGCTGAACGCTGTTTACTTTCCCATATTCTGCGAAAGCAAGCTTCAGGTCTTCCTCTGTAACTTGATAGGACAAGTTACCGATGTAAATTGACATATAATGTCTCCGAATTGAGCAAATGTAGAGAGTTAAATTCGGAGAGACGCTTTTTAGAAACCAAAAGAAGTAACTCAACCGAAAATAATTCTGATATCTACCAGCATAACACAGTGATTCGATCTTAGCTGTGAAGGACTAGCTTCTTGGGACAAAATTTTTAGGACTGTTTGTTAACACACAAATTCATAAAATTTTAATTATTCCCCCAACTGAGCTAATATTCTGGCGGCTTCCTGACATAAAATCTCATGATATTGACCGTTACTAGCTAATAAATCTCCCCATTGACTGATGTCGCCAGTGTTGTATTTTAAGAAATTTCCATTACAATGGGTGAATTTACCACCGGCTTCTGTTAAAATTAGTTCCGGTGCTGCTATATCCCAATCTTTAGGGGCAGATTTGCCAGAAATCGAAATGTAAACGTCGGCTTGTTGTTCCAGAATTGTGGCAATTTTACAACCGACGCTACCAACGGGTTTATGATTGCCAAAAGGTAAATTTTGTAATAAATAATTTAATCTGTCATTACGGTGAGAGCGACTGACAACGATAGTTAAATCTTCTATAGGTTTAGTGTTTTGACTAGGTAGTTGGATTTGAGTAACACCATTGCGGGTTTCGACAAATGTGCCGCCGCCTTTGGTAGCGTAATATAATTTCTGTTGTTCTGGTACGGCGACTACTGCTAAAATTGGTCTATGGTCTTTGACTAAGGCGATGTGAACTGCATAGTCCCCGGTTTTGTCAATAAAATCACGAGTACCGTCGAGAGGGTCGATAATCCAGACCCAATCAGGTGTAGACTCTGGATTTTGATTGAGTTGATTTTTATAGGTTTCTTCGCTGATGTAAGCAAAATCTTTGTCACCCAAGGCGGTTTGTAGTTGTTCGAGGATGTATTGACTGACAGCTACATCAGCAACGGTGACGGGTTCATTTTGTTGATATTCGACTTTCAGGTTAGAGTCGGTAGCCGTGCCGTGATAATAAGATTGTAAGATGTCTGCGGCTCCCCAACCAACGGCGCGGGCGATCGCCAGTATTTCGTTTAAGTCTTTCATGATTACTCACTCCTCTCATCCATCCAGCGACGTGTACCAAAATATTGACAAGCTTTCGCCGCAATTTTCGCCGCTTGGTCGAGGGCATCGGTAAAACTGGCTTGTAAAATATAATGGCAAAAAGCACCGTGAAATATATCTCCAGCCCCTAGTGTATCAACTGGTTGGATACTAGGAACAGCGATCGCTCCAATTTTACCATGACTACAGTAGGTAATTGGCTGTTCGCCGTGGGTGATGGCGATGTGAGGAATTCCTAAACCGCGCAGATAATCAATAACCTCTGTTTCTGAGTTACAGTCAGGAGGGCGAAAGTTAGCTGAACAAATAGCGTAATCTACTAAGGGTAAGACTTCTTGAAATCCAGGTTTCCAACTACCACCATCAATAATTATCGGGATATGATGCGCCTTTGCCATTTGTGCGATCGCATATCCCACTGGCATCTGATGACCATCGATCAGCACTACATCTATATTATGTAAGATATTTGCTGGGATAGCGGCAACACTGGCTGGAGTTTTCACAGCGTTGAGCGAAATTACCGCCCGTTCCCCGGTGGATTGGGTGACAATAATTGATGATACAGGTGGTGGTGTGTTGACGCTAGGATCAAGGTCAACGATACCTATATGATATTGAGTTAAATCTCCTCGAATTAACTGCGTCATCGGGTGCGAACCCAACACACCTAAAAGCGTTGCTTGATTTCCTAAATAACTAAAAGTTACCGCCGCATTGGTAGCAGGCCCCCCTGCTGCTACAGTGTAGTCAGATGCGACTAACTTTTGATTATTTTGCGGAGCAGATGCAGCTAAGTAAATTAAGTCTACAGTGATTAAACCGATGAATAAACCATGATTAGTCATAAATCAATTCAAAATTCAAAATTCAAAATTCAAAAATTTTTTCTACCAAATTAATATGAAGCTGCCTAAAATCAAATATCAAGCATAATTGAACGCAGATGGACGCAGATAAACGCAGATAAAAACAGATAAATCATTCTAATTCCCCCTCATCTTCCTCATCTCCCTTATCTCATGCAGACAGAACCCAAACCAGGAACACTATATATAGTTGGTACACCTATCGGCAATTTAGAAGATATCACCTTGCGGGCGGTGCGGATTTTGCAGGGTGTGGATTTGATTGCGGCTGAAGATACGCGCCATACTGGTAAACTATTACAACATTTGCAGGTGAAAACACCGCAAATCAGTTACCATGAACATAATAGTAGTAGTCGTATCCCGGAAATTTTAGAGCATTTACAAACTGGAAAAGCCTTAGCTTTGGTGAGTGATGCGGGTATGCCGGGAATTTCTGATCCTGGTTATGAATTGGTGAAAGCTTGTGTTGAGGCACAAATTCCTGTAGTTCCTATCCCTGGCGCGAGTGCAGTGATTACGGCTTTGAGTGCGGCGGGTTTACCTACAGATAAGTTTGTGTTTGAGGGATTTTTACCTGCGAAAAGTCAGCAACGACGGGAACATCTGGAGGCTTTACAGACAGAATATCGCACTATAATTTTATATGAATCGCCGCATCGATTGCGAGATACTTTACAAGACTTAGCAGAGATGTGGGGAAGCGATCGCCAAATTGTGCTGGCAAGGGAGTTAACTAAATTGTATGAGGAATTTTGGCGAGGAAGTATAGGAGATGCGATCGCCCATTATCAACAACGAGAACCCCAAGGAGAGTATACCCTAGTCGTAGCGGGAAATCCACCGAGTCAACCGCTACTGACAGAAGCACAATTACGAGCCGAATTAGAACAGTTAATGCGTCAAGGAGTATCGCGATCGCAAGCTAGCCGACAATTAAATCAATATACTGCCTTAAACCGTCGTCAAGTTTATCAAATTGCTCTGTCAATTGTTCTTGATCCTGAGTGAATTTTGCTAGGCTAAACTTATAAGACTGTAGAGACTTGCTGCTATGTCTGTAGCTAAAGATGTCACCACCCCAGAATATGTTATCTTTCCACCAGGAGATTTATACAGTGACGAGCCACCTTTGGAAAGTTATCTACATTTACAGCAAATAATTTTATTATTAACCTGCTTGGAATGGTGGTGGCAAGACCGCAATGATTTTTTTGCGGCGGGTAATTTGACGATTTTTTACAGTCCCAAACAGTTAAAATCAGAACAATTTCGGGGGCCTGATTTTTTCGTCGTGCTGGGAACGGAACGCAAACCCCGTAAAAGTTGGGTAGTCTGGGAAGAAGAGGGAAAGTATCCCAACGTGATTATAGAACTATTATCAGATTCTACTGCCGCCACTGACAGAGGCTTAAAAAAACAAATTTATCAAGATATATTCCGCACCCCGGAATACTTTTGGTTTGATCCCCATAATTTAGAATTCGCTGGGTTTGTGTTACTCGCTGGTAAATATGAGCCTATCACACCCAACCCCCAAGGTAGGTTATGGAGTCAGCAGTTAGAGTTATTTTTAGGGGTTGAACAGCAAAGTTTACGGTTTTACACTGCGGAAGGGGAACTTGTACCCACACCACAAGAAGTAGCACAGCAACAGATGCAGCGTGCTGAGGAAATACAGCAAGTTGCTGAACAAGAAAAACAACGCAGCGATCGCATGGAAGCGAAGCTGCGAGAATTAGGTATAGATCCAGATGCGATTTAGTTATCTTCAGGTAAAACCCATTTTGGTGGTTCCATCATTTTACGCCTGAGACGTTCTTCGGCGATCGCTAGCATTTGGTCTAAAGAAGTCTCAGCAATGAATTTAGACGCAGCTTCTCTATATTCAATGTTGGGACATTTATCACCCAAAACGCAACCGTTAACGCAAGCTTCAGCGCAGTTAATTTTCTGCTCCACAGTCAATTCCTCTCTAATTCGGGCTTTTTTCTACCCTCAAGGTTAATTTTACCTTGGCTATTGTTTACAAGTTAGTCTAAATAGTTGCAAAAAACATAGACAAATATCTCATGCCTTTCATTTGCCGGGAATAATCCCGACGGGGCGAACTACAACGCCCTATATCCCTAGACTAAAAGCTGTCGGGACTACTTTGCGTAAAATATTCAAACTACCCTTACCATTTTAGAATAATAGTCATTGGTCATTAGTCATTAGTTATTAGTCATTAGTCATTGGTCATTAGTCATTAGTCATTAGTCATTAGTCATTAGTCATTAGTCATTAGCTTTTCTCCCCTGCTCCCTCATCTCCCTCATCCCCCTCATCCCCCTCATCCCCTCATCCCCCTCATCCCCTCATCCCCCTCATCTCCCATTCCTGTTACTCTATCCTTATATAATCTCTGGCTCAAAAGGTAGCTCATGTCCGAACTGTTGGCGACAACTGGAACTATTGCCGCGATCGCTACTGCTGTTGTCCCGCAACAGGGTAGTGTAGGTATTGTGCGGGTTTCTGGTTCTCTAGCAATGGCGATCGCTCAAACTTTGTTTTATACTCCAGGTAAGCAAGTTTGGGAAAGTCACCGCATTCTCTACGGTAACATCCGCCATCCCCAAACGCGACAACTGGTAGATGAAGCCTTGTTACTGATCATGAAAGCACCTCGTTCTTACACCCGTGAGGATGTGGTGGAATTTCACTGTCATGGCGGAATTATGGCTGTGCAGCAGGTGTTACAGTTGTGTTTGGAAAATGGCGCAAGACTGGCGCAACCGGGAGAATTTACCCTGCGTGCGTTTTTGAATGGCAGATTAGATTTAACCCAAGCCGAAAGTATCGCCGATTTAGTCGGAGCTAAATCACCCCAAGCGGCTCAAACTGCTTTAGCTGGGTTACAGGGAAAATTAGCTTATCCTATCCGTCAGTTACGCGCTCACTGTTTAGATATTTTGGCAGAGATTGAAGCGCGGATTGATTTTGAGGAAGACTTACCCCCGTTGGATGATAAACACATCATATCAGAAATTGAAAACATTGCCGCAGAAATTTCTAAATTATTGGCAACGAAAGATCAAGGGGAACTGCTGCGTACAGGGTTAAAAGTGGCGATAGTCGGTCGTCCGAACGTGGGTAAATCCAGCTTGTTGAACGCTTGGAGTCAGAGCGATCGCGCCATAGTCACCGACTTACCGGGGACAACCCGCGATGTCGTCGAGTCGCAGTTAGTGGTGGGAGGAATTCCGGTGCAGGTGCTAGATACCGCAGGAATTCGGGAAACTGCCGACCAAGTAGAGAAAATCGGAGTCGAGCGATCGCGCCGTGCTGCCAACACAGCCGATTTAGTCTTATTCACCATCGATGCAGCCACAGGTTGGACAGAAGACGACCAACAAATTTACGCACAAGTAGAACACCGTCCATTAATTCTGATAATTAATAAAATTGACCTAGTAGAAAAGTCAGTCATTGATACTTTAAAATATCCCCAAAACATTAATAAAATTGTTTACACAGCCGCCGCTCAAAATCAAGGTATTGAGAGTTTAGAAACAGCTATCTTAGAAATAGTTCAAGCTGGAAAAGTTGCTGCTGCTGACATAGATTTAGCCATTAACCAAAGACAAGCAGCCGCACTCACACAAGCTAAAATTGCTTTAACACAAGTACAGGCGACAATTGCCCAAAAATTACCCTTAGACTTTTGGACAATTGACTTAAGAGGCGCAATTCAAGCACTAGGAGAAATCACCGGCGAAGAAGTAACTGAATCTGTACTTGATAGAATCTTTAGTAAATTTTGCATCGGTAAATAAATCTGTTCATCCACTAACAGTAAACATCATGAATATCCAAGTAAAATTATTCAAATTAAGTTTGTAGTAAGGGCTTTAGCCCTTTTCTTAGGACTAAAGTCCTTACTACAAACTTTAATCATTTACGCCATGTACTTACCTGAAAACAAGCTTTTTAAAAACTAACAACTAGGTTGATATAATATGAATTTTATTGATGAAATGAATCATAACAATGCTTTAATTGTAGGAGCAAGCCAAGGAATTGGTTTAGGGTTTGTAAAAAAACTTCTACAAAATGACAGAATCAACAAAATTTATGCAACCTATCGCCAACCAGAAGCAGCTTGTGAATTAATAGACTTAGCTGATAAATATTCTAATCGTTTAACTTGTCTGGTAGTAGACATTACCGATGAGTTGCAAATTGCTGAAGCTATCCAAAAAATCCGAACTCAAATTAATCAACTTCATTTAGTAATAAACTGTGTAGGTTTACTACATGAAGGAGATTTACAACCAGAAAAAAGTTTAAGACAAATTAATCCAGAAAATCTTTTACGTTACTTCCAAGTAAACAGTATTGGTGCTGTACTTTTAGCGAAACATCTTTTACCATTATTTCGCCATAATGACACTGCTGTTTTTGCGACTATATCAGCTAAATTAGCCAGTATTGGTGATAACAAACTCGGTGGATGGTATGGTTATCGCGCCTCAAAAACAGCATTGAATATGTTTATGCGAAATGTGGCGATTGAATATGGTAGAACTTGCCCAAATGCGATAGTTGTAACTTTACATCCTGGTACAACAGATACCAGCCTTTCTCGTCCATTTCAACGCAACGTAGCTGCTGATAAATTATTCTCAGTTGAACGCACTGTTACCCAATTATTAGCCGTGATTGAAAAACTGAATAAAGGCGATAGTGGACAATTTTTCTCATGGGATGGAAGTAAATTACCTTGGTAGTTTAATCAATAGTTGTCTTGCTGACTAATTATTACTAATCTTCATAAGATAAATGAAGTCTATCATTTCTTAAAAATTAACCTGTTCCGAATTTTTACATAAAAAATGATAAAATATACTTATGAGATTTATATTGAATAAAATCACTATTGCGCGGGATGTAGTCAATGATACTTGCACCAAATGAACAACAAATGTGGGAGAAATCACCCTATAAAAATAACATCAGGATGTCCGATATTGAGATTAACGAAAAGTATGAATCTGGCGAACAAAGAATACTGACTGAAATGAACCGTGAAAAGTTGCCAAGCTTTGTTGCAGCTTTAAAAAAACCTGGATATATGGATGTACGTCCTTTTTACCAAAGAAGAACTCGGTGGGATGAAACAATGCAATCAAGACTCATCGAGTCATTCTTGATTAATATTCCCGTTCCTCCAATTATTCTTTATGAGAAAGAGTTTAACTGTTATGAAGTAATGGATGGTCAACAAAGAATTACTGCTCTTCGTGATTTTTATGATAACCGCTTGAAATTGACAGGACTTGAACTTTGGCGAGAACTCAACGGAAGAACATACGCTAATCTTCCTGCCAAAATTAGAGCAGGTATTGATCGTCGCTCTATATCATCCATAGTTTTGATTACAGAATCAGCATCCAATCCTGAAGAAGCATTTTTATTGAAGCAACTTGCTTTTGAAAGACTAAATACAGGTGGTGTCGCTTTAAGTCGTCAAGAAATACGTAACTGTTTGTATTCTGGAAAATTTAATCAACTTTTACTTGAACTAGCAAATAATTCTATATTTGCGGAGGCTTGGGGAATTCCAATTGATGATGAAAAACAACGTAATAAGAACAATTTATATAAAAAGATGGAAGATGCCGAATTAATTCTTCGTTTTTTTGCTTTACGTCATGTAAATGATTTCCGCCGAGGAATGGAAGGATTCCTTGATCTCTACATGATTAAAAGTCTCAATTTTACCGATGAAGATGTCAATATTCTCAAAAATATTTTTCTCCAAACTATAAATTTAGCACACCAAATCTATTCAGCTAATTTATTTAAGCCTTTTGATCCTACAACTGAGACATGGAAGGAAAAAGCCTATAAAGCTTATTATGATGCCGTTATGGTTGGATTTAGTAGACATTTAGCAAATGCAGATATTTTAGTCCAAAAAAAATTAATAGTGATTGAAGAAACAAAAAGACTTGTTAGAGAAGACAAATCAAAGCTATTTACTGGTGGAGGTCGAACTCATTCTGATATTAAAGAAAGCATCAGATTGTTCGATGAAATGCTATCCCAAGTCATCGCAGGTTAAGAAGCGATGTTTCAGGATATTCTAATGACAGTTAAAGTTAATATTGCTACTGTTAGTTCCATTATTAAAACTAATAATAGGCTGATGGAAATTTCGTTTGCTTCGGGTGCTGTAATAAAAACAGAAACAAGCGAAGAAGCAGACTTAATCCTCAATAACCTGCTGCAAGATATACCGAAAGCAAGAGAGTGGAGAATTTACGACCATTGTGCTGTAGTAACGCGATTATATGCAATTTATGAGCGTTTTGTAGAAGAATTAATTAGTGATTGGTTAATACTTTTACCAGAATTATATCCATGCTATTCAGATTTGGAAGAAACAATCAGAAATACTCATCGGGTGGGAGTGGGAAGATTACTGGTGGAATTGAATAAAAGCCGATATGAACATCTCACTTCTGAGAAAGTTATGCAAGGTTTATTTTATGGAAATACTGGTGAAAAAGAGTATGAATTACTGCCAGATGCGTTTCTTATTCATGAACAGAACTTACGCAGGGAAACTCTAGAAAGATTGTTTGCTAATGCTGGAATATCAAACGCTTGGGTATGGGTAGAAAAACATAGAGCCATCAAACATTTTTTAGAAGAGATTAGAGGAAACCAAAATACTGCGGAAGGGGAACTTAATGAATTTATTAGCTATCGTAACGATGCAGCACACGGTGTGCCTGATGATGTTCTAGGTGCTAGTGCATTATTAGAATTATGCGACTTTATAGATGCTTTATGTGAAGCACTTGCTGAATTAGTCACTTACCAGGTTATTAAACGCAAAAAATTAATAGGTAAGATTCGAGAAGTAGGCACAATTATTGGGTGGTTCAAGAGGGCTAATGCTGGAGTTGCAAAAGTTGCGGAAATTAAATTATCAGTTGGAAACCAACTTTTCCTAGTAAGTGAAGATACATCTTGTTGCTATTTGGTTACTATCAAGAGCCTTCATGTTAATGATAATCCAGTTAATGATTTACAAACAACTACTGGGATGGAAGTTGGCTTGAAGTTTGATTTGAATGCTAAAAAAGGTTTACGTCTGTATCAATTACAGATGGAGTAGTTAAGATTTGGCTTCTGTCATCAACATTTTTATCATGGGATGGAAGTAAATTACCTTGGTAGTTTGATAGTTAAGATGCACCCGCAGAAAATACAGGTAAAATAAACGCCGCAATAATTCCCAGCACCACTATTATTTCCAGAGTTTTTAAAAGTATATAATTTTGCTGCCAATTATGAATTTCTGTTCCCAAATTACCAGTTAAATTACTCCACCAATTACCTAACCGATTTAACCAATGACTAGGGCTATCATCAGGGCGTAACTTTAACAAAAACATCGAGATTAATAAAGGCGCACCACCCACTTTAGCAGACATTAATAGGTGAATTGCTAAACAACAAATCATCACCACCCAAGCTGTCAAATGCAGGTAGTACCAGATATGATTTAACTCTCCGAGGGGTAGCCATTCTTCTTTCATCATTCTGCCAGAAATGACGGCTAACACCGAGGCTAACAGCATCAATGTATTAGCAATTCTCTGCAAGCTAACCCACCATATTGGTTTACCTAGTTGAGTTAAGTTTTGTAAAGTTTGTGCTTGCAGAAGACGTTTTTGCCCAGCATGAAAACTATAAAAAGCGAAAGCTGGTAATATTAGCAGAAAGAATAATGCAAAAGTACCGTGAATACCCTGAATATCATTAACTCTGGGTAAGACTATTTTGCCAAATCTCCCATCGAAGGTATTGTAAACTAAAAATCCGGTAATGATGGCGGCGATCGCTAAAATTCCACTTACGCCATGCAGAATACGTAACCACAAAGGTTGGTAGGGAGCAGAACGAGACATAACAACTCTTTAACCACCGATAAAATAATATACATTATAGAATTATTTGAATATTTGTAAACTGATGCTCAAAAGCCCTCTTAGATATCCTGGCGGTAAGTCAAAAGCAATTAATCAAATAGTTGAACATCTACCAGAAAATTTTACTGAATTTCGTGAACCATTTATCGGTGGTGGTTCAGTCTTTATTTACTTAAAGCAAAAATTCCCGCATCTGAAGTTTTGGATTAATGATTTAAATCAAGAGTTATTTCTGTTTTGGAAAATCGCCCAGTCTGATATATCTCGGCTAGTTGCTGAAGTCCGTCATATTAAAGATAAATATACAGATGGTAAAATCTTATTTACAGAATTAACCAGTGTAGATGTTAATCAACTGTCTGATTTAGAAAGAGCAGTACGCTTTTTTGTCCTCAACAGAATTACTTTTAGCGGTACTGTAGAATCAGGGGGATTTTCTCAAGAAGCTTTTCATAAACGTTTTACTTATTCTTCTATAGAACGTTTGGAAAAGTTAGCAAATATTTTAACTCCAGATATTCAAATCACTAACTTGGATTATAGCGAATTAGTGACCGCAGCAGGTGAAAATGTGTTTTTATTTTTAGACCCGCCTTATGTTAGTGCTACTAAATCTAAATTATATGGTAAAGACGGCAATTTACATACATCTTTTGACCATCAGAGATTTACGGACGTTTTACAAAAATGCCCTCATCAATGGTTAATTACTTACGATGATTCACCAATAATTAGAGAAAACTTTAAATGGGCGAATATCTACGCCTGGGAATTACAATATGGGATGAATAACTATAAGCAAGGACGGGCAAATAAGGGTAAAGAATTATTCATTAATAACTATGAAATTCAATATAAAAAAAATTAATACTCAAATCCCCGACTTCTTTAAGAAGTCGGGGATCTATCCCATAATCATTTTATATTTAATGATGTTCATGTAATTATCCCTAACATTATCAATTTAATATGACCACTGCTCCTGCTAACACCTCCCCAGAATCCTCAATTAGTTGGTCTTTACTCCTACAACAGTTAATCGATGGTGAATCTCTCAGTCGCGCCCAAGCTGCGGAATTAATGCAAGGTTGGCTGAGTGAAGCTGTCCCCCCGGAGTTATCCGGCGCAATCTTAACAGCACTCAACTTTAAAGGCATTTCCGCCGACGAGTTAACCGGGATGGCTGAAGTTCTCCAATCTCAATCAAAATCGGGGACTGGGACAACTGCACCCAAACTTAGCACTATCATCGATACCTGTGGCACAGGTGGGGATGGTTCTTCAACTTTCAACATTTCTACAGCCGTGGCGTTTGTGGTGGCTGCTTATGGTGTACCTGTCGCCAAACATGGTAATCGTTCCGCATCGAGTTTAACGGGTAGTGCTGATGTTTTAGAAGCGTTAGGTGTAAATTTGGGTGCGGCTAGTGAAAAAGTCCAAGCTGCACTGCATGAAGTCGGGATCACATTCTTATTTGCTCCTGGTTGGCATCCTGCGCTGAAAGCTGTGGCACAATTACGCCGGAGTTTAAGAATTCGCACGGTGTTTAATTTACTTGGCCCCTTAGTAAATCCCCTGCGTCCGACTGGGCAGGTGGTAGGCTTATTTACACCGAAACTTCTAGAAACTGTGGCTCAAGCTTTAGATAATTTAGGTAAGGAAAAGGCGATAGTTCTCCACGGACGAGAAAAACTTGACGAAGCAGGGTTGGGTGATATAACAGACTTGGCAGTGTTATCTGGCGGTGAGGTCAAGTTAGCTACAGTCAATCCCCAGGAAGTGGGTGTCACACCTGCACCCATTACAGCCCTCAAAGGTGGGGATGTCCAAGAAAATGCGGTGATTTTAAAAGCGGTGTTACAAGGTAAAGGTACGCAAGCACAACAAGATGCTGTAGCCTTAAATGCTTCCTTAGCCCTACAGGTAGCGGGTGTGATTCCATTGTTAGATCATGCCCAAGGTGTGAAAGTAGCTAAGGATATCCTACAGACTGGTACTGCCTGGACAAAGTTGGAACAGTTAGTGGAATTCCTTCAGAGTTAGCCTCGGCGTGGGATTGGGGGCGGAACTCTACCACATTGCGTCTAATGGTGACATCATAATTACCAAAAAAATCATGTCCCAGTAGCCCTGTTTCCAGTTCTGCCCCAGCGATCGCCACAGGTACACGATTCACTCTCACCCCTGCTAAACTCATAGAATCCACATACCCAATCGCAAATTCGACAGCCTTAGAACTAGCCGTGTTAGCTTTAGCCTTGCCCACTGGCACAACTCCTAAAGCACTCGCCATTGTTTGAGTAATTACAGTTCCACTCGCTCCCGTATCCACAATCATGTCAAATTGCTGTTGACCATTAAAAGTCACAGAAACTACAGGCGTACCGCCAACTCTTCGTCTAATCGGGGCGATATAGACTTTTTCAGGAGTGATAGCGGCGGATAAAGGAAAAGAGTTGGTTTGTGGGGGTAATTCTGTAGTGCCGGGTGGGGGGACAGGAATAGTAATACTAGAGTTAGACGTTGACGTTACTGGGGGAGGAGAGGAGGGACGCACCACCGCCAGTCTTTCCGGTGGAGATGGTACAGCTACCGATGGAGGTAATGGACGCGCCGCAGCATTAGCTTGCTGGATAGCGGACTTCATCTGCCGATTGTATTGCGAAATTTTGGTTTGAGCGATCGCAAACTCTGGACTTTGCCGTTCTACTTTTTGCATCAGCGCGATCGCATCCTGATACTGACTCGCCACCAAATACCAATCATCTGGCGATTGAGCCGATTGACTAATACTTGTGGCACCTGCGGCTTTATCTAGTCCCTGTTCAAACGCACTGGGTTCTATTGGCGATGACTGGTTTGTTAAAACTGGGATTTCTGGTGGTTTTGTAGGTTCAACCGGAAAATTCACTGCGGCTACATCATCAGTCACCACAGACTCTTGATTACGCAAAATAGCTGTCTTTGGTTTACCGGAAGTACATCCTACATTTACAATCGCAATAGTACCAGAAAGAAAAATTAGGGTTGCACGAGAAAAAAAGGGCTGAAGCATAATTAATTTTGATTTAAACTGTCCCTGGGACTGTATCACCACTCCTGCCACCGTTTCCCCTTATAGATTAAAATCCTCTGACTCAATTTTAATTTTTAATTAATTACCTGCCCAAGCCGTAAGCTGGCGAACTCATGGGATAATTAACACTCGCAGTATTGACTAACTTGGGGAATAAAGACTGCTCATTGATAACAAGGTACAAGAGAATTGGGGTTAGAGACTAGGAATTTTTAGATTTGAGATTTTGGATTGAAGTTTAATATAGAAATGCAAATCCAAAAGCCAAAATTTTTGCTCATACCCAATCCCCAGTACCCAAACCCCAATCCCCAATCCTAAACCTTAAACCTTTTTATTGCATCGCCTATGCCCCTGTCTGACGCAATACCTGCTCTACTTGTCTTAGCAGATGGAACTGCTTACCGTGGTTGGTCTTTCGGTGCGACGGGAACCACCATTGGCGAAGTAGTTTTTAACACTGGGATGACTGGATATCAAGAAGTTTTGACCGACCCTAGTTATTGCGGTCAAATAGTCGTGTTCACCTATCCGGAATTGGGGAACACCGGCGTGAATCCAGAAGACGAAGAATCGACCAAACCACAAGTAAAAGGTGCGATCGCCCGCAATATTTGTCATCAACCGAGTAACTGGCGAGCAGTACAATCCTTACCAGACTACCTGCAACAACACCAAATACCAGGGATTTACGGCATAGATACCCGCGCCCTCACCCGGAAAATTCGGATGTATGGAGCGATGAACGGGGGTATCTCTACAGAAATCTTAGATGAAGCAGAGTTGTTAGAGCAGGTACTAGCAGCTCCCAGCATGGCAGGCTTGAATTTAGTCCGGGAAGTCACCACCCCCGAAGTTTACGAATGGTCAGAGCCTACCATCCCCACTTGGGAATTCAACTTGGAAGCTACGGCAAATAATCATCAGGAAACCTTAACTGTCGTCGCCTTAGACTTTGGTGTAAAACGCAATATTTTACGCCGCTTGGCTAGTTATGGTTGTCGAGTAATTGTTGTACCTGCCGATACACCACCAGCAGAAATTCTCAAATACAATCCAGATGGTATCTTCCTTTCCAACGGGCCTGGCGACCCAGCCGCAGTGACTGAAGGTATTGCTACGGCTCAAGCCCTACTACAAAGCCAAAAACCGATCTTTGGCATTTGTATGGGTCACCAAATTCTGGGTCACGCCCTGGGAGCAGAAACCTTTAAGCTGAAATTTGGCCATCGTGGTTTAAATCAGCCGGCGGGTTTACAACAAAAGGTAGAGATTACCAGCCAAAACCACAGCTTCGCGATCAATCCCGATTCCTTACCGGATACAGTTGTGGAAATTAGCCACCTCAACTTAAACGATCGCACCGTCGCTGGGTTAAGGCACAAATCCCTACCCATATTCTCAGTGCAGTACCACCCAGAAGCCAGTCCCGGCCCTCACGACGCTGATTACTTGTTTGAGCAGTTCGTCCAAGCCATGCGCACCGCTCGTCAAGCAAATATCGCCGAAGTGAGTTAAAAAAGGATAAGGGATCAGGGACTCTTGACTGGGGACTCTTGACTAGGGACTAGGGACTCTTGACTAGGGATGAGGAAAGCCTAAACGATCAAAGGTGAAAGGGACAAAGATTTTCTTTACCCAATCCCCAATCCCCAATCCCCAATCCCCAATCCCCAATCCCCACTACCCCAACAGGCTGTAGACAACAGACCTAAAAACCATCTATACTTGAGCGTTTACTGTTTACCACGAGGAGGGAATTATTGCTGAACCACTGAATCTAACCGTCAGCCTGAGAGGTACTCGTGAAGCACGGGATAATTGTCAGCTATTCCGCCTCACAGGTTTGTTAGATGCCTTTTCTGAACCGACATTCCGCAAGGTTCTCAGCACAAAAATTGAAGAAGGCCCAAAGCATATTATTTTGGATCTTTCACAAATTGACTTTGTTGATAGCTCTGGTTTGGGAGCTTTGGTGCAGCTAGCCAAGCAAGCTCAAACTGCCAACGGAACCTTGCAAATCGTCACCAACGCCCGTGTAACTCAAACAGTCAAGCTTGTGCGCTTAGAGAAGTTTCTCTCACTGCAAACCTCTGTTGACGCAGCTCTAGAAAACATCAAGTCATCTTGAGAGCTTGACCAAATTGAACCATTAAGCTATCTGAATTTTGGCTCGGCATAGCTTAACTTGACACCAAGGCTGGCAAAAACCTCTCCCTGGGGAGAGGTGAAAGCCACCAATAAATCTGGAAATATGGTAAAACTATACTTTGTGGACAGAGTATTTTAAATAAATAAAGAATTTTTTCAGACTCACTGACAATCAAAAAGATAAAATTTAGGAAATAATTCTGATAGTGTTAATTATGCTGGGTATAAAAACACAGCATAGTTCAAAAAAATCAATGTCACTTTTAAAGATGCCTCCCAAATGTAGCACATTAAGGAATATTTAACAGGTGAATTCACAGGAGGAAGAGTTATTAGAAAAACAAGATGAAGATCCCCTGATAGGTCTGTCTTGGCATCAATCACTCTTGGCTAATACAGCACAACTTAGACAAGCAATTTCTCCGGCGCATATACAGCAACTTTCCCCTGCGGCTTTAGCTTATGTAGGCGATGCAATTTATGAGTTGTATGTTAGAATGTATTACCTGCTACCACCACAGAAGCCAGAAGCTTATCATAGATTGGTAGTGGCACAGGTAAGAGCAGAAACCCAGGCGCTACATTTGCGATCGCTAACTCCTTACTTGCTCTCACACGAATTAGAAATTGTCCGTCGTGGCCGTAACGCCGCCACAGGACGACCGAAGCGGGTTAACCCCGAAATATATCAACAGGCGACAAGTTTAGAAACTTTAATCGGCTACCTGTATCTCACCGATTTCCCACGCTTAACCGAATTGTTGCAAAAAATCCATCTAGAGAAATAATTAAAAGCTTTTATCTCCATGATCGGAAAATCAAGACGTTGAGGTTCAGTAAGTTCAGAAATTGGGCTGTTTACCCATGCGATATCCCCAAAACTTTCTTTTATGACTAATAAAGCTAAAAAAATCAAAACTGCTGGCCAACCAAAACCCCGTCCAGCCCTAAAAATCAAAGGCAAGCGAGTATTGCCTAATCCGGTTCGTCATGCCAAACATGGCGAAAGTAACTCTGTCTCTCATCCCCCACGTCCACGCCGTCAATTTGCGGTTGCGTCTCCATCACCAACACCCGCAGAAGATAGCGACATTATCTATGGTCGTCATCCAGTCTTGACAGCCTTAGAAAATCAGCGCAATCTGAATCGGATCTGGATTACCCCCCGTCTGCGCTACGATCCCAGGTTTCACAACTTAGTGCTACGGGCGAAAGAAAACGGCACAGTCATAGACGAAGTAGAACCGAAGCGTCTAGACCAAATCACAGACCAAGCCAATCACCAAGGCATCGCCGCCCAAATTGCGCCCTACAGCTACATAGAGTTACATGACTTAATTGAGCAAGCTAAGTCACTCACCGATCCCGTAATTGTCGTAGCTGATGGGATCACTGACCCGCATAATTTAGGGGCAATCATTCGCACAGCCGAAGCCATCGGCGCGCAAGGCTTAGTCATTCCCCAAAGACGGGCATCAGGCATTACTTCCACCGTTGTCAAAGTAGCCGCAGGTGCATTAGAAAACTTCCCCGTAGCCAGAGTAGTCAACCTCAGCCGTTCCTTAGAAGACTTGAAACAAGCCGGCTTTTGGATTTACGGCACGGCGGCAGATGGCAGCGAACCCTTACACACCGTTAGCTTCCGTGGGCCAATTGCCTTGGTCATCGGTTCAGAAGGCGAAGGTCTGAGTATGTTGACACAGCGTTCCTGTGATGTGTTGGTTTCAATTCCACTCCTAGGTAAAACCCCTAGCCTGAATGCCTCAGTTGCAGCTGGTATGGCACTCTATGAGATTTTCCGGCAACGTGCTTTAAACACTTTATACCTAGATAAGTTACAAAAACCTCTTTGAAAATCACGAGTAAAAGAGTATAAAGAAATGTAACGAGAACAAACAGCACAACTAATCAAACATTCAGTACCACTTTGATCAAATGGCGGCAACCATGACAACAATTTGGCATAACCTGAAGGAAACTGGAATTAATACGCTCAGTGTATTCGGCTTGGCTTGGTGGATAGAGATTGAAACTCAAAACCCCCGTTGTACCTACTACTTTGGGCCATATCTCAGTTCTACTGAAGCCAAAATCGAAATCAAAGGCTATGTAGAAGATTTAGAAGCGGAAGGAGCGCAAGGAATAGTAGTCAATGTCAAACGTTGCAAGCCAGATAATTTGACCATTGCTGATGACCTGGGGGAAATTTTTGACCGCAAAGTAACGCCTGCCTTTAGCGGTCAGATTTAAGTGAGGCAATAATTAGTCATTGGTGATTAGTCATTAGTCATTAGTCATTAGTCATTAGTTATGGGACTGTGAACTACTGACTAACAATTACCTGGGGGTGCTTGGCTAACCAATGGTCAATATCGCTTAATACCTGCTGGGGTATTTCCCAGGGAAACAGATGGGCGGTGTGAGGGTAGCATCGCCACTGACTATATTTGAGATGTTGAGCAGTTTCTAAACTTGACTCAGCAGTAATATGGCGGTCTTGACCACCAGCCATCACCAGACTAGGACAATTAATTAGCTCTAGGTCTGGGAGTCGGTTATATCCTAAACGCAGGGCATTGTAAAGAGCGCGAGTAGCAGCCGGGGAAGTTTGTAAGTAGGCTGGTACTGCTTCTTGGGCAATATAACTATAGGCTGTAGGTGTGTGTTGTTGGATCAGATGACGAAATAGCGATCGCTTGCCAAAAGTTTCGATATTCCAACGCCAGCTAGGTTTAATATAATTCAACAGCCCCGCCACACCCGTATATAAATTATCCTGCCAAGTAATTGGAGGATGATTCCCACGGGGTCTAGCAGCTGTCGCTACCAAAATTAAACCCGTCACCCGTTGTGGTAGACGCAACGCCAACTCCATCGCCAGAATACCACCTAACGACCATCCCAATAGCAAACATTTTTCTATCTGGAAACGGTCTAAAAGGGCTTCTAAGTCGGTTAAATGCTCCTGCATGGCAAAATTCCCCTGAAAGCGACTTTTGCCGTATCCACGTAAATCAGGAGCAAAAGTTTGATAACGTTTTGATAAGTGATTAGTAAAAACTGAAAGACTCCGACCACAACCAGGATGACCGTGTAATGCCAGAATCGGAAATCCTTGACCTTGAATGTCAACTTTGAGATTAGCAGCTTTCGTATAACTATCAGGCATTGTGGTTAGGTGCTGAGTAATATTGGTGCTGCTGAAGTAAGAATTTCTTATAGCTAGCAGACCACAGACACAACGATTATACGAATTTATTTTCAAACCCATCAGAGGTTAATGAACAGTAGCCGAAAAGCTAACAGTTACTAACAATTGCTCACGCTGAATCAGAAGAAACCGAATCATTTTTGTGATATAATTACAGTGAATCAGGTGAAAACCCGCAACATTAAGTAACCTCTATACTTCTGATGAAGAAGCCTACTCAGGTGATCAGTGCATCAAGTTTGATGTCTGGATTTTTATTCATGGCTGTTTTATTTCTCCCGATACCAGCAAAAGCGGAGATGGGAGAAATCAAGAATCCGGCTTGGCGAGAAGTTCCAGGGACAAAATTGGCAGATCAAGGTGAATTCGATGAACCTGCGTATATTAACGTGAATGGCATCGAAAAGAATGGCAACATATTAACCTATGACTTGATTAATCCCGATAGTGGGTATGCACGAGTACAAACGAATTGCCAAACTCGTTTTTTTCGTGCAGTACGACTAGGAAGCTTTGAATCAGCTACACGGGTTAACTACACAACCATAGCAGATGATTGGGAACAAGCATCATCCCCATACCACAGAGCATTAATCAAATTTGTCTGTAACTTATAGACTAGGTGCTGTATCCTCCAGCATAGGTAATTACACAGATTTGTCTGTAAGTGGGGTGAATACCAAAAGCTACTCCTGTCACCTGAAAAGCTGGGTTAAAAATATTGGTGCGATGACCGCGCGATCGCACTCCATCATCGATAATTAATTGCATGACTATATCTTGGGCAGTGTGAGAACCGTAGCTGATGTTTTCGCCTGCCGTAATTAACCATTTACCGTAGCGACTCATACGAGTGAAGGGGTTGCTCCCATCGCTACCATGATGACCTGTGGCACCTGTTAAGCCTTGGTCTTTAACATGATCTTTAGCTGCTAAAGATAGACCTTGAGAGATAGTTAATGATCCTAGAGCATGGGTTGATTGGAGAAAAGCGATCGCCTCATCAACTGCTGTTACCCCTTCTTGGGTTTGCAAATACATGAACTCAGCAAGTTTGACTTGATCACCCTGAAAGCACCGACGATAATTTTCTAAGATTGGCAGATACGTGCGGGGATTTGTGCGAACTTTGTTCATCTCCTCTACCACTCGTTGTTCCAAAGGTGAAAGATTGTATGGCTGTGCTAATTTTTCAGCAACATTTGGCGACGGTACAAATTGCCAAAATTGCAGTCGTTGCTTCAGTAATCTCATCAAAAACCTCTCAACAAGATACCTTTAGCTCCAAAGCAGGATTAAAATTTTTCGGAAAGAATGACTGGGTATTGGGGACTCTTTAGGAGCAGGGGAGAAGAACTTTTACTAATGACTAATGACTAAAGAAGAATCCATACAGCAAGATCCGAGATTGGTTTACTGTGGAAGTATAGTCACTGTGTCCTAGTTAAACACAAGACTGGAGAAAGCAAACAGGACGATCGCTCGGCATATAAAAGAGGTTGAGACAAGGTGTTAAAAACACTTTTGGTAATTACCATCGGTTTGTTACCGTCCCTGATTTCCCTGTGGGTAATTCGTAAAACCCGCTTAAGGACACGTTCCCGGTTAATACAAGCCGCCATCAATGCCTCTAGGGGTAGAATCAGGCAAAATTTCAGACCAATAGAAGGCGATCGCTATTATCTAGAAGGGGTAGGCTTCTTAATTGGTGACATCAGTTGTAAATTTAATGCTCGTTCTGGCTATCTCCGTTGTGCTATCAACCCCAGTGGCCCTTGTCAGGGTTGCCGGTATTATGAACCTAGGGACTAGGGAGGCTCTTGAGGCAGGGGGAGAGAAACTAACGACTAATGACTAATGACTAATGACTAATGACTAACTAATTTTGACTTTTGAATTCCCCGAAGGGGTAGAGTGAAAGTATAAGCAAAATATCAAATCGCCAGATTTTTACGGCACAACATGGGCAGTATTTGGGAAATAGATTTTTACTCGCGTCCGATTTTGGACGAAAATCAAAAAAAAGTTTGGGAAGTCTTAGTCTGTGAAAGTCCCTCAGATATCCGCACAAACTTAGATTCTTTATTTCGCTATGCAAAATATTGTCCTAGTACACAGGTAAACTCTGTTTGGTTACGCACAGCGTTACAGGAAGCAATCGATCAAGCCGGAGAAGCACCAATCAAAATTCGCTTTTTCCGCCGTCAAATGAACAATATGATTACCAAAGCTTGCCAAGATTTGGGTATTCCTGCCTTACCCAGTCGTCGGACATTGGTACTAAATCAATGGTTAGATCAGCGTATGAGCGAGGTTTATCCGCAAGAGCCTGGCTATCAAGGTGGGACAAATCCCTCAGTGCGGTTAGACAATCCCTTGCCGCAAAGATTACCCGATGCTTTAGAAGGGCAAAAATGGGTATTTGTCTCCTTGTCGGCGGCAGAGTTAGCAGAAATGCCAGAATGGGACATTGGTTTTAAGGAAGCCTTTCCCCTAGAGTTGGCGCAGTTATCCCCGGAAACCCGCATTCCTGGGGTATTAATGTTTTCACCCAGAGCCTTACCTGTAGCTGGCTGGATGTCTGGTTTAGAGTTGGCATTTTTGCGGGTTGATTCCAATCAAGGAACCAGATTAGTTTTAGAAACAGGTTCTACAGAAAGTTGGATTTTAGCCAATATCAAAAATTCCACCACCTTAGCCGAAGCTAAAGGATTTGAAGCCACCAAACAACAAGCCAATGGTGTGCATTTTCTGGGTGTGCAATCCGATCCCCAAGCGGAAGCTTTCGCTGGATTTTGGCTGTTGCAAGAGATTAATTTGCCTTAACAGGGATGTAGGGGTGCTTTCGGTGCTTTCGGAGCAGGGGGAGCAGGGGGAGCAGGAAGAGCAGGGGGAGCGGAGGAAGAAATTATTTCCCAGTCCCCAGTCTCTTCCAGTCCCTTCCAATCCCTTCCAATCCCCAGTCCCCAATATTTGGGATAATGATCTGCGTTGCTCGGCGGTTCAAAATCCAAAATCCATAATTTACCGATGTCATGGGTTCTGAAAATTTGTCACAGGATACACTAGCAGAATATCTGCTGGAGTTAGCTATCAAATCGGGAGCAGAAGCAGCTGAGGTGTATCAGTCGCTCACGTTTTCTCGTCCAGTGTTTTTTGAGGCTAATCGACTCAAGCAGTTAGAAACCAGTCAATCTGAAGGCACTGTACTGCGGCTATGGCGCAATGGCCGTCCAGGACTTACGGTAGCTTATGGTTCTGTAGAACCACAAGCAATGGTAGAAAAAGCGATCGCTTTGAGCTATCTTAATCAACCAGAAGTTTTGGAATTAGTCAGCAATTCTCAGCCAGCTTACCCAGACTTGGGTGCAGCAGTACCTGTAGAAGTTTTGGTAAATTGGGGCAAAGAAGCGATCGCGATTATCCGTGATGCTTACCCCGATGTCGTCTGTAATAGTGACTGGGAATGTGATACAGAAATTACCAGAATTGTCAATAGTCAAGGTTTAGATTGTCATTACACCGATACTACTCTGAGTTGTTATATGTCAGCCGAGTGGGTACGGGGTGATGATTTTTTGAGTGTTTCCGATGGACAAACTCAGCGTCATATTCTCGAACCGGAAAAATTAGCCCAGCAAATCTTACAAAGATTGATGTGGGCGAAGGAAAATGTCCCATCTCCTAACGGTCGCCTGCCGGTATTATTTACTTCTAAAGCAGCTGATATGCTTTGGGGAACAGCCCAAGCTGCTTTAAATGGTAAGCGGGTGTTAGAGTCAGCCTCCCCTTGGGCTGAACGCATCAGTAAACCAGTTATGGCTTCTTGTCTGACGCTTTATCAAGATCCCCTAGCAGGGCCTTATAGTTGTCCTTTTGATGATGAGGGTACGCCTACTTCTCCGTTAGTGTTTGTGAACAATGGCATCTTAGAGCATTATTATTGCGATCGCACCACCGGACGCAAGTTAGGTACTGGTACAACTGGGAATGGTTTCCGTCCTAGTTTGGCAAGCTATCCCACCCCTGGTTTATTTAATTTCCTCATACAGCCAGGTACAGCATCACTAGACGAGTTAATTCAAACAATTGATGATGGTCTAATAGTCGATCAGATGTTAGGTGGCGGTGGTAGTATTTCGGGCGACTTTTCCATCAACATTGAATTAGGTTATCGCGTCCGCAAAGGCGAAGTAATCGGACGTATTAAAGATACGATGGTCGCAGGTAATATCTACACCGCCCTCAAAGAAGTAGAATTAGGTAGTGATGCTGATTGGAATGGCTCTTGTTACACTCCATCTTTAATCGTGGCAGGACTATCTACAACCGGGAGAGAGCGTTAAGAAGCTCTTGAGCAGGGGAGCGGAGGCAGCAGGGGAAGTAGGGGAGAAAATCTAATGACTAATGACTAATAACTAATGACTAATGACTAATAACTAATGACTAATAACTCTTGACAATTGACTATTTTTATGCTATTGCGTAGCTGGTTACAGCCGAGAAGGGGTTTAGCGATCGCAGAAGCTTGTATTATTGGGTTAGTGGCTGCCTTATCTGCCGTCTGCTTGAAGATGGGGTCAGGTTGGCTGGGTGCATTCCGCGTTCAGAGTTCCCATATTTTACCCGCGTGGCTGGCACTACCTCTAATCGGGCTAAGTTTTGGATTTTTGGCTGGCTGGTTGGTGCAGAGGTTAGCACCACAGGCGGCGGGTAGTGGTATTCCCCAAGTTAAAGCCACTTTGGCAAATGTTCCCACTAAATTATCTTGGCGGGTAGCATTGGTGAAGCTATGCACTGCTATTATTACCCTCGGTTCGGGGATGACTTTGGGCAGACAAGGGCCGACTGTACAAGTGGGGGCAGCTTTGGCGGCGGGAATGAGTCGCTTAGTTCCTACTTCTCCCGACCATCGCCGACAAATGATTGCGGCGGGTGCTGGGGCAGGTTTGGCAGCAGCGTTTAATGCTCCCCTGGCTGGTGTATTATTTATTATTGAGGAATTACTGCAAGATTTATCAGGTCTGACGCTAGGAACTGCCATTATTGCAGCGTTTATTGGTGGGGTCGTGTCTCGGTTGTTGGGTGGTGGCAGTTTTAACTTAAATATTGAATTAATTTACTATGCGAGTCGCTTTTCCTTGCCAGAAATTCCCTTCTTTTTGTTGTTGGGTGTTTTAGCTGGGGTACTAGGGGCGTTATTTAACCGAGGCATAATTTTTAGTATCAAATTTTATCGACGGTTGCATATTAGTTTACCGTTAAGGATGGCTTTAGCCGGGTTAATTTCTGGACTTGTCGTCTCTTTCTTGCCCGCATCTTTTCGAGATAATACGGGTTTACGAGAATATATTATTACTGGTAACGCTAATCCTAGCATAGCTGCGATCGCCTTTGTTTCGCAATTTATCCTCACCTTAATCGCTGTGGGTTCTGGCGCACCAGGGGGGTTATTTGCACCCAGTCTGATTTTAGGTTCAGTTTTGGGTCACTTGGTAGGCGTATTTTCTCAACAGATTTTAGCTCAAGGTGCGCCGATTACCTATGCTTTAGCCGGTATGGGCGGATTTTTTAGTGCGGTGTCTAAAGTACCAATCACCGCCATTGTGATTATATTTGAAATGACCACCGATTTTAATCTGGTGTTACCTTTGATGATTGTGGCGGTGACAGCTTATTTAGTCGCAGATAAAGTCTTCCCTGGTTCATTATATGAAAAGCTGTTGCAACTCAATGGCATCACTTTGACTAAAGAAGTGTCTGTAGAAGGCGTGTTAAACAAATTAACAGCTAAAGATGTGATGCAGCAACGGGTAGAAACCCTAGACGCAGACATCACACTCGAAGAAGTCACACAAGCCTTTTCCAGTTCTCATCATCGTGGCTTTCCTGTGGTAGAAAATAATAAACTTGTAGGAATTGTCACTCAATCAGATTTAACTAAAATCCAAAATCGCCACTTACAAAAGGATACCTTTTTAAAAGAGATTATGACCGCCAACCCAATGACGGTAACACCTCTGCATAACTTAAGTAACGTGTTGTATTTACTGGATAGATATCAACTGAGTCGCTTACCAGTGGTAGAAGGAAAAAAACTGATTGGAATTATTACCCGTGCAGACATTATCCGGGCTGAAGCAGATCATCTGAATGGTCAAAACGCTACCCCAGGGCCACAGCCTGAACCTTCTTATGTAGTTTACCAGACGCGATCGCCTAGTATTGGCAGAGGTAGATTATTAGTTCCCGTCGCCAACCCCGACACCGCCAGCACATTATTACAAATGGCCGCCGCCATTGCCCGCGATCGCCACTATGAACTAGAATGTGTACAAGTTATCTTAGTATCGCGCCACAGTTCCCCCTCAGAAACCACAGTTAGAACCGCCAAAAGTCGCCGCCTATTAAGACAAGCCGAAGCCTTAGCCAAAAAATGGCACATCCCTATACATACCCAAATCCGTGTCGCCCACGATACAGCCCAAGCCATTCTAGAAACCATCAACGAACGTCACATAGATTTAATTCTCATGGGCTGGAAAGGTAACACATCCACACCCGGACGGATTTTCGGTAACGTAGTAGATACTATCATCCGTCAAGCCACCTGTGATGTAGTCCTAGTCAAACTAGGTAGCAGTTCCCAGTCCCCAGTCCCTAGTCCCCAGTCCCCAGTCCCCAGTCCCCAATTCAACCGTTGGCTAGTGCCAATGGCTGGCGGCCCCAATGCCAGAATTGCAATAAAATTGTTACCAGCATTAGTCACCTTGGGAGAACATCCGCAGATTTGTTTAACGCGGGTATTTAAACCATTAGAATTTAAGCCGGATATGCAAGTGATAGAACAAGCTATCCGTCAACTGATGCGTCGCCGTCAATTAGCGAGTACAGTAGTAGCGACACCAGTACAAGCTGATTCTGTAGCTGAGGGTGTGATTAATTTAGTAGAAAATGAAGGATTTGATGTAGTGGTTTTGGGTGCATCCCGTGAGGGCTTATTACAACAGGCTATACAAGGCAATATACCAGAAGCGATCGCCTCTGGTATAGATAGCACAGTCATATTAGTGCGAGGGGCAATTACCTAGATTCCTGAATCCTAACATCAATCAGGAATCTATTTGTTGTGCTATGCTATGTTAGGCTGGCTCAACTGCTGCGACTACATTAAAACTAGCAGCAGTTAACACCGCACGATTGGAGAACAAGCCAACTTGTACCTGTGCAGTATCACCACTACCATCAGCATCATAAAATAGTCCGCCTGTAGTTTGATCGTAGATAAAGCGGTGAGTTGTTTCAGTCGCACTTGTACCCAAGGTAAACCAGTTATTAGCAGCTACCATTTCTGCGGTGATACCCAACTCAGATGCAGACAGTTGGATAATATCACCGTCACTGGCGCGGAAATCTTTGATAGTATCAAAACTACCATCATCCAGAAAACCAGTCAAGTCAAAGATATCTGCACCACGACCACCATCTAGGGTATCATAACCAATACCACCAACCAAGAAATCTTCCCCTGCTCCCCCAGAGAGAAAATCATCACCTTCTAAACCAACCAAGACATTATTTTGATTGTTACCAAAGATGCGGTTATCGAGTTCATTACCTAGACCTATGATAGCATTTCTCACCAAGGTGAGGTTTTCTACGTTATCACCTAAAGAGAAATTGATGATAGAGATGACTGTATCAATACCTTCATCGGCGAGTTCAACAATCGTGTCGCCTGCACTATCGACTTCGTAGATATCATTATCAGCACCACCAACCAGACTATCATCACCACTACCACCGTCAAGTCGGTCATTACCATCACCACCATACAGGGTGTCGTTACCGCCCTTACCCATTAACCAATCATCACCCAAATCACCGTCTAAGGTATTGACCGCATTATTACCAATGATGTGGTTATTGAGGCTGTTACCAATACCATTAGCGGCGTTACCCAAGAGGGTGAGATTTTCTAAGTGATTTCCGAGTGTGTAGTCGATGAAAGAGTTAACTTTATCTCTGCCTTCACCGTCATTCTCAACTACGGTGTCGCCAACACTATCGACAGTATAGTTATCATTACCTGTTCCACCAACAAGGCTATCATCACCGGTTCCACCGTCGAGGTTGTCGTCACCGTCGCCACCATCGAGGGTGTCATTACCTTCGTTGCCGTAGAGTAGGTCAAAGCCGGCATCGTCGCCACCGTTAATGATGTCATCCCCTGCGCCACCGAATACGTAGTCATTACCAGTGCCGCCATCGAGGTCGTCTTTACCTCCACCTCCTAGCAGGTAGTCGTTACCTTCGCCACCGTTGATGATGTCGTCGTTGTTGCTGCCTCTGAGGATGTCTCGGTCTGCTGTTGCGCCAGAAATGAGATTTTTGAAGGTTAAGACAAACTCATCACTGACAGTTGCATTGGCTGTATCTGTGGCTGTAACTTTGATGGTGTATGTGTCTGCTGTTGTGGTTTCACCAGAGAAGGTGCGAGTATCTGGGTTAAAGGTTAACCAAGCGGGTAAGGGACTATCATCTGCTAGGGTGGCGGTGTAGGTGAGGTTGGTGCCGTCCTCTACATCACTAAAGGCATTATTGGCAAATTGGAAGGTAAAGACGGAGTTGGCGGTGGCTGTTTGGTCAGCGATCGCATTGGCTACTATGGGTGAAGAGTTAACTCCAGGGCCGTTTATCTTCCACAACTCCTCACCAGTACCGTCATCTGCCACAAAGTAGAGTGTGCCATTGATGTTGGTCA
>NZ_LUHJ01000073.1 GCF_001597745.1 Anabaena sp. 4-3 | reverse complement strand
TCTCAACCTCTAATTGTTCTTCCTTCTGGCAAGAAGCTGTCAAAATAATGATGGGAATATGTTGAGTGCGTGCGTCATTTTTGAGATGCAACGCAGTTTCACATCCATTCATCCGAGGCATTCGCAAATCAAGTAAAATCAAGTCTGGCTGATGTATTTGCGTCAGGCGAATCGCTTCCTCGCCATCTTCAGCCATGATTAACAAATGATGAGTTTGGGCAAAGTATCCCTGAATTAGCTGGCGATTTGAGTCTACATCATCCACAACCAAAATTGTGCAGGGAGCAAACTGATTGAGATCATCATCTGGAGAGGAATGTTCAGGCAATTCCGTAGTGTCATTGCCTAGGGATAA
>NZ_LUHJ01000072.1:179040-295733 GCF_001597745.1 Anabaena sp. 4-3 | reverse complement strand
GACGGGATACCGGGAGTCGCTGAGAAGCCCACACTGTATTGCTTGCAATCAGTGTGGGAGTATGTCACCAAATTATCTCTACTGACGCACCCTACAAGAAACTTTGATGATCACGAGCGTGTAAATTTGAGTTAAAAAAATTACCTCTCCCAAAATTTTTACAATAGAACTACCCCAATAACGTAGTCTTCAGGTTAGGATCTTGTCACAGCTACTTTTTCATTTGACAAGTCCTATTCTAGAATTTACCAGCTAAAATAGTATATCTGTTCTACAAAAAACCCAACCCCACACATTTTAAACCTGTATACTAAATAGAGGCACGAATGGCTATCAATACCGATACTTCCGGCAAGCAAAAAGCGTTGAATATGGTACTCAACCAGATTGAGCGCAGTTTCGGTAAGGGTGCAATCATGCGCCTAGGAGATGCTACCCGGATGCGGGTAGAAACCATTTCCACTGGGGCGTTAACTTTAGATTTGGCGTTGGGTGGTGGTTTACCCAAGGGACGCGTGATTGAGATTTATGGCCCGGAAAGTTCCGGTAAGACTACTGTAGCACTGCACGCGATCGCAGAAGTGCAGAAAGAAGGTGGTATTGCTGCCTTTGTGGATGCAGAACACGCCCTTGATCCCACCTACGCCGCCGCTTTAGGTGTCGATATTGAAAATCTCCTAGTTTCTCAACCCGACACCGGCGAAGCAGCCTTAGAAATTGTTGATCAACTCGTGCGTTCCGCCGCCGTTGATATCGTAGTTATTGACTCCGTAGCGGCGTTAGTTCCCCGTGCAGAAATCGAGGGAGATATGGGTGATGCTCACGTTGGTTTACAAGCCAGACTGATGAGCCAAGCTCTACGTAAAATTACTGGGAATATCGGTAAATCTGGTTGCACGGTTATCTTTATTAACCAGCTACGGCAAAAAATTGGAGTCACCTATGGTAGCCCAGAAACCACCACCGGCGGTAATGCTTTGAAATTCTATGCTTCAGTGCGTTTAGATATTCGTCGGATTCAAACCTTGAAAAAAGGTTCTGATGAATTCGGCAACCGTGTTAAAGTCAAAGTGGCAAAAAACAAAGTTGCACCACCTTTTAGAATCGCAGAATTCGACATTATTTTTGGTAAAGGTGTGTCTACTTTAGGTTGTCTGGTAGACTTGGCAGAAGAAACTGGTATTCTTGTCCGTAAAGGAGCTTGGTACAGTTACAACGGTGATAACATTTCCCAAGGTCGAGATAACGCGATTAAGTACCTAGAAGACAAGCCAGAATTTACTGAACAAATTAAGCAATTGGTACGGGAAAAATTAGATAAGGGGGCGGTTGTTTCTGCTAACTCTGTATCTAAGAATAATGAAGATGAAGAGGATGAAGATTTTGAAGAAGAAGAATAGGATATCAGATAAATAATCTGATATCTGGCACTAACTTCAATAACCGTCTGGCGATGCACTGCCAACAAGGTAAAATCATCTACATAAAAAGATTACTTCCATCGGGGGTAATCTTTTCATTTTTAAGCTAAGAGACTTTCAAACCTGTTCCCTGCTGTATAACGTCTCTACATCCAGGAATAAGCAGCATCTTGAGCAAATTTTATTCCTTTAGTCTGAATTTTGCTATGAAAGTTTTATAACAAACAAGTAAAAAGAGGTATTTCTACTCAAATTAAAAGACGACAAAATTATACCTCACAGTAGAAGTTTAATTATGACTAATTTCATATAATCACAAAGTCGCTTTAGTTAATTGCGCTACTAATGTATCGAATTTTATAACTATCAAACTCTGACGAATTGCCCAAGATAATCAACTTGGTGCTGTGGAATAAATTGCCGTTACATCTATAAAAAGGAAGTATAATTGTCGTGTCTTCATTCCGAACATTTGAAGAGCAACAGTCACATTTTCGGACTTCACCTAGTTTTGAATTTTTCAAAGGAGTAGGTCAAATCACTGCTGCTACCTTGATATCAATCACCACTCTAGCAAGTTCTGTGCTGGCTGGGGGATTGGTAGGTTTAGCTGCTAGTTTCCGTAACTTGCCAGATGTGAGACAATTACGCAACTTTTCCCCTGCGGAAACAACTTACATCTATGATATCAATGGTAAACTCATAGCAGATATTCACGGTGAAGCCAACCGCGAAGTAGTAGCCTTAAATCAAATTTCTCCGCACCTAAAACGAGCAGTATTAGCCACTGAAGACAGTTACTTCTATAATCACCAAGGTATCAATCCCACTGGCGTGGGGCGTGCTTTATTAGTTAACTGGGAAGCGGGAGAAGTGCAGGAGGGTGGCTCTACTATTACCATGCAATTGGTAAAAAACCTGTTCCTGTCTAAAGAGCGTACTATCACACGAAAAGTAGCCGAAGCGGTATTAGCCATCCGTCTAGAACAAGTTCTGAGTAAAAACCAAATACTGGATATGTACCTCAATCAAGTTTATTGGGGTCATAATAATTATGGTGTGGAAACGGCGGCCAAATATTACTTTAACAAGCCAGCCGCAAATTTAAACTTGGCTGAGTCTGCAATGATGGCGAGTTTGCTGCCAGCACCGGAAAGTTTCAGCCCGTTTATTAATATAGACTTGGCAAAACAAAAGCAACAAGAAGTCCTACAAAGGATGCTAGAGTTAAAATGGATTAGCCAGAAAGATTACAATCAGGCTCTCCAACAAAAAATTCAATTGAATAAAAATAGATTCTCTGGTGGACTTGGTTTACCTTATATAACTAATACCGTCGCCCAGGAGTTAGCTCGAAAGTTTGGGCGTGATGCCCTCATAAAAGGCGGGATGCGGGTACAGACAACCGTTGATGCCAATTTTCAAATGATGGCGAAAACAACTGTTAAGCGTTGGCACAGAAGATTAGCGGCGCGCGGGTTAAGAAATAATCAAATTGCTTTAGTAGCTATTGATCCGCGCACACATTTTATTAAAGCTTTAGTCGGTGGGGTAAATGAAAAAACCAGCGAATTCAACCGCGCCACTCAAGCTCTGCGTCAACCAGGATCTTCTTTTAAACCATTTGTTTACTATACTGCTTTTGCTAGTGGTAAGTACACACCCAATACAACCGTGTTAGATACTCGCGTTAGTTATCGTGATGGCAACCGTTGGTACACTCCGCGTAACTACGATAGTAGCTTTATGGGAGCTATACCAATTCGCACCGCTTTATCTTTATCTCGAAATATTCCCGCGATCAAACTTGGTAAAGCTGTAGGGATAAATAAAGTTATCGAAACTTGTCGGACTTTGGGTATTATGAGTCCGATGGAACCTGTAACTTCTTTACCATTAGGTGCAATTGGTGTCACGCCTTTAGAAATGGCTAATGCTTATGCTACTTTTGCTAATTATGGCTGGCAGTCACCACCGACATTAATTATGCGTGTCACTGATAGCAATGGCAATGTTTTAATAGATAATACCCCTAGACCTCGTTTAGTTTTAGATCCTTGGGCATCGGCATCTGTAATTGATGTGATGCGATCGGTAATTAGTAATGGTACAGGTAAAGCTGCTGATATAGGTCGTCCGGCTGCGGGTAAGACGGGAACGACTTCATCAGAAAGGGATATTTGGTTTGTTGGCACTGTACCACAGTTAACTACTGCTATTTGGGTAGGAAGAGATGATAACAGACGACTAGCTTACGGTGCTACAGGTGGGGGTATGGTTGCACCTATCTGGCGTGATTTTATGCGAAAGGCTCTCAAAGGTGTGCCAAGTCAGAACTTTAAGCGGCCTGCTGAATTTCCGCGCCCTCGGTAATATTAAAGAGATGGGGTTGAAATATTGGTAGACGCGATAAATCGCGTCTCTACAAGGGTGTTATTTTCCCATGTTGCGTTTCATTTGTTCTAATTCGGCTTCGGTTTCCCAACGGCGAAAGGTGGCTTCTAAGTCATCATAGCTGTTTGTATAACTGCTAGTGGGAGTCCACCAGCCATTAGAGTCTATACGTTGCTGAGTTTGGGCTTTGGCGCGTGCTGTTTGTGCTTCGGTTGCTTTGGTTTGGACTTCTTGCCGCCGTACTTGGATTTTATGCAGGAGTTCTTGAGATTGTTTGATGCGTTCTTTTAAACCTTGCATTTGTCCCCATAGCTGATTGCCTTCACGCAATAGGGCTGCTTCTCTGTCTTGCGCCGCCCCCGCTAAATCTTGTCTACCAGCGTTTTGGGCTTTTTGTACGCGGATGTGCCAACGTTGAATTTCTTGGGCGGTAGAGAGAATTTCGTCTTGCGATCGCTTCTCTTGTAATTGTAAATCTGCAATCAATTTTAATGTATCTTCCTCTTGCTTTCGCAGCTGTTCTAACAACGCCTCTAATTCCAAATGCGGATTATTACGCAAGAATTCCTCTAAACGGTTTTCGAGAAACCGACTAAAATCATCAAATAAGCCCACTGTTAGAACTCCAGAGTTAGGTGTATCACTATTTTAATGTAGTAATTCTGCGTCTGCTCTGACAGGAAATAGTAATTTATCATCCTTCGGGGCTAGGAATTCTAAAATATTAGTTAAATTCTCCCCAATTATCAAATTTCATCAAAAATATTACTTCTTAACTGTACTCCTAAATTGAAAATTACAAAATATTAAAGTGGAGTCAGCCAATAACTAATTCCGTTGATAACTTGCTGTTTTAACCCCAACTGAGGTAAATCTTCTAACTTTACACCTAAATAAGTCCAGTGTGGTACATCTTTGGCGACTGTTTGAAACCAACCATGCTCATAAAGAGCCTGTCTTTGTTGAGCATTAGACACCCGTAAATCAATAGCTAAACCCCACAGATGTTGAGATGTACCGGGTGGTGCAACAACTCCTAAAATAGCGGTTTCTTTTCCGGCTCGAACTTGCTCTAAAGTATTACGATTAGCGTATTTATACCAAAATCGTAAATTAGTAGCAAAAGAACGAGTACAATCACCAGAACCATAACCTGATTTTAGCGGAATATTTTGTTGCGATCGCGCCTCATTTAAAGCTGTGGCTGCTGATGCTTGTAAATAACAATCATTAGTACCATCCACCTTCATCATAGTTAAAGTTTCTTGAAAAGCTAGAGTTTCCGGCTCATCCTGTAACAAAACCGTCGCTGGTAACTGCACGGCGGGATTTTGATTAATAAAAGCTGCACCATAGGCACGTAACAAAATATATTCATAACTACCCACCTGGGGAATAGTCGATAAATGTGGAGCGATCGCCGCCAAAAACCTGTCTTGTTCAGTAACAATAATCTCCGGCATAGGAGTAGGTAAACTGGGTGTAGTTGAAACTCCCCGACAATCTCCCGTACCCACAATTAAACATTCCTGAGAAACTGGAGAATTTGCACCCAACTGGTAATGATTGATGGTATTACTAGCAACTAACGTAAAAACCATCAAAATCATCACAAAAATCAATTTAATTTTCTTGACACTTCGCCGCATCACATTAACTCTTATATTCAGAGAGAATTTCAACTTCCTCACCAAAAAACTCTCCTAAAAACTCCGCGTACCTCTGCGTTTACCTCCGCGTACCTCTGCGTTAAAAAAATCAAATCCCCCCGATTATAAAATTATTTTCCTTCCAAATCAAGACACAAAAACTCTTTATTTAAAAAATCCAGTCACCAAAACATCAACTACTTGAACCCCCACTCAATGAAACAATAACAACCATAAAGCCACCGTATCAGTTAAAATTGAAAATAAATCTCAGCTTGCGAATCCTGTAAGTATGACCATGCACACTCCTATTGAATTTCAAGACGCTTTTGATGTGATTGTCGTCGGTGCAGGTCACTCCGGTTGCGAAGCAGCACTTGCCACTGCCCGCCTCGGCTGTCGTACCCTGCTATTGACCCTCAACTTAGATAAAATCGCGTGGCAACCCTGCAACCCAGCAGTTGGCGGCCCTGCCAAATCTCAGTTGACCCATGAAGTAGATGCTTTAGGTGGGGAAATTGGCAAAATGGCAGACCGCACCTACTTGCAAAAACGCATCCTCAACTCTTCACGAGGCCCGGCGGTGTGGGCATTACGCGCCCAAACTGACAAGCGGGAATATGCGGCTGTGATGAAAAATATAGTCGAAAACCAAGAAAACTTGAGCATCCGCGAAGGCATGGTTACAGACTTGGTGCTGGGTGCTAATGATCAAGTCATAGGAGTAGAAACCTATTTTGGCGTAGCCTTCCAATGTAAAGCCGTAATTTTGACCACAGGTACTTTTCTCGGTGGTAAGATTTGGGTAGGAAACAAATCGATGGCAGCCGGACGGGCTGGGGAATTTGCGGCGGAGGGATTAACCCAAACCCTGAATCGTTTAGGATTTGAAACCGGGAGACTGAAGACTGGCACACCGGCAAGGGTAGACAAGCGGTCTGTAGACTATAGCAAAATGGAACTTCAGCCAGGAGATGCAGAAGTCCGGTGGTTTAGTTTTGACCCCCAGGCGTGGGTAGAACGGGAACAAATGCCTTGTTACATGACGCGCACCACCGCCGAAACCCATCGTTTAATTCGAGAAAATTTACATTTGTCGCCTGTGTATGGTGGCTGGGTAGAAGCCAAAGGGCCACGTTATTGTCCCAGTATAGAAGATAAGATTGTCCGCTTTGCCGATAAGGAAAGCCACCAGATATTTATTGAACCAGAAGGGCGGGATATTCCCGAACTGTACATACAAGGGTTTTCTACAGGGTTGCCGGAAAATTTGCAACTGCAAATGTTACGGAGTCTACCCGGTTTGGAAAACTGCGTAATGTTACGTCCAGCCTATGCGGTGGAATATGACTACCTACCCGCTACCCAGTGTTATCCGACAATGATGACTAAAAAGATTGCCGGGTTATTTTGTGCGGGACAAATCAACGGGACAACAGGCTATGAAGAAGCCGCCGCCCAGGGAATTGTCGCCGGAATTAATGCGGCGCGGTTTGCCCGTGGGCAGGAAATGATTATTTTACCCCGTGAGCAAAGTTACATCGGTACATTACTTGATGACCTGTGTACCAAGGATTTACGGGAACCTTACCGGATGCTCACCAGTAGGTCAGAGTATCGCTTATTGCTGCGGTCTGATAATGCTGACCAACGTTTGACACCTTTGGGACGGGAAATTGGTTTAATTGACGATCGCAGATGGGAACTGTTCACCAACAAACAAGCCCAGATTGCCGCCGAGAAAGAACGGCTGTATGCTACGAGAGTGAAAGAAAATGATCACATAGGTAAAGCGATCGCCTCTGATACCCAACAAGCCATCAAAGGTTCGATTACCCTAGCTGACTTATTGCGTCGCCCTGGCTTCCATTATATTCACCTTGACAGGTATGGACTAGGCAACCCCACCCTGACCCAAGCGGAGAGAGAAGGGGCAGAAATTGACATTAAATACTCTGGTTATCTGGCTAGACAACAAAGCCAAATTGAACAAATTGCCCGTCAAGCTAACCGCCAGTTACCTGCGGATTTAGATTACACACAAATCAATACCCTTTCTAAAGAAGCAAGGGAAAAACTCAATCAGGTAAAACCGCTTACCATCGGTCAAGCTGCCCGTATCGGTGGTGTAAATCCGGCTGATGTGAACGCTTTGTTAATTTTCTTAGAATTACGCCAAGCTAAGAGCCAATCAGGGTTTGCGGCTTTGACCTAACTTGATCTTGATTACGGGTGAGTATAGTAGAAGAGGAGATGGGTATGATAGATGACAAGGCCTCAGCCTTGGCATGATCAAATATGCCCTGTTTGAAGTGGAATTTAATACACTTAACAATCACTTGTCTAGCGTGGACGAACACTGAATATTTTTAATAATTCCTGATACCCAGAAGGGGCGGCGTTGCCCCATCCTGGCAACTACCACCCAAAATGCCTATGTTACAAAAAGTTAGCAACCATCTTATTATTCCAGAGCCATCAGAGGACTTAATTGTTAACGAACCTTGGTCAATCGAATTCTATGCTGATGGCTTGATGGATGAACTTTTTGCCGATATCGACGAGATACTTGATTTGAGTGGTAATCTGCTTGATAATAATAGCAGACGAAAACTACGTCAAGCTACTCCCGTCGCCAACGATTTGTCGTATAGTGCAGGAACCGAGCAACGCACCCTAGAGTATGAACCTCTGCAAACTGTAGATATACAGCAGATAGTTTCATCTACCACAGTCAACCATCCTGTAAAGACTGTGACAGCGATTCAGAACAAACAGGTAAGTGCAGTTGTAGTTGATCAACCGCAAATCAAAGCCATCAGTAAAACTACAGAAAAAGCTCAATTAACTTTGGGCAAACTGTTATTACTGGGGACAACTATCGGTGTGGCGATCGCAGGTGTATTATATCTCTTGCAATCACAACTGTTAGCCCTTCTCACTTCCCAACTCATCCAACCAACTCAACCAAATATTCATCTGCCATCAGCACAAGTAGCTACAAAACCAGATGCACAGACAGAGTTAGTTAATTACATGATGGGAGCATTAGCCATCATCGATCAACAAAATAGGGCAACTAACCAGTCAGTCCGTTCTCAGGTAGGCAATAACGTCAATTCCTCCTCATCAGCCGTTGCACTCAACAACAATCAGCCTGTTAGTAATCTACCATCACCCCTAACCGCCAGCAATACACCACCAACCCCCAGCAAAACCACAAACGTTGTCGAACGCATCTATATACCTGTTTACCAAGCACCATCACCGATGCGCTACGCACCGCCATCGATACCTGGGATGCCCGCACCTTTACCACCAGTGGCAAAATCGCCGACGGCTGAACCTAACACCGTCAAGAATAACTCCAATCAAGTCCCAGCAGGTGCTAAACCAGCCAAAGTCAATATGTCAGCGTCGTCTATTCGTTCTGAAATGAAACCCGTGCCAGTGCAGAATGCACCTATCAAAGTTCAGCAGTCACCCAGTTCTCTACCTAAGTTACCAGTGATTCCCTTTGGTCAAACTTTACCACAATCACCGACCAACACAAATCAGGCAACAGTACCAGTAACAACACTTACAGTTACCCCACCAACACCCGCATCTACCCATACACTCGAAGGCTTGCTAGAGTTGGGTGATAAATCAGTAGCACTATTTGAAATCAACGGTGTCAGCCGTCGTATCCATATTGGTGAAAGCATTGGTTCTAGCGGTTGGACATTAGTAGATGTAAGTAACGGTGAAGCCATAGTCCGGCGGAATGGTGAAGTACGTTCTATTTTTGCTGGACAGAAATTGTAAGGCAATTAAAAATATAATGATGATGGGATAGATCCCCGACTTCTTTGAGAAGTCGGGGATCTAGGTATTACGTTTTTTTAAGTTGAGCTACTTATTAGCTTCTAGCTGGTGGGTTAATTTCAAAATGAATATGATGATCATGACCACCTAGAGGTTTACAAAGTCCTTCTCTAATCAGAGTAGAATCATTGAAGAAAACCGCCCCAAGTCTGACTAACTTTTGCTGACGAATCGATTTAAGAATAGCTCGTGTTGCATCTCGATCATATTCTGCATTTGTCCAGCTAATGCCGCCAAACTGCCCATTTTTTCTAGGTAAGAACACATCACACATCATACCAGTTTCATGTCCCCGATGGTCGGGAGTGTCGCCGCCATGCGGTAGGCTGACATCATTGATGGCGAATGGTGCAGCATTCGGACGAGTATTGCGATAACTGTTTTGATAGTCTTGGGCAATGTTTTTAATTGTCTCCGCTAGCCAGTGGGTGCCAAAATCATGATGATCGTGAGTTTGTGCTAGTTCACCGTTAATGAAACCGTTATCAGGTTCACTTTCTGGCATTAACACCCATCGTGGCGCGTTAGCGGCTTGCAACCATTGGTGAGTTGTACCATCAACATCTACTCTACCATCACCTTGAACAGTGCTACGACCGGCAATAATTGACTGAAATAGTCGAATTGCGTCATAAAGTCCTCTGTTGATGCTGGGGGTGTTAGGCTCACCTGCCCAGGTGTAACCTAGCTCATACAATCTCGCTTTTACTGCTTTGACATCATCAGGTTTGTTAACTCCGCCAACTCCTACGCTACCGGTGAGTTGAATGACTGTAGCTTCCGGGGTGGTTGATGTTGATTGATTTTGTTGAGCTACGGGAAGGATGACTTTAAACTTGAGTGTTAGACTTTGGTCATCAATTCCTAGTAACATAGTGCGATCGCCAGCTTGGTTAAACACAAAGTTTAATTGCCATTTACCATCCTCACCAATTTTCACACCTTCCACGGGGAAGCGATCGTCTATCATCACTGACATAACTCTACCTTTGTCAGTTAAACGCGCTACACCTTCAATATTAAAAACTTGCCCTACAGTTAATTCTTGCGGCGCACGAATTACTTGTAATTGTTCGACTGACACGGGGGAAGGGAGAATCTCAACGCCACTAACATTAGTGAGTAATTTTTGTGCTTCTGGTAGCAAGTTGACAATTTTAGGGATGTAGTCAGGAGCAGATGAATAACCTTTGCTTTTCAAAAAGCCGAGAAAGTTTTCTGGTGTATTTGTATGTTCTTCTAAGCCTTTGTAGGGAGAACGGGTTAAAAACTTCCAATATCCAACAATAAAAGCATCAACATCTGCAAATTTGCAAAATGTAACTTCTTCAGTTTCAGAAGGTACTTTAATTTTCAAAGGTTCGGCAAAACCTATCATATCAGGTTCTCGCCATTTCAACCCCGCAAAATTATTAGCTTTGGTGGCTAAATCACTGCTGGCTCTGCCTGATTCTAGTAACCATTGTGCTAGGGTAACTTCTTTTAAAACTTGCCGATTGATTTCAGAAATTTTGTTACCATCAATTCCGACTTTTGTAAATACCAAACCTAAATCTGTTTGGGAATATTTCTTGACTAAATCATCTAATAATGTCATATTTTTCCCTGATTTAAAATAATTTAATCAACAAGAATTCAGGAAGTAGGAGGGGGGCAGGGGAACAGGGGAGATTTTGAAACCTAAATTATTTAATGCAAGAATTTTGTAGCTTGCTTCTCTTTCCCTACGGGACGCTCCGCGAACAGAGAGGCTACCGCGCCGTAGGGTATTTTGAATTTTTTAGGCGTAAGTCTAGCCGCAGACTATGCGTGAATTGATTGCCCCCTCCCCGCTACATCATCACTTCTCTTGGATTTTGCAGTGTTCAGCAAATACAAAATGTTTGTTACGGTTGCCTTTACTTTTATCAGGCCAAGTTACACAATAATGCTGTTCTTCAAATAAGAAACTTAAAATTGGATAATTGCCTGGGGTAATATCAAATAATGTATCCTTGGGTAAATCAGATGCTTGTTCTGTAGATGGTTTTAAAATTGTTGGCTTTGTAATTTCTAAAATGTAATTTTTATCTGGTTTGGGTGCTTCTTCTTCATCTTCACCAATTAATCCATCCTTAATTGCTTCTGCCATTTTTTCGGCATCAAACAAATCCATGTCTATTTTAGAGTCACAAAAGCAGCACTCAACTAAGATAGCTGGCATTTGGGTATTTCTCAAAACAAAGAAATTGCCTGATTTAACACCTCTATCTCTAAACCCAAGTTTGACAATTTCTTTGAGAACTGATTGAGCTATGCCTTGGGATGTGTTACTAATACCAAAAACTTCTGTACCGTGAGCTTTGCTATTGGCGGCGTTAAAGTGAATCGAAACGAAAACATTCACATTATTGGCATTGGCTTTGTTAACTCTTTGCCTGAGAGAATCGTTGACACCACTAGCACTGTTAGGAGTACAATCAACAACGGTATGCCCTGCGGCTTTTAGTTTTTCCATCAGCCGAGTACCAACGGCTTTGGTTAACTCGTCTTCTTTTTTAATCCCGACTGCGCCAGTATCAGGAGGGCAGTTGTGTCCGATATCAATACCAAATTTCATAATTTATTCTCTGCTTATTAGCTTGATAATTATAGTCATAACTTCAAAACCATCACTGTGTCGGTGAGAAAAGGTGAGTACCTACTGTAAAAAAATATTAAATATCACGAAAATGCTTGATGACAGAGTGAAATATCTCAAAGTGCAAGCAAAAAATGAGTCTAGCTGACTATGATGGCACAAGAAGCCCTTAACCTAGTTGATACACTTCTACACTCTACTCAGTTTGGACAAAAGCTAAATGACGTTCAATCTGTAGTGTTTCAGAAAAGCTGGCTAGGATGCACCTATGCAGCCATTGCAGAGGAATTAAATTATGAACATGATTATATTAAACAAGTTGGTTCGCAGTTGTGGCGATCGCTTTCTTTAGCAGTGGGTGAAGAAGTATCCAAGAAAAATCTGCAAACGGTTCTCAGTCGCTATTATCTGACTTCTAAAAATTTTTCATTAAATAAAATTAAACATTCAAAAGCCACCAGCCAAACAAAGACATTCATGAACCAACCTGCTAACGGAGTAAGTTGGACATCTGACGATTTAGAGGTACTACCCAAGCACGAGGGAACACGCTACGAAATCATTAATGGTGAACTTTTCTTAACTTGTACACCTCACCGCCGCCATCAGCAAGTTTGTGGCAAAATATGGCGACAACTGGATAATTGGTCTGAGTTGAGTAATTTAGGAGAAACAATTTTAAGTCCAGGGGTGTTATTTTCACCAGTAGACAACATCATACCGGATATCGTCTGGGTAAGTCGAGAAAGATTAGCGAAAATTGAAGATGAAGCTGGACATTTGACAGGCGCGCCAGAGTTAGTAGTTGAGGTTTTATCACCAGAAAAACAACACGAACTTCAAGACAAACAAGCAAAACTACAACTTTATTCAGTTCAAGCTGTGGGTGAGTATTGGATTGTTGATTACATAAATCAGCAGGTGACAGTTTATCGGCGAGAACAAACTGAATTGGTGTTATTTGGGACTTTTTCCGGCGATGACGAAATTACATCCCCTCTTTTACCAAGATTTTCTACTGTGATTCGCTCCTTTTTTCCTGAATAAGTCACTCAACTTAAAAAACGTAATATCCAGATCCCCGACTTCTTTGAGAAGTCGGGGATCTATTTAGCTTTAGGTGAAGTCCTGACTGCAAACTTTTGCAATTAGACTTTCCCAGTGAATACTCTCTCAGCCGGGCCTGTCATGTAAACTCGTTGGTCTGCTTCTGACCATTCAATATGCAGCAGACCACCAGGTAATTCTACCACGGCGGCGCGATCGCATTTTCCAGTCAACACCCCAGCCACTAAGGAAGCACAAGCACCTGTACCGCAAGCCAGTGTAATTCCTGCGCCCCGTTCCCAGACACGCATTTTTAGGTAGTCACGACTGACAACTTGAATAAATTCGGTGTTGGTGCGTTGGGGGAACACAGGATGATGTTCAAATTTCGGGCCGATGGTTTCCAAAGGAATCGCCGCCACATCTTCCACAAAGGTAATACAGTGAGGATTCCCCATACTCACACAGGTGACATCCCAAGTTGTCCCCTCTACTTCTAGAGGTTGGTTAATTACTTTTGCGTCAGCCGCAGTTAGGGTAGTAGGTATTTCACTCGCCAATAACCTGGGTAAACCCATGTCTACCTTCACTTCACCATCGGGCATGAGTTGGGGTGTAATCACACCAGCTAAAGTATGAATACGATAGGTGTCTTTAGTGCGGGATAAACCCTCTAAATCTGCTAAAAAGGCTGCTAAACAGCGAATGCCGTTACCACACATTTCTGGTTCTGAGCCATCGGAGTTAAAAATCCGCATGGTGTAATCAGTATCTTTTGCTCCAGGTAAGGCAAAAATCACACCATCAGCACCGATACCAAAATGGCGATCGCATAATTCAATAGCTTGCTCAGGATTCACTACAGGCGACTTTGAGGCGCGATTATCAATCAAAATAAAGTCATTGCCTAGACCGTGATACTTAGTAAATTCGATTGCCATTTTTTTCAGGATGAATTATCAATGTTAAATATTGGGCATCGGGCATTGGGTATTGGGCATTGGGTAATAGTTCTTCTTCCCTGCCTATTCCCTATGCCCCATTCCCTAAATTATTCCATCATTATCAAAAATGGCTATAACTGATTTTGACACCTCACTGCCCAGCATTCGGCAAATTCAAACCCTGATTAAAGAAAAAGAAACAGTAGAGTTTAAGCTAGTCTCTGGCGACTTGATCAGGGGTAGGATTTTATGGCAAGACCCCCACTGTCTTTGTATGATTGATGAAAACAGTCAACAAATCACTATTTGGAAATCAGCGATCGCCTACCTAAAATCAACCCCTTCAGGGTAGGGGCTGGGGATTGGGGACTGGGTAAATGTTTTTTTCTCTGCTTCCTCTGCTCCTTTGCTTCCCCAGTCCCCTATGAATTCTCTTTGTGAATATCAACAGACACAATTTCCTTAATTGATTGTGTTTCCTGGGCTTTCACCATCGGAATGGATAAGGGTATTTGACTGATAAATAGGGATTGCAATTGATTTATACCTTTTGCGCTACCGCACAGCAGCACTTGATCGTCAGCAAGTAAGCCGATGTTGCCATCAGGAACACGGATAAATTTACCATCCCTGCGGATAGCTTGGATTTCCACCCCAAATTCTGGCTGTAAAGCTAAGTCTGTGATCCGTTTACCGACAATGGCAGCATGAGCCTTGACTGTCACCCACTGACAAGCGTTATTCGCTCCTGGTACAGCTACCTTACCTTGAGCTAATTCAGCCAGGGCTGCTAGTTCTTCTGATGCTCCCACAACTAACAAGCGATCGCCTGTTTCTAATTTAGTGTGAGGATTGGGATAATCAATTTCTTCACTGTTAGCGCGGCGAATCGCCATTAAACTAACTCCGGTAAGGTAGCGGATATCTGCTTCTTCTAAACTCATGCCAATTAGGGGCGAATCTGATGGTAAGGGATACCAACGACGGTTTAAGTCGCGGGTGACTTGTTCTAAATGGCGGGAAACCTGGGAAGCAGTACGCTCTGGGCGCAAATCTAAGTAATGATCATTACGAATTTGCTGCATTTCCCGTTGCAATATAGACGGTGAAAAACCTAAACCAGTTAACAGGTAAGTAGCCATTTCTAAACTTGCCTCAAATTCTGGTTGGACTACTTCCCTTGCGCCTAGTTGATACAGCACCTCAATATTTTTATCTTGGGTAGCCCGAACAACTAAATTTAATTCGGGACACAATTCTAAAGCCCGTTTCAAACACAAGCGGATACTCATGGGATCAGGAAGTGCGATCGCCATTCCTTTGGCACGATTCACCCCAGCCGTTTCTAAAACGTGTAAACTCACACAATTACCATAGACATAAGGTACTTTCGCTTCTCGTAATTGCTGAATTCGGCTTTCTGATTGGTCAATTACTACCACAGGTAAGTTATGCTGCTTTAACAGCTTGACCAAGTTTTTACCGACTCGCCCATAACCACAGACTACTACATGGTCTTTAAATGGTAGTTCTTCTGAGACATCTTTGGCGTGAGTTTCATCTAAATAAGGTTGCAACCAAGGTATTGATTCCAACAAATTAAAGATAAATGGTACTAACCGCATCACAAATGGGGTGAGCATGAGTGTCACGGCTGTAGTTCCCAAAATCAGTAAATATATGCGTCGAGATACCAACCCTAAAGCCTGTCCTTCACTGGCTAGCACAAAGGAAAATTCCCCAATTTGCGCCAATCCTAACCCAGCGATTAAGGCTGTTTTCCAGGGGTAGCGAAATACTTTTACTAAAGGGGTAATAATTAAAAACTTGCCGACGAATACTAAGGCGACTAACCCTAAAATTAATTCCAGATTGTGCCACAAAAACACCGGATCAATTAACATCCCAATGGCGGCGAAGAACAAACTTGCAAAAATATCTCGCAGTGGTTCTACATAGGTGAGAGTTTGATCGGCGTATTCCACCTCTGAAATCATCAACCCAGCCACAAACGCCCCCATTTCAATGGAGAGTCCTAAATATTCTGTCAGTAGGGCAATACCTAAACACAACGCCACCACACCTAATAAAAATAGTTCTCGGCTTTCGGTGCGGGCTAAAAGTCTTAATAGAGGTGGTATGAGCCAAATCCCCGCTACCACTGCACCCGCCGCAAATAAACCAATTCGTACCAAGGCTGTTAAGACAGCAACCCCGATAGCTTCCCCTGGTTCGTGTAGTGCAGGTAACACCGCCAGCATTAACCCTAGGGCTAAGTCTTGCACTACCAAAATCCCCAACATTACCTGACCTTGGGGTGTTTCGGTTTCGTTGCGCTCCATCAAACATTTAAGCACAACGGCTGTGGAAGATAGGGAGAGAATTGACCCTAAGAACACACCTTTAGCGGGTAAAGTTCCCCATGCTCCTGTGACTCCACATACTACCACTGTAATCAGGATTGTCAAGGCGATTTGTAGCCCACCACCACCGAGGGCGATCGCTTTCACTTTTTTCAGTTCCGCGAAGGAAAATTCCACGCCCAAGGCAAATAATAAGAAGGCGACTCCAAACTGCGCCAGTGTTTCCACCTGCACAACTTCTTTAATCAGCCCTAACCCAGCCGGCCCCACAACCATCCCGCCGATCAGATAGCCCAGCAATACAGGTTGTCTTAGCATAGCTGCTAACAAACCGCCACAGGCGGCAACTGCCAAAACTGAGACTAAATCGACAATTAATCTAAAATCTTCTTGCACCAGTTTTTCTAAGAACTATTAAGACCTATTAACTTTAGAATACAAATTTTTATCTGTTTGGGGGGAGGGTTGCTGTGCAAGAAACACCAAATTTCTATATTTGGGAGTAGAGAAGCGATTAACTGTGTCTTGACAAAAGGTATATGTATCTATTCGGGACTAGAGGCAGTTCGAGAACAAGCAAAAATAGCCATGTTAAGGAATCTCCAGAGGATGGCGTTGGCTTCTAGTCGAGAATATCGGGACTTCCAGAGCAAAAAATCTCCAAAATGTAGGGTGCGTCAGTACGAGAAACCCTAACTATACCAAGAAAATATTCATCCTGACGCACCCTACTAACAGTCGATTTGGATAATTTATTTTTTGGTGTTCCCACATCATCAATAGATAGGCGATCGCCTAACATCCTGCAAGTAGTGCGATCGCCTAATCATACCACCAATTATCTAGTACCTAATGGTACTGCTGAAGGATAGATACCATCAGCAATTAGCACAGGTTTTTGGCTATATTCTCTCTCTAGCCTTGCTCTCAATGGTGCATCCCAAGCTGGACTGTATTCCCTCTCAATATCAGTAATCACAAATGGGCGTAGCGTACCAGTAGTCACCACCCTTTCACCTTCTTTAATCGGTGCTTTGTCTTTGAGTTTATCGGTGACTAGAATCAATAATGGGTTGACTCCTAGAACTTCTCTATCCTCAACCAAAAATGCGTTAGGGCTATAAATTTCAGACACATTAGCCGGGACAGAAATAGCTTTATTATAATAAAGTTGCGGATTTTCGTTGATTTCTCCTGGTGTTGGTGCTAGTGCAATTGAACGGGCAATAATGGCTGGTTTACCTACATACTCTCTATACTCATTTGTACCTAAATCTACACCGTATTCTTGTTTAATCGTGTTAGGATCAAGCCTGCTCACAGTACCTGTAACTTGTAATCTGGTATCTTGAGGCAAGGGCAAATTAACAGGCTCACCAGTAGTATTCACAACTGCGATTCTTTCACCACCAAAGGCTTCTCTATCAGAAATTGTAAATACTTGGTCATTCACCCTATTAATATCTTGTCCCCTAATAGTCACCAATTTACCAATCAGGGCTTCCGTATTTTGACTAACTTCCGGTGCTGTTACATTATCTTGTTCTGCTACCTGTCTAGACGGAACAGTAGGAGCTTCCTCTGTGGTTGTCTCAGGCACAGTTACCTGGCGTTCAGGAGTTGCACAAGCTGGAATCAATAAAGCTGTTAATGCAATTAATGTTCCACCTATGCGAGTATTCCAACCTGAATTTTTATATCTATTGGGTGTAAGCATTTTCTCTCCTTATAAATTTCACAATTGCAAATAGTTAGACAAAATTGCTGGTTGGCAAGTTTTCAATCATCGGTTCACCAATCTTGAAAAACTCTTGCATCACATAATCAGAAAAGGGGGATTTTTTTCCTCTTGATTACCGATTAATCAGACTTAAAATTGAGATTTAACGTCTAGCTTGTTTGGCAATAGCATAATTTAACAGCCTCTAATATAAGAATTTAAACTTGTTTTACCGTCTGCCTAAAGAAATAAACATCAACTCAAAAATTCTAGCTACCACCTGAGTCTTTAGGAATATATTGAGCTAGAATTTTTCAGTTTTATAATATTATTTAAAACCTGCTTTGCTATCAGGTAGCTGGACTGACACCAAGCTCTTAATCAAGCTATGCGTATAGTGCTATTGGCATGATCACCACAATCTGCTTTGATGCTCAAGGTGATACCATTCCTTGATTTAGCTTGTGTGGCATAGCCATAGATGTTCTTGATTCTTGGCTGTAGAGACGTTACATTGAACGTCTCTAGGATATATCTTGGTCACAAACTTACATAAAATGGGTATGACAACTTGCAAGGCATATACCTTCATCGCACCACAAGCCTAAAATCATCAAAAAATCACATATTTATCTCTTACTTTTAGTAGTTTTGAGCAGGAATACAAGACTCTAATCGACAGTAAAACCCAGAAGAGAAAATTATCACTGTCAATGTTGTATATTCACCAGGACTTTACCTACAAATTTCCTGGTTGTTACTGGATGTAAACAAGCAATATTCGGGAAACATCAGCCATTGATAAATTCTCAGCCGACTAAATGTAGTTGGCTACACATTTTTTTGCTTGACTATTCATCTATCGTAAGACGTAAATATTGCTATCTAGCGAATTTTATTTTATAAAGTAAAAATTAGCAAAAAACGCTAATAGCAATAGAAAAACACACTGGTGAGCAGCTAGTGGTGTTTTTGATTGTCAAGCCACAATATTGATCTGACCAAGGTGGATTGATGCAACACTGGATCAGGAAAATAGCAATTTACACAATAATATTGTGTATTTTTTTCTTAAATGTTGATGAAGCGGTAGCTAACCAATTGGTAAAGCCGGATGTACAGCAATTAAACGCACTTTCAGGAGTGGAAAATTTAGCCAGTGCTGATATGATGGGGACAGGTAGAAGGGAAGATTACCGCCGATTTCGTGAGATAGTCACAGCCAAAAAGAAATTAGAGGGATTATTCAACCTGTACTACAGTCAGGAATCAGGACAAGTTTACTGGGAAATTAAACCAGAACAGTTAAATAAAAACTATCTAGCTACGGTGACACTAGAATCAGGGATTGGGGAAAGTGGGATTTATAGTGGCTTACCTTTGGCGGATTTTCTGTTTTACTGGCGACAAGTAAACAATCATTTGCATTTTGTGGTGCGTAATGTGAAATTTCGCACTGATGTTACAGAACCAGAACAGCGATCGCTCGCTCGTTCATTTAGTGATTCCGTTCTTTATGCACTGGAAATAGAAACTATTGATCCTGAGAGTAAAAACATTCTCATCAACCTGGATGACTTGCTGATGCGGGACTTTCCCGGCTTAACTTCTATATTAAAATACTCCTTACAAAGCGATTACCGTTTAGAAACCAGTAAATCTTATTTTGGTAATCTCAACAGCTTTCCAGAGAATGTAGAAATAGATGCCATTTACGGGTTTTCCTCAGCCGAAGGAGCAGATTTAATTACTTTACCTGATAGCAGGGCATTAACGCTCAAAGTACATTACAGTTTTTCCCAGCTACCAGAAAATAACGGCTATATTCCCCGACTAGCCGACGACCGAGTAGGATATTTTATTACAGCCTTTCAAGATTTCTCGAAAAATAACACCCCAGATACCTTTGTACGTTACATCAATCGTTGGCATCTAGAACCAGCAGATCCTCACGCACCCTTATCTCCACCCAAACAACCGATAGTGTTTTGGATTGAAAACGCTGTTCCCCTAGAATACCGTGACGCGATTCGGGAAGGTGTGTTGATGTGGAATCAAGCTTTTAAAAAAGCCGGATTTCAAAACGCTATTCAAGTCCGACAAATGCCCGATGATGCTGATTGGCAACCAGCAGATATACGCTACAATACAATTCGCTGGTTTAACTCCCTAGATGCAGGTTTTGCAAAAGGGCCGATTCGAGTTAACCCTTTCACCGGGGAAATATTGGATGCAGATATTATCATTGATGCTAACATGGTGCGTTCCATTCAGCAACAATATCGCGCCCTGAAAGAAACAACTAACAACTCATGTCAAAATTTTGATTTGCATTCCTCGGAAGTCTGCTATAGTACAGAATCCGCAAATCAAGCGGCTATGGGAGCATTGGCATTGTCACTGTTGCCAGAAACTCAACCACAGCCTGAAATCATGCAAGAGTATGTACATCAATATCTGCGTTCTCTAATTGCTCATGAAGTCGGACATACGCTTGGGTTACGCCACAACTTTCAAGGCAGCACCATGTTATCGCCGCAAGAATTAAATAACACAGAAATCACCCACACAAAAGGTTTAGCCGCTTCGGTGATGGATTATCTGCCCGTGAATTTAGCACCGCCGGGAGTAAAACAAGGTGACTATTTTCCTTGGGTTGTTGGCCCCTATGATGAATGGGCGATAGAGTATGGATATAAACCCAGTCCGCAGACAGCAATGCAGTCTAGCATACCGGAAGCAGAAAAAGAATTTTTAGAGCAAATTGCTTTAGCATCACCTCAACCAGAATTATCTTATGCCACTGATGAAGATATTTGGGATATTAATCCCCTGGCGAATGTCTGGGATATGAGTAGTGATGTCTTAGTCTATTCCCAATGGCAAATGGATAACGCCCGCGTCATCTGGCAGCATCTGAATGAGCATCATTTGACAAAAGGAGACGGCTATGGCAACACGCTTGTCTTATTTAATAGGATACTGCAATATTATTTTCGTAATGCCAGGTTGTTATCTAAGTATATTGGTGGGCAATCATTTCAGCAACTCCATCTGAGTGATGAACATTCTGGGGTATTTGTGCCAGTGCCAAGGCTCAAACAACGTCAGGCTTTAGAAAAGTTGCAAGAGTATGTCTTTGCTGAAGATGCTTTTAACTTCTCACCACAATTATTAAATCAGCTAGCACCGCCACGCTGGGAACATTGGGGGAGTGCAGTACGGAATAGCCGCCTTGATTATCCGATTCACGAAAGAATTTTGCAGTTTCAGAGTAGAATATTAAGGTCGCTCTTAGATAGCGATCGCCTACATCGGTTACGTGATTTAGAATTAAAAAGCCAACCTGATCAAGTTTTAACCATCCCAGAACTATTTGACAGCTTACAAACAGGTATTTGGACAGAAATTGTAGCCACCCAACAACCGCAGCCAATTTCTAGTATTCGTCGTTCATTGCAACGAGAACACCTAAATATTATGCTAGAAATGCTCCTTGATACCAAAGATTTACCAGAAGATGCTTGTACACTAGCTTGGTACGAACTACGCCAACTACAAAAAGCCATTAATATCAAGCTGAGAAAATTTGGTAAACAACTAGATATTTACACTTTAGCCCACTTGCAATTTACGAGCGATCGCATCACCAAAGCCTTAAACGCACAATTGCTATCAAGAAACTAGCAACAGCCAGTTTGTAGGGTGGGCATTGCTAGCAATTTGCTCAAACCCTGAGTTTGTAGGGTGGGCATTGCTAGCAATTTGCTCAAACACTCAGTTTTAAGTTCTCGGCTGTACATCGCCTATTCTGATTGAGAATGCTGCAAGATAGGAGTATTCTCAAATTTTCCGAAAACCCATCCGCCCATTCACCGAGTCAAACAGAACATTAAATCGATCAAAAAATCCCATACCAGTATTTATTAGTATAGGTTGCTCTGCCTGAGCCGAAACATTGAGATTCCACACATTAAACCCGTCGCGGTTTCCTGGTACAAGACTATAATCGAACACGCTAGGAATTCCTACCTTCACAGAATTTGCTGGGCGTAACCTTCCTGGTTTCAGTTTACCCATCAGAGAAGCAGACTTAAATTCAGTCATACCATTACTTGTCCCAACAACCATTCTGTTATTACAACTATTTTTCATCCCACTCCCAGAAATAGTTAAGCAAACTCCATTCAGTCGAGAATCCCATCTATTACCCGGTACACCATTCATCACAGGTAATGGACTCAAAGAAGCCATCTTAAAACCTTGTTGATTATTTGCAGTCAAACCCAGAATCAGACTACCATTACCAGCAATAATCAATCCATTACTCAAATTTCCTGGTAATTTTCTCAGAGGATTATAGGGAAGTGTGCGCTCAGAATAGTTGACACCGATAATACCAGAGAAAGGTCTTCCACTTTTGGCAGAGCAATTAGGTTTTTGGGGGATACATTGGCGACTGGTGACAACCTGCACCGGAACAGGTTCTTCACTAGCAATCAAACCAATTCGGAAATTAGTGTAAACTAACTCACCTTCTAAAACAGTACCATCACTTAAAACTTCCCTAACAATTTGACCAGTGCTGTTGATAGGGGCATTTCCTAGAAACTCTCTAGTAACTCTCAACCCTGCCGAGCTTGTATCTAATAAAACCCGTCTTGGCTGACCACCAGCAACTGCTACCTCAACAAAATAACCCCGTTGACCAGCAACAACCCTATTAGACAATGGTAAAGTTATTGTATCAAAACTAGGTTTTCGGGCGATAAATTGGGAAGTATCGCGCCTAGCCGTTTGAGAAAACAGGGCTTGAAATCCAGCTTGTCGCTGCGCCACAGGTTCAGGAGCAGAATCCCAAAGACTTTCATAATAGAAAAACACAGCACCTAAACCGCGTTGTTGAGCCGCCCTAACTTGAGACTGAATCTGAGATATAGCAACAGGGCGATTTCTCAGCCCTGTCATAATCCCTATACCAGTAGGAATTAATTTTTGTGTCTCAATGATTTCTGGAGTAATTAGTTTACTGTTAAAACTTTGCAAATCATTGCGATAAACCTGAACTACAAGCTCATCTACAACACCTAAGCGTACCCAGTTGAGCCAGTCTTGTAGTTGTAATTTATAAGCAAAGTCATAGTAATTAGGAGAAACAGAAAAAATCGCATTTGGTTTTCTCGCTTTCACAGCTTTGTTGAGTTCTACCATAAACGCCGTGATTTTATCTGCTCGCCATCGCATCCAAGCTTGAGCTTGCGGGTTGGGTGGAGGAGGGCTACCAGTTTCTTGGGTATATAAGTTAATCGTGTATTTGTCATACCCAAAATCAACAGGTAAACTCATGTGGTCGTCAAATTGAATACCATCCGCGTTATATTTGGTAATGATTTCTACTACTAAGTCAGTAATAAACTTTTGTACTTCTGGGTGAAAAGGATTCAGCCAAGCCACCTCACCCGCAGCACTAATTGAGGTTTGGGTTCCGTCTTGCTTTTGCGTCAACCAGTCTGGATGTTGTGATGCAAGTTCGGAAGTTAAGGGAGCCATGAAGCCAAATTCAAACCAAGGTATGGCTAGTAACCCTTGACTACGAGCTTGAGTAATGATGTCTGCAATAATATCTTGTCCCTCTGTACCTCTAAAGAAAAAAGGGATACCCTTTTTTTGCGTTACTGCACTGGGAAATTTTGTGTAGCCATCATTCCAAACCACCGGATAAACTGTATTAAAATTTAACCTCCGCAATTGTGCAAGGGTATCTTGCACCTTAGCGCGATTTCTTAAGATATTAAAGTCATTATTCGTCAGCCAAACCCCGCGAATTTCTGAAGCTGGTAACTGGGGAAGTTGAGCGGTTACAGGGCTAAGGTTTTCTAGTGTCAATACTGTAGCTAGGGATATAGCAAACAGGAAAGGGAGAAAACGCTTAATTGAACGCCAACTAGGACGAATGAAAGATAATTGCTGATGTATGGCTAATAATTTAGCAACCCAAGAGTTAATTAGTTTACTTTGGCGTTGAAATTGCGTTGACATTACTCTGTAAATATGTATGCTGAATCAATCAGGTGAATTTATTTAGGACTTACGCAAGTGTCACATTACATAAGTCTTGTAGGGTGCGTCAGACTGTTTAAATGCTGTCAATAAGCATTTTTTTGATATCTGACGCACCCTACTATTATGCCAGTTGCGTAAGTCCTGTTATTTTCAGGCAAACCAAACTACTGCACTAGGTTAACTAATGCAGATTTAGGTTAATCACGATAATTGACGCAGCTAATCGGTGATAGTGCCTGTCATATCAAAATTTTTCAGATGAGGAAGCAGGGGAACAGGGGAGATTGTACCCCAATGCCCCATGCCCAGTCTTTACTTCTCCGCTAAATTTCTCGGTGGAATGTCTCTACCCTTATAAAACCGTTGCTCGAATTTGCCTAAACCAAACCAAGCCCCCGCACCCAGTAAAACAACCACCGTCAAAACGATAGCAGTAATTGTAGAAGGTTGTTGCTGCATCAATAAGAGTAACGGCAACAAACTCCAAACCAATACCGTGGCTATACCGACTCCCAGACGCAAACGTTGCAGGTTTTTCAGGGCAGTACGGCAACTAGCACATTTTTTCGTGTGGGAATGGTATCTATCTAATAAGGCTTCTTTGGTTAGTGGCGGTGCTAAAGTTTCTCCGGGGAATGGTTCAGCATCATATTGCTTCAGCCACGAGTGCAACTCAAATACGAAAGCATCAGCTTTAGTTGGCAAATAAAAAGCCTTGTTGACGTTAGCACTGCCACCCCGTTGTGCGAGATATCTTTCTTGGTAATGTAGAAAAATTTGGTCATCTTCCAATACGCCATTCTGCCCTATATGGGAGTACCAGCGTGGAGTCAGTTTGAGAAATAGCCCTGGTAATTTTGAGGAGAACTTAAACGGAAAACGGGCAAATAGCCGACATTCTCCTTTACGGATGGGAGTAGCATAAACTACAGTTAGTGTTCTACCAAACTGCTTCGAGGTGAGGTCATGCCACATCAAGCCCGGCGCGATGAAAGTAGTATCTTGTCTGCCTAAAGTGCCTTTACGGGGGCCTTCTGCCCAAGTTCCTTTAAATCCCCATTTCCCAGATTCTACCACCTCTAAGTTAACAGGTGATACATTAGCTCGGTTGCCGACGGTGCGGTGGTGGGTGTAGGGTATATGGCTAGAATCGAGGACGTTTTCCATTAATGTCAGGGCATCATAGGGTATGTCTCGAAAGGTATTCAGGCAAACCCACCCCTCTGGGTTTTCTTCTAGCGGTTCAACGATGGGAACTTTGGTTTTTGCGGCATTCTCTACTTTACCAGGATAAACGAATAAGAGTCCTTGGCAAACTGTGGTAGGTAGTGACTGCACACAAGCACGTTGAGAAGTTTCGGCTTGATTTCCTGGGGCTTGTTGGGGGATGCTTTCACATTTGCCCGTTCCCGAAAATGCCCAACCATGATAAGGACATTCTAACCAGCCATCTTCGTTAATTCTACCTTCGGAAAGGGGGGCTAAACGGTGTGGACATTGGTCTGCAAAGGCTCTCCAGGTTTGTTCGTTGTTGTCCCACCACAACACAAGATCCTGCTCTAGTAAGGTGAAGCGAGTCGGTTGGGATTTGTCTAAGTCTTCCACATAATGGACAGGATACCAAACTTCTAGCCAGTCAAAACGCTCTGGATCTTGTCCACCTGCTGGTAGGGTTTCGGGACTGGTTGGGGATGGTGATTGTAACAGGCTGTTGGTCATGGTGAGATATGTAGATATTGATGCACTATCACCAAAAATGTAACAATATTTTAAACTTCCTGGCAGATAAGAGTTGAGAAATCCATCGTTGGTCTACATTTACAGTAGGACTTGCGGACGTGTATTCATCAAAGTCTTTTGTAGGGTGCGTCAGAAAAGAGAATTTGCTAAAAATCAACGGATTTTCAACATCTGACGCACCCTACTAATATGCCAGTTGCGTAAGTCCTGATCAGTTGAACTCACAAATTTCAACGCTATGGTAGTAGACACAGGCAAATGTGCAGAGGCTAAAATTGCTTTACGTCAAGCACTGGCTGTTAGTAATGGCAATACCAAAGATCAAGCTGTAATTGCTGCTATTGAAAATCTTCAGGCGGTGAACCCTCAGACAGCCCCAGCCCGTAACAATACACTTATGGATGGCAGATGGCTGTTGATTAGTGCGCCGAATTTTCCGGGTGGGGAATTGCTTCCTAATGGTAAGTTTGCTTATACCTTGGGTCGTTTGGCTTTCAATATGTTTGAGCCAACCAAATTAAAATTAGTAATTGACCGAGTGTTGCAACCTGTGTTGCCTGTAGGTAATGGTGAACAACGCACCCATGATATTGTTGTGGAATTTACTACTATTGATGAGTCTTCTGCCCCATTGTCGGGGGTTGTGCGTAACTTAGGAGTCTGTCAACCTGCTAGTGATACGGTGCTGCAAGTCAAATTTACTGGAGGCGTTTTAGCACCGCAAAACCTTAATCAAATAGATGCTTGGCGAGGGGTTTTTGGTCAGCAAAGTCAACCTAAACAAAGAACTTTTAAAGAACATTTGATGTCTGTGTTTTTGCGGTTGATGTTTGGGTTAGTTCCCCCCCAAGGTATGAATAATACAACTGGTGAAGTGGCTTTTACAATGGAGCGATCGCCTAAAGGTCGTCTGTCTATTCTCTATCTTGACGAAGAACTACGGATTACTCGCGGCGAAAAGGGAACTGTCTTAGTCTGTGAGCGAATTTAAAGACGTGAATATCTGTTGGAGTAGGGAACAGGGAACAGGGAACAGGGAACAGGGAACAGGAAACAAGAAAAGAGAAAAGATCAGCATCGAAAACTTATCATAAGTAATTAGCCGGACATGATATAATTCAGGACTGACGCAACTGACATATTAGTAGGGTGCGTCAGATATGAAAAATTTGTGTCTTGGCAGCATTTTAGCAGTCTGACGCACCCTACGAGACTACGAGATGTATGGAATACAATCTCTGAATTGATGTCAGCAATGTTTAGAAATTGTAGCCTACACCTAATAACAAGCCTACATCAGTCTCATCAACGAATGCGGCATTTACTGCACCTGTAAGTGTCAAACGTTGCCCTAAAGGTACATCTACACCACCTGTGAGCAGCAAACCCAGGTCAGTAATATCCCTAACTTCCACAGCTACGCCAGCACCGACGTAAGGCGATACAGCGAACTGTGACACACCAGCAGGATCGACTGAACGCGGGGCAAAATCTAAAGTCAAGGGTATGAGAAATACTGTATCGTCCCCAAACAATGCTGATGGACGTGCTGATATGGTGGGTGTTAAACCAATTTTGCTGATTACCGCAAAGTTACTTTCACCCAGAGCCGTGTCACCACCTATACCAATGTTACCAGCAACACCAACGTAGCTGCTGCCGCCACGAGTAGCTCTACCTGGTGCGACAATATCAGTGGGTGCTTGCGCTTGATTCATTTGATTCGTTTGATTCGTTTCTTGTTGTGATTGCTCTCCGGTGAGGTTGGGTGGAATCAAGACTTGATTGATTGCATGGATGACACCATTACTCGCCTGAATATTTGGCTGAATAACTGTGGCTTCGTTGACTGTCACTTGGTTCCTAGCAGTGTCAACTTTTACAGTTAAAGGTGAGTTTTCAACTGTTTTTAGTTCTCCTGATCTGAGTTGATTAGCTGTTAATTCGCCAGGAACTACATGATAGCGCAATATTTGAACTAATAATTCTCTATTCTGTGGTTGCTGTAATTGTTCTATAGTCCCAGCCGGTAATAAGGCAAATGCTTGGTCTGTGGGTGCGAAAACTGTATAAGGCCCTGGCTGTTGTAAGATATCTGTTAAACCTGCGGTTTTGAGTAAAGAAGTCAAGGTTGTAAAAGAATCATTAGAAGCAGCCACGGAAACAATATCATTACCATTTTGTGCGTATATGGTGCTTTTAGCTTCTGTTGTATGAGGTGCGGTGTTTTCAGCTAACGCCACGCTAGAAATTGTTATCGGGGCAAGTGTAGCTGTTGCTAATCCTAAAGCGAGGAATTTACCACCAGTTGATGACCAATGAAAGCAATTAAACACGAAAATATCCTCCAAAAATTTTAATTTTCTTCTGAATCAACTTATTCATTATTCAGCTTCGGCGAATATATTATTGGCAACAATCCACCAAGGTTATAGAATTTGTGGTAAGAAATGCTTGATATTTACCATGATATAATTGCATATCAAAATCTATGGTTTTGACATAGCATATTACTTGGGCAATACCATAAGTTTTTGATGATATCAATGTCATAAATTTTGGTGTAGCAAAAAAAGGCTGAAACTACACATCATTCTTAAATTTTTAGCTGAATTATACAACTAACTAAAGGTTAAATTTATTCAAGATTTTTTCAGCCTTTAGACAGTTGATCATATTTGTTGACTAAAAATTTTCTCTATAGTTGATCTGAGGTTATATGAGGTTATAATTGTTGGCTGGGTTTAATCTTGAAGAAGGCGGCGAGGTAGGAGGCAATTAGAGGTGGTCTGATTCATCCCTGTGTGGAATACCATTAAATCTATGATTTATATCATGTTCGTTTGAATAGTTGTCATATCTGTTGGGGTAGGGAACAGGAAGGATCAGGGAACAAGAAAAGAGAAAAGTCAGTATCGAAAACTGATCATAAGTAATTAGCCGGACATGATATTATTGGGATAATTAAACTTAAGTTTGGGCAAAATAAAAATTAATTAATATAATAAATTATATTTCAATTACTATCTGTATACTAAATAATACCTGAAATATGTTAAGTATATTAGGTAAGACTTACGCAACTAGAATATTAGTAGGGAGCGTCAGATATCAAGCATAAGTTTATTGACAGCATTTAAGCAGTCTGACGCACCCTACAAGACATATTTAATGTGACACTTGCGTAAGTCCTAATGGGGTCAGCTTTGCCGACTATAATTAGGTTTGGCAAGGTATAGCCGAGAATATGTATATTGCAAAAATTACATCAAATTCTGATAAATTAACCCTAATTCCAGAAATTCTCCAGGAAAAATCCCCTTGTCTCTGTTTTCAGTTCCCAGACTAAGCATTGCAAGACATTAATCCACTTTGGGCGTTAGTATAAATATCTTAACGAACCAGTACCCATAAAATCACTGTGGCAGAGTTACTATTTCAACGTGGTTAGATATTGTTTGCATCTGGGAATTCATACGGGATGTTTTGATGTTCAACGATAGTTTTCTCGATGAGGCTAGTTAGTGAAGGATCAAGTTGCTGAAGTTACCAAGGGTTTGACTGAAGCTTTTATTACTTATAACCGAGAGTGGCAAGTGAGTGCTGTTAACGCTCAAGCTGCCCAAATCTTTGGCAGAAGTTGTGCTGAGTTGCTCGGTAACAATTTTTGGCTGGTTTGTCCAGAATTTCTCGGTTCTATTTTTGCTCAGGAATGTCATCGAGCGATCGCTCAACAATCTTCAGCCCAGTTTGAGCAATTTTGTCCTGAGATGAATGCTTGGTTTGATGTCTATATCTATCCCACACCGACTAAATTGAGTGTCTATTGGCAAAATATTACAGAACGCAAGCAGATGGAAGCTGTTTTATACACAGAAAATCCTCAACTAACAAACCCTACTCTGCATCAGCAACAGCACAATTGGCAGACTCTGTTAGACAATTCCCCAGATGTGATTGCCCGGTTTGATGTGAATTTGCGCTATGTATATGTCAACCGAGCGATAGAACAAGCTCTTGGTTTACCCCCAACTAAATTGATTGGTAAAACTCATGCAGAATTGGGAATACCAGAACATATTTATCTGCGCTGGGATACATTGCTGCGTCTGGCTTTTACCACTGCTCAGGAGCAATTTATTGAGTTTGAATTTCCTACGCCTAGGGGAATAAGAATTTATCAATCACGGGTAGTACCGGAGATTAACCCGCAGGGTGTGGTGGAGTATGTGTTGACTTTCAGCCGAGATGTGAGTGAGATTAAACAATTAGAGCAACAGCGATCGCAGCTGATGCGGGAGCAAGCCGCACGGGAAGAAGCCGAGCGAGTCAACCGGATTAAAGATGAATTTTTAGCCGTGTTGTCTCATGAATTGCGATCGCCTCTCAATCCGATTCTGGGATGGGCGAAAATTTTACAAACCCGCAAATATGACACCACAACCTTAAACCGTGCCTTAGAGATTATTGAACGTAATGCCAAAATTCAGGCGCAATTAATTGAAGATTTGCTGGATGTCTCCAGAATTTTGCGTGGTAAGCTCAAATTAAAAGAATGTCCCGTCAATTTATCATCCATCGTGGCATCTGCTATAGAAACGGTGCGGTTAGCAGCTGAGGCTAAAGGAGTGGAGATTGTTGTTAACTGTCAGCCAGATGTCAGTAAGGTACTTGGTGATCCCGAACGACTACAACAGGTAATCTGGAATTTACTCACGAATGCTGTGAAGTTTACCGCATCTGGGGGTCGTGTGGAAATTCGGCTGGAGGAGATAGATTTTCAGGCCAAAATTACGGTTAGTGATAACGGTATAGGAATTGCACCGGAATTTTTACCCCAGGTTTTTGATTATTTTTGTCAAGCAGATAGTTCTATTACCCGTTCCTCCACTGGCTTAGGTTTGGGGTTAGCAATTGTACACCATTTAGTAGAACTGCATGGCGGCACAGTCACAGCACACAGCCCAGGCTTAGGAGAAGGGTCTAGTTTTATTGTCAGACTACCGATTCTCAATTATGCTGCTAGAGAAGATGACCCACAACAATCTTTGTCACCACGTATAAGTTTAGAAGGAGTGCGGATTTTGGTAGTAGATGATGAGGCAGATTCCCGCGAATTCGTGGCATTTTTACTAGAACAACATGGAGCGATCGCCACAACTGCCGCATCTGCTAGTCAAGCCCTGGAAATGTTTCACAAAATTCAACCAGATTTAATCATTTGTGACATTGGCATGCCTAAAATTGATGGTTATACTTTCTTGCGGCAGATTCATAGATTACATCCCCATGAGAAAATATTAGCGATCGCCCTGACAGCTTACGCCAGTGAAACCGACCAACAAAAAGCCTACCAAGCAGGGTTTCAAAAGCATATAGCCAAACCCATCGAGCCAGACAAATTCTTGGCTAGCGTTGCCAATCTCATCCAGCAATTTACAGCAGATTGGGGGTAAATGAGGTACAAATTTGAGGAACAAAGTCTTATAGCTGTTGCCTGTTGCCTGTTCCCTGCTAGTCAATAATCAGCTTGGTTGGCGGTGGCACCCAATAAATACTAATTGCCTGAATAATACTGACTAAAGCATCAACATTATCTGGCTTCACCAAACAAAAATTCACCCCTAGCTGGTAAGCTAGTTGAATATCTTCATCTAAAGCCGAGCCAGTCAACATGACAACCGGGAGATGCTGAAATTGTGGAGTTTCCCGTATCCATTGCAAAAGTTGCAGCCCTGACTGTCCAGGTAATCGTAAATCTGTCAAAACCAGACTGGGCAAAGGATGAGCAACCCTATCCTCATAAGGAGCTTGCCCTAACAGATAACGTTGAGCATCTTCCATTGTGACTACAGTCTGCAAATTAGGCAATTGCTCTAACTTGGAGCGTTGCAGAGCGCGTCTGACTAACAAAACATAGACTGCATCATCCTCAACATATAATACTGTTTTCACCTGAAAATCTGGCATTGATTGCTACCTTAAATAAAAGTTATGTTGCTGGCAGTTCTACCCAAAACTGGCTTCCTGCTCCTGGCTGAGACTCCACCCCAACTTTTCCGCCTAGGCGTTCTATACCTTTTTGGACGATTGCTAATCCTATTCCTGTGCCTGAGTAGGAATCGACGGCGTGGAGGCGTTCAAATACGCCAAAAATCCGCTTTTGATATTCCGGTGCGATGCCAATACCATTGTCTGCAACCCAAAGGCGAATCCAATTCTGTCGCTGTTCTGCCCAAACTCTGATTTGGGGGTGAATGCCGGGTGGAACATATTTCATGGCGTTAGTCAGCAAATTAATCAACACTTGAGTTAAAACTGTCGGCTGACTGATGACTGGAGGGAGGGGAAAAGTCACCGTAATTTCTGCCTGTCTGGCTTGTTGTTCTAGTCTCAATTGGCTGAGGATGTCTTGCATGACACTGGTTAAATCAACCACTTGCAACTGAATCTCAGTTTGGCTGAGTTGGCTGTAAGCAAGCAAGTCTTGAATTAGCTGATCCATCCTGTGGGCAGAATTGCTAATCTGTTGTGTATATTCTTGTCCTAGTTCATCGAAGCGATCGCTGTAATCTTCTACTAAAGCTGCTATCAACCCTCGGATAGCACGTAAAGGCGAGCGCAAGTCATGAGAAACTGTGTACGTAAAGCGTTTTAACTCCTGATTGACTTCTGCTAGTTGGGCGGTGCGTTCTTGTACCCGTTGCTCTAAGGTAGCATTGAGTTGACGAATTTTCTCCTCGGCTTGTTTGCGCTCTGAAATATCCTCAAAGGTACTCACACCGGCGATGATTTGTCCCCGTTGATCCATAATGGGAGCAGCCGTTACTGAAAAAAACGTGGTAGTACCATCACCCCGGCGATAAATCATTTCTTCGCCTTTGATGGTTTCGCCATTCAGCAAAGCGCGGGTAATTGGGTATTCTTCAGGATGATAAGGCTGTCCATCGGCGTGAATTGCGCCGTATTGAATATAATCTTGATAAGTATCTAGCAGCAGCATGGGATGGCGCAGCAGTCTGACTGCTTCCTGGTTGTGAAATAGCAGTCTGCCAGCAGGAGCTTCCGAAATTGAGACACCTAAAGGCATTTGCTGTAATACTTGTTCTAATCGCGAGCGTTCGATTTCTAGCTGTTGCAACAGTCGTAGACGTTCTGCATCTACACGTTTGATTTCACGGATGTCACGGATAACTGTGGCAATGCTCAACGGCTCACCAGTTTGGCGATCGCGATTGATAAATGATAACTGATGAACAGGGATTAATTCTTCTGTCTGAAAATCACGTAACAGTGACTCTCCTTGCCAATATCCCTGCTCTAGTATGGTAGGCAAAACTTGATGTAATAAGAAATTTTCGTATTCTGGTGGATGAAAATCAGTGACTTGGAGTTGGGTTAATGATGCTGTTGGTTCTAACCCAACCATTGCGCGCCCTGCCGAATTAACATAGATTAATTGACCATCGAGATTAGCGATCGCAATAAAGTTAGGAATATTTTCCACAATTGACGCTAATCTTTGCCGCTCTTGCTCAATCTGCTTACGTTCAGTAATATCTCGATTGACTTCTAAAATACCCTTTACCCGACCTTGAGCATCTCGCATCAAAACTTGACGGCTTTCTACTATAATTTGGTTGCCATCTCTTCGTGTGTGTCTCAATTCACCTTGCCAATGTCCTTGTTGCAGCAGCGTAGCTTGAAAGTCTAAGTCAGGATCAGGAAATTCTGTTTGTAACAGGGTGTGTGGTGAATTGCCTAATACTTCTGCACTTGTCCAGCCATAGAGTTGTTCAGCACTGCGGTTCCAAAATCTGATAGTATTATGATTATCCCGGACAAAAATAGCTTCATAGGCTAAATCTAACAATTGGGCTTGCTCTCGCAATTGATTCTCAGCTTGCTGGCGTTCGGTGATATCAATAGCTGTACTAATGGCTAAACGTCTACCATCGGGTAGTTTACCAAGGGGGGCAGAATAAAAATCCCAGATGCGTGTTTCACCTGTGCTGGTTCTAATTACATATTGCCCTTCGTAAATGCGACGATTAAGATGATATAAGCCAGCGATATCAGTCTGTACTTGTTCTTGACGTTTACCGTAAGCTTTTTCTGTCCAATCTGCGATTGTAGAAATTTCTGCGGGATGGTAGCCAGTAATTTCTGTCCAAGTATGATTAACTTGTAGTATCTCTCCATCTTCGGCGTGTAATGCCATAGGTAGAGGAGCATCCAGAATCGCCCGACGAAAATTTTCTTCACTTTGGCGCAAAGACTGCTCTGCTTGCATGCGCTCGGCAATTTCCCGTTTTAAGGCTTGATTGGTTTGAGAGAGTTCGGCGGTGCGTTGCGCCACTCTTGTTTCCAATTGATTGTAGGCATCTGTGAGTGCTGCTTGTGTTTGCTGACGCTGGCTATCTAAACGATAAAGACGTTCGGCACAGTACCAAGTTAACCCTAGAAAAGCGATGATATTGCCAGTTACGTGCAAAGAAAGCCCGAAGGCTTCATCAAACAAACCAATGCGTTCTCCGAGAACTTGCAACCAGCCTAAACCAAAATGAATAGCGATCGCTGCTGGTAACAATATCCGAGCCGTAATTCCACCCACGGTATTGCTAACAACTAAGCGCATCCATCCCTCAGCCGGAGCCGCCAATAAAATCCCCAGGCTGAGAATCACAAATGTCACAGCCGTATGGATAGCTATCCCTGTAAAGAATGTCAAACTGAATATTGGCGTAACTGCATACACTTCGGATTGGTTGCCATAACTGAAACTCATCAAAATTTGTAGGGAAAAAAAGGCTGCAACCAGTGTCAGCAATTGCACCAGTCGGTAGGGGACATGACGCAGTACCGAAACAAACAGTGCTACACTAACTAAGATGAAGTTTAAGGCAACTGGTAGTGGTATTCGAGCCAATTCAGAAGTAGCGATCGCTCTCGACTGCTCAATTACCCAATTTCTATCTAATATATATTGGCTGATTGTCAGTAATCCCAGAAATGCGATCGCCACCGCCAACACCTGAATCACTCGACGCGGGCGATTTCCTCTGCTATTGAGCAAATATAATGCTAAACCTGAAAACACAAAGCCTAGAGCAGTTTTCGCTTTCATTGCTACCCACCCAGGAAAAAAGCTGGTGAGGATGGGAATATCAAACAGCCAACCCACCAAAACAGCACCACCAACCAAAGTGACAATGATACTGGCGAGTTGTGAAACTGTTTTTAGGGCAGTGAGCATCTGGCGGTTTGACTGAGCAATAGTCATAGACTGTCTTAGTTACCTATTTCTATCATTGCTCAACTTTATTCTTGTGCGCTGGTATCAACAGGAAAGCACAATATAATTCATACCCAAAAGTTAAGTTTTAGGGTATTTTACCGAGTGGAGTCGGTAAACCGTCAATACTGACAGTGTTTTTCTGCTGTTGATAGTCTTTTATACCTTGTTCTCCTTTTTTCTCCGCCCAATTAATTAAAGTCTGTCTTTGTCCTTGATATTCGTAAAGTGGTACAGCAAAACCACAGGATGTCTGCACACGTTCCACATCAACCAGGATAATTTGACGAGTCCCTGGTATTTGGTGAAACAATGAATACAAATCATTCCAATCTGGGGAAGTTGGTAAGATTGTCTTTCCCCGTCCGTAGAGACGTAAAATACAAGGGGGTTCTTCAAAGGCACAGAACATTAAAGTTATCCGCCCGTTTTCTTCAAGATGGGCTGAGGTTTCGTTGCCACTGCCTGTTAAATCCAAGTAAGCTACTTGATGAGGTGACAGCAACCGAAAACAATCTAATCCTTTAGGTGACAGGTTAACATGACCATCAGGGCTGAGAGGTGCAGAAGCCACAAAAAATAGATGTTGGGCTGCAATAAACTCTTGCAGTTGTTCTGTAATACAGTCAAAAACTTTAGCCATAAATTATAATAACATCATGTCCGTTAGAATAGTTATCATATCTGTGAGGGCTAGGCAACAGGCAACCGGCAACAGGCAACAGGCAACAGGCAACTGAGTTAAACAAAAGTCTGCATCTTCAGTTAATTATCAGTAATTAACCGGTCTTGACATAACAAAAGACTTGATAAAACAGCAAAAGTAGGGGTTTAGCAATGCTAATCCCCTACAATCTTGGACTGTGACTCGGTATCAATTAAAAATAACTGCCTGATTTGCGATGTTCTACAGCAGTTACGCCCTCACTTTCTAAGACTTCTCCCTGATCGACGACAGCATAAATTAACCATCTATCACCACATTCAAGCTGATTTTTCACTGTACATTCTAAATAGGCTAATGCTTCAGTTAAAATTAAACAACCGTTATCAGCAGTTTTAGTACCAAGGTGAGCAAAGGGATTCTCCCCTAGTGTACTTTGACGGGAAAAATAACGCCGGACATTTCTACCTTCTTTGAGGATATTCAGCACAAATCTATCCCCAGGATGACGCATTAAGTCTGCATTCTGTTCTTGAGCGACTGCCAGCATAATTCCTGGGGGGTTAAATGTGGCTTGTGATACCCAAGAAGTTAAAATACCTTTGTGGTTGTCTTGGTCGCGGGTAGTGACGACGCACAAAGAGCCAATAATTCGCCCTACAGCTTGATCAGTGCGGTCAATTTGGGCTTCGGTGGCAGCTTGGCGGGTATTGCGGAGTTTTTTGGTTTTTTTCAAGGTTTGGGCAAAGTTCGCCCCGGCTGTCTGACATTCTTGTAGGGTGTCTGGTGTGGGGCTAAAACGTACTCGAATAGTTTCAAAGCCTAAGCGGTAGTTAGCATCTTTGAGCTTACTTTCAATTAAATCAATGGCTTCTCCACTCCAACCGTAGGAACCAAATACGCCAGCTAATTTTGTTTTTGCGGCTGTGGAAAGGACTATACCTAAAGCGGTTTGAATCTGCGTTGGTGCATGGCCGCCGAGTGTGGGAGAACCGATAATAAAACCGTCACAAGCTTCGATGATGCGGGTAATTTCTGCTGTATCTGCGAGTTCACAGTTGATAGACTCGACGTTGATACCATTTTCAATTAAACCTTGAGCGATCGCCTGAGCTACAATTGCTGTATTGCCATAGGCAGAAGCATACAACAACGCTACACTGAAATCTTGAGATTTCTGTGCCTGACACCATTGGCGATAATCATGAGTAAAACGACTCAGGCTATAGCGAATCACAGGGCCATGAGCAGGTGCGTAACATCTAGCCCCTAATCCTGCTAATTTATCTAAGGCGACTTCTACCTGTTTAGGTTGGGGTGCATGGAGACAGTCAAAGTAATAACGTCTTTCTCCGTCTAACTTTTTCCAGTCTTCATCAAATAGGGTATCTTCGCAGACATGCGCCCCAAAAAACTTGTCTGTGTACAGAATTTTGGTAGCAGTATCATAAGTACAAAGTCCATCCGGCCACCGGGGAGTCGGGACGGTGATAAAATTGAGCCGATGTCCTTTTCCTAAATCTAGGGTGTCTTCCCAGCGTACAGCTTGAATACGGGCTTCCCATTCAGGAAACGATGATTTCAGAATGTTAGCAGCCGGACGAGAACAAATTAAAGTTATTTGCGGGGCTTGCGACAGCAATACTTTTAATGTCGCGCTGCGGTTGGGGTTAACGTGTCCGAGAATAATGTAATCGAGGCGTGTGACATCGAGACGTTGGGCTAGTTCCTCTAGGTAAATTTTGGTGAAAGATTCACCGGGAGGATCAATTAAAGCTATTTTGTCGCCTTGGATGAGATAAGAATTGGCTGTAGTTCCCCGTTGACGGGAATACTCAACTTCAAATTTTAATCTTTCCCAAGTACGCGATCGCAGTACGAGCGTATCTTGGCCAATTTCTGCAACTTGTACATCTCTGGGGCGAATAGAGGTGGAGATAGTCATAATTCAAAATTCAAAATTCAAAATTCAAAATTCAAAATGGGCATGGGGCATTGGGCATATAATTAAAAATTGAATAACACACATCTTGCACCTGTTCCTGGATGATAATTTTTGTAGGGTGGGCATTGCGTGCAAGTTGCTCAAAGCCTTAATTTTAGGTTCTTGGCAATGCCCACCTCAAGCTGATTGAGAATGGTGCAAGATACGAGATAACTAATACCTCCCCGGCTTCTTCCTAGCCCTCAGTACCTTCTAAACCCTCATCTGCCATTGGTTTGTGCTAATTCTTGCTTGGTGCGCTTTTTGTAGCGTTGAGATATTTGTTGTTCGGGATCAATGCCTTCAAATGTGGGGGGTAGCCAAACTCGTACAACTAAAAGGACGCTGAGAACTAAGAGGAAGGCACAAGTGGCTAGAACTTGACTCCAATTGATTTCTAGTACACCTTTAACAATGATTTCTCGCAAAACGGAAACAATGGAGACTTCAACAGCTACGCCGATAGATATGCGCTGTTCTTGCAGGTAAATAATTAGTAGGCGAAATAACTCTACCAAGATCAGCAAAAACAAAATATCGGCTGTCACAACATGAAAGTCTAAGGGCGGAAGCAGGGAGAGAAACATATCTCTTACCTGAATCGCCATGAAACTAAATAACCCGATACATAAGGAAATCACAATGACATCTTGGATCAGTTCCAAGCTGCGAACAATGCGACTGCGATTGATTTCATACAGAGAAAGTGGGTTATCTTCTACGTGTTTATACATAGCTATTTGGGGATTGGTGGTTGGGGATGAGGGGGATAAGGAGGATGAGGGATATTCTTCTGCCTCCTGCCTCCTGCCTCCTGCCTTCTAGTAATGATTACCGACTTTGCGGTGGTGAACGGCGGTGAGTGCGTTGATATCGGCGACTCTGCCGCTTTTTACTGTGCTGTAGATAATCCAATGATCACCGCAGTCCATGCGGCTGGTAATTTCACATTCCATGTAGGCTAAAGCTTCTGCTAGAATGGGCGCACCGTTGCTAGCAGGATAAGTTTTCACCTCGGCAAATCTGTCGGCACCGGGGGGAAAACGTTTGAGGAAATGCTTCATTAATCCTTGATAGTTGCCTTCTGCAAGTACGTTTAAAATAAAGCGATCGCCTAATTGCAGTAAGGATTCAATGGCTCTTTCTTTACCGACTGCCACCGCTACACCTAAAGGGTTAAGACTAGCTTGTGTCACCCAAGAGGCAAACATCGCGCTGTGAATTTCGCCTTTTTTGGCAGTCATAATATATAGTCCCCCACTAATGCGTCCGAGGGCTTTTTCTAATTCACTATTAATTGATTTGATTTGTTTGATGGTGCGATCGCGATTTAACCATTGTCCCATATCTGTCCCCGCTTCATCGCACAGTTTTTCTAGGGTTTGGTTGGGGGCTTCTTTGACTAAAATTGGGGGAAATGCTGCTGTTAATCCCAACTCTTGGAATTTATTGCGTAAGGGAAATACAGGCTCATCTTCTCCACCGCCCGATTCTAATAAACCAATCGCTTGTTTATGATGTACCGCCGCCAAAATTGTACTTAAAGCTGCTTGTGCATTCACCACCGATTGAGGCGGCATAGCAATAATTAATCCGGCTGCTTGTGCTACGATTTCTCTGACTTCGTGCGGTTCAGCAGTGATTAAATCGATTAATTCTACTTCTACGCCCGCCTTTGTACATCCATGGGCGATATTTCTGACTAAATGCTCACTATAGCCATAATCTTCGGCATAAAATAGCGCGACTAATGTCTCTGTTTTTGCTTGTTCTAAACTCCAGTTTTGATAAAGTTTGATCCATTCAGGTATATGATGTTGTAGTAAAGGCCCGTGTCCGGTGGCGACGGTTTTGATTTCTAATTTGTCGATGCGTTTTAAAGCCGCTACCACAGAGCGCGCATTCGGCCCCATCAGACAATCGTAGTAATACTTAAAATCTGCTTCTATGGAGTGGAAGTTTTCATCATAGGTTTGGTCGTCGCAATAGTGCATTCCAAATACATCACAGGTGTAGAGAATGCCTGTTTTATGGTCGTAGGTGAAAATTGTATCAGGCCAATGTAAGTTAGGGGCAGAGATAAATTCTAACTCGTGACCGTTGCCTAAATCTAGGCGATCGCCACTTTTTACCAGCTTTGATTTAAAAGACTGGTGAACCATATTTTCTAAAAATTGTATAGCCACCTTCGCACCAACCACGGTAATATCAGGAGCTAACTGCAAAATGTCTTTGACTAATCCACTATGATCTGGTTCTGTGTGACTAATAATCAGGTAGTCTATCTGATTTGGATCAATTAATCCTGTGATTAACTCTAGATATAACTGTTCAAACTTTCTATGAGAAGTATCAACTAAAGCAATCTTTTCACCTTGAATCAAGAAAGAATTATAGGTTGTACCATTGCGTAAACCAAACTCAATATCAAAACGCTCGCGTTCCCAATCTAAACAACGGATAGCTGTTGTTTCGCTAGCAATTTCTACAGTTTGAACCGTCAAAAGCCCAGGATTAGCAATAATTTGAGTATTTTCTGTGATTGCGACCATTGGAGTTATCCAAAATAATATTATTGTTTTTTAGTATGCTTATTCCTATATTTAACTTGAGAATCTCGATTGGTAAAATGTCAATATTTAAAGCTATTGATTAGAAATATTTATTAAGCAACCAGTCAAGCGTCAGTTTGGATGATAATTTATCTAACATTGAAATGAATCAATGTTTATCATGAGAATTCAACAGCAATTACCATTCAAGTGAGGTACAGTCAGTCGGAATTAAACGCAGATGCACGCAGATATAGCTTGCTGCCCGCAGGGTACGCAGATAAATTTTAGGACTTACGCCAGTGTGATTATGAAACTTTGTTGTAGGGTGCGTCAGCGCAGATTATTCTGGAAAAATTAACAGATTTTTAACATTTGACGCACCCTACTAATGTGTCAGTTGCGTAAGTCCTGATTTGTACCTGATTCGACTAAAAAACGCTATAAGCTAAATTGTATGATGATGCCCCATGCTATCAGCCCAATACCCACACAGCCCATCAACAGCCAAATTGCTAACAATGCAGGTGTGGAAATATCTGTACTGCGTCTTGACTTGATGCACCCGACGGTAAACGGGAATAAATGGTTTAAGCTGCAATACAATCTCTTAGCTGCCAAACAACAAAATTACACTACATTACTCACCTTTGGCGGTGCTTATTCTAATCATATCTATGCAACGGCGGCGGCTGGGAATCTGTTAGGATTTCGCACTATTGGTGTGATTCGTGGTGAGGAAACTTTACCCTTGAATCCTACTCTCAGTTTTGCTGCTCAACAAGGGATGCAATTAGTATATGTTGACCGCGAAACTTACCGCAAACGTCACACCTCAGAATTACAGGAACAATTACGCCAGCGTTTTGGTGAGGTGTTTATCATTCCTGAAGGTGGTTGTAATCTCAATGGTGTGCGCGGTTGTACAGAGATAGTTCGGGAAGTACAAACAGCTTTTGATACTGTCTGTGTGGCTTGTGGTACAGCTACTACTTTAGCTGGGTTGACTCTTTCCTTAGCATCACCACAGAAAGTGTTTGGTTTCCCGGTGTTGAAAAATGGTGACTTTCTCCGAGAAGATATCAACAACTTACTGACGCAATACCTCGCCTCTGATTTACCTGCACCATATCCTACTTCTGCACCTTGGGATTTAGTCTGTGACTACCATTGTGGCGGTTATGCCAAGGTAAATGAGCAACTTTTAGCCTTTAGCCAAGAGTTTACCAAAATTCATGATGTCCCTCTTGATTACGTATATACCGCAAAAATGTTTTATGGGGTGATGGATTTAATACAACAAGGATTTTTTCCCATAGGCGATCGCTTGCTTTTAATCCACACGGGCGGTTTACAAGGTAATCTGGGAATGAGAGAAAAGTTAAAGCAACAGTCAATCGTCAATAGTTGGTAGAGACTTTGCATGCCACGTCTCTACAATTGAATAGTCCGTTACATAAAACTTACTCAAACCTACCTACTTAGACTTTTCTAAAAAAGATAACTTGTACTAAATAGAGTTTGACGTTTATTTTCTGCTTCATCCTGGTAATGTCGGCATTATCCAGTCCACAGACTAACACTGTCTAACTGACAGCTTTTGACAAATTAATTTTGGATAAATTAATTGCTGCGTTTAAATCTCTATCACACTCAAAACCACAATTTTCACATTTGAAAACCCTATCATTGAGTGTGAGATTTTCTTTTTTAGTCCCACAGCTAGAACAAGTTTTAGAACTGGGATACCATCTATCAACTACCACAAGTTCGGAATTATATAATTCACATTTGTAAGTTAATTGGCGACGAAATTCATAAAATCCCATATCTGAAATTGCTTTTGCTAACTTTCGGTTAGCTAACATTCCAGATACATTTAAATCCTCAATTACTACTTTGCTGTGGTTCTTAGCTAAAAGTGTGGTGAGTTTGTGTAATGTATCTTTACGGATATTAGCTATTTTCAGATGTAAATTAGCAATTTTTAATTGTGCTTTTCTCCAATTATTTGAATTGATAATTTTATTTCGACTTAACCATTGGAGTCTATTTAATTTAGATTCATATTTTTTGTAAGACTTTGCCCCTTCTATTATTTCACCTGTTGATAGAGTAGCTAAATTTTTTACGCCTAAATCTACCCCAACAATACTATTGGAATTATTTTCTAGTTTTTCTACATCAAATCTAAAGCTAATAAACCATCTATCAGCTTTACGGCTAATAGTTACTGATTTAATTTCTTTTTGAGGTAGTCTTTCATGAGTTTTTAAAACTCCAATTTTAGGGACTTGAATTTTATTAGAACCTAAAATCTTGATAGTACCTTCTAAAGTAAAACTATCGTTTTTACCTCTTTTTTTGAATTTTGGTACACCTGATATTTTTTTAAAGCATCTATCCCAAGCTGTTCTTAAAGCTCGTAGAGCTTCTTGTGGTGCTGATTTTGAGTATTAATAATACCAAGAGTTTTCCGACTTAACTAATGCTACTAACCATTTGTGTAAATCTATTGCTGTAGGAAATTTTATTTGAGAGTTGGGGTATTCTTTGTTGTGCTCAAGTATTTGCTTGGTTAGTGCTAAACCCCAATTCCAAGCATGACGAGCAACACCGCAATGTCCTATCAATTGAGTACGCTGATAATTATTGATTTTTAACTCAGTTTTAAATCCTATCAGCAACTTCTTTCAACTCCTCAATGATTTTCTTGTTTTTATGATTTCTAGATCCATAAAGACGAGCAGAGAAAACTGTAATTATTTCTAAAACATCCTGTGCTAAATCTTCTTCAAAAGTAGAATCTTCAGTTCGGTTAATCATCACAATTTCAGTACCGAAATGTTCACAAAGACTAAAAATTAATTCACTACCAAATCTTAGTAGTCTATCTTTGTGGGTTAAAACAAGACGTTCAACTTTACTATCAACAATTAATCGGATTAACCTTTTCAATCCTTTTTTGCTGTAGTTTAAGCCTGAACCTAAATCTTCTATGATTTCAAATTGCCAACCATTTTGAGAGCAAAATAATTCAACAACTTGTTTTTGTCTTTCTAAGTCTTCTTTTTGGTCATGACTAGACACTCGACAGTAACCAATTGTGTAAGATAGATCAGGCTTAATTCCTAGTAATTGAGCTAAATCATATCTTCTATGACCACTAGCTGTTCTCTCAGGAATTAATTTACCTTCAGATTCCCATCTTCTAAGTGTAGAAACACTTACACCTTTTAATTTTGCTGCTTCCGATATAGATAACTTACTCATACAAACACTGTAGCATAGTTTTTGAGTAGATATAAGCAAAATTAGATAAAATTTTTTAATCAGTTCCTATCCCCTAACCCTATCCCGATTTGCTGACTCACTGCTGTAAAAGCTATTGAAAGCATGAGATGGAGAGAAAAACGTGCAAATCACTCAGCGTAACGTGGAGTTGAGAGTTGATGATAGCTTAATGCGTGTTTATGTGGCATCACCAAAGCCAGTCGGAAAATATCCAGGTATTTTATTTTACAGTGATATTTATCAGTTAGGTGGGGCAATGATTCGCCTAGTCAACTACTTAGCGGGATTTGGCTATGTAGTAGCAGCACCAGAAATTTTTCATCGCCTAGAACCGATTGGTTTAGTGATTGAGCCGGATGACCTTGGTAGAATGCGAGGTAATGATCATGCACGACGAACTGCGATCGCAGAATATGATGCTGATTGTCGGGCTATGATTGATTTCCTGAAAGCTGACACATCGGTTGATGCCAATAAAATCGGCACTCTCGGCTTTTGTATTGGTGGACATTTATCATTTCGGGCTGCTTTTGCCCAGGAAATTAAAGCCTCTGTTTGCTGCTACCCTACAGGGATACCCAGTGGTAAATTAGGTAAGGGAATAGCCGATACTATCCACCGAGTCAGCGAAGTCAACGGAGAAATGCTGCTTGTACTTGGTACTCTTGATCCTCACATTCCCGAAAATGACCGACACACTTTAATTACAGCCCTTGAGGATGCTAAAATTCCTCACAGCGTACATTTATACGAAGCAGAACATACTTTCATGCGAGATGATGGTTATCGCTACGATGCCGCCGCTTCTACCTCTGCTTGGGCTGAAATCATCTCTTTCTTAAACCGGATATTTGCCCCCTGAACCAACTATTAACACTAATTTCAAAAAACATTATACTCAGATCCCTGACTTCTCAAAGAAGTTGGGGATCTATATCCTCAGAACTAAAACACCGCCATTTACATTAAAATCGATTTGCTGACATATTCAGCACTATTCTTATTTGTTTAGTTTTATCGCCCTATGCTTAACTCTGTGTTACCAACCATTAATGCACTAAAGCAACCTACCAGTGATGCTTGGATAGAACAAGCCATTACTAACTTAGATATTATTTTGCTGGATCATTCCCACTGTGAACGTAAAGCGGCTGGGGTGGCGTTAAACTTTATGTTTCGCTATCCTTCTAATACTAAAATGGTGCGGGAATTAACAGCGATCGCCCGTGAAGAATTAGAACATTTTGAATTGGTGAATCAATGGTTAGAAAGGCGAAGTATCCCTTTAGCACCCCTCTCACCACCTCCCTATGGCGCAGGTTTAAAAGCAGCTGTGCGTCCCCAAGAACCTGAACGTTTTTTAGATTCCTTACTCGTGACAGGTTTAATTGAAGCTCGCAGTCATGAACGTTTAGGATTATTAGCTACACACTGCCCTGAGCCAGAATTAGCCAAGTTTTACAAGGGTTTGATGGCATCAGAAGCGCGACACTTCGGTACTTATTGGGTTTTAGCTGATACTTATTTTGACCGTGAAATTGTCAATCAACGGCTGGATGAATTATCAATAATTGAAAGTGAGTTACTGGTAAATTTACATCCAGAGCCTAGAATTCATAGTTAGTAAAATCAGGCACTATTTATGTCGCTACGGTTAACACATATCAGGTTACTCGTCTCTAACTACAGAGAATGTTTTCTGTTCTACCGTGATGCACTGGGATTTACTATCGACTAAGTTACGCTTTATAGTATAGCGTAAATAAATAACAAGTACAAAATATCACTGCGGCTAAAGCCGCTTGAGTTGTTTTTCATCCCACCCCTAAAGGACGTAACACCCTGAAAATTTTTGGGATTTTCAGGGTGTTACTGGTGGGCTTTCAAACTTCCCACTATTTTATGTAAGCGCAGAGGTACGCAGAGATTTTGCTGCTAATTAAATTTGTGGTTTGGGATTTGCTTGTGCGCTGTGTCTGTTGCTTTGTTGTTGCCTCTACTGGCAAACTCTTGTGCCATTAGTTTTAGTGACTGAAAAGGCATCAAACTCGCCTCCATCAAATTCGCCTGTTACGGTGACTTGCTCACCAGCCGATATGTGCCGGGTTGTATTATCTCCACAGATATCATAAGTATCGACTGTGATGGCACGATTACCGGTGTTTAACCTAAATCCATCTTCCCAGACTCGCTGAACTCTACCAGAAAAGGAATTACCTTGATTTTGAGCAATTGCAGGTACAGATGCCAGGACGACAACACCGAGAATTAGCAATCTTGTCACATTTAACTTCATGACTTAACTCATTTAAACTTGAAGTGTTAAGAAACGCTTAATAATTACATGGTATCAGACTCAGCTAGAGGTTAGGATAACCAGTTTCTATGATTGGAATCAGCAGAAATCTATCGGTATTTTCAGTTTGTGACTTGCTAGTTGAAAATTGCTAGTTAAAGTGAATGATGATGCCCAAAAACAAATTTATAGACCAGGGAAACTTGGAGAAATTCTGATTTATCATGCTGTGATTGCGTCACCTGCGTTAAAATCAGCAAGAGAAGCTATTCGCTGGGTAAATTCGGGAAGATTTCCAGAAGACTTTTCTGTACACACCTGACCCATAAACGGTAATGCACAGCTACTACAAAGACTTCTTAATTCGTAACTGGCAAAAAAGCGATCGCACTAAAGCCGCCGCCATCATCAGTTACGTATTATCAGAATACGGTTTGGGTTGGGAACCTAAAGGCGCAGATCGTGATGTGCTGGAAGTCGAAGAGTTTTATTTAGCCACAGGTGGCGAGTTTTGGGTAATTGAACACCAAAGTCAAATAGTGGGTACGGGGGCATATTATCCGGTAAATCGGGGTAAAAATGCCGTGGAAATCAGGAAAATGTATCTTTTACCCAGCGTCAGGGGTTTAGGATTGGGGAAATATTTGTTACAACAGTTAGAAGCAGCGATCGCTAACCGTGGTTTTGAACAAATTTGGATTGAAACTGCCAGCGTGTTGGTAGAAGCAGTCAAATTGTATGAACACAACGGCTATCAGCTAGCTACAGGTGTGGAAACTCCACGCTGCGATCGCGTGTATGTTAAATACCTCTAAGAGACAATATAGTTTCACGCCTCGGTCATCTCTCACCAATGTTGAAAGGCTTTCTGGATTTATTTCTACAATCTCATTGTCCTCTGTGTCAACGTTCTACATCCGGTGTGTTTTGTGAAAACTGCACCAGACAGTTAAAAAAATGTCAACACCATCACCCTCATAGTTTATGGAAACCTCCCATACCTGTGTTTAGCTGGGGTGTGTATGGTGGGATAATTAAACGTGCGATCGCGGTAATGAAATATGAACGTCAGCCACAAATCGCTCGTCCTTTAGGACAATGGATGGGAGAAACTTGGTTATTAAATTCGCTTCATCAAAAGCAACAAATTTTAGTAGTACCAATCCCACTCCACCCCAGCAAGCAAAAACAACGGGGTTTCAATCAAGCGGCATTAATCGCCCACAGCTTTTGTCAAACAACTGGATTAAAATTAAAAGAACATGGTTTAGCCAGAGTGCGCGAGACTCAAGCACAATTTGGTTTATCTGCGTCGGAGCGAGAAAATAACTTAAGTGCAGCTTTTACTATTGGTTCAGATTTTCGCGCTCGCCCGCCGCAAAACCCAGTATTGTTAGTGGATGACATTTACACTACTGGTGCTACGGCGCGCTCTGCTGTGCATATACTGCGTCAGTCTGGAATTGTTGTTTTAGGGTTAGCAGCGATCGCCACTCCTGTCAAACACAAAGATACCAAAAATTAATGGATGGGCAACCTATCTCTGAAAAATCAACAAACTTACCCTGTTATCTTGGGAACATCTCTGGTTATGCTCACTAAACATATTTATAAAAATTTACGCAACATTATCCTATTGCCAGCTACATTATTGGCAATCGTGATGAGTTCAACCGCCGCTTTCGCTCAAAATAAATTGTATAGTCCTGTGGTATTAACTGATTTTAAAGAAATTACTGATACCCTTTCGGAAAAAGATATTCCCACAGGTCAGGGTGGTTTTGCTCGTGATTATGCTATCAAATTGAATAAAGGCGATAATCTCGCAATTGATTTAAGTTCTGATAGCTTTGATTGTATCATCACCCTGTTAGCACCCAATGGTTCGACAGTAGCAGAAAACGATGACGGCCCTGATGGTACCAGTAATTCTTTACTGTTTACCCGCATCAATGAAACAGGAACTTATATTGTGAGAGTGCGCTCTTTTGGTGAGACTGGAGTCGGGCCTTTTAAATTGAAAGTGACGAAACTACAACCAATGAAATAAGTCTATAGTCTATAAATTAAAATGGCATTGCATAAATGCAGGATAAATCAAGCAAATACCTTGGGCTTGATTGATTTTGCGAGGATGTAATGCCTTTTTTTCATTCTTGCGAAAGAAGACATTTAATTTTTAACCTATTAGGATGAAATCAGTGTGTTACTGCAAAGCAAACAATTTACTCGTTGCCATAATTACAAGCAGTAATTGCATCTGCTTTAGTCAGGTGTTATCCGATTAGCAACTGAACTTGTAATTAGCTTTGCTAAAGTTACGAGGAGATTTTTTCATGTTGAATAAACATTATCATACTGTTAGCAGCTTGAGCAGCAAACGAACAGGTTTAATCGCTCTAGCTATGACAATTATATTTCTTCCTGCTTGTACCAATAACTTAGGTGGTAGAGAAATTGGTGAATCTGAAAGCAATGTGACTACTGAACAAGTTGCAGATAACACCAACGCTCTTTTAGGTAGAATTGTGAGTGTCAGAAGTGAACCAGTTAGAAAAGTTAGTGCCAGTACATTCACAATTAGCGACAATGAATTTCTAAGTGGTGAAACAATTTTAGTTGTGAATGCTTCAGGAAAGCCAGCCGCGCTTCCTGAGAATACAGAATTACAAATTACAGGTAAAGTGGCTAACTTTGTCATTACCGAGATTGAAAGAGAATACGGGCTAGATTTAGATCCAAATTTATATCGAGAATACGAAAGTAAACCAGCTATTATCGCTCAATCTATTGCTCCCGCAGTCAAGCCAGGGACATTGACTACCAATCCCAGCGCATATTATAATCAGGTGATTGCCGTACCTGCGGAAGTTGAAGAAATTGTTGGTAATAATGCCTTTACCCTTGATGAAGACAGGTTAATTGGTGGGCAAGATTTATTAGTTTTATATCCCCAGGGACAAACACCAGTGAGAGATGGTGAGCAAGTTGTGGTTACTGGTGTACTACGTCCATTTGTTGTTGCTGACATTGAAAGAGAATACGACTTTAATTGGGATACGGGTTTTGAAAGGCAACTCGAAGCAGAATACACCAATAAGCCTGTGTTAATCGCTGAATCTGTATATCCATCAGCAATTCCTGATATTGTGCAATAACAGGATTTACGCTACTGGGATATTAGTAGGGTGCATCAGATATGAAAAATACGTTTATTGACGCACCTTACCAACCATTTGTGTAGGGTGGGCATTGCTGGAAATTGCCTCAAACTCTGAGTTTAACTTTGTTGGCAATGCCCACCTGAACGAGAGTGAGAAGACAAATAATTAAACGCAGATAAACGCAGATAAACGCAGATATAGCTTGCTTCTCTTATGAGACGCTACCAATAACCTGTAGGGTACGCGGATGAATGTTGACTACTGATGAGAATTATGATTAACGGCTAAGATTACTTCTTTTACTTCTTCTTGATTAGGTACATTAGCTTGCATTTTGAGTTCAATTAATCCCATAATATTGACGCTAACTTCTAGGGAAACTTTTTCTGTAGGTATATTTCTTTCCCGCACTCTTTTACTAGCTATTTCAATTACATTGAGTGCTTGATCAACAGCTTGAAAAATAGCTTCTTCAGTAATTTCAGTGGTTTTCTCTTGGGTAGTCTCAACAACATTTTGGATGATTTCTTTGGCTTTATTTTGGGCTGAGTTCAGCATATTATAAACCACTCATATCAATTCCGGTTAATTACTGATGATTAACTGAAGATGCAGACTTTTATCTGACTCTGTTACCTGTTACCTGTTACCTGTTACCTGTTACCTGTTACCTGTTACCTGTTACCTGTTACCTGTTACCTGCTACCTGTTACCTGCTACCTGTTACCTGTTCCCTGTTCCCTAGCCCTCACAAATATGATAACTATTTATTAATATCAATGCTCACCACTTGCCAGCTTGGGACTAGAGATTGATGACTCCATTATAAATGTAGTAATTATTGCGTCCTCGTGCTTTGGCTTGATAAAGTGCTTGATCGGCAGCATTAATCAAGTCTAGAGCTACCATATTGGGTGTAGGAATGACAGTGGCAATGCCAATACTGACTGTCACCCATGAAGCTACAGCAGAGGCAGCGTGAGGAATTTGCCGTTTTTGGATAGCTTCCTGCACAAATTGGGCAACTGCGATCGCGCCATCACTGTCTGTGTCTGGTAAAATCAGGGCGAATTCTTCCCCACCATAACGAGCAACTAAATCGTTGCTTTGTCTGGCTGCTTGTTTCAGGGCTTGAGCAACTGATTGCAGGCAAACATCCCCGGCTGAATGACCATAAGTATCATTGTATTGCTTGAAATAATCAATATCGCATAAAATTAACGACAATGGGCGTTGTTTACAGGTGTGGTGATGCCATTCATGATTGAGGTGCTGATCAAAGCAGCGTCTATTAGCTAGTTGTGTCAATTGATCAATCAAAGCTAAGTTTTGTAGATGCTGGTTGGCAATTTGCAGTTGCTCATGCAATTCTGACTGTTGGATGGCGATCGCTAACTGCGTTGCTAGTTGAGTCAACAATTCAATATCAAAAGGTTGCCACTGACGAGGCGCGCTGCAATGGTGAGCAATCAATAACCCCCAAGTTTGTTGTTGCTGCAAAATCGGTACCACCAACTTGGCTCGGACTTGTAACTTTTGTAGTAACTCTAAATGGCAGGGGGTAAAATTAGCCTTGTCAATATCCGAGACAACATTAACTTGCCCTTGATGGTAAGTTCCCCCTTGGGTTTCCACAAAATAGCTATCTGTAAATTCCATCTCCCGAATTGCTAAAAACTCCGAGGCAACAGACTCAGTAATCACCACACCACTCCAGTTAGCATTAAAGCGGTAGATAACGACGCGATCAGTTTGTAAAAATTGCCGTACCTCAGCCACGGTAGTATTAAGAATCTGTTCCAAGTCGAGGGATTGACGGATATTTTGGGCGATCGCGTGGATGGTGCGTTCTCGTCTTACCTGCCGTTTTAATGCTTTTTCTGCTTGCTTTTGCATTGTGATATCCGTAAATGACACCACCGCCGCATAGGGTTGCGATTGTTGCAGATAAAACAATGGTTGGGAGTTGATCGAAATCCAGACGAGATTACCATCAGGTTGATGAACACCCATGACGACGTTAAATTGTGGTTTTCCCGTGCGTAAGGTAACAATCGCCGGGTAATCTTCTCCGGGAAACGGTGAGCCATCCTCGTGAATCGCCCGCCAACGCGAATCAATCAAGGCTCGCCCCATCATTTGATCAGGTGTCAGTCCCATTATTCTCTCAGCACTCTGATTACAGGTAATAATCTGTCCATCTGCTTGCTGTAGCACAATCCCCTCCGCCATCGTGGTAATTACAGAACGGTAACGGGCTTCGCTCTCTCTGAGTGCCTCTTCCATCCACTTGCGTTCAGTAATATCAGTATGGGTGCCAATCAATCGCAGAGGAACACCTTTGTTTGTATAAGTGACAATTTTACCCCGATCTAAAATCCACTTGTAAGTACCATTTTGGCATCTGACGCGGTACTCACTCACATACTGTTGAGTTTCCCCGCGAAAATGCTTTTGAATTTCCTGATAGACTCGCGTCTTATCATCTGGGTGTAGCAGTTGTTCCCATGCGCTCAGGTTACTGTCAATCTCATCTTCCGCAAACCCTAACATTTCTTTCCAACGACGGGAAAAGAAGATTTCCCCAGTTTCAGCGTTCCAATCCCATACCCCATCGCCATTACCTTCTAGGGCAAATTGCCAGCGTTCCTCACTGGCTTTAAGCGCGGCTTCTGTTTGTTTACGCAAGGTAATATCTTCAAAAATATAGAGTCGCCCAAAGTATTGATCATGAACATCCCGAATCTGACTGGAAAAGCGGCGAATCATCCGTCCATCTGTAAACAAAATTTCGTCTTCCACTATGCAGCGATTTTCTTCACTCTGTAGGGGTTTGCATGATTCAGCAAAGGCGGGAACGTCTGCAATTAATGACACACAATAGGGAATAATGTCATTATTTTTTAATAAATCACGCTGCATCTGGTGTTCTAGATGTTCAATTCCCCAAATTTCACAGAAACGGTGATTGAAATAGAGAATGTTATCTGTGCGGTTATCTACCACATAAAAAGCCAACGGAGAAGTATCCGTCATCGAGCGTAACAATGCTTTTTGCCAGCGCAACTCTTTCTCTATTTGTTTGTATGTCTCTAAAGCGGCTTTCTGCTCAGTAATCTCCTGTTCCCGGTAGGTTACTAAATGCTGGAGGTGCTGTTGCTGTTGTGTATGCTCCAGGGCGATACCTAACTGCATCCCTAGATGACGTAAAAGCTCGATTTCTAAGGAGTGCCACCGACGAGGATGTATACACTGTTGAGCAATCAGTAACCCCCAGAGGTGAGGTGTTGACTCATGCCTGAGTAAGATAGGAACTACCAAATTAGCCCGCACCTGAAAGTGTTGCAGTAACTCGATATGACAGGTTTGCAATTGGCTAGTATAAATATCGTTAATCACTTGCACTCGCCCCTGTCGATAGGGTTCTATCCACTTCTCAGCAAAGCAGGGATCATAGATCAGTTGACCCATGACTGGTGTGATATCATCCCTACCAAGAGACTCGGAAATAATTACACCATCACCGTCGGGTAGAATTTGGTAAATGAGAACGCGATCGCACGCCAAGATTTTCCGCGTTTCTTCGACTGTAGTATTCAAAACCTCATCAACATTAGCTCCTTGATGAATTTGCAAGGAAACTGATGTAATTTGATTCAAAAGTTGTACTAAATAAGTTTCAGAACTCAAGGAACAGTCGCCAGGCATGGTTCAAGAATTGACTAATAATCTTAGTATCTAATACAGGCTGTTGAGTCAGTGCTAATTTGTTAGAAACTTCATAAAAACAGCATTTAGACTAAAGTTTTATGGTTCAACTAGAGAAATTACGGAGTAGTTGCGCTGTGATTTTTTGGAGATTTTACATTATGTAATTCATTAACATACATCAAATTAATTTGAAATACACTTTTAGTAATCTGATACCAGTATATAAAGAAACCACCTAAACGGGTAGAGACTTGTTTTGAGACATAGCCTGATGCAACAATATATCGATGTTGGGGATATACGATATATGTGAGCGATCGCCAACATTGCACAGTCTCAGAAGTAATCAAGACGGGTGGGGGAGAAGTTGAGCGAACTTCTGAGTACAGAATTCTTTTTTCACCATCCCAAAGTTAATTCGTGGTGACACGATTTAAGGTACAATCAAAAACCTGCCAATAAATGAGACAGGTTGCTGACAGGAGATACTTTATATGGCCCGGATGTACTATGATACAGATGCGAATTTAGACCTTTTGGCTGGAAAAACCATTGCGATTATCGGCTATGGTTCACAAGGTCATGCCCACGCCCTAAATTTGAAAGATAGTGGTTTAAATGTAATTGTGGGGCTGTATCCGGGTAGTAAGTCGGCAGAAAAAGCCCAGGCAGCAGGGTTAACTGTGAAAAGCGTGGCAGATGCTGCTAGTGCTGCTGACTTCATCATGATCTTACTACCTGATGAAGTCCAAAAAACAGTTTATCAGAACGAGATTGAGCCAAACCTGAAAGCCGGGGATGTATTAGCCTTTGCCCACGGTTTTAACATTCACTTTGGACAAGTTGTACCACCTGCAAATGTAGATGTGGTCATGGTAGCACCCAAAGGCCCCGGTCATTTAGTCAGACGCACTTACGAACAAGGGCAAGGCGTACCAGCATTGTTTGCAGTCTATCAAGATGCTAGTGGTCAGGCACGCGATCGCGCGATGGCTTATGCTAAAGGTATCGGTGGCACTCGCGCCGGTATACTCGAAACCACCTTCCGCGAAGAAACCGAAACCGACTTGTTTGGTGAACAAGCAGTATTATGCGGTGGTTTGAGTGCCTTAATCAAAGCTGGCTTTGAAACTTTAGTAGAAGCAGGTTATCAGCCAGAATTAGCGTATTTTGAATGTCTGCACGAAGTCAAGCTAATTGTAGACTTGGTTGTAGAAGGCGGTTTAGCAACCATGCGTGATAGCATTTCTAACACTGCTGAATATGGCGATTATACCCGTGGCCCCCGCGTTGTCAACGCCCAAACCAAAGCGGAAATGAAAAAGATTCTCAGCGAGATTCAATCTGGACAATTTGCGCGGGAATTTGTCCTGGAAAACCAAGCTGGTAAACCAGGATTCACCGCTATGCGTCGTCAAGAAGCAGAACACCCCATTGAAGAAGTTGGTAAAGATTTACGCGCCATGTTTAGCTGGTTGAAGAAAGTTTAAAACATTCTTAAAAACCTGACATCAAGACGCAAAGCAGTTATTAGCCGCTTTGCGTCTTTGTTTTTTGGTAGTCGATTCTTTGCTTCATTTTAGTTGTATAATATCGTGTTTGTTAGAATAGTTATATTAGTATCTTTTTGGTAAGTATCCCACTTTTAAGTGCGTACTTTTCATTTTATATTGCCATACTTTACTATTTAGATAGTTCAAATTTAGATAAACAACTCTCGGAAATAAAATATTTAGAGAACACCGAAAAATAAATTATCCGAATCGACTATTAGTAGGGTGCGTCAGTATGAATATTTTCTTGGGATAGCTAGGGTTTCTCGTGCTGACGCACCCTACATTTTGGATATTTTTTGCTCTGGCAGTCCCTCAACCACAGAATCACAAAGTTAAACCATAATCAACCCATAGAAATTATTTAGCAATAAAGTAGCAATAGACTTTTATTAATCATTCACTCATTTTCTCCGAATTTAGCATTACTAAATCACTACTTTCTAATTTGCAAATGAGGTAAATCCATGTCTTTGAACACAGTTAACTACTTAATTCATCATCGTAACGAGCGTGGGCGTAGTCAAATTAGTTGGCTCGATAGTTATCATACATTTTCCTTTAGCCATTTTTATGATCCCAAGCGCATGGGATTTCGGGCGTTAAGAGTGATTAATGATGATCGCATCGCTGCCGGTGCCGGATTTCCTACCCACGGACATCGTGACATGGAAATTCTTACCTATGTGCTATCAGGTGCAGTAGAACATCAAGACAGTTTAGGTACAGGTTCAGTGATTCGCCCCGGTGATGTTCAGATTATGAGTGCTGGTAATGGAATTCAGCACAGCGAATTTAATCACTCAAAAACTGAACCACTTCACCTATTGCAAATCTGGATTTTACCAGACAAGTCGGGACTATCTCCCAGATATGAACAAAAAGCGTTTACCCCTGAAGAAAAACGCGGACAACTCCGCCTAGTTGCGGCTAAAGATGGGCGTGATGGTGCTGTGACTATTCATCAAGATGTGGATATCTACGCCTCTATTTTAGAACCGGGCGATATAGTCAATTATCACCTTAAACCAAATCGTTATGCTTGGTTACAAATTGCTCAAGGTGTCGCAACTTTGCATGGTGAAGAATTAACAGCAGGTGATGGTGTGCAAATTCACGGAGAGGAAAAACTAGAAATCAGCACAGATATCGGTACAGAATTTCTGTTGTTTGATTTGGCGTAATTTCTCAAGCTAAATGTTTCGTGAGCCATATTGAGCCGATAAATCTAGTTGTAGAGACGTTGCATGCAACGTCTCTACAAGCAAAGTAACTTATTTTCTGTCACTAGAGGCTACAGAATATCCCTGCCCTCTTCTGGCTGATGCTGCAATTTTCCTGTCACCATTCAAAAAATCCGTAAATAAATATGGACTAAATAATTTGTCTCAAACAATGTAAATTATACAAGTGGTAGCTCATCTACTCAATTTTTGAGTCTGTATTTTCCATTTCAAGTATTACTTGTCAGGTATCGAAAATTTATGGATCTTTCAAACTTTACAACTTTGCAAAACTTAGAAGCCGCCTTTGCTGGGGAATCAATGGCGAATCGAAAATATCTATTCTTTGCTGAGGTGGCACGTAAACTAGGATTTAAAGATTTAGCTAAACTGTTTCGGGAAACCGCCGAACAAGAAACCGAACACGCTTTTGCTCATTTTGAGTTGTTACACCCAGAATTGGTTGTAGAAAATCCAGAGGCTTTGACTGACGAACAAAAGCGAGAAATTGTTTCTCGTTGTTTATCTTTGGCAATTGAAGGGGAAACCTACGAATACACCACCATGTATCCTAATTTTGCCGCAGATGCTGCACGCGATCGCGATCATCCCGCCGCCGCAGAATTTCTGAAACAGGCTCAAGAATCCAGTGAACACGCTGGCACCTTCCGCGCCGCCGCCCACCGTTTCGGCTTACTCAAGTTTATCGAAAATTACCACGCCGATCGCTACACAGAAGCTTTAGAAATATTAAATGGTGGCGAACCTACAACCAGAGTAGCTAGTGAAGATCCCAATACCCGGAAATGGATATGCAGACAATGCAGCATGATTTACGATCCTGTAACTGGTGATCCTGATTCTGGCATTGCAGCAGGTACACCCTTTGAAGCTATTCCTGATGATTGGCATTGTCCCATCTGTGGTGCTAGCAAAAAGACTTTTATTCCTCTTGAGGAAAAACTTGCTGCCTAAATATGTCTAAATATAACGATTAACCATACAATTTTTTGACGCAAATAACGCGAGTTAATTTATAGAAACTTCGCGTTATTTTTTACATAAGTCACCAAAAAACTGTATATTCTTGCCCTGTCGCCTAAACTGAAATAGTGACAATTTCCATTAATAACTGCATTAGAGCCAATTTATGCGATTTGCGGCAGTATCACTCCAGTATGACTTTCTACCTCGCTTTTACAAAATGGCAAGCATTAATGTGCTTTCCAACATGATGGTACCCTTGGCGGGTATTGTTGACATTGCTTTTTTGGGACATTTAGCAGATATTCGCCACTTGGCGGGAGTTATTCTTGCAACTATTCTCTTTGACTATCTTTACCGGGTGTTAAAGTTTTTACGTTCCAGTGTGAACGCCCTAACTGCACAAGCTGTAGGCATGGATGACCACAAAACCATATTATTAGTTGGGATGCGGAGTGTTTTAATTGCCCTAGGATTGGGGTTACTGATTCTGTTGCTGCAATACCCAATCCAAAAGATGGGGTTTTTGATTTTAAGTGGTTCTCCAGAAATTGAAAGTTCGGGAACTGATTATTTCTCTGCGAGAATTTGGGCAGCCCCGGCTGTATTGCTCAACTTTGTGTTAATTGGTTGGTTTACCGGGCGAGAAATGAATAGTCTGGTGCTGCTGATGTCTGTCATTGCCAATGGTTCTAATGTGCTGCTGGACTATTTAATGATTGTCAAGTGCGGTTGGGCAAGCATGGGGGCGGGATTGGCAACAGCCATCAGTCAATATCTTGCCTTAGTGACTGGTTTGCTGGGGGTGGGTTTTAGCATTCAATGGGCAGAACTACCAGCCGCCTTACAAGAAGTGTTTGATTGGGAGGCATTGAAAGATACTGTTGTGCTGAAAACCAATATTCTGGTGCGATTTTTAGTGTTAATTTCTACCTATGCCATTTTTACAAATTTAAGCGCGACAATGGGAACTATTACCTTGGCAGAAAACGGTTTACTGTTGCAAATTGCCCTGTTGAGTCAGTTCACAATTCAAGGTGTAGGGATGACAACGCAAACATTAACTGGCAACTTTCAGGGTAAAGGTACAACCGAGAAGATGATTCCATTGTTGAGTATTTCTATAATTACCAGTTTATTTATTGCTCTAGGCTTTGCGATCGCATCTGTAATTTTCCCAGATACAATATTTGGACTCTTGACTAATCATGCAGAAATCAACGAAAACATCAGTATTTACGTCACTTGGTTACTACCGCTTTTAGGATTAACTGCAACTGCTTTCATGTTGGAAGGGTACTTCATCGGCTTAAAGTCGGGTGCTATCATCCGTAATGCCGTTTTATTAGCCTTTGGATTAGGTTTTACACCCCTAGCTGTCACAGGCTGGTATCTCCACAATAATCACCTTTTATGGATGGCACTTGTTTCTTACATGACCATCATGATTATAGTGCTGGGGTCACAATTACCTAAGACACTGGTGAGCAAAAATTTAGCCAATCAAGATTTACTCCCCAGTTCCTAAAATCATCTCCCATTGTAGAGGAAGCTGAGAAAGCTGAGGCGCAAAGGGGAAAAATCCCATACCCAATTCCCAATGCCCAAATTTTTTAGCAATCATCAGCATTCCTCACAAGTTCCTCACATTTTCTGTTTATAACAGCTTTGAAGGTGATGGTTAGAAGCCAACAACTCGATCACCACCTGATATTTACCAAGTTGTGTCAAGATATGGTGTGATGATTATGAGTACCCACTTGTTTCACGATGAACAGAGCTTATTAGAAAAAACAGAAGAATTAGGTAGACAGGCAGTGAATTTAAAACTAATTCCTTCCTTTGTGATTCATTATTACGCAGATAGCTGGGAATTTTGTATTCCTGATGGTAACATTTCTAATTGTTTGACAGCACCAGAAGCCTACTTGAAATTAAAAAAATTAGTTGATTCTGCCATGTCCACCGTGTAGATCAAGCTGCCTATATTTAACTATGATGGAGGCTGTTGGAAAAACCAAACTTGTTTTTTTCGACTGCCTCCCCTACTCTCTTTTGCTAGCCCAGATTGCTGTAATATTAATTGCTGAATATTTTAGGGTTTGGAGTCCAGCTATGTATTATCAATTAAGTCAGTAACATTAACTTTTATATTAGTAAATTGTCAATGATGTTATATTTAACTACATATTTATATAAATTGTTATATTTTACATATAATTAAGAAATGTTTTTATGAAAATTCAAAAGATAAAATTTGATATTGGAATTTAATAACTAATAATAGATTATTCAAAAAAATAATATGGATATAGTAAAACGTCGCATCGGTCTAGAGCAAGAATTTTTTTTAGTCGATGAAGCAGGTGAAATTAGCGATCGCGCCGATGAATTCTTGCAAATTTGCCGCCAAACAGCAGCAGATCAAGGTTTAAATTCACAATACTTTGTACCAGAGTTCGTCAAGTGTATGCTGGAGATTAACACACCGCCAGCTTACACAGGTACAGAGTTAGCAAAAGAGTATTTAAAAAACCTCAAACTGGCATTAACCGCAGCACGAAAAACAGGTTTACGGCTTTATCCTCTCTCTAGCTACCCGTTACATATCATGCCAGTGATGCGCGATCAGCCTAATTACCACATTCAAGCGCGGACTGTCGGCTACGATAGATTTTTACACGCTGGCAAATGCACGGGGACACATCTACATTTAGAAGTACCGCCAGGGGTAATTGATCCGCGTGTGGCAGTCTCCTATAACTCTACACCAGCCGAGCGAGAGGAACTACTCAATATTTACAACTTAGCTACAGCTTGTGATTCGGTATTGATTTCATTAGGGCGGGCGTGTCCGTTTTATGAAGGACAAGCAATTGGGCTAGCGGCGCACACAATTCGTTATCGGGGCAGTGAAATTTTCGGCTGGGAAGGAGTATACACCCATTTGCAAGCTGTTGGCGGACTCAGACCTTATGCTGAAAGTGTGGAAAGTTTAGTTGAATTGCAATTTGAACGTTATTATGCTTGGTTGGAAGCAATTGATCAAGCTGGAATTGAGCGTCATTTATTTTTAGCAGCAGGAGGAAGCTTACTCAAATCAGCTTGGAATCCCATCCGTCTCAACAAACTCGGTACAGTGGAAGTCAGATGTATAGATAGTAATTTTCCCAGTGTGACTATTGCTATCATCGCATTATTGGAAAAACTGGCTCACCGAGTTAGAAGTAACCATCTGCAAGTCAAACCAACTAAAGAAGTTTGTACCTTTGAACTCACAGATGAGCAACTTTTAGTACCAGATTTTGAGTATTTAAATGGTGAGTTGTTGTATGCTGCGGCTACCGAGGGAGTGAAACATCCCCAAGTTAAGGCTTACGTTGATTCTGTGTTGCAATTTGCCATTGCCGACGGTGGAGAAGGGGCAAAATATTTAACCCAACTCAGAACAGAATTAGATCATTATCAAAGTATAGAAGCTAAGATTCTGCAAGAGTTCACCCCAACCACGGCAGAACTATCACGAGATGCAGGTTTACGTTTAGTGCGGGAGTGCTGCGAACAGTTAGAAACACAGGTTTCATGGCTAGACACTGAACATCCTTTAGCAACATTAGATGAACAATGCCAACTACTGAATTGACCTTAAAAAAACGGAATACTCAGATCCCCGACTTCTTTGAGAAGTCGGGGATCTATCCCATCATCATTTTATCTTTAATTATGATAGGCGATCGCACCTCTTGATTCTGGTATGCTTTAAACTATCAAAAAACTCTCAGCAGTTAAAGCCGCACGATTAGAGAACCGGGCAATTTGCACCTGTGCAGCACCGCCACTACCATCAGCATCAAAAAATAGTTCACCTTGAGCTTGATTGTAGATCAAGCGTTGATTTTCTGTAGTCGCACTCCTACCCAATACAAACAAGCTAGAGTCTAAGCTTCCTGCTGTCAAGCTAACCTCAGATGCAGATAGATGAATGTTATCCTCACCGACTTTAAAATCAACGATAGTATCAAAGCCACCAGTCAGAACACCAGTCAAATCAAAGATATCTGCACCACGACCACCGACTAAGGTATCATTACCAGCACCACCAATGAGTGTATCATCCCCTGCCCCCCCGGAAAGATAGTCATCACCTCCCAAACCCATCAAGGTATTGTTAGGATTATTACCCATAATTCGGTTAGCAGCATCATTACCAGTACCATCTATTGTTTGATTACCTACCAAACTCAGGTTCTCTACGTTATCCCCTAATGTCAATGTTACGATAGAAATGATTGTATCTATACCTCCATCTGCTGCTTCAATAATCACATCCTCTACACTATCTACTTCGTAGATATCATTACCCGCACCACCATCGAGAGTATCATTACCTGTACCACCATCAAGTCGGTCATTACCAGCATCACCATTGAGTCTGTCGTTACCACCTTTACCCATCAACCAATCATCACCGCCTAAACCATTTAAGGTATTAGCTGTATTGTTACCGATGATGTGGTTATTGAGGGTGTTACCAGTACCAGTGACTGCATTACCCAACAGAGTGAGATTTTCTAGGTTATCTCCTAGGGTGTAGTCGATAAAAGAGTTAACTTTATCTATGCCTCCATCAACTGCCTCAATCACTTGGTCGTTAATACTGTCTACCGTGTAAATATCATTACCTGCTCCCCCATCTAAGATATCATCACCAGTACCGCCATCGAGGTTGTCATTGCCCTCGCCACCGTAAACAGTATCATTACCTGCGTTGCCGTAGAGCAAGTCAAAGCCTTCGCCACCACTAATGCTGTCATTGCCTACGCCCCCAAATGCGTAGTCATTACCAGTGCCACCATCGAGTGTGTCATTACCTCCACCTCCCATGAGGTAGTCGTTGCCGTCTAAGCCGTTGATGATGTCGTTGTTGTTTGTGCCTCTGAGAAAATCTTGATCTGATGTCCCTTGAGTGATATCGTTATCGGTGATGCTGACATTGACACTATCAATGGTAATGCCGTTGTAATTGGTATCGCTACTCGTAACTGTGTGTTGAATAGTGCCTGTGTGATTGCCTTCAGCTAAGTTATCATCTACTGCTGTAACTGTGACGGTTTGGGCGATATTCCAGTTTTGAGGTGTGAACACAAGTTGATTGACATTGGTTGTCACTTGTGTACCAGGATTAATAGTGATGGTAACGTTTGTTGTGGGTTGACTTGTGAGGACAACTGTATAACTATCAGTCACACCACCTTCTGTAACACTGGTGTTATCACTACTTTGGGTGATACTTGCAGAGATGGTATTGACTTGTGCGCTTAAAGATAATATTTGTGTTGATGTGTTAAAATTATTGTCAGCGACTAAGACAATTGACTGACGACCGTCTTGTAATGTGGGGCCAAAAGCTAACCCTTCTACATTACCGACAGAACTATTTGGATCGAGAGTTAATAGCAGTCGCTTTTGGACTGGTTGAATAGCAGAAATATCTGATGGTAAAGTATTCTGACTACTAATATCTGTAGCCCCTTGTAGCTTCACTTCATAAAGTTTAATTGTGTACCTGGGATTAGCACCTGTACTTTCACTTGATGCAGAACGCTCTAACGCTAATAATGTACCCTGGTTATCAATTGCTAATAAATCGACTAAACCATTACCAGTTAGTGGTCTTTCAGCAGTTGGTGGTTCTGCTGCTAGGTCAGTAATGTATAAGTATTGTTTTTCTGGCTGTCCTGTGATTAGATTGTATTGGATAATCCGCGAACGACGAATACGGTCGGATATTAGTGGGCCATCTTGAAAGAGGGCTGTTTCTGTAGCTGTGTATAGAGTATTTTGATCAGGGGTGATAGTTAAACTTTCAAATGCCAAGTTATTATGCACGCCTGAAGTTTGGGTGTCACCTGTATTGATTGTCCCGCTATTATTGGTATCTACAATGACTGGTAAAAAGTTCGCCGGTATGGGCAGCGATCGCACTTCCTGCCCTGTAGATAAATTAAACTCTTTAATAAACGGGTTAATGACAATACCTGCATTGATATTAACCTCACCTTCAGAAGCGACAAAAACTGTACCATTTTGAGTTAAGGCAAAACCTTCTGGGTTGAGACTGTTAGCTGCAAAGAAATTACCATTAATATCCTTTAACGGCGTAGCATTGGTAAAGGTGATTTCGGGTGTGGCAAGATTATTTAAGTTAGCAGTAAAAGTATAAAAGCGTGCTAATCCATTACTATCAGAACGTGCATCTGAAAGCGAGTAGTAAACATTATTAACTGCATCGTAAACAACACCAGATAAACCGCCTAATCTTGTTTGAGTGCCGTTTATCGTTCCGGCTGCACCAGTAGGAACAAAGGTTGTAGCGAATGTGGTTTGTCCCCCCAATGTCACATTCACAACGGTTTTAGCTGCTGTAGAGTTATTTGCCACCATCTTTGAGTTCTCAGGTAAATGCGGAAGTAAAAATCAGCACTAATCTAACTGTTACTAACACGCTCGTCAATTAATCGAAATTTAAAACAAGCTTTCCGGTTCACTGTTGCCCTATATCTCTGAAACTAACGGCTACGACTAAAAAACACCGCCGCCAGTATAATTAAACCTAACAGCACCAAGGGAACCCAAAGATTCGGCAAATCAGATACACTCATCACATCGCTATTTTTGGGGATAATTCCTGTTATAGCAAGCAGACAACACGGGGAACTCATGAGCATATATCCAGAGAAAGTTATCTGGTTACAGGAGCGAACAACTTTAAGTATTCTCTCATCAGAAGTGTTGAATGCGATCGCTCCCCTGATTCAAGAACAAGTCATACCTCAAGCAAGCACTCTTATTCAAGAAGGAACTCGCCCAACAGCACTTTATATTCTCCTAGATGGTCAACTAGAAACTGAAATTACCAATAAAAACAACCCTGTCTTCCCTTGCGGTTTCCTTCCGGGTGCAGTCATTCACCTCAAAGAATTACTCTTAGATGAATTAACCCCATACACAATTAATGCTGTCACAGAATGCCATGTCTGGGTAATTCCGGTGGCGGAGTTTCGCACCTTAGTTAATCAATATCCCGAAATTACTCAAGCTGTGTCTCGACAACTGGCGCAGGAATTAGCACAGATGACATCTGCGTTAAGCTATGAACAAGAACGTTCCGTAGCTTTGCGACCATATTTAGTTACCAAAGCCCAAAGGGGAATTGTGGGGACAAGTCGCTATGCGTTGCGCTTGCGGGAACAAATACGCGAAGCGGCGACTGACCGGAAATCTGTCGAAATTTTCGGCGAACCAGGCTTAGACAAAGATAATATCGCCGCCCTAATTCATTTTAGTTCCCCCAAACGCCGTGAACCGATAATTAAAGTCAATTGTGGGATGTTGCAAACTAGCGGCGCAGATTTATTCGGTCGTGCTGGGGGGAAACCGGGACTGTTAGAATGGCTAGGCGAAGGAAGTTTAGTTTTAAACAATATTCAGGAGTTACCAGCAGAATTATTACCAGATGTGGCGCAGTTATTGCAAACAGGGACATATACCCCCGTGACTCGTCCGGGAGAAGCCACGGCTGCACCCCGCACCACTCAAGCCAGAATTATGTTAGTTTCTGAAAAAGCCCAGTCCCAGATTGAACGCTGTGTAGGTCATATAATTAAAGTGCCACCGCTACGGTTACGGAAGGCGGATATTCAAGCCCAGGTAGAATATTACACCAGTTTGTATGTGCGATCGCGTGGACTTCCGAAACCCCATATCACCCCGGAAGCCTTGCGCCGTCTCCAGTCCTATGATTTTCCTGGGAATCTCAAGGAATTGAAAAACCTTGTAGAAAGGGCAATTGTACAAGCAGGGAAAGGTAGGGAATTAACAGAAGAAATCTTCTGGGCGGCGGAAACGAAGAAAAAACAATTTCGTGTGAATTTGTTGAACCTTTATCCAGGGTTGCGGCGATTTTTGCGGAGTGATTGGTGGCCGGATAAAATTAACTATGGTTTTACGGTGGTGGTGTTTGCGTTGATTGTGGGTGTGTTATTTGTAGGGCCACAAACACGCGATCGCAATTTTGCGTTAAACTTATTTTGGGCTTGGTGGTGGCCTGTCATCTTACTAATCTTTCCCTTTTTAGGGCGCGTATGGTGTTCAGTCTGTCCCTTCATGATTTACGGCGAAATTACCCAAAAACTATCATTGTGGCTATTTCCCCGACAACTGAAACGCTGGCCGAGAGAAAAAGCTGAAAAATGGGGCGGTTGGTTTTTATTTGGTTTATTTACCTTAATTTTCCTCTGGGAAGAACTTTGGAATTTAGAAAACACCGCCTATCTTTCCGCCTGTTTACTATTATTAATTACCTCCGGGGCGATGATTTTCTCAGCCATTTTTGAAAGGCGGTTTTGGTGTCGTTATCTTTGCCCCATCGGTGGAATGAATGGCTTATTTGCTAAACTTTCCATCACAGAACTTAGGGCGCAACAAGGAATTTGTTCAGCAAGTTGTACCACCTATCAATGTTATAAAGGCGGAGTGGAAAAAGGCGAAGGAATGGAAACCGATGGCTGTCCCTTGTATTCCCATCCCGCACAATTAGAAGATAACCGAGATTGTGTATTATGTATGACTTGTCTAAAAGCCTGTCCCCATCGTTCCGTCGAGTTTAACTTGCGTCCCCCTGGAATTGAACTGTGGACAACTCATGTACCCCGTAACTACGAAGTGGCTTTGTTATTGTTACTATTAGGCGGAGTATATTTGCATCGTTTAGCAGAGTTGCAAACTTGGCTAGGTTTACAGTTAGATTTAACACAATTTTGGCTACATTTAGGAATATCACTGTTAGCTTTAATCGTTCCGACTGTGTTTGTATTTGTTGGCTATTATTGCATCAAATTCTTAAGCTTCCGCCGCAAACCTAGAGGATTTATCGAACTCGCCTATGGTTACTTACCATTAGTGTTAGGAGGTAACTTAGCTCATTACTTACGTTTAGGTTTAGGCGAAGGTGGGAAAATTATCCCTGTAACTTTTGCCACTTTTGGTTTAAATAGTGAGCAATTACCTATATTAGTAGCTCATCCAGCCGTGATTGCTTTTTTGCAAGGTACAACTCTAATTTTTGCAGTATTGTTGACGATAATTTTAACACAAAAAATTGCGCGTCAACCTTTTAGAGCTTTGCTTTGGCAACACCTAGCCGCAATTGGTTTAGGGTTGAGTATGTGGGCAATTATTGTCTAGGTGCTAGATAACAATTTTTGTAGGGTGGGCATTGCTTGCAATTTCCTTAAACCCTCAGTTTAACGTTGTTGGCAATGCCACCCTTAAGCATATTGAGAATGGCGCAAGATATGACATAATACCGTTTCTTGATGTAGCTTGCGTGGCTTAGTCATAGATGCACTGTAGAGACGTTGCATGCAACGTCTCTACATCATTAAGATGACGCAACTTCATAGAGAATTGATATAAAAGATATCATGTACGGTTAATTACTTATGATAAGATTTCGATGCTGATTTTTTCTCTTTTCCTGTTCCATATCCCCTGTTCATTTTTACAAATAAAAGCTAATAAGTATCTATGCTTCAAGCAGTTATTATTTTTCTAATTTTGGGGATAATTATTACTGTAATTTTCATTAGTCCTATTCTCACAAAGCAAAGGAGAAACAGAATTAAAAAACGTTCTTTTCCTGCTTTGTGGAATGCGATTCTTGAAAATAACTTGCCTATTTATCTACAACTCTCTCCTGCGGAACGTCAACGACTGCGGGGACATATTCAAATATTTTTAGCAGAAAAGCAATTTATTGGTTGTAGAGGATTACAGGTAACGGCAGAAATGAAATTAACTATTGCCTCTGTTGCCTGTTTGTTACTATTGAATGAGCGCGGGGAATACTTTCCTAAACTGCGTTCAATTTTGGTCTATCCTAGTACATATTTTGTCAATCAAACCGTTGCTGTGAGTGATTATATAATTACAGAAAGACGCGATGCTAGATTAGGAGAATCATGGACTAAAGACCAAGTAATTTTATCTTGGAAACAGGTGCAAGAAGATACTCAAAACTGGAGAGATGGACGTAATGTTGTACTGCATGAATTTGCTCATCAGTTAGATCAAGAAGATGGTAAAGCTGATGGTGTACCAATATTGCCTCATAACTCAGATTATCAGATTTGGTCTAGGGTAATGACAACAGAATTTTATCAACTTTGTTATCATGTTCAGCAAAATATGAGAACAGTAATTGATAGTTATGGTGCAACTAATGCCGCCGAATTTTTTGCTGTGGCGACTGAGACATTTTTTGAGAAGCCACAGCAATTATTACAGGAGCATTCCGCACTGTATGAGTTACTGAAAAGATACTATCAATTAGACCCTATACAGTGGGTGGAAGCGGGGAGCATCCCAAATGTGTAAGTTTATTTTTTGCTTGAGTTCAAGACTTGAAATGAACAAACCACGAAGGTACTAAGTACACGAAGGTAAGAGATTTTTAGAGAGTTTTTGGTGTTGCTGTGGTTATTTTTTCAAAATTGGGATGCTCCCTGGAAGCGTGAATTTAAAGGCGTGCTACGCTTGCTCAAAATTGCGTCCGTAGAGGTGTTGACTATACTCCTGCCAGTCTTCAGATGAGGTGTAAGGTGGGTTTAATGTTGCCTTTTGGACATACGCCATTAAGGGACGACGCAACTGTTCATATTTTTGAAAAGCTGCCGTTATTACTTGTTTATTGTGCCAATTATTCTCCTTTGCAATTTTAGCAATTAATGTCACCACAGCTAAGGCATCTTCTAAACCTTGATTAGCACCTTGAGCCATAAATGGCGGCATTCCATGCGCCGCATCTCCGACTAAAACAACTCTGTCAAAACTCCAAGTTGGTTGAATTGGTGTACTTTCAGCATCGGCAATCATGGCACGATGAATATAATAAGGACGGTGTTCTATATTTTCTGGGGGTGATAAACAAACTAATTGTTTGAGAACATCAGGAAATCCTGCATTTTCAAAGACTTGTAATGCAAGTTCTTTCAAAGAATTACCAGATTGATTTTCTAAAACTGCCAAAGGTAAAGCTGAGTGAATGAGATAGCCAAATTGTCCCGTGGCGCGACTGCGGAATAACATCATTCTTGTAGATTGCATCTCACCAGATTCATTTCTAGATGACTCATACTGACAGATGGTAGTAACTGGTGATTTCTGCAAGAATTTTGTTTCAATTTCTGCTTCCACTTCTGCGGGAATATTTGCTATCTCCCGACAAGATATAGCAGCATATCCAGAATATTCAGGTTTAGCAAAATCTGTGTATGGGCTATTTTGATAAAGCACCCGGCGAATTGTAGAATTAATGCCGTCTGCGGCTACAACTAGCCTAGCCCGGAATGATTTATTAGTAAATGATTCTTCGGAAGTTTTATCTAGATTTTCGGGTTTGCTGTTTTCCCAATGGGCATAGGGATTTGCTTCTACTGTAGTGTCAGAAACACAATCTATCCTTACACAATTATTATCTGGCTCATCGACAACATTGATACACCGATGATTAATTTTGACAATATCTGGAGGTAGTTGTTGTCTTAAAGCTGTCTGCAAATTGTACCAAGCAATAGAAACTCGCCCTTCGCCATATTCTTGAAACCAATCATCAAAACTCAGGGAAATTTCCCGAATTGTCTCCCCCTGAAAATTTTTGTAAACCCATTTAGGTGAAGGTTTGGGAGTGTTTTGTGCTGGAGTGGAGGGTTGAGAATTGAATAAACCAAAGGCGGCGTTTTTAACGGCTTCGTAAGCATGAGAATCTAAATATCTCAGAGATTTTAAGCCATTGGGCAGCAAATCCAAAACTTGCCCAACCTGACGAAAGGCACGAGTTTGATCTATTACCAAAATATTTGCAATTCCACGCTGGCGTAAACCAATGGCAGTTGCTAAACCAATAGGCCCAGCCCCAACTATCACAACATCGTAAATATCAGTTACCATATCTTTGCTGACAAAACTCACTATATTTATTATTTAACCCTAGCGATGAGAAATCAGGGATATAATACCGTTTCTTGATGTAGGGGTGGGTTCACAAATACCTTGGCTGATTAACGATGATCTCAATAAACCCGCCCCTACTTTATTCTGCGCTGTAGAGACTAGCCGTGCTTAGTCTCTACATTGTTTTTCTGTGCAACCTCATAGAGAAATTGCTCGCTGACACGAAGTTGTCAAACTTCCAATCAAGCGATGTTCTCACAAATTACCACATTAAAAAGGCGTTTGAGTCTGCAAATGAATACTTACTTGTGACTGTGGATGCTGAAAACGTAATTCTCTGGCGTGCAAGTGTAAGCGAGTCGCCCCAGCATTGCAACCATAAAGGCGATCGCCTAATATCACTACTCCTAATCCTACCAAAGCATGAACCCTTAACTGATGGGTGCGTCCGGTCAATGGCACAAACTCTACACGGGTATATTCTCCTTCCCTCCCCATCACCCGAAAGCGCGTCACACTGGGTTTACCACGTTGCCAATCAACTTGTTGATACGGTCGATTTTGTGGATCTCCCCATAATGGTAATTCAATCACATCTGTCTCTGTGGTGACAACACCTGCAAGTATGGCTTCATAAACCTTGTGGACTTGTCGCTGTTGAAATTGCTGGCTGAGTTGGCGATAGGTTTGGGCATCACGCGCCATTAAAAGGATACCAGAGGTTTCTTGATCTAAGCGATGCACCGCCGCCAGATTCTCGCCATCTGGTAACAAATGACGCAAGCGGCTAATAACACTGTCTTGGGTTTCTAGATAACGCCCAGGAACAGATAGCAGCCCAGAAGGTTTGTTGACAGCAATCAACCATTCGTCTTCATAAATAATCTTGACCTCTCCCCAAACCCCTCCCCTACTAGGGGTGGGGCTTAAAACTCCCTTTTCCCCGCCTTCGGTACGGTGCGCGAATGCACTTAAAACTCCCCCTTCCCCAGAAGGGAAGGGGGTAGGGGGGTGAGGTTTTAAACCCGCTAGCAAAAACCCCATCAACGGTTGACAACGTTCTACACAAGCACCATAAAATTCTCCTTGAACTTTATCTTGATGGGATGTCCCCCACCAAAATTCAGCCATTGCTAGGGGTTTAAGTCCGTGGGTGGCGGCGTAGTGGAGTAACTTTGGGGCGCAACAGTCGCCTGTGCCTGTGGGTAAACCATTGGGCATTAATTGCTGTAATGATGAAGATTGCCCGAAAAAATTCATGAGGGAATAAGCGGCGTGCATCTGTGCTTGTAATTGCCGAGAGATAGCTTTACGCTGTTGTTTGAGTTCTTGAATGCGTATATCTGCGGTGGCGATCGCTTCCTTGAGAGTTGCCAAACTCACATCTCGTTGGCGTTTGAGTCTCCGGCGTTCAATTCCCTGCTGACGGCTTTCCTCGTCTAGTTGTTCTAAAGCCAAAGTTAAAGCTTCACCTGTGAGTGTATCGTAAAAATACTGACGTTGTTGCTGTCGTTGCTGTTTGTCAGTCAGATGGCGATCGCTCATTTGTTGCAACTGTTGTGCATACTCCCGTGATAGTATTTCATACTCTTGTCTAGCTGGTAACTGTTTCAGGGTAATTAGTTCTTGCTTAATTGCTGCCAACTGTGCCAAAGTTTCGGCTTCTGCTAAAGCTACTTGTTCCCTCCCTGGAATTGGTGTCACCCAACCCTCAAGCACACTTTCACCATTGAGTAAACCAGAAAAAGCTTTCAGTACCCGGTTTTCGCCTGTAGGTAGTTCCACCAACAACACACCATACATTTTACCTTCACGGGAATAACGCTCATCCTCGGCTAATTGTCGCATTAAACCATAGGCGATCGCTTCTGCTAAAGGCGTGCGTGGTAGTCTGAATAAATCACCACTTTGCAGACAACGCCCCTCATACCAATAGTTAGGAGATTGGTTAATATCAATCCCATCACAGTTAAGAAAATCTGCAAGTGGATGTAAAACCTTTGTCATGGCGGAGTGGGTAGTAGGTTTTGTTGTCCTGCAATTCATATTATGGTTAACCGTGAGATGAATTACAGACACTCATACCGTTTCTTGACATACATCTTGCATCTGTTCCTTGATGATAATTTTTGTAGGGTGGGCATTGCTTGCAACTTGCTGAAAGCCTTAGTTTTATGTTTTTGGCAATGCCCACCTGACGCAAGATATGACTTGATGAAGATGCACTTTATTCTTCATTTTAGTTAGTAGGGTGCGTCAGTATGAATATTTTCTTGGTATAGCTAGGGTTACTCGTACTGACGCACCCTACATTTTGGATGTTTTTTAATCTGGAAGTCCCTAATGTGCTAATTTATTGGACTCTGGCACGTATTGCCGGATAGGGAAAAAGAGCTTGGAATTTAGCTTGACGTTCATCCGGTTCTGAAGAATAATTCCACAGACTACCGTAATAGAAAAAGGCTATACCCAAACCACGCTGTTGTGCTGCTCGTACTTGAGACTGAATTTGCTGTATAGATACAGGTTGATTTCGTAATCCTGTCATCACCCCGATACCAGTGGGGATAACTTGCTGCGCTTCTCGAATTTCTGCACGAGAAATATTATTGATAAAACTTTGCAAATCAGGGCGGTAAATTTGCACAATTAACTCATCCACAAGATTTTGACGTACCCAAGTCAACCAGTCTTGCAGTTGCAGCTTGTAGGCAAAGTCATAGTAATTAGGCGCAACAGAGAAAATAGCATTGGGTTTTCTGGCTTTGACAGCTTGATTTAGCTGTCTGATAAACGCCGTAATTTTATCGGCTCGCCAACGCACCCAGTCGGGATCATCAGGATTCGCGGGAGGATTGTTTTTGGTTTCTTGTCTGTAGAGAGCAACCGTGTATTTATCATAGCCAAATTCATGGGGCAAACTCATGTGATCGTCAAACTGAATGCCATCGACATTATACTTGCTGACTACTTCCAACACGAGATTAGAGATAAACTGCTGCACTTGGGGGTGAAAGGGATTGAGCCATACCACTTCACCAGCCGCACTAATTGAAGTTTGGCTACCATCCCGCTTTTGTGTTAACCACTGTGGATAGTTTAGAGCTAATTCTGAGGTTGGGGGAGCCATAAACCCAAACTCAAACCAAGGAATAGCCAACAAACCCCGACGATGCGCTTGGTTAATGATGTCGGCTAAAATATCTTGTCCCTCTGAGCCTCGAAATACAAAGGGTTGAATACCTGCTCGTTGTGCCACAGCACTGGGATACATGACATAGCCAGAATTCCATACTACAGGGTAGACAGTATTGAAGTTCAACCGTCGTAGTTGATTCATTGCATCCTGGACTTTACGCCGATCCTTGAGGATGTTGAAATCATTGTTAGTCATCCACACCCCACGAACTTCCTGACGGGGTAGTTGGGCAACTACTGGGGTAAAATTGTCTACCAACAATACCGTAACAAAGGATATCAAAACGAGGATAGGAAAAAGGCGTTTCAACAGGCGGCTGCGTCCCCAAATTTGGGGCAAGAAACTGAACTTGACAAGTTTCAATGATGCGTTAGCTACCCACAAGCTCCATAGCCTCATCTGGTGATGGAATTTACTAGCCATAAAGTCTACATACTTTGATGCTTACTAGAGGTTTGGTTGACTGGTAATTATTTTTCAAGACGGTAGATTGAATTTACGCAACAGATTAACTGAAGCATACTTAACACAATCAGTATAGTTGACGCAGGTATCAGAAATTTGTGCCGCATGGACTTTTATGGGCAATACCTTATTTTGTTAACTTTGAACGTGATGATGCCATAATTAACAACGCAAATAATACTTAAGTTAGATGTGTTAGGTATCACAGTTGTTTTAAGAAAGACAATTTCGTAGCGAATGAGGAAGCGATCGCCTAATACAATTATTTTTTGGCTACATGGGGACAGACAATTACCAAATCCTCACAACGACAAAACACAGAAACAAATATTTTTGTCTCTGTGTTGCGGCTATATATTATTTAATTGCAATTACTGAGCCGTTAATTAACCTTTAACTCCTTATCACTCACAACTTATTCATCACGGTAAAAACCTGTCTAAAGCGGCTTTCAGTTGTGTAATTTCAACGTCTATATCGCCTTCTTTTGCCGCTCTGGCGATACACTCAGTTAAATGCTCATCTAAAACGATTCTAGCTACCTTATCCAAAGCACCCCGCACAGCAGCAATTTGCAACAAAACATCAGGACAAGGGCTATTTTGTTGCACCATAGATTTAATCCCTCTAATATGTCCTTCTATCCGTGATAGGCGATTGACAATTTGCTTGAGAGATTCATCACTGTGGATGTGAAGATGACCAGGCTGAGTCTGCCCATGAGTATGATCTGTATGATTGTGATGGTCATGTTCTGTATCATGACTGTGGGGGTGTTCTGCTGGCTGAGATACGGGCAAAGATTGTTTAGCTAATCGTTTTGAGCCGTTCATGAGTTATCAAAGCACTGGTACTACTCAGATCCTAGCTCAATATTGGTTTCTAGAGGCTAAGAAGGGGCGGAGGAGCAGGGGAGCAGGGGAGCAGGGGGAGAAATTCTTTCTCAGTCAACAGTCAACAGTCAAGGGGTAAAATCCGAACCCGGCAATAGTCAATTACTTGCCAAAATAAACTTTAGATAGAATTTCACGATTAGGTAACAATTAGGCTTCTAGATTAGGTTGTGAATATGCGATTTACCAAAATATCCAGGTCTATACGCCAACTCAGCACCCATGTATTAGCCATCATTCTAGGAGTTGCGCTTACAGTTAGCAGTCTGCGCGTGTTACCTTCCCAAGCAGCACCTGCACCCAATTCTACTACAGTGGATGCGCCAGAAATGATTGCTCAACGGCAATCACCAGCCGTTGCGGCTGTAGGTAACAGTAGCTTTGTGACAGCCGCCGTTAATCGTGTCGGCCCAGCCGTGGTCAGGATTGATACAGAACGCACTATTACCCGTCGGATCGACCCATTTTTTGAAGATCCGGTTTTCCGCAGATTTTTTGGTGACGGCTTTTCAGGACAATTACCGCCCGAACAATTGCGCGGTCTAGGTTCTGGCTTTATTCTTGATCAGAGTGGTTTAATTTTAACTAATGCCCATGTTGTGGATAAAGCCGATCGCGTGACTGTCAGACTTAAAGATGGTCGCACCTTTGACGGTAAGGTTCAAGGCATTGATGAAGTCACAGATTTGGCTGTGGTGAAAATTAATGCTGGGAATAATTTACCAGTTGCACCTTTAGGTTCTTCGAGTAATGTACAGGTAGGAGACTGGGCGATCGCAGTTGGTAATCCTTTGGGTTTTGATAACACTGTCACCTTGGGTATTGTCAGCACCCTCAAACGTTCTAGCGCACAAGTCGGTATTACTGACAAGCGGTTAGACTTTATCCAAACTGACGCAGCTATTAACCCTGGTAACTCTGGCGGCCCCTTGCTGAATGACAAAGGCGAGGTTATTGGTATTAATACAGCGATTCGTGCGGATGCTATGGGTATTGGGTTTGCTATTCCTATAGATAAAGCTAAGGCGATCGCAGAACAATTGCAACGCAATGGTAGAGTTCCTCACCCCTATTTAGGTGTGCAGATGGTAACTTTAACCCCTCAGCTAGCTAAACAAAATAATACTGATCCTAACTCTGCCTTCACCATCCCAGAAGTTAACGGTGTTTTAGTGATGCGAGTTATACCTAATTCACCGGCTGCTAATGCTGGTATGCGTCGCGGCGATGTAATTGTACAAATTGATGGACAACCCATCACCACCGCCGAACAGTTACAGAACTTTGTCGAAAATAGTCGCCTAGGTCAAGTTTTACAGGTGAAAGTACAACGGGGTAATCAAATACAACAGCTATCTGTTCGCACGGCTGAATTACAAAATGCTTCATAGGGGGACTGGGGACTGGTGACTGGGGACTGGGTAGAAGTTCTTCTCCTTTGCTCCTCTGCTTCCTCTGCTTCCTCCACACTCATTCGGGGATACGCCCAAGCGTATCCTTGATTTTTTTTGTAGAGTAAAAATTGGCGATAATTCCAAAATTACGAATGCTGTACAGAAGATTCGGACGCACAGAATTACAGATGCCGGTGTTTTCCTGCGGCGGTATGAGATATCAATATAAATGGCAAGATGTTCCTCAATCAGATATTCCGGCGGATAACCAAGCGAATTTGTCAGCAACTATTCGCCGTGCTATCGAATTGGGAATTAATCATATTGAAACTGCTCGTGGGTATGGTAGCTCAGAAATGCAGTTAGGGCAAATTTTACCTAAGTTCCCCCGCGAAAAGTTGATTGTGCAGACGAAAGTCTGTCCTATGGCAGATGCAAAGGAATTTCGCAAGACTTTTGAAACTTCTCTGCGCTATCTTCAGTTAGATTATGTAGACTTACTAGGTTTACATGGTATCAATAATGCTGAGACGTTAGATTATAGTATTCGTCCTGGTGGCTGTTTAGAAGTAGCGCGACAATTGCAAGCAGAAGGAAAAGTTAGATTTATCGGCTTTTCTACTCATGGTGCTACAGATTTGATTGTGGAGACAATTAATACCAATCAATTTGATTATGTAAATCTGCATTGGTATTATATTAATCAATGGAATTGGCCTGCCATTGCCGCCGCTACCCGTCATGATATGGGGGTGTTTATTATTAGTCCTTCTGATAAAGGCGGAAGGCTATATCATCCCCCAGCTAAGTTAGTTAATCTTTGTGCGCCTTTGAGTCCGATGGTGTTCAATGATTTGTTTTGTCTGAGTCACCCACAGGTGCATACATTGAGTTTGGGCGCAGCTAAACCCCAAGATTTTGACGAACACCTGAAAACTTTAGAACTATTAGACCAAGCATCCGAGATTTTACCGCCAATTTTGGCCAGGTTGGAAGAGGAAGCGATCGCCATTTTGGGAAAAGATTGGGTAAAAACTTGGCACACCAATTTACCTAAATGGCAAGATACCCCAGGACAGATGAATATTCACACAATTTTATGGTTGTGGAATCTAGCCACCGCCTACGATTTGGTAGACTATGCCAAAATGCGTTACAACCTGCTGGGTAATGGTAGTCACTGGTTTCCAGGGAACAAAGCCGATAAACTAGATGAACTAGACTTAAGACAATGCCTTGCTCACAGTCCCCATGCTGACAAAATCCCGCAATTTTTAGCGAAAGCTCATCAAATGTTAGCAGGTGCAGAAGTCAAACGGTTATCGAAGACTTAGGAGTGGGGAATGGGGAGTAGGGAGTGGGGAGACAAGGGAGATGAGGAAGAATTAAATGTTTAAATCTTGCATCGCTAGACGAATTTGCTCTAACCGTCTGCGGTTAACACCCAAATCAGATTCGCCGATGCGAGATGCAGAACGGATATGAATGACTGACTCATTGGGTGGGAAATAAAACTCGACATCATCAGTAAATTTGAAGATGCGGCTTTTAGAAATCGCGTAAATGTAATTATCTGTCTGTTCTATCACCTCGGTTCGGGGAACAACGCTGAGAACTTTTAATAATGTTTCTTTTGCGGTATCCCGGTCTACATGATAGACAATGGGTTCAATAGCGTGTTTAGCATCAGCGTCTTGACTAACCACACAGTTGGGGGAAGGTGGACAAGCTTTCAGATGTCCTTGTTCCAGTCCAACTCTAGAGGAGTCAGCCCAAGTAGTGGCAGGAAATATTAAACTGATAGTCAGGATGAGGAATATTGTCAAAGTGAGACGCTGCAAAATGCGGTGTGCGATGGGCTGCACCCCACCGAAGGCGATCGCTCTTAACATGATAAATCTATTGCTTTGAGTTTCCAAAATCACAATAGCACTGAATTATGAGCCGAATCATCACCGTCAGTCTAACTTCTCGCCTCTAATTCCTCCCCTTGATTAATTTTCGGCACAACCAGCACCTTATCAACGCGATTACCGTCCATGTCCATGACTTCAATTCGCATACCTTGCCATTGAAAATGATCAGCTGCTGTGGGGATACGCCCTAAATGGGTGATGACAAAACCCCCTAAAGTTTGATAACTACCCCGTTCCTCAAACTCTAATTCTTCCATGCCAAACAGTTCAAAAAATTCCTCTACTGGTAACATTCCATCCAATAACCAAGAACCGTCTTCTCTCTGCACAGCTTGCGGTTGATATTCTCCTGGGGCGGCGGGAACATCGCCCACAATTTCGCTCATAATGTCATTGAGAGTTAATAAACCTTGAATTACGCCGTATTCATCCACAACTAAAGCCATGTGTGTTGCAGTTTGCTTAAATAACTCCAAAACTTTTAAGCCACGGGTGCTTTCTGGGATAAACACAGGCTGACGTAATCCTACTGTTAAATCTAAAGGCTCTCCGCGAAAACCCCTAGCGAGTAAGTCGGTGACTGGGATAATACCTAAGACATTATCCAATCCCCCCTGACAAATTGGATAACGAGAATAAGCATTTTCGCTTAATTTTTGGCGGTTTTCTTCTTGTGAGTCTTCTAAATCTAACCAGACTATATCAGGACGGGGGGTCATAAAGAAATTGACAGGGCGATCGCCTAAACGAAACACTCGCTCAACCATATCCTGCTCTGCTGCTTCAAAAGTTCCTGCCTCTGTCCCCTGTTCTATGAGAATTTTAATCTCTTCCTCGGTAACTAGCGGTTCTTCCGAAGGTCTAATCCCCAAAGTTCGCAACACCATTTCTGTAGAAGCACTCAACAAATGTACCACCGGAGAAGCTAAGGCTGCTAAAGCTCGCATCGGAATAGCCACAGTCGCCGCAATTCGTTCTGGGTTGTTTAATGCCAGACGCTTCGGCACAAGTTCCCCGACAATTAAGGATAAATACGTAATAATTAAAACTACTATCCCAAAAGCAACTGCTTCATTGTAAGGTGCTAAAAACGGTATGCGTGCCACATACACAGCTAACCTGCTAGCAATTGTCGCGCCTCCAAAAGCACCAGTCAGAATACCAATTAGGGAAATACCCACTTGAATAGTAGACAGGAAATTATTCGGAGATTCTGCCAGCTTCAGGGCTGCTCTGGCTCTAACATCGCCTTGATTAGCAAGCTGTTGTAACCTAACCTTCCGGGCTGAGACAATTGCCATCTCAGACATTGAGAATACACCGTTGGCAATAATTAATACCAGAATAATTAAAATTTCAAAGGTAATCGAGGACATATTATATACTGCCGCTATTCAAGAGCGAACTTAGCTTAATCTTTAGTATAAGGAGACAAATCAATTCAAAATTCAAAATTCAAAATTCAAAACTAAAGAATCCTTGGGAAATGTGGATAAGGGGGATGAGGGAGTAGGGGGAGTAGGGGGAGATGTAGCTTTAGCTTCTCTTTCAGAGACGCTAACGCGAACCCGCAGGGTGGGAGATGAGGGAGATGAGGGAGTAGGGGGAGAAAAACTAATGACTAATGACTAATGACCAATGACTAATGACCAATGACTAATGACTAATGACTCAGGATTTACAATAGTGAACGTAGCCGTCACTATATTTTCTGAATCAGGACAGTGTTCCTCCGCTAGTAGAACTTATGGCATTTTCTTCTATTGTGCGTGCCTTGGGGCGATCGCCACTCACCACTGAGTTACTTTCTAAGTTACATCGTCAGCAAGATTTACGCTTAAATGGTATTCCTCGCCTACCTAAAGGCTTAGTAGCTTCAGCTTTAGCACAAAATTCTCAACGGAATTTGTTGGTAGTTTGCGCCACTTTAGAAGAAGCCGGACGCGCCTACGCACAGTTGGAAGCAATGGGATGGGAAACTGTGCATTTTTACCCGACATCGGAAGCTTCCCCTTACGAACCTTTCGACCCCGAAACGGAAATGACTTGGGGACAGATGCAGGTATTAGCTGATTTGGGGACTGGGGACTGGGAAGAAAGAGAAAATCGTGCCAATACCCAATCCTCGATTCCTAATAATGGAACTCCAAGACTCTTGGCTATTGTTGCTACTGTGGGAGCGTTGCAACCACATTTACCACCGCCAGATGCTTTTACGCCGTTATGTCTCACCCTAAAGCGGGGGATGGAATTTGATCTGGATACTTTCAGCGAAAAAATCACTCTTTTGGGATACGAACGAGTACCGCTAGTAGAAACAGAAGGCCAATGGAGTCGGCGCGGTGATATTGTGGATGTCTTCCCTGTATCTTCTGAGTTGCCAGTGCGGTTAGAGTGGTTTGGTGATGAAATTGAGCAAATTCGGGAATTTGACCCCAATACTCAACGTTCAGCCCTTGACAAAGTTGCACAAATTACCCTCACGCCAACTAGCTTCACGCCGATTATTTTAGACGCACTTAAGGATAGTCCTGAGTTTCAAAAGTTCAAGGCTGAGTTAACTTCTGACTCAGAACTTGCAACTGATGACTCAACACACATCGAAGGTAGTCGCAGATTTTTAGGGTTAGCTTTTGATCAACCCGCTTCCATACTTGATTACTTACCAGAGGATACCTTAATCGCTATTGATGAGCCAGAACAATGTCATGCTCATAGCGATCGCTGGGTGGAAAATGCTGAGGAACAATGGTCATTAGGAACTGGTGAATATGAATTAGGTTCGCTGCAATTACCTAAAATTCATCGGTCTTTTGATGACTGTCTCGGTGATGTCACCAGATTTAAAACTTTATATTTATCAGAACTAGCTGAGGAAAATGGCGGGATTAATTTAGCTAGTCGTCCTGTACCAGTGACACCGCATCAATTTGCGAAACTGGCGGACACCCTGCGACAAGAACGCGATCGCAATTTCTCGATTTGGTTAATTTCTGCTCAACCTTCCCGTTCTGTTTCCCTCCTCCAAGAACATGATTGTCCGGCGCAATTTATCCCCAACCCCCGTGACTATCAAGCCATTGACAAGCAGCAAATTAATCATGTCCCCGTAGCTTTGAAATATTCGGGACTGGCGGAACTGGAAGGTTTTATTTTACCTACTTACCGCCTCGTAGTTGTCACCGACCGGGAATTTTTTGGACAGCATTCCCTCGCTACACCCAGCTATATCCGCAAGCGGCGCAAGGCTGCATCTAAGCAGGTTGACCCGAACAAACTACGTCCGGGGGATTATGTAGTTCACAAAAGTCATGGGATTGGCAAATTTGTTAAGTTGGAGAGTTTGACGATTAACGATGAAACCCGTGATTACATTGTGGTGCAGTATGCTGACGGGATTTTGCGAGTAGCGGCTGATCAAGTAGGCTCATTGTCTCGCTTCCGCAGTACAGGCGATAAAGCCCCAGAATTGCATAAAATGACGGGTAAGGCTTGGGAAAATACAAAGAATCGTGTCCGCAAAGCCATCAAGAAATTAGCGGTAGACTTGCTGAAATTATACGCTGCGCGATCGCAACAACAAGGTTATGCCTATCCCCAAGATATGCCTTGGCAGGAGGAAATGGAAGATTCTTTTCCCTATCAAGCCACAACTGACCAGCTAAAAGCTGTACAAGATGTGAAAAGAGATATGGAAAGCGATCGCCCAATGGATCGTTTAGTATGTGGTGATGTCGGCTTCGGGAAAACTGAAGTAGCTATCCGCGCCATTTTCAAAGCTGTCACCTCCGGTAAACAAGCTGCTTTACTTGCACCAACCACCATTCTCACTCAGCAACACTACCACACCCTCAAAGAACGTTTTGCCCCCTACCCGGTGAATATTGGCTTACTCAACCGCTTCCGCACTGCTGAAGAACGTCGTGATATTCAAAAACGTTTAGCCACGGGTGAGTTAGATGTGGTGGTGGGGACACATCAACTTTTAGGTAAAGGTGTCAACTTCAAAGATTTAGGATTGTTGGTAATTGACGAAGAACAACGTTTCGGGGTGAACCAGAAAGAGAAAATTAAAACCCTGAAAACCCAAATTGATGTTTTGACTCTTTCTGCTACTCCTATCCCCCGCACCTTGTATATGTCCTTATCGGGGATTCGGGAAATGAGTTTGATTACTACCCCACCCCCGACAAGACGACCGATACAAACTCACCTGTCACCGATGAATTCAGATACCATAAGGAGTGCAATTCGTCAAGAGTTAGACCGAGGTGGACAGGTATTTTATGTAGTGCCAAGGGTGGAAGGAATTGAAGAGACAACAGGGAAACTGCGAGAAATGATCCCTGGGGGGAGATTTGCGATCGCACACGGTCAAATGGATGAGAGCGAGTTAGAATCAACCATGCTCACCTTTAGCAATGGTGAAGCAGATATCCTAGTTTGTACGACAATTATTGAATCTGGTTTAGATATTCCCCGTGTGAATACCATCTTAATTGAAGACGCGCACCGTTTTGGGTTATCGCAACTATACCAATTACGGGGACGGGTAGGACGTGCTGGAATTCAAGCCCATGCTTGGTTATTTTATCCCAAACAACGGGTATTATCGGATGCAGCACGGCAAAGGTTACGGGCAATTCAGGAATTTACACAACTCGGTTCTGGGTATCAGCTAGCGATGCGTGATATGGAAATTCGTGGGGTGGGTAACTTGCTAGGTGCAGAACAATCCGGTCAAATGGAAGCGATTGGTTTTGATTTATACATGGAAATGTTAGAGGAGGCGATTAGAGAAATTCGCGGTCAAGAAATTCCCAAAGTTGACGATACACAGATTGACCTCAACCTGACGGCGTTTATACCTGCGGATTATATCCCGGATGTTGATCAGAAGATGAGTGCTTATCGTGCGGTAGCGGCGGCGAAATCGAAAGAAGAATTAACACAGATAGCAGGTGAATGGAGCGATCGCTATGGTAATTTACCTGTGCCAGCTAATCAACTATTGCGGGTAATGGAACTGAAACAACTAGCGAAGAAGTTAGGATTTAGCCGGATTAAACCAGAGAATAAACAGCACGTTCTTTTAGAAACACCGATGGAAGAACCCGCTTGGAATTTATTAGCGGCGAATTTACCAGAACATTTGAAGACAAGGTTTGTTTTTTCTCCTGGTAAGGTGACAGTGCGAGGGTTAGCGGTGTTAAAAGCAGATCAACAATTGCAAAGTTTGATTGATGCTTTAGGGAGAATGCAGGGAGCAATTACAGAGGCGGCTGTTGTTTAAGTAGCGTTGCTGATTGAGAGGTATGAATTTATTTCACGCAGAGACGCAGAGGAGGACACTTGCGTGGGCGGCTTTGCCGACTTGTTCGCGTTGGCGCAGCCTCACGTAGTGAAGCGTCTCGTTCGCGTAGCGTCCCGTAGGGAAGAGAGCAAAGTGTCCGTCGCGCAGAGAGTGAGAAGGAGCAAATTTTTAAATTTCATACTTCAATTCAGTAATGCGATTGAAATAGTAGATTAGGATGAATTATCAAGTAAAACTATATGTCACACTTAAATGAGTATTAATCTTGATTTGCCACCAGAGCTAGAAAAAGAGCTTTGTAATGAAGCTTCTCGGCTAAACATGACTCTTTCTGAATATATCCTTCGTGTTCTCACTGTCAGGCAAGTTATAGCAAATCCACCCAAGACTGGGGCTGAACTTGTCGCTTATTGGCAGAGTGAAGGTGTAATCAATTCAAGACCGGATATTACAGACAGTCAAGCCTACGCTCGTCAGTTGCGTCACGAGGCTGAAACCCGTGAGCGAACATAGGTGAAGTTGATGTATTTGCTAGATATAGAGGTATAATTTATGCTATAAATAAGCTATGATTCTCCGATTTTCCTAGATTGATAAATTCAATCTTATTTCTTGAGGAATATCCTAATTAGCGATATTTTTATTTGTTCAAGAAAATTAAAATATGAACGCAACAATCTACCATTTTACGCCGGATTTTCTCAATCTGCTAGTAGATACTATTCCAAAACTTTGTAAGAGCAAGAAAGATGTTTTAATATTTTTCTCCAGTGCAGGAGTTAGCCAAAAATCTTTTGCAGATATCAGCGAACAGCTTCAGAAAGATCCCAGCAGTATTAACAAATATGAAATTGCTCGCACAATATTAGTTCGACTGAACGAAGCTGGAGATGATGCACTGCGTGAAAGAAGGGAAATTGTCAAAAGAGTTACTGAATTTGAAGACTTTTCTAGATGCTGGGAAAATGATCAAGCAGTAGCTAGGGGGTTAGTAGCTAAGGTGAGAGAGACAGTCAACTTTAAAGACTATTTTACCAGAATGCAGCAAGTTATTGAGTCAAATCTCCAAGAGGATAGGAAAAAACGTCAAGCCGAAGAGCAAGCAAGAGTAGACGCACTAAAATCTAAGAGACAGAAACGAGAGAAAATTAAGTTTGAATTAATAAAGCTATATCAGGAAACTAATCCTCAAAAGCGAGGCAAAGAACTAGAAAGTATTTTAAATCGTTTTTTTGAAAGTGAGAATATTTTAGTGAGAGAATCATTCACTATAACAGGAGAAAATAACGAAGGCATCATTCAACAAATTGATGGGGCAATTGAAGTTAATAACCATTTGTATTTAGTCGAGATGAAATGGTGCAAAGAAGCATTAAGCCCTGGAGATGTAGCACAGCATATGATGCGAATATTTTTGAGGAGTGATGCTCGGGGCATTTTCATTTCTGAATCAGGTTATACGGATGCAGCAATTATTGATATAAAAAAAGCACTCAGCCAGAAGTTAATCGTACTTTTTACTTTAAAGGACTTTGTGGTTCTCTTGGAAGGTGATGATAGTTTTGAGTCTCTTTTGAGAACTAAAGTGGAAGCTGTACAACTTGAACAAAAACTAATGTACTAAAATTGAGATACCAACCTTTGTTGGAGTGTTTTCGTATGTCTTTGCAAGAGATGAAGGAACAAGCCTGTAAACTCCCTGTGAGGGATGCCTGCGGCGGGCTGCGCCTACGCCTTGAAACAACCGCTAAACTTGGATAAACATGAGTGCGATCGCTACTATATAAATTGAGAAGAGAGAAACAGGAGCAGTCAAGATAACTTATGTCAAAACAATTAGAAGAACGGGTAGCGATTCTAGAGGCTGAAGTTGCAAGTCTCAAAAGTAAACTAGAGGTTGTTTCTGCCACCAAAACCCCTTGGTGGCAGAAAATCGCGGGAACATTTGCTGACAACTCAGCATACAACGAAGCCATGCAGCTAGGACATGAGTATCGTGAATCTCTGCGCTCAAATTTTATAGAATCAGACGATATTTAAATGTATATTTTTGATACTGATCATCTCAGTGTTTTAGATCGCGGAGGCGTACAGGCGCAACCTCTGCTGATGCGATTGGCAAACATTAATCCTAATCAAGTAGCAGTCACCATCATCAGCTACGAAGAGCAAATGCGAGGTTGGATGAGTTACATAGCAAAGGCTCAAACTGTTGAAGGACAAGTTTTAGCCTACAAGGAGTTAAAAAAGCAACTAACCAATTACTGTGTTATTCCCATCTTAGAATTTGATCAACCAGCAGCCGAAGAATTTCAACGGCTTAAGAAAGCTTATCCCAGGCTTGGCACAATGGATTTGAAAATCGCTGCCATAGCTCTGGTGAGTCAGGCTATTCTATTAACTCGAAATAATGCTGATTTTGGACAAATACCAGGTTTAAACTTAGAAAACTGGACATAAAAGCATTTGCCATTGAAACCATCTTCAACTTTGATTAGATTTAGTGCGATCGCTACTATATAACTTGAGAATAGAGAAACTCGTTCAATCCTAGACGTGGGAACAAGCTTGTCAACCCCTGGGGAGCGATCGCCACATCATCGTTATCTCAAACCTCAAACTCAATCTTGTTCAATAATCGGACAAATTGTAGTGTGATCATCAACAGGTTTGATTTCCCAACCTGACAATAATCCTTCTAATTCTTGCTTGAGAATTAGTAATTGTCGAATTTGTTCATCAATATCTTGAACCTTCTCTTCCAATTTAGTTTTAATATGTTCACAAGGCAATTCTCCCCCATCATGAACTTGTAAAAATTCTTTAATTTCTGATAACGTCAAACCCAAACTTTGAGCGCGTTTAATAAAGTGTAACCGGGCTAAAACATCCGGCGTAAATAATCTAAACCCACCCTCGGTTCTACCTGATGATTTGAGCAACCCAAGTTCTTCATAATAGCGAATCGTTTTAATGGGAACGCCGCTTTCTTGAGCAATTGCACCGATGAGTTTTGATTGTTCTTGGGCTAACATACTACCTCTGCCCCGCAACATAACCATTTCTCTTATACCATTTCAACACACAGTGAGAATTTACGGCTTGGTTTTCTTCACAAGAAACCACCATAATTCCAACCCAATTAACCCAAGTCCACCAATGGTAACAGCACCTTTGATAGATAATGGTTGTTGAATGGGGCGGAACTCAGTTGTTGACACTTCATGGTTAATTGCTGCTACGGTTTTATCTGTAGCAAAACCAAACATCAATCCCCAACTTGCAACACTGGCAAGAATAATTTTTCTACTCAACATTGTAGGCTTGCTCCTATACAGTTACTTTTGGTTGAAATTTCCGCAAACGTAAAGCATTAGTCACTACGGAAACAGAACTAAATGCCATTGCTGCACCTGCAATAATCGGATTGAGTAACCAACCAAACAAGGGAAAGAGAACACCAGCTGCAACGGGGATACCAGCCACGTTGTAAATGAAGGCGAAAAAGAGGTTTTGGCGAATGTTACGCATCGTAGCGCGGCTGAGTTGAATGGCTGTAACAATGCCTTGCAAATCACCAGAAATTAGGGTAATGTCACTAGCAGCGATCGCCACATCTGTACCAGTGCCAATTGCAATTCCTACATCAGCTTGAGCCAAAGCTGGCGCGTCATTAATCCCATCACCCACCATTGCCACAATGCGAGATTTTCCAGATGAAACTCTGCCCTGTTTCTCCAATTGCAGCGACTTAACCACCTCTGCCTTCTGCTCAGGGCGGACTTCTGCCAAAACACGCTCAATACCAACCTCACGGGCGATACTTTCAGCAGTGCGGCGATTATCTCCAGTGAGCATGATGACTTCTAAGCCCAGTTTTTGCAAAGCTTTCACGGCTTGGGGAGAAGTGGGTTTAATAGCATCAGCAATTCCCATCAATGCTTGAATTTCTCCGTCAACTGCTAACCAAACGGCAGTTTTCCCTAAGTATTCCAAACGTTCTTTATCTTGCTGTAATGCTTGAGTGTTAATGCTTAATTCTTCCATCCAGCGTTGTGTACCGATTTGGACAAGGGCATCCTTGACAATTCCTTGTACTCCACTCCCGGCAACGGCTGCAAAATCCCTGACTTCTGCTAATTCAACTTCTTGAGATTGAGCATATTTGACCACCGCTTCGGCTAGGGGGTGTTCAGAATTGCGTTCTACAGATGCGGCTAGTTGCAAGAGCTTGATTTCGTTACTGTTAGCAGTACCGTTAACTGTGATAAAATCCGTAACAGTGGGCTGACCTTGGGTAATTGTGCCTGTTTTGTCTAAAACAATAGTTTGAATTTTGTGTGCTAGTTCTAAGCTTTCAGCACCTTTGATTAAAATACCGTTTTCTGCACCTTTACCAGTTCCTACCATCACAGAGGTTGGTGTAGCTAAACCCAGCGCACAAGGACAAGCGATGATTAACACTCCCACTGTGGTAATTAATGCTAGGGTGACATTGCCCATGAAGTCGAACCAGATGATAAAAGTCAGAATGGCGATCGCAATCACCGCAGGGACAAAAAAGCCAGTAACTTGGTCTGCTAATCTTTGAATTGGGGCTTTAGAACCTTGTGCTTGCTGAACTAACTGCACAATTTGAGCGAGTACAGTATCCTTTCCTACCCGTGTCGCCCGAAATTGGAAACTGCCAGTTTTATTCATCGTCGCGCCAATTACCTCATCCCCTGGCTGTTTTTTCACAGGTAAACTTTCCCCAGTTACCATTGCTTCATCAACTGTGGACGTTCCATTAATTACCTCACCATCTACGGGAATCTTCTCCCCAGGACGAACCAGCACCACATCACCAATCTGTACTTGTGCAATGGGTACATCTACTTCTTGTCCATTGCGAATCAAGCGCGCTGTTTTGGCTTGTAAACCAATGAGTTTACGAATAGCTTCGGAAGTTTGTCCTTTAGCGCGATGTTCAAACCACCTGCCTAACAAAATTAAGGTAATGACAACCGCCGCAGTTTCATAATACACATCTGGCATCAAGCCCTGGCTGACGAAAAAACCAGGAAACAGCGTGGCAAACAACGAATAAAAATAGGCTGCACTTGTACCTAAAGCTATCAATGTATCCATTGTCGCAGTATGCCGTTTAAAAGCTTTCCAGCCATTAACGAAGAAAGACTTACCACACCAGAACTGTACAGGAGTAGTGAGTAATAATTGCACCCAAGCGTTATGCAGCCAAACTGGCATCCAGGGTAAATGTAAACCCGTCATCATGGGGATAGAACCAATCACCAGCACCATGCTAATTATCCCGCCTACTATCACCTTCAGCCGCAAATCACGAGATTCTTGCTGGCGAAGTCTGATTTCTGCGTCATCTTCACCTGTCATCAGGTTTTCTGGCTGCAAAGGATAAGCAGAATAACCTGCTGCACTCACAGCATTTTGGATAGTTTGTAAATCAGTTCTTGTAGAATCGTACTCAATTGTTGCTTGTTCCGCGCCAAAGTTAACGTTACATTCCTCAACCCCAGGAACGGCAAGTATAGCATCTTCAATATTTTTTGCACAGCCGGCGCAACTCATACCGCGCAGTTTCAAGGTGACATTATCCATATAAGTCTTCTGACTACCAAGAAGTGCTAACAACTAACTTTATCTTGAATCCTCCAGTAAACTGGAGAGTCAAGTAGTTCTCAGAAAACTTTTTTGACTGTTGACTGTTGACTGTTGATGGTTGATGGTTGACTGGATAAAAATCTTCTCCCCTTCCCCCTCCGCTTCCTCCACTCCCTCATCTCCCTCAACTCCCCCCATTCCCTAACTTGTCAACGTTACACTTCTTCACATATCTGCGATGCTGCATGAGGTTTTGCCGTAACCTGATAATGATAGTACAGGCAATGATTTAAAGAAGAGATTCACAAAGGCAGGTTTTGATTCATGGCTTATTCCTGGTTTAAAGCATTTCATATTATTGGCATTGTGGTTTGGTTTGCGGGGTTGTTCTACTTGGTACGGTTATTCATCTATCATGTAGAAGCTAACCAAGAACCAGAACCAGCCCGCACGATACTGAAAAATCAGTATCAAATTATGGAAAAACGCCTCTACAACATCATCACTACGCCAGGAATGTTGGTAACGGTAGCGATGGCTATAGGTTTATTGAGTACCGAACCGGAAGTTTTAAAACAGAGTTGGTTACACTTTAAGTTGCTATTTGTCGCTCTGTTAGTCGGTTATCATCATTACTGTGGGCGGTTAATGAAGAAGTTAGCCGTCGATGAATGTCGCTGGAGTAGTCAGCAATTACGGGCTTTAAACGAAGCACCGACAGTCATGTTGGTGGTTATCGTCATGCTGGCTGTGTTTAAGAATAATCTACCGACGGATCTCACAGCTTGGGTGATTTTTGGGATGATTATTTTGATGGCGGTGACAATTCAACTCTACGCCAGAAAACGCAGGTTGGATAAGGAAAAACTCACCGCCCAAATTGGACAAATTCCCCAAGAACAAAGTTAGGAATAAAGCTGCGTTTCATCATTAAAGACTCTTGTAGGGTGTGTCAAAGCAGATCATTTGGTAACAATCACTAGATTTTCCACATCTGACGCACCCTACTAATGTGACGGCTGCATAAGTCCTGAAAATTAGACAAGATTGCCTGAGATATTCTACATTAAGAAATGTTACAAAAATATGTATGATATCTCAGGCGTAAATATGTCCGGTACATCTTTGGGTAAACCCCGTCCCCTGTGGCAAGTGATTTTTCTGTCTGTAGTAACTGGTATGCTCTACTACGGCTGGTATAAATGGATTATTCAAGAAGAACTACGTCGTTATAACGGGTTTGGTTGGTCTGGTACGCTATGTTTAGCACCGTTTGTGTTTGGGGTAGTAATTCCCCAAGCTTTGCGAATCTTTGATCCAGATGTACCAGGATGGTTTGGGTGGGTTTCTTTGTTAGGTGTTGTCTGGATTTATATAGTTCAGTTCAAGTTATATCAGACAGTTAATGAATTATATCGCCAAGCCGGGATGAAACCACCGCTTATAGTTTGGTGGCTATTTGTTCCTGGTTTAAATTTAATTGTCGGTTTGAGACAAATCCATTTTTTAAGTAAATTTTGGTCAGAGAAACAAGGTGTAATTGTCACCGATCCTTTAGCCGAAAATATTCCTTTACTTTCAGGCAATGCTTGATTTGAGGATAAGAAATATCCAGTCTCAATAAAGGTTCGTAGTAAGCGGCTCTAGCCCTTTCTTAAGGACTAAAGTCCTTACTACGAACAAAATACTTGTTTATATTTTGGGATGAGCAAAGGAGGTTAACTGATAATGACATATCAGGAATTATTTCGCGATCGCACGGCTGTAATTGCGACAATGCACCAGAAAGAAAGGGTAATTTCTCCGCTTTTATCACAGGAATTAGGTCTTAAAGTTATAGTCCCCCAGAAGTTTAATACAGATGTTTTCGGCACATTTACCAGAGAAGTAAAACGCCCTGGTACTCAAATCGCTGCTGCTAGATTAAAAGCAGAGAAAGCCTTAGAAATCACCGGAGAAAATTTAGCGATCGCCAGCGAAGGCAGTTTTGCACCGCATCCATTAGTTCCCTATATTCAATCTAATAGAGAAATAGTCATTTTATTAGATAAAGTCAACGATATCGAAATTATTGGGCAAGAATTTTCTATAGAAACTAACTTTAATCATCAAGTGGTTAGTAATTTAGATGAAGCTTATGAATTTGCTGATAAAATTGGATTTCCTGAACATGGGTTAGTCGTTTGGTGTGGGGAATCAGAACATCAAGATATAGAAATTATCAAAGGTATTACCACAGAACAAAAGTTAGTAGAGGCTGTAAAATTTGCCTTAGAAAAATCACCAGATGGTAAAGTAAAGCTAGAAACAGATATGCGGGCGCATTACAACCCAACCCGCATGAAAAATATCGAAAAAGCCACTCGTAACTTACTCAATAAAATCAGCAGTTGTTGTCCGAAATGTCAGACACCAGGATTTGATATCACGGAAAGAATACAAGGATTACCCTGTGAACTCTGCTATACACCAACCACACTCACGCATACAGTTATTTATCAGTGTAAAAAATGTAATTTTAGAGAAGAAAGACAATTTCCTGATGGTAGAGAGTTTGCTGATCCAGCCCATTGTATGTATTGTAACCCCTGAGTATTGAGAAATTACAGCAATTTTCATATAGATGAATCACAAAAGCAAGTATTAAGTAGCTGGTTGCAATGAAATATAAAATGTGGGATGGGCTGACAGCCCGTCAACAGGCTAGAAGCCTGTTCCACTATCTAACAATTAATTAAGCCTACTTACTTAAAACCTTGTAGAGACTTTGCATGTAACGTCTCTACAAGGTTGTCTAATTAGTTGAAAAGTGAAGGACGTTTCCAAAAATATATAATCAGTCCCCAAAAAGGTACAAAGCGCACTAACCATAGCACTTTTTCGTTATGCCATTGGCGACGTTTCATATCATCTTTAACTAGCCACGACTGAAAGAACCAAAATACTAACATATCTATCAGAAATGAATATGCTAGCCTATCACTAAACAATAATTCTAATAAAGCTTGCCAACGTGTTGTCAAATCACCATACTCAGGACGTGCAAATCCTGCCCAAACTAACGAAACGACAAAAACCACAGCTAAAATCGTCGGTAAAGTCCGGCTTTCGCCTATTTTTTCGATAAACGTTAAAGAATTTGTAGGTTTTTCAGAATTCGGTTGTCGTAATCCCAACCAAGGTAGAAAAAATAAGTTAGTAAGAAAAGCTGTACCAATTAAGAATGTAACTATAGAAAATCGTTGATTACGTCCATCAATCACAAAACCCCAAAATAATAGTCCCCAAGTCACCACAATGTTAAATAATCCCTCTAAAGCTGGATGGTTAACAGGTGCTTCACTAGGAGATATGATTGGCAGGATTAACCAAAAATTCCAGCTTAAATTTAATATTTCTGCTAATGTTTGGGATGTAATATTTAATAGTGATAAACCTGGAGGTAAATCACTTAATAATAAATAACCAATGTAAATTAACCATACACTCCAGACAAATATTCTCGATAGAGTTAATAATTTATCATTGGTGGAAATGTTGAAATTTGTGTTAATGTATTGTTTTAATTCGCTGAACATAATTTTTAGTAGCTCAACATTATTTAATATAAAACGATGATGCCATAAATCCCCGACTTCTTTGAGAAGTCAGGGATTGGGGTATAACATTTTTTTAATGTTAGGGAGGCTGAGATGATATTTGAAAAGTATTTTTATTAACAGCAAAGTCTCTCAAACCTAACCCCCCAACCCCCCTTCCCTACAAGGTAAGGGGGGTTGTAGAGACTAAGCATGGCTAGTCTCTACATTTCCAGGGGAGAGGTTTGGTGAGGGGTTTCTAGTATGCTTAATGATTTCCCAAACATCTTCAGAGAAGATTATCGATAATCTGGACTCTGAATATTTCGCAGACGGGCAGCATTCCGCATACCATACTCAGGGCGAGTAAAGCGACTTAACTGTGCTTCAAAAAACTCGCGGTTGGCTTGCAAATGTTTAGGATTCGGATCATCTAAAGGATATAAAAGGGCAGTTCGCAACGCCTGAATTACTGCCGATGTCACATTATACATTGACCGTTGGAAAGTAATCCCCAACTGAATCAACATATCTTCCTCACCTCGACAATATTGTTTATAGTAATCTAAAAGATATTGAGGTAAGAAATGCAACATATCTTGCATTAATAATGTGGGTGGAATTCCCGCAGTTCCTACAGGAAACACATCGGCGTAGAGAATGCCATAATGGAAGTCTTTTTGATCAGCAGGTACTTGGCCAGCTTGAGCATTATAAGATTTTGTGCCTCGGAATGGTGCAGTGCGATAAAAGACTGCTTCTACATAGGGTAATGCAGCTTCGTATAACCAAGTGAAGCCTTTAGATTTGGGGATAATTTCGTAGCATTCCCCACGAATATAGACATGATGGTAAATCGGACGACCTGCGATCGCAAATATCCCATTGATTAAAAAGTTCATCGCATCGGGGACACCTTTAAACCCACCTTCATCATAGATATCCGACATTTCAAAGAATACCGGAGCCATGACTTCCCAGAACAGACCCAGGTTAGCGTAGTATGACATTTGGCGGCACTGTTCCAAAAACATATCCGGGAACAGTTTGTAAAGTCCCAGCATCACCGGGTTGCCTTGAAAATAAGCTTTAATTGCCCTATCAGCGTTAGCTTTATATTCTTCTGAGTCGAGGTAAGCGTCAAATTGATTGACTGGCGCGTACATGTGACGATGCCAAAGCATTGCTTGCATACAAGCCTCAGCAAACTCCATGTTAATGCGATCGTGCAGTAAGTGATGCAATATCTTTGGCATTTTGAAGGTTTCACCCTTCTCCATAAATGCCAACAGTTCCGGGTGTGCTGTCGCTTCACCGCGCCAAATTCTTAAATCAGCATCATCACCAGCGTAATGATTATGTCTGTCTAAATACTCTTGTGAAATGAAGTATTTAAAAGCGGGAAACGGGTTTAAAAATACCTGTTCAGCAATATACAGCAAATCACGCCAGTAAAAATCCATCGGTACAGCATAGGCTTTATAAATACCGATAATTTGCATTAAATTTTCCGGCGTATCTGGCAACATCGAACCGCCAGCTTCTAGGCGATGAATAATGTCAGCAAATTCATGCTGTGACGGCGGAATTTTAGTAATCGGTTTGTCTGGAGTTTGTACCATATATTTTTGTCAATTAAATTTAATAATTTGGGGACAAATCAATTCAAAATTCAAAATTCAAAATTCAAAATTCAAAATTAAAGAATTCTTGGGTAGAAATGTCCCCTACACACCTACCACTTACTTCAAAGCTACTTGGGAAACTGTAGTTTTCTCTAATGGCGGAACTGCGGCTACCATTGCGGTAGTTGTAGGTTCACTCCAACGCACTAACCAAGTTGGTTGTACACCTAAAAAGATAATTAGAGATGCCAAAACTAAGGCGGGTATTTTTTCCGCCCATAAAACTCTAGGGTAGTAGGCTAAGTTATTATCCAACTTGCCAAAGCAGGTACGGTTGAGGAGAATAACGAAATACACGGCTGTTAAACCGCTTGAGGCTACACATAACAGTGTTGGCAAGGGGAAGACAGAGAAACTACCCTGAAAGACGATAAATTCAGCGATAAATCCAGTTAAACCGGGAATACCTGCACTCGCCATCCCACTGAGAACCAGTAAGGCACTAATTAAGGGTAAACCGCGAATGGGACTCATCAAACCGTTGAGTTTGTCTAATTCACGAGTTCCAACTTTGGCTTCCACAACGCCTACTAGGTGGAAAAGAATTGCTAAAATCAAGCCGTGGCTGAACATTTGGGAGACAGCACCCACCAAGGCTAAAGCTGTGCTGGAAGCACTAGCGAGTAATACATAGCCCATGTGACCGATAGAGCTATATGCTACCATGCGCTTGATATCTTTTTGGGCGATCGCAATTACTGCCCCATAAATCGCACTAATTGCCCCCCAAATTGCTAAGGTTGGTGCAACTACACTCCAAGCTTGGGGAAACATCCCCATACCAAACCGCAACAGTCCATAAGTTCCCAACTTTGCTAACACACCACCCAACAAAATCGCAATGGGTGCGGAAGCTTCAACGTAAGCATCCGGTAGCCATGTATGGAAGGGAACGAGGGGAATTTTAATCCCAAAGCCTAAGATAATTCCTGCTAGAAGCACGAATTGCAACCCGGCGGAAATAGTTTGAGTAGATACCGCATCAAAGGCAAAACTGCTAGCACCAGTTAAAAATACCATGCCTAAGAAGGTTGCTAAAATCAAAGCACCGGAAACCGCAGTATAAATCAGGAACTTGATACCAGCATAAGCCCGTTTTTCCCCTCCCCAAATGGAAATTAATAAATAAAAGGGGATTAATTCTAGCTCGTAAAACAAGAAGAATAATAACAAGTTCTCGGCTAAGAATGCTCCAGCAACGCCACCACTAACTAATAAAATTAGTGAGTAAAACAGTCTGGGGCGTTCCGTTTCTTTACTGCTGCTGTAAATTGCAATCCAGGTGAGGAGGCTATTGAGAACCAACATCAAAATTGATAAGCCGTCAACTCCTAGTTGATAATTTAAACCCAAGGTATCATTCCAAGGTATATACTCTTGAAATTGCATTCCTGGGTTGCTGATGTCGAATTTCAGCAGAATAAACAAATTCCACAGTAAGACTACGCCGGCTATAGTTAAAGATACTAATCGAATTCGACTAGCTGGGACGACTTTACCAGGTAAAAACCCGATAACTATAGCACTCAGAATTGGTATCCAAATTAAAGCACTGAGCATAACAATTCAAAATTCAAAATTCAAAATTCAAAATAAGAAAACCCAGGAAGTTTGTTGTGTATCAATCTAAGTTTTTCTTTGGGTTTTCAGGTGGGTAAATACCCACCTGTTCTAAATTCCCGTGCTAGTAAATCAGACTTAAAAACTGGACTCCCCAGAATGGCCAAGTTATCCATGCGCCTAAAACACCTACGCCTAGGAGAACAGTTAAGGCATAAAATTGAGTTTGTCCGTTGGTGCTGTATTTCAAACCTTCGCCACCTAACAGCGAAAACAAACCCACAAAGTTGACGATACCATCTACCACGAAGCGGTCAATCATATCAGCGAATTTGGAGAGTTGATCAACGCCGGAAATAATTGTCATGCGATAGAGTCTGGGGGTGTAAAAGTCGTAAGCCAATAAGTCTTGTAAGGGTTTCCAAGGTAGACGTACTGGTTTGGGAATATTGCCCAGATAAATGACTGCGCTAATGCTGCAACCAAAAATACTTGACCAAATTAGTAAGAGGGCAACATCTTTATTGAGTTCTGCCCAACTGGGTAGTAGTGATAAGCTTTGTAATACCAAAGGTAGATGGAGGATAAAGCCTAATAATATTACCATTGGCAACACCATCAGCCACAGAACTTCAGGCGATCGCTCGGTCATTTGTTTAGCTTTACCACCAAAAATTAAACCAAACTCTCTGGTTAAACTAAAGGCGGTTAAGGCATTCACAGCAATGATAATTCCCACTAAACCAGGATGATTTTCCCAGAGTCCATCGGCTAATTTGAGTAATGCCCAAAAGCTACCTAAAGGTGGTAGACCAATTAAGCCTAGAATCCCAACTATATAGGATATTCCTGAAATGGGACGACGTGACCACAGTCCACCTAATTGGGTTACGTCTTGAGTGACGCTGTTCCAGATAATTCCGCCCACACTCATCACTAAGATAGCTGATGCTAAAGCATGGGTGAGTACCAACAATAATGCAGCTTCGTCTTGTTGTGCGCCTACAGCAATGAACACTAAGCCCATGTAAGCACTGACAGAATAAGATAAGCAGCGTTTAACGTCAATTTGGGCGATCGCAATTAAAGAACCACCTAATGCGGTAACTGCACCAATGGCGACAATAAACGACGAAACTACAGGCGACAGACTTAATACAGGTTGTAGTTTAATTAGTATCCACGCACCACTAGCAACTACTACCGAGTTCCGCAAAATTGTGCTAGGAATCGGCCCTTCCATCGCCTCATCTAACCACAGATGCAAAGGAAACTGAGCGCATTTACCCATCGGCCCAGCTACTAATGCTAAACCTACTAATGTGATCACAGTCGGATCAACCTTAGCTGTAGCCGCCCATGCGGCTAATTCTGTATAATCCCAAGTTCCTGAAAGAGTCCATAATCCCAAGACTCCCATCAGTAAAAATAGGTCGCCTACCCGCTTGGTTAAGAAAGCATCTCTGGCACCAGTGACTACCAAAGGTTGACTAAACCATAAGCCAACTAGCAGATAAGTTCCTAACGTCAGGATTTCCAAAATTACATAGCTGAAAAACAGATTGTTACACAAGGCTAAAGCGCATAATCCCGCTTCAAATAATCCCAACAAAGAATAGAAGCGTCCCCAGCCCCAATCCATTTCCATGTAGCCTACGGCGAAAATTTGCGCGAGGAAATTTAAGCCAGTGACTACTAGCATCGCCCCCACACTCACTGAAGATATTTCTAAAGTAATAGTGAGGTTTAAACCTGCGGTGGATAACCACGGAATAAATACTTCTTGCGGTGGATGATTCCAGGTCGCTTGTAAGGCAATGGCACTATGAAGCAACGCCAAAAATGTCATTAATATATTGACATAACCTGCTGGCCTTGGCCCGGTTTTGCGAATAATGCCCGGCGACCAAGGAATAGCCAAAAGCCCACCTATTAAGGCATAGCACGGGACTAGCCAAACAGTCTCTAGTAGAAACTGAGCCATGAAATTAACCTCTGGATTTGTAGCAAAAATTAGCTACTCTGGGGGCAAACTTAACTTTGCTCCCAGTCAAGCTAAGTATTGTAGATAAAGTAAATTTATGTTTGCTTAATATTCTTATAATTTAGCTTACCTTCATATTTCCCAAAAAGGAATTATTAAACAAAATAAATCAACGATATTTACTGTAAGTAATTCTTATATATATGAATATCTTATTTTAACCATAGACTATAGTCTATGGTTGAATCTCACCGAGATGTTGCGTGAGTAACTAGGTGAAACATAATATCTTATCAAAATCTACTGTAATTTGAATCAGCCTACAAGTAGATTTTAGTATGTTTTTGAAATTAAAATAAATTTATACAAGCCAGCACAGTGGATAATTGCTGTAGGTGGCTGATAGGAGCAGGTTGCATATCCCGGTAATCTAGGATTTGGACGATAATTAGATAAGCAACAGCTAGCAAGATAGAAATTGCACCTGTAATAATTGCTACTACTTTTGAGCGATTCATGAGTATTTCCTGAGTTGGATGTGATAGCGTTCTATATCCACATTGCCATAGTCAACGGCAAAATAAATCCTCAAGCATCCTAAATCACTGCAATTCCGATAAAAGTTGAGATAGAAAAATTTAATGCACAATTGCTAAATTAAGTGTTAAGCAATTGTGCATTGTTGAGTCACATGAAATTATTCTGCTACCATTGAGGGAAACTGAATTGTGTCAGTGGCAGCTGTATTGATAGCATAACCTTCGGCATTAAAGAACTTGGTATCAACAAGTGACTTTAATGTTGCTAAATCGGTTTGCCACTCGTCAATGACTGCACTGATAGCAGCTAAACGTTCTGTAGGTTGTTCTTGAGCGATCGCTCGGCTAAAATTAGCAGAGAATAGCACGGCTGGCTTAGTTGTTTGATCTGGATATTGCAACTGAGCCTCATTCACCTCTAGAAAAAGCTGTGTTTCATCCAGAGTGTAGACAAACCGCATCGAAGCTTGCATAGGAGCCGAACCAAAATTTTGCCATGCGCCGGGTTGCAGTAGCTGGTTAAAAATGTAGTTACGTCCGCTTTGATTGTTTGACTCGCCTAGTACAAAGCCGCGTAAGTTAATCCCAATACCTTGGTAATTTACCTGTTTGACTGTCTCAATATATTTGTGTGCTATGGCGGGGGCTTGTACGTCTTGAGGTTCTTTGTTAGCAATAGCTTCAGCAAAAATAATTCTATTTACCTCAGCAATAACACTTACACCATTTTGGAAAACTACTTGAGCCGCATTGTTAGTCATCACAGGTGGTTTAGCCAATTCCCAGTCACTAGGAATGATGCCAGTATATTTAAGGAAATCTGCGGTTAAAATTGTCGGGTTTTGCTGTCTAACTGCGATCGCAATTAAAAGCTCTTGTTCTTGAAACATTTGGCTCATTATCTTCCCTTCACCCTTATCTAAAAATTGCCTCAGAAAATCTTGTAACTTGTTATCAATCTATTAATGACATTAACGGTGGTAATAAGCAATACATGGGCATTGGGCATACTATCAAAATTCTCTCTCATCCCCCTCATCCTCTCCACTCCCCACTCCCCCAACCTCCTACTGCTGACGCTGAGACAAATCCATTAAATTCGCCAGTTTGTAAACAATCCGCGCACCAACATTACCATCCCACTCAGCGTCACCAACTTCGCAGACATCAAAACCAATGATTTTTCTGCCACTATTCACCAATTCTCGGAATAGATAAAAACTTTGTTCTAATTCCAATCCCCCAGGAACAGGAGTCCCCGTTGTTGGACAAAGTTTCGGATCTAAACCGTCTACATCGAAGCTAATGTAAACATATTCGGGTAAATGGTTGATAATTTCTTCACATAAATTCATCCAAGTGCTTCCTGAATATAGCTTTTGTTTAATGGCTGGGTCATAATATGCCACAATCCGATTATTTGATTGGTTAATCATATCTACTTCATCCTGACAAATATCACGCAAACCTACCTGTACCAATTTGGAAATTTGCGGTATCTTCATGGCATTAAACATGATGGAAGCATGAGAAAATTCAAATTCCTCATAAGCGTCGCGTAAATCTGCGTGTGCATCAATATGCAGAATGCCAAAGTCAGGGTATTTAGCGGCTAAAGCTTGAAAGTAACCCAAAGGTGAACTATGATCACCACCAATCACTGCAACTCGCTTACCCTTGTTCATTGCTGCCTGACTTTGGGTAAATAGCCATTCATTCACCTGTTGAGAAGCTTGATTAATTTCTGTTAAAACAGGTGTTAAATCTGGTGTATCTGTTAAAGCTTTACCTTGTGCGAGTCGTTCAATAATTTGTGCTGCTAAGTTGCGATAGTAATGGTTTTTTTCTAAAATATCTTCAGGAATTTCTACCAGATAAATTCCCTGTTTCCAACCATCGGGGTTGTCAAAGTCGAATAAATCTAGTTGAATAGAAGCATCAAGAATACGCTGGGGGCCGTTAGCTGTACCTGCACCATAGGAAACTGTAACTTCCCAAGGCACAGCAAACACAATTAAGTTTGCCGACTCGTAATCAAAGGGTAAACCTAATAGATTCCCATTGACTTCACCTACGCCACTGGGATTATAGTCTGGAAGTTGATTACTCATGATTATTTCCTACAATGTGAATTGTGAGTCTGTACCTATATCCACATTGCCACAGCCAAGGGCAAAATCAATCTGTTTACGATAGTTAGTTCTCAGATAAAGGACTTCCAGATCAAAAAATATTCAAAATGTAGGGTGCGTCAGTACGAGCAACCCCAGGTATACCCAGAAAATATTCATCCTGACGCACCCTACTAACAGTCAATTTGGATAATTAATTTTTTGGTGTTCCTTAATTTTAAGCGATCGCCTGTAATATCATGTCCGGCTAATTACTTATGATAAGTTTTCGATGCTGATCTTTTCTCTTTTCTTGTTCCCTGTTCCCTGTTCCCTGTTCCCTACCCCAACAGATATGATAACTATTCAAACGGACATGATATAAGTTATTGTTTCTGTTCCCCATCAACCCCGACGCTAGTTAATTAAGCTGACGCAAAGCCTTATGATGTCATGCCAAGTTTTGCTTTTGGATAAGCCAGGCTAGCAGTAACAAACTTTTTGGCGAACAAGATACTACAAGCAATGCGTTCAGTCTGCCGAAAGCCTAAAATATCTTGCACTAACCTATAAAATATTCTCTTACTATTAGCTTTGAAATCTGGAAACATTACCAAAGCCTCGTCTAAAAACATTAAGTATTGGCTATAGTCAAAAAATAAAGCTTCTCTCGCTAGTTCAAAATAGGATTTGGCTAAAGCCTGACGATAACTTTGAGAAAGTCGGTTTTTCTGCAACAGTTGTTGCTCTACTTTTTTTAATACTAGATGGTGGTTTTTTAACCAACGATTTTTAGAACCAGTTGAAACTGTTACCGCGCCGTATCTTCTGTAGACAGAATAACAGCCAGGCTGATATACAACTTTAGCTCCAGCCATCACAACAGAAAGGAAAAAATCTCTATCCTGTGCGGCGGTTAACTTTTCATCCCATCCCCCACTTTTTTCTACTGCGCTTCTCTTATACATTAAAGCAGCCAAAGCCACCCACCAATTAGCTAGTAAAGCCGCTAAAATATCTGCTTGTGTTCCAGAAATTTCTCTCTTGTCTAAAAAACTCGAACCGTTAGGTAAATGTCGTTGGTGTCTCCAGTCACCATAAATAACATCTGCGTCTGTAGTTTCTAAAAAACTGACTTGTCTTTTTATCTTTTCAGGCCAAATATAATCATCTGCATCTAAGTATTGAATATATTCTCCTTGCGATAACTCAAAACCGCGATTGCGAGCATAATTACCTCCTTGATGGGGCAAACTCCGCCAAATAATTTTATCGCCATAGCTTTTGATAATCTCTAAAGAATTATCTGTAGAGCCATCATCAATCACAATAATTTCAAGATTGGAATAGGTTTGCTCTAGGCAACTATTAATTGCTTCTTTTAGCCACTTTTCAGCATTGAAGCAAGGTATAATTACAGAAACTTTTTTTGGCATATACAATAATCCTTAATAGACAAAATTACAGATAAAAGCTATAATTTTCATCGCTTAATTTAATAATATTTACTGGAAAATCAAATAAACAAAAATATTTTTTAATTTTTAAAAGTCTTAAATTATTTACAAATCATATATGATACTAGATGTCATCAATAAGTTAGATTCAATACAGTTTATCATTGCGAATAAACTCATATTAAAAAGCTGATATGATTTCAAGAAATTATTTTTACATTGTCGGCATTGCCCAATTTATGAAGACTGGTTATGTATAAGTTATTATTAAAATAATTTTATTTTTGCTGGATAAAATCTAGCAGAAACAAGAGGAAATATGTGTAGTGGATCTATTTGCATAGCCCAACATAAATTATAGAAAGCTTCACGGTTTAAACCAAGTTCGTAACATTTGCGAGCGTGTTCATAGACAAACTTAGCAAACATTTGCCGATGGGCATGGAAAAGTGCTTGATGTTTATGCACTAGACGTAAAAAGCTTTCTTGGCGAAGCATGGGATTGCGTGAAACTCTTAGCCCCTCGTGGTTATATAAATGGTAGGTAACGATGGGTAAACCAATAATTGAACAGGCAGGATTAAGTCTTAAAAAAAGTTCTGAGTGGACACGCGATCGCATATCATTATCCCAACCACCAATTTTTTGCAGTACCTCACGTTCAACTACTAGGGTTTGCTTGGTATTGTAAGATTTTCCGGGTTCTAGTTCTTCCAGAAAGAAATGTGCGCCACGTAGTCGTACTGGTGGCGGTAAACGCTGACTGAGGATTTCTCCTTGAGAGTTAACTGTCTCTATACCAGAGATTACCGCCACAGGTGCAGGTAAGGATGTTTGCGATAACCCCTCTAATGATACCTCTGCCATCTGGGGCAACAAGCGATCGTCATCATCAAGAAATGTTACCCATCGTCCGAAAGCGGCTTCTAATCCAACGTTCCGAGTTCCCGCACCACCATGAGGCTGCGATAGGCGAATTATCCGTAATTTAGGATGACTGGGTAAATCTATCGGTTGTGTAGAAGCATCATCAACTACAATTACTTCCAAATCCTCCATAGTTTGCTCTAGCGCACTTTTAACAGCATAATTTACTAGGTGAGGTCGGTTGTGAGTAGGAATAATGATGCTAAGTAGGGGCTGACTCATGTTCAATACCTGCCTTTATTGATGAATTACTTGCCATTTACGTGGTTGATAAAATAAACATTTACTGATAGTTTTATTAGTCTTGACAGTAAATCTAAAAGATTCAACTACATCAAAAGTTTGTACATTTCTTCTGATATAGATTTTGGCACTATATACACCAGGAACAAAGGAACAGTATGGCATATACATGCTAATTTCTGATGTTCCTGGGAGGATAGTTAAATCCTCGCGATCGCAGTTAGAGGTTATATACTGAACCAGTCCATTTTCTCCTGATAAAGCTGTGACTAATAAACCTAAATTAGCTTGCTCAATTTTTTGGTAAGATTTGCATTCCACACATAAATAAGCAGGTTCACCAGAAAGCGGTGCTTCTAGTAAATTACCCTGCTCATCCCGAAAAAATACAGAGGTAATATCTACGCCTAAACTTTCAGCTTTTGGCTTTTCCGTTAAAACCAGTCTTCCTAAAGCTATTTCAGTGCCACTTAAACACAAGTCTTCCTCATATTTGCGAATTACTGTTTCTGTTTCACCAGATGTAATCAACTCACCTTGTGATAAATAAATTGATGACTCACAAACATTAAGAATGCTATGGGAATTGTGAGAAACTAAAATAAAAGCTGTGCCTTTTTCGCGCAGTTGTGCTAATTTCCTGTGACACTTCATTTTAAATTTTATATCACCTACCGCTAGCACTTCATCAATTAATAAAATATCTGGTTCTACATGAACCGCACAAGCAAACCCCAGTCTAGCGGCCATCCCAGAACTATAAGTTTGTACAGGTGCATCAATAGCATTACCAATTTCAGAAAAATCTATGACTTCTTGAAATATATTTTTGATTTTCTGGGTAGATAAACCGAGAATTGCCATATTAGCATAAATATTTTCTCGCCCCGTCAAAATAGGATTAAATCCTGCTCCTAAAGCAATTAATGGAGCTACCCTACCTCTGACTTTGACACAGCCAGTATCCGGTTTAATTAAACCACTAATAATCCGCAGCAATGTACTTTTACCAGCACCATTTGAACCCACCAAACCAAGAGCTTCTCCCCGTCTTAGTTGAAAGCTGACATCTTTGATTGCCCAAAACTCTTGGCGGCGCAAAGTATCACCTTTGCGATTACCTCCTAATAACTCGGTAGCAATATCTTGCACACCATAAACTAAAGACTGCTTTAAATTTCGACAAAATTTTTTAGAAACATGATTAACTGAAATCACTACTTCAGCATCTTCCAGTGGGACAAAAATTTTTGGCTCGATTAATTCAGTCATAATTATGAACTTACTCTTTCAACCACAAAAGGCATAGCTAGACGGAATGCAATCCAAGTTAGGAGTAAACCTACTAAAGTAATTGCACTCACCAACCAAAAACCAAAAGGTTCTGAAACAACACCTGTTGTAGCTAAATCTCGCACTGTTACTAATAAAGGTGTTACCGGATTCCATCGTACTAATAACCCAAAGGTTCCCTCGGTGGGGACAGGATAAATTACAGGCGTAAGAAACAACCAAAAACCTGTAATCAACGTTAAACCTTTGGAAATATCTTGATATAATACTCCCAAAGGAGCTAATAAAATCCCAATAAATGTTCCTAGTAAAACTAAATGAATTAATGGTATTGGCGATAAAATTACTGTCCAACTCACAGGAATGCGAAACCAAATAAACAATCCTGCTATTAAAATCAGCTTGATGGTAAAATTAAAAAATACTTCCCCGATTTTTGCCAAAATTAATGCTTCCCGTGGAAAATTCACCCTGGCTAACATCGGTTTTGCGACTGTCACCGCTTGCACAGGAGCATTTAAAGCTTCGACAAAAGTCTGCCATAATGCAGTGCTGAACATCACATAAGCTGGGTAGGGTAAATCTGTGACACCAACATTAATAACTTTGGCTTGATTGGCAAGGGTAAAACTAACAGCCATCACAATTGGTGGTAAAAAAGCCCAAGCTATACCTAAAAATGACTGTCGATATTGCGCGCTGATATCTCGCACCATCAACCGCCAAGCTAGTTCACGCGCAGCTAACAAGTCTCGCCACATTTGTCGGAGTAAGTCTAGGGGATGTCTCAACTGACTTTCAGGTGTATAAATAACTTGAGGTAGCTGAGAATTAAATCTTTGATGTTGATGTCGCTTCAATATTTTTTGTCCTTTATCCCAGAAATTGCAAGTATTCATGGGCGCAGATTGCATAAAAAGTTGCCACAAATCACTTTCCTATTGCGGAAATCTGCTGATATTATGTCCGGCTAATTACTTATGATCAGTTTTCGATGCTGAATCTTTTCTTGTTCCCTGTTCCCTAGCCCAACAGATATGATAACTATTCAAACGGATATGATATGAGATGATGTTGCGATCGCAGATGTTGATTTCGTCTTTGATAGATGATCAGAATGTAGTTGTGCGTAGCGGTTAGTAATGTAACGGTTGACTACCTTATCTATAGATAATAAAATGTTCTCAGTTATTCCCCTACCAATGGGCAGTTTACGCACTAGGGGATTGATAATTAATTTATGTCGCCGCCATCCCAAACGTTTGTATTTATGGTGAAAATATTCATCTTCGGTGAGATTCCACTTTTCACGTAGGCGTTCAAGGCTGGCTAGTATCCAAGCGTCACTCCAACGCAGCATATAGTAATGTATATCTGTTGGTTCTAGTGGTTTGCTTGTCACATAGGTCATCAGAGATTGAGGTTCTAGGTAAACTGTACCACCAGCCTCTGCTACCAAGATGCACAAATCAACGTGTTCTTTGGTGTTAAGCAGTGCTTCGTCTAACAAACCAATTTGTTGAAATATCTCGGTTCTTACCATCATGCAGTGAAACTCTGCTAACCCTGTTTTTTGGCGTTGTAACTGGGGTTGCACATCTGCAACTTTGCGACCTTGTTTATATATCTTTTCAATGATTTGCCGTCTGGTAGTTTCGCCTTTAGTCTCCTCCTTGATTCCAGATTCTCCGCCACCACAGTGTATTTCTGTGTGTAAAGGTGTACCTTGACAAATGAGGGGACTAACTATAGTTGCACTTGTTTCTTCTGCACATTCAACCAAAGGCTTCAGCCAACCCGGAGTAACTACAACGTCATTATCAATAAACACAACATATTTACTGCTGACTTGAGACAACCCAAGGTTACGCGCGTGGTTGGGGGAGAGATAATAGTCTGTGCGAATCAGTTGAAATTGTTTATGTTGTGCTTGTGTGGCTAAATAATCCCGAATGTGATTTGGGGAACCACCATCTATATAAATTAATTGGAAAGGATAATCTGTGTATTCGTAAATGCTTTCTAAGGCTTCACAAGTACAACTAAACCGTTCTCTGGGGGAAACAATAATGGTAACATCCGGGGTAGCGATCGCTGATGAATTGATCATGTTAATCAATATCCTGTCATAAATTTATTTCATTGCTTCCTACTGCATACTTATTGCTGGCAGTAAAGCTGAATCTTGGAATAATAAATCATTGTTGATGACTTGGTAATAAATTTGCACTAGCTCATCATTTAGCTTGTTGAGGTCGTAGTTTTTTTCTACATAATTCCGACCAGCATAACCCATAGCAAACCAGTTTTCTGGATGTTCAATCAGGTAAGTTAATTTTTCAGCAATAGCATCAGCATCTCGTTCTGGAACTAAAAACCCAGAAATACCATCTTGAACTAATTCAGGAATACCTCCATGAGCCGTAGCAATCACTGGTAAACCCATAAGCATTGCTTCTTTTAAAGTATTAACTGGTGCATCTTGATTACCATCTTTAGCTGTCACACTAGGAGCCATGAAAATATCCGCTTGCTCCAGAATTTCAATAATTTCTGGCTGGGTTTTCCATCCAAGCAATTTTACTTTTTCATTGAGATTCAATGAAGTGATAAGTTGCTGTAATTTTTCTTTTAACTCACCATCTCCAATGATATTATATTCAATATTTTGATAAACTTTATTTAATTGAGCAATAGCTAAAATACCGTATTCTATCCCTTTTTTTTCCACTAAACGACCAGTTGTTGCGATGCGAATTTTACCATCTACATGAGGATGTCTTTGTTTAAAAGGAAAGCGGTTACAATCTATTCCTGAACCATGTACTACAATTTTGTGAGGATGACAGCCTAGTTTAATGGCTCTTGTTTTAAAATATTCACAGTTAGCTAGGAAAAAGTCACCTTTAGCAAATAGTGAATCATAAACATTCTTTCCTTTTTCTTCAAGAAATCGACTGATATCGTAGCCACGAAATGAAGTAATTAATTTCCCTTTCATAGCACCTATATCCTGTAAAATCATTCCTTCCAGTCCTAATTCCCCAAACTGACAATGAATAATATCGTAGGATGGGGCTTTAATTAGCCACATAACTAAGTAAATTAAGCGCAAAGAAACTGCTTTTCTACCATACTGAAAAAAATTTATTGTTCTCAATATCACTACAGGATACTTGTGAATATTAGTAATTATTAAACCTAGAGCTTTTAAAAAACGCCATAAGTAATTTTGAGGAACTAAGGGATGACGATGAGTACGTTCAAGCAGTTGATATTTTTCCACATTTGGATGTAATTTAGCATGATTAGCTATACTGGAAGTTCCCAAAGAATAAATATCTACTTCATGTCCTCTGTCAATCAAACCTATAATTTGGTTGACAATAAATGTTTCTGATATAACAGGAAAATTTCCCACTATAAACGCAATTCTCATAGCTGTTTACCTAAAAATTAGGATTATTTAACTAAACATCCAGACGTTTTTAAATTTTGATTTTATCTGTTACATGTGTTTTTTTCGTCTTTTAAACAACATGATTAATCATATATTGGAATTTTCTATCAATCAATATAAAAAATCAATAATATTCCTGTAGATATATTTTTCAAAATTTCTGCCAAAGTTGCGCCAAGAAAACATGATTAAACTGTATTTATGCGGAAATAAACTCTTAATCTCTAATTAGTAAATAACTCTTAATCATCTATGTGTTGAATAAAAAATCAGAATTAATGTAATTTTAAAAACAAGATTATATTTGCTAATTAACCTTGGTTAATTCTAGATGATGTACAAAATAAAATAGAGTTAAAATTAATGCACTGATGAATATACCCTGAAAAAGTTAAAATTAGTCATAGTAACTCTGCTGGGGTGAATGTGTATGTCCCTAACTGAAGAAATTCTTTCCCAATTACCAGGGGATGTTTTAGGTGGGTTGCGTCGTGCTGACAGCATCCTCAAGTCTATCAGAGAAAATACAGCACCTATACCCACAGTCGTGAAACAAAGTCAACAGGCTTTGGGTGTTGTAGATTGGGATGTAATTATCTGTGGTGGTACTCTGGGAATTTTAATTGGTTGCGCTTTAGCGGTGCGGGGATTGCGAGTAGCGTTGTTAGAACGGGGTATTTTGCGGGGGAGGGAACAGGAGTGGAATATTTCCCGGCAAGAGTTAGAAGTATTTGTGGAATTAAATCTGCTGACTGAGGCAGAATTGACGCGAGCGATCGCTACAGAATACAATCCCGCTAGAGTCAAATTTCCAGACGGTGCAGCAGTTTGGGTAAACGATGTCTTGAATATTGGTGTAGATCCAGTTTATCTCTTAGCTACACTCAAAACTAAATTTCTAGCGGCTGGTGGTGAACTCTTAGAAAACATACCCTTTCAACAAGCCGTAGTCCACCCAGACGGGGTGATAGTTAATAATCAATACAAAGGTAAATTATTACTCGACGCAATGGGCAACCTTTCACCCATTACTCAACAAGCAAGGCAAGGAAAAAAACCAGATGCTTTATGCTTAGTTGTGGGTAGTTGCGCTCAAGGATTTCCAGAAAACAATTCTGGGGATATACTTTTATCTTTTACATCTTTGCAGCATCAATGTCAATATTTTTGGGAAGCTTTCCCGGCGAGGGATGGCAGAACTACATACTTATTTACCTACATGGATGCTCATCCCCAACGCTTGAGCTTAGAAGATTTGTTTACAGAATATCTGCGTCTATTGCCAGAATATCAAGGTGTAGAATTACAACAGCTAAAATTTCAACGCGCCTTGTTTGGTTTCTTTCCTAGCTATCGCCAAAGTCCCCTGCAAACCCCTTGGCATCGCATTTTACCAGTTGGTGATAGTAGTGGGAATCAGTCCCCTCTGAGTTTTGGCGGTTTTGGTGCAATGGTACGCCATCTGAAGCGGTTAACTATTGGTATTTCAGAAGCACTACAAACCGAGCAACTATCTGCAAAAGCATTGGCATTATTGCAACCGTACCAACCGAGTTTGAGTGTAACTTGGTTATTTCAAAAGGCGATGAGTGTGGGTGTGAATCAAACAATTCCACCACAGCAAATTAATCAATTATTGTCGGCAGTTTTTCAAGAAATGCAGCAGCTAGGGACACCAGTATTAAAACCGTTTTTACAAGATATCGTCCAGTTTTCCGCCCTGACACAAACTCTCGTCAAAACAGGTTTAAATCATCCGGTTTTAGTGGCGAAGATTATACCACAGGTGGGTTTAATTAATTTATTAGATTGGCTGGTACATTATAGCAATTTAGGATTTTACTCTGCTTTGTCTAGTATGACTCCCATCTTAGAACCTGGGATCAAGAATTTATCCAGTACACAACAATATTATTGGCATCGCTGGGTTGATGCTTGGCGGTTTGGTTCTGGTGCTGACTATGATCATATCTGTTGAAGCAGAGAATAGGTGTATCCCACCCCTGCCAGCAATCATAGGGGAAAAGATGGCAGGATGGGATAATGTGGTGGGAAATTGGAACTACTTTACACCCTCACCCAGATTTTACCCTCTTCTACACGGGTAGCAAAAACGGGTAGTGTTTTTTCTGGGGAAATCATCCCCATTAATTTCCCAATACCGGGAGGAAAGGGAGTCCATTCGGTAGGTTCACCAGAGGATAAGTCAAACGCGCTACGGTGGAAGGGACAAACTATAGCACCATCATCAGTAATTTTACCTTTTTGCATGGGTAATTTCATGTGTGGGCAGGAATTTTCAACCGCAAAAACTTGGTTATTGTGGTTAATGAGTAGGATTTTGCGTTGTTCGACTTTGACAACTTTACGCTCATTAGGTGGGAGTTCATCTTGAGAAAGAACTTGAATCCAGTTCATTAATACCTCTGTTGTTAATTACAAGGATGAAGTCTATTATCTAAATGATTTCATAAACTGATGGTTTTATCGGTTTCTGCCACCAAGGGAAATTAGCTAAGAGAGTTGTTAGTTTACAGGAATTCTAGGGAATGATATACGTAATATTTCCACAAGCCGATGCAGTTAACTCCGTGATAGCTCAAGGGAATAGTATACAAATAAAGCGATCGCTTCTCTTCACTCACGGCTGTTTGATTAGCTGTGAGTGATTTGGTGTTGAGTAAACAATTTGAGAGACGAGCTTAAACAATGATTAGAAGAGGATGACGTTAACCTCACAACAGATTAAACTGTGGGTAATGTCTTGGGCTTTTTGCCTCCAGCAACACAAAAGATAAATTTCTAAAATCTTATTCCGCTATATCAACAATTCACTATGTCAGCGCAACAGCGTAGTTTTGGGGAGAAGTCTGATTTGATTATCGGTGTTCACAACCACGAAAATCAAGATTTGCCAGTACATTCTTCTTCAGTGGAAGCTTTAGTTCACAGGCAAGGTACGATTTCTACCTTTCTGGCTCCCCTGACTCAAGAGAGTTTTAAACAAGTTGTGACAGGAGTTGAGCAGAAACTACAGATTGTGCATCAAACCCTAGCCATGCTGGATTCTCAGGGGTTTGAGAAAATCTTGCAAGAAATGTTGCACTCAATTACCTTAAAAACTGGGGAATTGTTGGGCGCAGATCGGACAACGATATTCTTATTAGATGAAGAAAAGCAGGAACTATGGTCAATAGTAGCAGAAGGAGAGGGCGATCGCTCTCTGGAAATTCGCATTCCCGCCGATAAGGGAATCGCTGGGGAAGTCGCTACTTTCAAGCAAGTCATCAATATTCCGTTTGATTTTTATAGTGATCCCCGTTCTAAATTTGCTCAAGAAAAAGAAAAAACTACCGGCTATCGTACCTACACGATGCTGGCTTTACCGCTACTCAATCAACAAGGGCAATTAGTAGCAGTAGTACAATTACTGAATAAATTAAAATCTGTATACAATCCTGATGCGCCTTTAGCAGAACGTATTGATACTATCGGCTTTACTCATGCTGATGAAGAATTATTTCAGGAATTTGCGCCTTCGATTCGTCTGATTTTAGAATCTTCCCGCTCTTTTTACATAGCAACTCAAAAACAAAGAGCCGCAGCTGCGATGATGAAGGCGATTAAGTCTTTAAGTCAAAGCAGTTTAGACTTGGAAGATACCCTGAAACGGGTGATGGATGAAGCTAAGGAACTGATGAACGCTGACCGTAGTACCCTGTGGTTAATAGACAGCGATCGCCAGGAACTTTGGACTAAAATTACTCAAGATGATGGTTCGACTAAGGAGTTACGAGTTCCCATTGGTAAGGGGTTTGCGGGAAAAGTCGCCGCATCTGGTCAAAAACTGAATATTCCCTTTGATTTGTACAACCATCCTGACTCGGAAACCGCTAGACAACTTGACCAGCAAAATGGCTACCGTACCTGTAGTTTATTGTGTATGCCAGTCTTTAACGCTGATCAAGAGTTAATCGGTGTCACCCAATTGGTAAATAAAAAGAAATCCGGGGATATTTGTCCTTATAATCCAGTTGACTGGCCGGAAGCTCCTGAATGCTTTCAAGCGAGTTTTGACCGCAATGATGAAGAATTCATGGAAGCTTTTAATATTCAAGCGGGAGTAGCATTACAAAATGCTAAGTTGTTTGCCACAGTCAAGCAACAAGAGCAATTGCAAAGGGATATTTTACGCAGTCTTTCTAATGGTGTGATTTCCACAGACCAGACGGGGACAATTATTGCAGCCAATGAAAGTGCTAAACGTTTGTTGGGGATGGCAGATGAAGACCGTTTGGAAGGTAAACTCATTAATGAAGCGATCGCCATCAAAGAAGGTAACTTTAGTCAGTGGTGTGCAGAAGCTTTACAGGGACAAGACCCCAAACACCGTCAGCAATATTACCCAGACCGTACCCTTTTAGGTGCTGACCCAGAAAAGGAACAGCATAGTATTAATTTATCAATCAATTCCATTGCTGATGCTAGTGACGTGCAGCGAGTGCGTGGTGCGCTGGTGGTGATGGAAGATATCAGCGACGAAAAACGGCTCAAAAGTACCATGTACCGCTACATGACTCAAGAGTTAGCGGAAGAATTGCTGAAATTGGATGATGCTAAACTGGGAGGCGATCGCAAGGAAGTATCGATATTATTTTCCGATATTCGTGGCTACACCACTTTGACAGAAAATCTGGAAGCGGAAGAAGTGGTCAGTATGCTCAACGACTATTTTGAGTCAATGGTAGATGCGGTTTTCAAACACAAAGGAACTCTGGATAAATACATCGGTGATGCAATTATGGCGGTGTTTGGTTCGCCTCTCCCCCTAGCAGACCACGCTTGGATGGCGGTACAAACAGCCGTAGAAATGCGCCATCGCTTAAGAGAATTTAACAACCGTCGTCAAGCTGCTCATAAACAAAAAATCAATATTGGTATCGGCATTAATTCTGATACCGTGATTAGTGGGAATATCGGCTCTAGTAAACGCATGGAATTTACTGCTATTGGTGATGGTGTAAATCTCGGCTCTCGACTCGAAAGCATCAGTAAGCAGTACGGTTGCGACATTATTATTAGTGATAACACTTACAAACTTTGTCAAAACAATGTTTGGGCGCGAGAACTAGACTACATTCGCGTCAAAGGTAGGAGTGAGCCAGTATCTATCTACGAATTAGTGGGTTTACGTTCCGACTCTATTAATAGTGACAAAATGGAAGTAATTGAGCATTATCACAAAGGTCGTCAGTATTATCTGCAAAAACAGTTTAGTAGAGCTAGGGCAGAATTTGCCCAAGTTCTCGCCGTGGATAAGGATGATAAAGCTGCTATTCTTCACCTGCTGCGTTGTCAGCATTGGTTACAGTCACCCCCAACCCCTTCTGAATGGGATGAGGGTGTTTGGACTTTTCAGGAAAAATAAGTATTGGGGTGAGACTAATTCGGCAATTACCAGCCATACAGAAACGGAAAATAATTACTTCTATTTTGATAAAAATGCAATCTGCCAAAACCCAAAAATTGATTGTGGGTTTTCTCTCCCAAAGGAACAGCTGTCACGCCAAATAAGTACACACCCGCAACGGCTGGGTTGCGCCAGGGTTTTAAACCTATGGTGATGGTTTTTCCTGGCGATATTGGTGGTTCAAAGTTGATGGCAACAGTTCTGGTGTTCCTGTCGCTAGTGACATCTTTTAGTTTGATTTTCTCTCCTTTGTTTGCCCGTGTCCCAACAAAGGCAAAGCTATTTTTCAGGTCAAAATGAATATGGTCTACTCCCTCACGCTGGTTAATTGTAATCTTTTGTAATGGTTCGCCAGCGTTTTCTGGGACGCTGATTGTAAAATAATATTTTGCACCCCAAGCATAGACTTCATTATAAGTGGTGGTAGCTGCGACTAAACGTGGCGGTTGAGCAAAATAAACTGTGCCATCTTGTAATTGAATGGCTTGACTTGGCTGAGGGATGTATCCAGCGATGATTGCTGTGGTGGCGATCGCTCTACCCAAAACAACAGCAAGGCGCATAGCTTGATTTATATAAATCTACTAGACAACAATTACACTTTTGACTATTAGTTAAAGATTTTCCAACAAATTTAATATTTGTTATTAATACATAGCAAAAATCACGATGCTTACATAAAGCTACCTATACTTTGTTAAAGATAATTGATAACTGTTGTCAAGTTTACTATTAAAGATACAAACTAAAGATATAACACAGGCAATTATTCTTATGGATACTATTTCTAAACTGGAATACAAGCGGCCAAGTTGGCAAGCTGCGGTCTTATTTGCGCTGGCTTTTTGGCTCAGTGCTAGTCTATTGTTAGATTGGGTAGTTATGCCTAGTCTTTACCTATCTGGCATGATGAAACAAGCGGATTTCGCTACCGCAGGTTATGTAATTTTTTGGGTGTTTAATCGCCTAGAGTTGTTATTTGCGGCTATAGTATTGACTGGTGTACTGGTGTGGAACAAAACTCATGAGCAGTGGAACATTAGCTGTGTTGTTTTGGGTGTGACACTGTTAGCGATCGCTTTTTTTGACACCTATTTATTAACACCGCAAATGTGTGCGGCGGGAATTCATCTCAATTTATTTGACACAGTATCGACAATTCCCCCACAAATGAATCTACTGCACGGTGGTTATTTCTTCCTAGAGGTAATTAAGTTATTAGCTGGTGGTACTTTGTTTATGCGTTGCTGGAAGCAAGAAGTTGAAGCCAGTCATTATTAAGTGGGACAGGTAAAAACCCCAAAAAGCTTGGCTAGGTTTCCTCGAAAGTGATTTTTTAAGTTAGCGGGGTGGATATTCATCCCGCTTTATCATTTATATTCGTTTTATCTGCGGTTACTTCTACTGAGCTAACGAAATCTAAAGCAGAAAGAATCTTCATTAGCATTTCTGCTTTTTCCTTATCAGCGACTCTAACTATTAATTGTTCCATATTGGCAAGGTTGTAAAACAACATTACCCAAATTGTATAACTATTTTTATTTTCCTGATGGCAAGCTACTCAAATTACTTTGATTCTCATTTCTGGGTTGCTTGTACTGAATTTTTGCGAAAATCAAATAAAAATCCTATAGAGCAACACTGTTTAGATAAGGGACATCCAGATCAAAAAATATCCAAAATGTAGGGTGCGTCAGTACGAGAACCCCTAGTAGGGGCGGGTTTATAAATATCTTGGATTGCTCAACTAAGGTATTTGTGTACCTGCCCCTACTACACCAAGAAAATATTCATACTGACGCACCCTACCAATAGTCGATTTAGATAATTTATTTTTTGGTGTTCCCTAAGCACAAATAAATAACCCCGGTTTCTTGGAGAAACCAGGGTTTTGTTTTGTTTATCTTGTAGATTTAAGCTGTTGGTTCGGACTCGGAGGATTCTTCATTGTTAAAAAACAACAGACGTACAGCCAGGATAGCAAAACCAACAGCTGCGATCGCCTTTAATATCCGGGTAGGTAATACCTCTGCAACTGCACCCCCAGCTAATGCACCGAGAAAACTAGCTAACAGTAATGCAGCAGCACTACCAAAGAAGACTGCACGCACTGACTGACCACGACCAGAAAGTGCGATCGCCGCTAACTGGCTTTTGTCACCTAATTCTGAAATGAAAACTGTAATAAAACTCAGTCCTAAAAGATGCCAATCCATAATAAAAATTCAAAATTCCAAATTGTGAAAACTTACCTAACCCTGGAATACATCCCAGAACAACATGACGGCAATGAATAGCAACATTACCCCTGCTGATTTGTCTAGGGTTTTGGGACTGAGTTGTTTAGAAATCCAACTACCTAAAAGTACACCTAATAAGCTGGTAGTAATTAGAGCAGCCGCCGAACCTAAAAATACTATCCACGGTGAATGAGATTCTGCACTCATTAACAACGTGGATAACTGGGTCTTATCACCTATTTCTGCGAGAAAAATAGTTATAAAAGTAGTACCGAAAACCACAAGTGGTGAGTCCTGCTTTTGATGACTTTCAGCACTAGCTACAGGCTCAACAGGCTCAAGAATCGCAGTTGCAAGAGATTCATTGCTGGCTGTTAGTTCTGGCTGGGTGTCAGAAGTAGATATCCGAGAAACGGTAACAGGTGCAGAGTCAAGTTTCACAGGCAGTAGTTTTTTTACTAGATTATTTTCATATTCTTCTCATTTTCTCAGATGGTTGTCATAAATTGCAACTATTTTCCGTGAAACATGGGGATAATCAAATTAGTTGCCATCAAGGCGTGTTAGTGACTTTCAGATTAAAATCAACTTCACATAACTTTAAATTCCCACAGCTTTGTCAAAACGCAGCATTTCTAAACTTCTATCGCCATACACTGCTTCTATCTGCTGACGACAGCAGTCAATAGCAAAATCATTCAGTTCTTCTGGTTCAATTCCATACATATCCTCAAATGTCTGAGTTTCCACCCGACAAAACCGGGGACGTTGGGCATAAATGCGGCATTCTCTTGTAATATGGTCGAAATTAATGCACCAGCCATCTTCCCCTACCATACTCAGGTACATTTCTAATTCTTCAGGGGTGAGATAATCTGCTAATTCTGGTCTGTCTGTCGGATCAAGATGACAGCACGCTCCACATTGCTTGACACATTGCCAGTTTGCCATTTTATGTTTTTTCCTATACTTTTGTTAAGTAAATTAAATGTCACTGGCGATCGCCAGATATGATTAAATGCGGATATTGCAACTGAGTAATTAAATTTTTAAGACCATTGGGAGGAATCAAAAACAATGTTTGACGCTATTGCTAACATCAATTGGGAAGTTGTTTTCCAGCTAACCTCTGTTGCATTAATCGTCATTGCTGGCCCGGCTGTAATTTTTGTCCTGGCATTCCGCAACGGCAACCTATAATTAAAATTGCTGAGTTCTGGGTCATGAGTGATTAGGCAATTTCAAACTCAAGACTCAGGACTTACAGATGATAAAGCTGTGAGCGCAGCTTGAATAATACAGTCATACTGGGGTAAAGATAGGTCAATCTCCTTTGCGTCTTGACGGTTAGTACCAAGTAAACCGATTTTACTCCCTGGTTGCATCACTAAGACTTTACCTTCAGAGTTTTTAATTCTCAGTTCGGGATGAGAACCATGTTGATAGATACCGCAAGTATAATGATGTTGATTATACTCGAAACTGGTTCTTAATTTCGTGCTTGGTTGATAAAATAGCTGTAAATACGGGGTATTTCTTGATGGGGATGATTGTATAGAATTATCCTTGGGTAATCTCACCCCGACTAACTCCATTTCTAGGGTAGTGTTACCGTTAAAGTGATTTTCTCGGAGTTTGTAGGCAATATCTAATGGCGAGGGTAAGGGGTAATAGTCACGCCAACGCCAAGCGATCGCTTTAATTTTATACTCTTGCCCCTGAATATTTTGGCTGAGGGTAAGTTTAATATGACCTTTACCAACAATTCGCTGCTCGACAACTTTCACGTTAGGTGTCCAAAATACTGGATCGGGGTTATCAATACCGCAGGGATGGAGACTATCTAACTGTTGGTACAGTTCTCGATGCAGTTGATGAAAATTAGCCTCAGCATCAATTTGCAGTAACGGCTTGAGGTGTTGCGGTTCGAGACATTGATTAGCGAACTCAGATAAACGCGATCGCAACGCCTGTAAATTGGCTGCTGGTAAGGAAAATCCCCCCGCCGCTTTGTGTCCGCCAAATTTACCCAGCAAGTCGTGACAATATTCTAACGCCTCAAATACGTGAAATTCAGGAATTCCTCTGGCTGATCCACGGATTTGGGTGTCGTTTTCGTAAGTACCGATGAATACAGGTACACCGTAACGTTCTACTAAGCGGGAGGCAACAATCCCGATTACACCATGATGCCAATTCGGTTGGATAATGACTAATACTCGGTCTTCTGATAAAGAATTAATAAATTGCGTCTCTACAAGGGTAACGGCTTCTTGTTCGATTTGTTCGCACATTTGCTGGCGATGAATGTTAGCCTGTTCACACTCGATAGCTCGCGCCAATGCGACTCCCATATCATCGGTAGTCAGTAATTCTATCACCGTCTGCGGGTCGCCAATTCTACCGATAGCATTAATCCGGGGGCCAAGCCGAAAGCCTATGTCTTCGGGTTTGAGGGTTTTGGCATTGGGGATTGGGGACTGGGGATTGGGGACTGGGGACTGGGGATTGGGTGAACTTTCTGCGCCCCTGGCTTGTACTCCTGCGACTTGAATTAAGGCTTGAATTCCTGGGACTTGGGATTTTGGTAATAGTTTTAACCCGCGTTTTACCCAGCGACGATTGACACCTGTTAAGGGGGCTAAATCTGCTATCGTTCCTAGGGTGAATAGTGCTAACATTGGCTGAATTAAGCCTTGAGTATTGCCTAGTTGCTGCGCTAGACACACTGCCAAGATATACGCTACACCTACACCTGCAACCCCTCTGTAGGGCGAAGTTTC
>NZ_LUHJ01000072.1:167488-178954 GCF_001597745.1 Anabaena sp. 4-3 | reverse complement strand
GATCGGTGACAATTACTTTTAAGCCTAGTTCTCTGGCTCTGGCTATGGGTTCATAGGCAGAAATACCATTGTCTACTGTCAGAATTAAGCTGACACCTTCGCTGTGAAATTCTTCGACAATTCGGTTATTAATACCATAGCCTTCGTGCATTCGGCTGGGGATGGCGTAATCTACTTGTGCGCCTAAGCTGCGGAGACTACGCCACAGTAAAGCGGTGCTTGTCATGCCATCGGCATCGTAATCACCGCAGATTGCTATTTTACTTTGGTTGATAATTGTCTGTTGCAGTAATTCTACACTTAGCTGCAAATGGGGGAATTCTGCTAAGGGTGAGGGTAAGTTGATGGTTTCGGGGTTTAAAAAGGCTTGTGCTTGTTCTATGGTTTCTATTTGGCGGTTGATTAGTAATTGGCTGACAATTGGTGAGATGTTGGTTGCCAATGCTAGCTGTTTGGCAAGTTCTGGTTTTTGGGGGTGAATTTGCCAGCGTTGGTTGGGTAGGGTTGTCTGGGTTTGGGTGTTTTCTGGGTGGTGTCTATGTAGCACTTTGAGGTGTTTTTTTAAACGCGGAGGAGCGCGGAGGTAACGCGGAGGAGAGGCAGCGCGTTGCGGGGGTTCCCCCCGTTGTAGCGACTGCCGTCGCGCGGAGGTTTTAGAGTATATTAACTCGGCCGTCGTTGCGGATGTAGAGGGCGCGATCGCCTGGATATTTTCCACTGGGGTGAAGGTTTATGCTTAGTGTGCCAAAGTTTGGTTTGGCAATTTCGGCTCGCAAGGCTGCGCCTGTTTTATCCCAAAATATTAAGGAAATGTTCGGTTCTGTGCCGTCTCCATATTCTAGTTGTATTTTGTCTCCTGGGTTTAAGGGGATGGCTTTGGTATCTCGGATTTTTTCTATTTCTATGACGTTCTTGGTGTTGTTAGTTAATTCTACTCGAATTTTTTGCCCAGGGGTGAATTGCAGGGGACGCGGGCCACATTTGGAGGCACAAGTTCCGGCTATTGTGGTTTGGGGATCATCTATCCCTACTACTAATAGGGTAGCTGCAACTAAGGCGATTGGTAGTTTTTTTAGCATAGGTATTTTAAAGTCAAATATGTAACTTTTACGCTTTGATGGGAATGGCAATCATAAATTCTGTTCCTTCTCCGACAATTGTATTCACTTCGATGGTGCCGCCATGTTTTTCGGTGATGATTTGCCGGGCGATCGCTAGTCCTAATCCCGTACCTTTACCTACTCCTTTGGTTGTAAATAAATGGTCAAAGATTTTGGGTTTGATTTCTTCACTGATGCCTTTACCGTTGTCTCGAATACGGATATATACTTGATTGGCGATCGCTTCTGTGCGAATATGGATTTTTTGGGGGTGGGTTTGCAGTTCGGCAAATGTCCGCGTTTGTGCCATCTCGTCAAACATATCTATGGCATTGGCTAAAATGTTCATAAATACTTGGTTTAATTGACCAGGAAAGCATTGAATTTGTGGGATTTGTCCGTATTCTGTTTTAATGTTGATGGCGGGTCGGTGTTCGTTGCCTTTGAGGCGATATTTTAAAATTAGGAGGGTACTGTCAATACCTTCGTGTAGGTTAGCAGTCACTTTGTGATCGGTGTCAGCACGGGAAAATGTCCGCAAACTTGTACTAATCGATTTGATGCGGTTAGTTGCTCCCCTCATGGAATCGATGAGTTTGGGTAAGTCTGCCATCAAAAATTCTAAGTCGATTTCTGCGGCGTGTTCTTGAATTGGTGCGGCTGGTTGGGGATAATGTTGTTGATACAGTTCTAGATGTGCAATTACATCCTCGATGTATTCTTGAGCGTTGTTGATACTGCCGTTGAGGAATCCAATCGGGTTATTGATTTCATGGGCTACTCCGGCGACTAAGTTACCCAGAGATGCCATTTTTTCGTTCTGCACTATCTGAAGTTGCGACTGTTCTAATTGTTGAGCATAGGCTTGGGCTTGCTGATACAGTCGCGCATTTTCTAAGGAAATCGCCGCTTGGGTACAAAGAAAGTTCAGAATTAGCAAGCGTGGACTTGTAAACACACCATTGGTTGAGCGATTCTCTACATATAACAATCCAATCAAATTGCCTTGATTGAGTATCGGTAAGCAAAGCACACTCAAGGGACGATGTAAATTGAGATAATAGCCCAATACGGGTAAATCTGTTTGAACATCATCAATCACTACTACTTCTTGAGTGTGTTTGACATATTGAATTAGTTTAACGGGAATCTGGGGATTATCCGCTAGTGGTTCTGAGCAAAGTGTGGTAGTTTCTGGTGTGGCGTTGACTCGCAGCAACCAGTCTCCATCGCTATTCGGCAAAATTAAGGCGCAGCGATCGCCCCCAGAATGTTGCAAAATAATTTGTGTTAATTGGTGCAGTAGTTCATTTAGTTGAATGGTGCTGGAAATCGCTTGCGAAGCTTTCAAGACGGCAGCAAAATCTAACACGGTATTGATGCTAGTGTTAGAAGAATTGGAGATAGCTGTTACGGTGTGAATCGAGAGATTTGGCGTAATTAGGGTGGCTAAGGTTTCCAGGGGGTTGAGGGTTGGTGTTGTTTGCTGGAGTATGGGGCGCAGTAAATGAGGGTGGCAATATTCTAAATGATTCGTTTTCGCTTTCGCACCCCAACGGGCATAGCAGTAGTAAGCTTCCTGCATATAGCCGGCAGCTACTTTTTCTTTCCCCCAAGCTAAGTAAAATTTCGCGGCGAGTTCGTTGGCTAGGGCTGCTTCTTGAATATATTTGTTTTCTTTGGCTTGAGCAATGGCGCGATCATATAAATCAATCGCTGTGAAGCTATTACCTTGAATCCGACAAATCTCGGCTTCTACTAATAAACTGCGATGTAAAAAGTTTTCTGGACAATGCTTTGCCCATTGTCTCATTTTCTCTTGGTTACTCTGCAATTTTTCGAGATATTCCCTCTGAAGTGCGGGGGCAGTCTGGGAATATAAAGCTGTGAGACTCAGGGAATAATAAAAGTTATGCGCTGCCACGAAAAACTTGCCTGTGCTAGCTCCCAAATGTGGTTCTGTGGCTGAGGCGTTTGCTAGGGCTTGTTCATGCTCACCTAACAGATACGCCAGCATTGTCTGAGCCGTATGAGCATAGTTAATAGTATTATAATTACTGCTATGATAAAGCTGGGGTAGCTTGACTTCAATATCAAAAAATCTGCCTTTGAGCAGTGCTGAGTTCTTCCCAGGCTCAACTAAGTTATCCACAACCTGCATCCAAATATGTAATTGGTGGATGACTTGTTCTTGTTTTAACCCCATCACCTGTTGAATATATTTCTCAAACTGGCGGTTAATATCTTGGAGATTCTGCCCTGATAGCACGGCACAAAAGTAAGCATTGATTAAGCAGTAAGCACAGCTTTCAGCGTCGCCATTTTGAGCAAAGCTTTGATAACCATCAATCAAGGGTTCTAGGTTTTCCCTGACTGGTTGATAAAAATGGCGTGACAGGGCGTATACTGCATTATACGTTACGGCGCGATACTGTAAGTTAGGCTGCTGCTGTTCTAAGGCGATCGCTAATTCCCCAAACTGTTTACCTGTTTCAATATCCCCTACGCCACCGTTGAGTAAAACACTAAAAATCCCAAAGGCAAAGGGTGTTAACGGTGAGTAGCCATATTTCAATGTCACATCTACCAGTCGGCAAATCAGTAACCCCAACATTTCCGGTGCGGCAAAATAGGCAGGCGGACAAGACCAGCGTAAAATTTTCATAGCCGCTAGTTTATGTCTATCTTGCATGGGTGGCAGTTGTGTGAGATTCTCTAAGCCTACCTGCTGCACTAACTTGCGGGTGGTTTGCAGTGCTTTGACAAAATCTTCAGTCTGAGGTGTTTCTGGAAAACTTTCACCGAGACGATTTAAGGTTTGTACCGCTAAGGTCACTGCTTGCCGAAACTGTGATTGCGTATGATGGTACAATATCAATAATTCATAAATCTGCACTTGGTCGTTAATATCCGTCACCACCGTCAGGATATCATCACACAAGTTTTTCATCGTCTCAAAATCAGTTTTGAGGCAAGCTGCCTCCGCCGCACCTCCATATAAATCTAAGGCGAGGGCATATTGACTCTGCCAACAGTCGCCACTGAGTAAATCAATGCCTTGCTGAAAGTAACCATAAGCAGAATCATAAGCAGTAGCTAGTTTAGCTTTCTTCCCTGCTAATAAATTCAACTGCGCTAATTCTTCTCTTTCCCTGGGCTGGGTAATCAGTTCTACAGCATAATTTAATTGGTTGACAATATCAAAGATTTGTGATTCTAAATCTACGGGGGAAGTATGCCGCCGTAGCAGTTGCCCGATTTTGAGATGGGTTTGCTGCTTATATTCTAATGGAATTAAGAAATAGGCTGCTTGTTGGACGCGATCATGTAGAAACCGATAGGCGACATTTTCAGTAATCATCTGATGATTCTGCGCCTCTTGTCCCAGATAAAATTTATAAACTTGATTCTGGGGAACTACTAACCCTTCTTGCAGTGCTTTCCACAGTGCTTCTGCTACCTCGGCTGGAGACTGTTCGGAAATAATTGCCAAGGTGCTTAAATCAAACGAGTTGCCAATACAAGCGGCTAATGTCAATATATCCTGGGTGGCTTTGGGCAGTTTTTGTAACTGCTGCGCCATAAATTCGACAACATCATCGGTGAGAGACAAGGCATTGATTTGAGCTAAATCACATTCCCAATATCCTGGCTGTGGATTAAAAGTAATTTGCCCATTGTGGTATAATGCCTGAAGAAACTGGCTGATAAAAAAAGGATTACCTTGAGTTTTGCGGATAATTAACTCTGTTAAAGGGTGCGATCGCTCAGTGGTACAATTCAAGGTATCAGCAACTAACTGATTCACATCAGAGAAGCTGAGGGCAGTTAAAGTTATACTATTAATTGTTACTCCCGCTTGTTTGAGTGCCTCCACAGTCAACATCAACGGATGTACCGGCGAAACTTCATTATCCCGATAAGCTCCCAACAGCAACAGATAACTTTTCTCTGCCATCAGCAGTTTCATCAATTGCAGAGAAGCTAAATCTGCCCATTGCAAATCATCCAGAAATATCACTAACGGATGTTCTTTCGTGGTAAAAACAGCAATAAACTTTTGCAACAAGGCATTAAACCGATTCTGGGCGGCTATCCCCGATAATTCCGGCGCAGGGGGTTGTTTACCGATAATTTTTTCTAGTTCAGGAATTACCTCAATCAGTATCTGCCCATTCTCTCCCAAAGCGGCAAGGATTTTGCTTCGCCATTCCTGAAGTAGCGCGTCTGAATCTGACAGCAATTGTGCCATTAAATCGCGCATTGCTTGCACAAAGGCAGATAAGGGAATGTTACGATTGAATTGGTCAAACTTGCCTTTAATGAAATACCCATACTGACGGGTAATCGGTTTGTGAACCTCATTGATTACCGCCGTTTTACCAATCCCGGAAAATCCCGCCACTAGCATGATTTCCGATGTACCAAGGGCGGCACGTTCAAAAGCTTTGAGCAAGGTTTTTACTTCTTTTTCCCGCCCATAGAGTTTTTCGGGAATCAGAAAGCGATCGCATATATCCCGTTGAGCAATGGCAAAATCTTCTACTTTACCAGTAGCTGTGAATTCAGCTAGGCATTTCTCTAAATCAAATTTTAACCCCAAAGCACTTTGATAACGGTCTTCGGCATTTTTGGCGATTAATTTCAGCACTATCTCCGCCACCACCTGGGGAATCCTATCTGGTGGATTTGTGAATCTGGAATTGCCAGAGAAGTTATAACCCCGACTGCCGTTGATTTTAGCTTGGGTAATTTTGAATTTATCTGGTTGTTTAGCAATATGACAATGTACCAACTCCATCGGATCTTCCGAGATAAATGGTAACTCTCCTGTCAATAGTTCATAAAACGTTACACCCAACGCATAAAAATCACTGCGGTAGTCTATTCCTCGGTTCATCCTACCAGTTTGCTCCGGGGAAATATAAGCCAAGGTTCCTTCCAAGACATTAGGGTTTTTGATTTCTTGGGTTTCCTTGGGCAGTAGGGAAGCGATACTAAAGTCAATCAGTTTAACTTGCTGAGTTTGGGGATGAATTAGGATGTTCGCGGGTTTGATGTCTTTGTGAATGACACGATTTTGGTGTAAGTCGTGGAGAATTTGCGATAATTGGATGGCGATCGCTAAAAATTCACTCAGGGAAAGCGTAGTGGTGGTGATATATTCTCTTAAGGAAATCCCCCCTGTATCTTCCATCACCAAGATATAGCTATTACCATAGGTTTCTAGGGATAAGGGATGAATGATACCGGAAATCTCCAGATTTTTGCTAATCGTGTATTGGTTGCGAAATTGTAATAATTCGTTGCAGTTGGGATATTCAGAAGTTAGGAGTTTGATGACTACTGGTAAAGAGTCTTGCTCTCGGATAGCTCGATAGACTAAGGTTTTGCAACCTGCATACAGTTGCTCTTGAATTTGATATCCGGGGATGATAGGGGTAGGATGATCCTTAGTCATTTATACATACCTCTTGAGGCAATTTTTTTTTGCTTATCGGCAAACAACCGCTACGGGTGCATCTACACGAGGTTAGTATTCCCATTAACTAGATATTTATTATATCTGAAGTAAAGAAACTGACAAACTGACTCGGTAAGTTTGGCAATCAGGTTCACAGGATGTCAAGCATTTTACTGTTTAAAGTAGTCGAACACCACATTATACTACTTTGAATGCCTGACAACAAAGGTTATCTATTCAAAAGCGGAGGCAGCACAGGCAACAAAACTCATGACTAATATAGTTAGCAAATCATTAACTAGCTACTAACCCCATCATCAACAAGTAATTTTTCGGCTGCTACTAGCATTGATTCTGCGATATCTTTGAGGTCTTCACGATTTTGTAAGTAAGTTTTAAGTGCTGTCATCGGGTCTATACTACTACTAGCACTCAACTCTGGAATCCTAGGACGAGCTAGCTGACTGACTAATTCGGCTTGAATGGTGTAAACATGGGCAGAACTTAGGGTAGAATGTAGGGCAGTGTTATCAATCAAATCGATTTGTTCAGAACGGAGTTTGTAAATTAGCCGCACTACCGCATCTTGCAAGTCATGTTGAGCGATCGCCTTAATTAAACTACCTTGAGGATCTTCTGCTTTCGATACATCTACTTCGATGGTGCGGAAAGTCCGCACCGGTAAAGGACAAAATTCCCATTCTGCACTCCCCCGTTCCAGTTCTACCATGACATAACCTTTATCTTCTTTTTCTTCACTAAAATCTACCCGTTCAATACTCCCTGGATAAATGACTGGCGGGTTATTAGATTTATGCAAATTCTGATGTCGGTGAACGTGTCCTAATGCCACATAATCAAAACAAGGACGAGTCAGCAAAGATAAAGGGAGAGTAAAACCTTTACCCACTGCCAAAAACCGTTCCGCCCCTAAAGTTGCATTATCAGCCATTAAGTGAGCTAATAACACAGTCGGTATCTCAGGAGCAAGGCGGCGAATTTCCCCCTCTAAAGCAACTTGCAAACGCTGCGTTAATAATTGGTTGACTTCTGCCAAAGATAAACTGTCTGTTTCTTGACGAGTCATCAGCATGGAACGTGTCAACCAAGGTAAAGTAATTACTTGTACTTTACCGTTAGGGGTGGTGATATGATGAGTCATTAACTTATCACCAACTACAACACCTGGTACTCCTAGAGTGCGGTAAATGTTTAAACTCGCGCCTCCTTGTCCTTGGGAATGTTGGTCATGATTTCCCACTAACAACACTGTGGGGATATTCGCATCGACTAACCGCCGGAATTGACTAGCGAAAGCTTCCTGTACATAAGGCGGTGGCGTAGCATTCGGGAAAGCATCCCCACCGAATAACACTAAGTCTACTGCATCCGTCACTGCCCGGTCAATACACAAAGATAAAGCCTGAACAAAATCCTCTAGGCGCGTGTTGACACCGGTGACTGGGTTAATTCTGCCGTGGGAAAAACCGCTTCCCAGATGGATGTCCGAAAGGTGGAGGATTTTCAGCATGATTTGCTTGGGATATGGTATCTGACTGTACTTATTAGGATAGCGATCGCCAAGGACAATACAAAGATGATTTTGTCACATCCACAATTCTTGTTGAGACGGGATTCATTGCGTTTCTTGTGATTGTTTGAGAAATTCTTAGCAAACACTGCACTGTTTACGAAGAAAATTTACTTTATTTTAAGTTTTGCCCTAATTTGATAGATATTTGTACGGTGATTGCTATGTTGAGAAGAATCATCTGCGATTCAGGAATTTCCCGAAAATGAATAGCTCTAAACCAAATCAACTGGGCGTATCTATGGCAATGGGCGTTTTAATCATGTTGACGAGCGCGAGCATTATTACAATCATGAGTATGTTCTAGAAGCGGACACTATCAGTTTTAGGAATAGAAAATTTTAAATACTTGAAAAATCAGGGTTATGGGTTTATAATAGCTACTAACCCTACTCCCTGTAGGGGTTTAGCATTGCTAAACCCCTACCCCCTACTGAGTATTTAACCGACAGGAACAAAAAATACTAGATGTGTATCCGTAAAACTATAGAGTAAATCTGTAGATTGAGACAGCATTTTGGCAGAATGTTACGGATGCAATCAAAGATGACATTGTTGAACAGCAAGCAAATAGGACTTTCAGCCGTTTTTGCGGCTGTGACTGTATTGACACCAATATTTTCGCACCTTCCGGTTTACGCGCAAAGACCAGAACAGATTAAACAATTGCTTGATACGAATAAATGTGCTAGATGTAATTTAAGCCGAGCCAACTTAAGCCGGAAAAATTTGGTTAGTGCTGACCTTTATCAAGCTAATTTGAATCAAGCTAACTTGGAAGGTGCAGACTTAAGTAATGCAGACTTGAGAAACACTGATTTAAGGGGAGCGAAACTGTTTCGTGCTAGATTATTTCGTACTGACTTAGCTAATGCAAATCTCAGCAATGCTGACTTAAGCGGTGCTGACTTCACTGGTGCAGACTTGAGAAATGCTAATTTAAGCAGTGCTGATTTAAGGAATGCGGACTTGAGTGATGTTAACCTGAGTGGTGTAACTCTAACTTTTGCTAATCTCCGGGGTGCGAGACTGGATAATGTTAACCTCACAGGTGTGAATCTCAACGGTGTAAATCTGAGTGATGTTAACCTGAGATTTGTTAATTTTCGTGGTGTGACTCTCAGAGGTGTTAACCTGAGTGGAGCAAACTTGCAGGGTTTTGACTTGCGAGGTGTGGAACTGAGAAATGCTAAATTGAGTTATGCTAATCTGCGGGATGCGAACCTGGCTAATGCTCAATTGCAGAATGCTGACTTGAGTTATGCTAACCTGCGATATGCTAACTTAAGAGGTGCGGAATTGGTAGGGACGAAACTTGGCGGTGCCAATTTAGAAAATGCTGACCTTAGAGGTGCTAACCTAGATGTAGAGCGATTACCTGATAACGTCCAAGCTGATGCGAGTGACTATACTAGATGGGGAGATAATCGCTACAAGAAACGAGATTATAGAAATGCGATCGCCTATTATAATCAAGCTATAAAAATCAACTCTAATAGTGCCGCAGCTTACACTAATCGGGGTTTAGCTTATAGTCAACTCAAAGACTATCAAGCTGCCTTAGTAGATTACAAAAAAGCCTTGGAAATTGACCCCAATTATAGTCAAGCATACACCAGTCGGGGACTAACTCGCATTGCTCAACAAGAATATCAAACTGCGTTAGCTGACTTTGAGCAAGCCATTCGGCTTCAGCCTAACGACGCAGAAGCTTACAATGGGAGAGCGACAATTCGCCGTATTCAGCAAGACTATGCGGGAGTAATTGCGGATGCTTCCCAAGCGATTAGAATTAATCCGAGATTTGCTGAAGCTTATTATAACCGAGGTTTAGCCCGCTTTGCTCAAAAAGATTATCAAGGAGCGATTCAAGACTATGATAAAACCATCGAGCATTCGGAAGGTTGGGCGTTAGCATTTTATCATCGGGGACTAGCTCGTGCAGCGATAGGTGAACATAGAGATGCTACCAAAGATTTTGATCGAGCTATAGATATAGATAACAACTACATAGAAGCTTACTATCAACGTAGTGTAGCACGGTTAGCGCGGCAAAAATACCAGGATGCGATTACAGATAGCGATCGCGTAATTCTCAGAGAGCCTAACCATGCAGCAGCTTATGAAGTCAAGGGGAATTCCTTCTTGGCTTTAAACAAAATACCAGAAGCACAGCAAGCTTTTGCCCAGGCTATCAAAATCTATTCGCAAAAGCAGGAGACTGCTAATTTACAGCGAGTAGAGCAGATTATGAACAGTATAGCAGAAGGCAGAAGCCAACAGCCAGGAAGCAGGAGGTAAATGCTAAGTCTTCCTAGCTGCAAGCGATCGCCTGAACTTGTCTAGGTGTTGTGAGATTTTGCAACATTTGCCTTAAAATCTGGTGAGTAGGGTGGAAACGTAGTTAACCATGTCAGACGCTCAGATATTACTGCAACCCAGCACATTATGGGAGAGGGTAAAAAACCAGACTAAATATGCTTTAGAATGTGGTGCGCTGCTATCGATACCGACAGAGTTTGAGTTTGTCGAACAGGATGGTGTTAAATTCTTAGTGCGGATTTTATCTAACCTAGTTCGTAAAGACGCAGCGAAGAAACAACAAGACAAACAAACAACTGCATCTGGTAAAGAGTTTAATCCGTTTCTGCCCTACGAACAAGATTTATTTGTGGCGGATATCTCAGATACTCATGTATGTATCTTGAATAAATTCAACGTAGTAGATTACCATCTATTAATTATCACCCGTGCCTTTGAAGAACAGGAAAGCTTACTAACTCTAGCAGACTTGACAGCGATGTGGGCGTGTTTAGCGGGAATAGACGGTTTAGTATTCTACAACGCTGGTAAAACCGCAGGTGCAAGCCAAAAACATAAACATCTGCAATTAGTACCCCTACCTTTAACACCTTCAGGAACAAACATACCCATAGAACCGCTTTTAGCCGCAGCGAAACTTGAAGACGGGATATTCACCATACCCAGACTACCATATCAACACGCCTTTGCCAGATTAAATCCAGCGTGGATAGAGTCACCATACACAGCAGCCAAAACCACCTTAGAAACCTATCATCACTTACTGCGTACTGTAGGTTTAGGTGCTATTGATAATGAAAGACAAGCAGGAGCTTATAACCTACTAGCCACAAGAGAATGGATGCTAATTGTACCGCGATCGCAAGAAAAATTTCAAACCATATCCATCAACTCACTAGGCTTTGCTGGTGCAATGCTAGTCAAAAACCCATCAGAAATGCAACTCCTCAAACAACAAACCCCAATAAACATCCTCACCCAAGTTGCCC
>NZ_LUHJ01000072.1:102464-167403 GCF_001597745.1 Anabaena sp. 4-3 | reverse complement strand
CCTCCTCACCTCCTCAAGCCTGTCTCCCACTCTCCCCCTTCACCACCGCCGAACCTATCAAATGCGCCAGACGCAAAGCTTCAGGAACATGACCACAGTCAGTGAGTTGTTGTAAAACCTGCGCCGCTATTGCCGCATCAGCACCACAAACCTGAAAATAAAAAGGTGGATATTCATGCACAGTACCAGCACGACGCACAACTTCCAGACGTTTTTCTGGGTGTGGTAGTCGCTGCATAGCATATATCATCGCATTAAGATTAGGTTGCTTACGCATGACAGCAATGCAGGGACGCTCTAACTTTTCTGCTAACAACGGCAAATCAACAATATTAAAACCACCAAGAGAAATCCCATCTAATAATACCACGTGCAGATGAGCTAAAAATTTGCCGCCGATTAAAAGCTGAGACAGTGTTTCTGTAGCATCCCAACCATCAGGTTCTATTTCTCCCCAAACCATTCCCTCAAACCGAGTATCTGCACAGATAACCCCTGCCACACTCACAGGTTTACCTGCGGCGCGAGTAAAGGGCGCATCATCAAAACCCACGGCGCGAATTTTGCGTCGGTTTCGTAGCAGAACTTCTAACACCATGCTTTTTACTATTTGGGTGTTATTTTTCACACCCTAATCTTGTCAATCTCTATTTTGTCACACTCAACCCAGTTACAACAATGCACCTCCTCATACTCAGGACAGCTAGAGCTATTTGGCTATAATTGTGATATCAAAAAATGCGTATTGATAAACAAGATTTAAGCTTCAGGTATCGGTTCACTATCAACCGAGGAGTTGATTATGCAGCCTTTAGATTTAAAATGGATACGCGCTCACTTTCCAGCCTTGACGCAAAAAGTTAACGGTCAACCTGCTATATTTTTTGATGGCCCTGGTGGAACACAAGTACCAGGTGCAGTGTTAGATGCTATCAGTGACTATTTAGTGAGGTCGAATGCTAATGCTCATGGTGCTTTTGCTACGAGTAGGCGCACTGATGCGGTAATTGGGGCTGCCAGAAGTGCGATCGCCGATTTTTTAGGCTGTGATAGTGATGAGGTGGTATTTGGCGCAAATATGACCAGCCTAAGTTTTAGTTTAAGCCGAGCGATCGCCCGTCACATCCAACCAGGGGATGAGATTATTGTGACGCGATTAGATCATTCTGCCAATGTTTCCCCTTGGTACGCTTTAGAAGCACAAGGCGCAATTATTCGAGTTGTAGATATTCATCTCGAAGACTGCACCTTAGACATGAATGATTTAGCACAGCAGATTAATTCTCGTACCAAGTTAGTGGCAGTCAGTTATGCTTCTAATGCGGTGGGAACAATCAACGATGTCGCTAGTATCGTCAGTTTGGCTCATGCTGTCGGTGCTTGGGTGTTTGTGGATGCTGTGCATTATGCACCCCACGCACCAATCAATGTTCATGCTTTAGATTGCGACTTTCTCGCTTGTTCGGCTTACAAGTTTTTTGCGCCACACGTCGGTATATTATACGCTAAAAGAGAGCATTTAGCAAGTCTGCAACCCTATAAAGTCAAACCCGCTAGTGATGAAGTCCCATGTCGTTGGGAAACGGGAACTCTCAATCATGAAGGGTTAGCGGGTGTGGTAGCGGCAATTAATTACTTGACAAAATTAGGCTGTCATGTATCACCAACCATCGATAATGAGTTAGTGACAGCGTTGATGGATGCTGACAAAGCAGGTTTAGAACATTTCCAATGTCCCCGATTTTTGACATCAGAAAATCCAGATGCGATCGCCAGAGCATATCATAGTCGGAGGGCGGCTTTAGTTGCTGCTATGTCAGCCATTCAGCAATATGAAAGAGAACTCAGCCATAAACTAATTTCGGGACTGTTAGAAATTCCTGGGTTAAAGTTATACGGTATCAGTGATACCAGTCGGTTTAATTGGCGTACACCTACAGTAGCCCTCAGATTAGAAAATCATAGTCCTGAAAGTATAGCGCAAATGTTAGGCGATCGCGGTATCTTCACTTGGCACGGTAATTTTTACGCCCTCGAATTGACGCAAAGACTGGGGGTTGAAGCCGATGGTGGTTTCTTAAGAATTGGTTTAGTCCATTACAATTCTGTGGAGGAAGTACAGGAATTACTGCAAGCTTTCAAGGAGATTGCTGGTTAGATACAAGTGATTGTAGTGAGGACTAAAGTCCTTACTACGAACAAAAAACTAACAGGACTTACGCAACTGGCATATTAGTAGGGTGCGTCAGATATCAAAAATACTTTTATTGACAGTATTTAAACAGTCTGACGCACCCTACAAGACATCTGTAATGTGACACTTGCGTAAGTCCTGACTAATTTACTCAAACCAGTCACTAATTTGTTGCCATCTCCTAAGATTTTTCTACCTCCAACAAATTTTGGGCAACCTTACCTCATCTTTCCATTGGCGATCGCCTGGCTCATGCCATTACTCCGCTCAAAATCTAGGGTGCGTCAGTCCGAGAAAAACTAACTATAACAATCTAAAAAATCCAATCAGCTTGCTCATCAGCTAAAATTTCCTCAAACTTTCCTTGTGCAACAACCCTACCAGCTTTCATGACTATAATCTGATCAGCGCGACGTAACACAGAACGGCGATGAGACACCACCAGACAAGTTGGTGTCCAAGGATTTTCTCCTTGTTCAGTTCCATTAGCAAAGATCCGCGCCCATAATGTCAATTCTGTTTCCACATCTAACGCGCTAGACAGGTCATCAAATACCAGGAATTCTGGCTGACGGACAAACATTCGCGCCGCCGCTACCCGTTGCATCTGTCCACCAGAAAGCCGTACACCTTTTGTACCCACTAAAGTTTCTAGTTTCTCACTCATGGCTGCTAAATCTTGCTCAAACACAGCCATTTTTAACGCTGTTTGAATATCAGCATCATCTTTGGACAATCCCAGTAAAATATTTTCTCGTAAGGAATAGCTAAAAAGCTGGGGAATTTGTGGAGTATAAGCACTGCGAGGTGGTACAAAAAAATTAGCAGGGTCTTCAATTATCCGTCCATTCCAGTAAATTTCCCCTCCTTGCTTGGGTAATAATCCTAACAACACCCGTAGCAATGTAGTTTTCCCAGCACCGATGCGTCCAGTAATTACAGTCAAACTACCACGCTGTATTTCTAAGTTAATATCTACGATTCCTTGAGTAGTTCCCGGATAAATATAAGTTAAATTTGAGAGTCTTAATGATTGTAAATGCTCCTCCTGATTCTCTACAGGTTGTTCTAATCGAGGTAAGGTTTTTTGACTTCTACCCAAGTCTGGCAGATAAAGTTGATTTGGAGCTACCAAAGTCTTGGCTGATGCACCAGAAATTAAAGCAGCCATGCGTTCAAAAGCTACTTCAGTTTGTTTATACAATGCCATAAAGCCACCTACAGAGCTAAAAAAGCCTGTGACAAATGACAGGTTATAGACAAACAAAGCAAAGTCACCCACTGTTAACTGATTTACGCCGCTTTGCATCAAAAAAGAAGCCATGACCAAAATCAAACCTGTGCCGAAATTCACCATATTTTGAAATAGTGAATTGAGAATGGCGTTTAATAGGCTATCTTTAATCATCATCTGGCGACGCTTTTCATTCAAGGTACGAAAATAATTGAGTATATCTGGTTCTGCACCAGCTACTTTAATTGCTTGCACAGAACTAAAGATTTCCCCTAAAATTCCTGTTACTTGTTGAGTTGCTTGACGGCTAGCCTTACGATAATGTTTGATGCGGGTTTCTGTTTTTTGGATAATAATTACCATCCCCACTAAGGGGAGAAAAACAAATAGTGTCATAGGTACATTGACACTTAATAAAATTGCTAAAGAAAGGAAAGCAAATAGTCCCTCCCCAAATATTTCTGATACCCATGCCACATTATCTTCAATGTGTTCGGCATCATCTCGAAAATAGCTGATTACTTCACCTTGCGATAAAGTCTTGTCAGTCTCACCGTTAGCCACAATAATTTGAGCATGAGGATTATTTAAGAGACGTTCTAATAAATTTCTTCTCAGTAAAGACCTCATGGTAAAACGGTGCTGAGTTTTGGTAATTCGTCCTATCAATATCACCGCAATATGACTTAAATTTAAAGCTAATAAAGCAGCAATAAATGCCCAAGGTGACAAACCAAATGCAGCTTTACCTGTGAGACTATTAAAAAATTCCCTGATAATTAACCCAGGTAGGGCAGGCAAGCCCATAATAAAAATCCAGAAGCAAGTATCAATGAAGTAGAGTTTTGGTTTATAGCAAATCAATCTCCATAATAATTGCCAACCTGGAAGTTTTTTTGTTGATGACATCATAATATTAGGTATTGGGTATCGGGTATTGGGGATTAGGGATTTGGAAGGGGAAGGTAGACGATTTCAGGAAAATTAGGCATAATTTATTTTTAATACCCACTCCCCAATCCCCAGTCCTGTCCTTAAACTAATAAATCTGTTAAACCAGCTTGTAATAATTGGGCAAAACGTGAATTAGGATTGTTTGCTAGTTCTTCTCTTTGACCGTATTCATTTACTCTACCTTTTTCTAAGATCAAGATTTGATTTGCTCTTTCTACGGTTGCTAAACGATGGGCAATAATAATAGCGGTTCGTCCCATCAATAATTTATCTATAGCTTTTTCAATGAGTTTTTCTGTTATCGGGTCAAGGCGTGAAGATGCTTCGTCTAAAATGACTAAACCAGGGTCTTTGAGAAACACACGCGTAAATGCTAATAACTGCGCCTGTCCCGCAGACAAGCCGCTACTATCTGGCCCTAAATTTGTATCTAAGCCGTTGGGTAAAGAGTGCAACCATTCTGACAATCCCAACATTTCTAGTGTTTCATAAATGCGAGTATCACTAATGTGTTGATTGAAAAAGGTGAGATTATTACGCACTGTAGTTTGAAAAAGTTGCACATCTTGAGTTACTAATCCGACTTTTCCAGGTAATTCCGTCAATGGAGTTTGGTTAACAGGTACACCTCCCAAATGAATTGAACCTGATTGTGGGTCATAAAATCTCAACAGTAATCGCGCCAAAGTAGTTTTACCGCTTCCAGTACGTCCCAGTAAACCCAATACCTGACCCGCAGGTAAATTAAAAGATATATCTTGCAGCACCAAATCCTGAGACTCTAGTCCTCGGTCATGGTAGCTAAATGAGACATTCTCACAAACTACAGAAAACGCGCCTGGGGGAATTGATTTTTCGCCGCTTGTACGCAATTGAGATTGAACTTGCAATAAGTCTTTGATGCGGTAAATACTCGCATCTGCTTGCTGGAGGTCTTCAAATTGGTTGCGAATTTGTTTAATCGGTTCGCTCAGAATATTGGTGTAATAATAAAGTAGGTAAACTGTACCGATGGTGATTGCCTGTTGACTCCATAAATAAGCACCAACTATGAGAGCAACTACACTACCCAAAGTAAATATACCGTTGGTTGTAACCCAGAGAATTGTATCGGCAAAGCGGGCTTGATGAAATATAGGCAGCCAGTTGCGAATGATTGTATAGAAGCGGTGCATGACATAGTTTTTCGCTCCATTGGCGCGGATGTCTTCTATTCCTGTTAGCTGTTCACCTAAGAAGCCAAAGAACTCTGCACTATATTGGCGATAGCCTCTCCAATGGAATACTGCTATGCTACGCAACTTAATCAGAGTAGATAAGGCGGTGAGGGCAAATAAGGAAATAGCTAAACCGGCTCGCCAATCTTCGTAGAATAGCACCACTATCACACCCAGCATCATGAGCAAATTGCCCAAGATGCGAATAGTGAATTTCGAGAAAAATTCTGATAAATTCTGCACATCACCGTCTATGCGTTCTACTAATTCACCGGGTGTGCGGTATTTGTGAAAGGATAAATCTAGTCTTAAACAATGCTCTACTAAATCCGCACGTAAAGCATTAGTGGCTGTCCATGCGACGTTTTCACCGTAGAATGTGGCGGTAATTGACATTGCTTGGGTGATTAAGGCTACAGCAATAAATAACAAGGCCGCTAAAAATAATTTTTGGCGATCGCCTCCGACCGACCATAGGTCATCGCCACCAGCAACAGCAGTGTCAATGAAATAACGCAGAATTTGGGGGTTGAGGATTTGTAACCCGATGCTAGCCAAAAGGGCGATCGCAAATTTGACAACCCTGCTCTTTTGTGGTTTTAGGTAGTCTACAAGTAAGTTCCAATATTGTTGTAGTCCGATTTTCATAAAATTTTAGCTATCAGCAAGCTGTATTCTGAAATCTGATACAAAAATTAAATAGATGGCAATAAAGAATATTTTTCAGCTAATTACCGGATTTTACGCTTAATTATGCCTCTTGATTGCATTTTAATATCCTTCTCTTCCACTCATTAAGTAAAATATGCAAAACTTTTGTATTGTTAACAACAAAATATCGGTATAAAAACAGGCTATTCTAGTTAGTCTAATGCTAATAACTCTCAATAAGCTGTTATTTGCTGTGTTTCATCAGAAATACTGCTCACACTAGCTTTGTATTGAGAGCTGACTCACATATCTTGTTCATAGTTATGACAATTACCATTTCGCAAACAGAATTTTGGGAATTATTTGTAGATATACCGAAAACAGAAGCAAGTGCGTCGATGCTTACCTCCACGTTAAGAGAATCCTGGAATATATTTGATACTCTTTGTCCATTCCCACAAAAGTTAGGTACAGGATTTTGGGGAACAATAGAATTACGGGATGGTTTAGATTTAGCAATTTCAGAATACCAATTACATGATGATTTAGTTCTAAAAAATCCTGAGCGACAACATCCTTTAGAATACAGCTTTAATCTGACAGGATATCAACAAAATAAAAATTTTAGCGGGAGTAGTGGACAAAACACATTATGGGGAAGTGGACTAGCACCAAAACAGAAATTTAAATCATTGAAATCAGGAAAAATAATTGAAATCAATGTTCACATAGAACCGGAACTATTTTACTTTTTTATGGGTAAACAAGAAAATCAGCTACCCCAAGAATTAACTCACTTAGTCAGAAAACCCCATCAAGAATATTATTCTCGTTCTAGTGCTAATACGCCAGCAATGGAAGTAGCATTAAAGCAAATTTTAAATTGTCCATATCAGGGAATGATGAAACGGATGTACTTAGAAAGTAAAGTTTTGGAACTAATGGTATTGCTAGTTGAAGAAGATATCGCAGCACGTCAAGGTAAACATAACACTTTTTCCCTCAAGCCTGATGATGTGGAACGTATTCACTATGCCAAAGAAATTTTATTAAATAATTTAGACAATCCTCCTTCTTTAATGGAATTAGCAAGACAAGTAGGCTTAAATGACTGTACTCTCAAACGTGGTTTTCGTCTGGTGTTTGGGACGACTGTATTTGGCTATTTACATCATCATAGATTAGAACAGGCACGGAAACTGTTAGCAGCAGGAGAGATAAGTATTTCTAAAGCAGCCCGTAGCGTTGGTTTTTCTAGCCGCAGTTACTTTGCTACTGCTTTTAGAAAAAAATTTGGCATCAATCCCAAAGAATTTTTGACTGCTAATTCACAGTTAGGTATAACAGTTGATGAATTGATAGGATAAAAACATTAAGGATGGAAAATTGATGCTGTCATTCTAGGATTTAAAAGTAATAATAACCTGATGCAATAACTAGAACAAGGGAAAATTCCGCCTAGCGTTCAAAAAATTCCGTCTAGCGTTCAAATCACTCACCCATACCCAAGAGCTTTCCTGTAAGCTACTTGATAGGAATTCTTAATTAACAACATCCAGGGTACTTGGGTTGGAGAAATTGGATACTACTCAGTAAGTAATAGTGTTTCTCAATACGTAACTCCCAAACCCAATCCCTTATTTGCGTGTGAGTAGAGTGATGTCAAATCAATTACAGAAACTAGCTTGGATGACAGGATTGGCTTTGGTACTGGTTAACCCACCTGTATTAGCCAAAGATAGCCAAAAACCAATATCTAAAATTCCCCAACTAAGTGAAGTAGAAAAACCTGCTACCAGTATTCAGCAATGGCTTGCTCAATCTCTTGTTCAGATAACAGGTGTGAAATCGCAAGCTACAGACAAAGGTATAGAGATAATTTTAGAAACCAATCAATCAGATCAACTGCAATTGACAAATCAGAGTCAGGGAAATAGCTATATTGTTGACATTCCCAATGCTCAGTTACGTTTAGCTAGTGGTGATATATTCCGCCAGGAAAAACCGACTGCGGGAATTACTGAAGTTACAGTTAGAAATTTGGATGCAAACACAATTCGGGTAACGGTAACTGGTGAAAGTGGTGCGCCGCAAGTCGAATTGTTTGATGGTGACGAGGGTTTAGTTTTCGGGGTTGTACCAACTGTAACTATTACTCAAACACCACAGACACCAACAACCCCACCACAACCAGAACAGCAACCTAGTAGCGAAACCCAGCCAGAACAACCACCTGCACAAAATGAACCACCTATTGAACTGGTGGTAACAGGTGAGCAAGATAGATACCGTGTACCCAATGCTTCGACTGGAACGAGAACTGATACTCTGATCCGAGATATTCCTCAGACTATTCAAGTAGTTCCTGAAGAAGTGATCAAAGATCAAAAAGTTACTCGTTTAAGAGATGCGCTGCTGAATATTGGTGGTGTGGTTCAAGATGGTGGGTTTGGTGGTACAGTAGACCAAATTGGCATTCGGGGATTTTTTGGTGGTGGTACTTTTGGTGGAAGTATTTTAACTGATGGTTTCAAAGATGGACGAGGTGGTATCAGAGAAACCGCCAACGTTGAACGGATAGAAGTTCTCAAAGGTCCAGCTTCAATTTTATATGGTGGTGTTGAACCAGGAGGAGTAATTAATTTAATTACAAAGCAGCCTCTCAGAGATCCCTACTATAATGCTGAATTGTCAGTGGGTAGTTTCTCCACATTTCGCCCTAGTATTGATATCTCTGGTCCACTAAATTCTGATAAAACTCTGCTCTATAGGCTCAATTCTGTTTACGAAACTTCCGATGGTTTCCGTGATTTTGATCAAGATGTTCAAAGATTCTTTATTTCACCCTCTTTAAAATGGGAAATTGGCAAAGCAACTAACTTAACGTTTCAATTTGACTATCTCAACGATGAGCGTCCATTTGATCGGGGATTTTTAGCCTTTGGTGAGGGTATTATTGATACTCCTCTAGAGCGTTTTTTTGGTGAACCAGATGATGTTAGCAAAGTTGAAGAAATAGGTTTGAGCTATCGTTTAGAGCATAACTTTAACGATAATTGGAAAATCCGTAATGCTTTCCGATATCAAAGTTCAGATAGTTTTGATTATCGTGCTGAACCTGTGAGATTAAATGAAACAACAGGCATTCTCACACGGAACTTTAGATCCAATGATGACTATAGCGAAAGTTATACTTTACAAACTGATGTAGTTGGTAAGTTTGCTACAGGCTCGATTAATCATACTCTTTTGTTTGGTGTTGACTTAGCTAGATTCACATCAGGAGGAACTCAAAGCCGAGCGCCAGGAGGAATTACACCCAGTATTGATGTATTCAATCCAGTTTACAACGCCGTACCCAGACCTGGTTTAGACGCATTAACTAACGTTGTGCGTAATAACCAAGATACTAGCGATGGTCTAGGAATTTTCTTGCAAAACCAAATAGCGTTTGCAGATAATTTAAAATTGCTTATTGGTGGAAGGTTTGATACTGTTGATCAAAGCAGTATAAATTTACGGAATGGTTCTGAATCTGGTCGCTATGATTCCGCTTTCACTCCCAGATTGGGTATTGTTTATCAACCTATTGAACCTATTTCTCTTTATGCTAGTTACAGCAAATCATTTCAACCAAATTTTGGTAGAAGACCAGATGGTTCAATTTTAGAAGCTGAACGAGGAACTCAGTATGAGGTGGGAGTAAAAGGTGAATTTTTGGATGGCAGATTAGCAGCTACCTTGGCAGCTTATCACATTACAAAATCAAATATTGCCACAACTGATATTGATAACCCAGACTTTTTCAATGCTGTAGGTGAACAACGTAACCAAGGTATTGAACTCAATGTGGCTGGAGAAATTAGTCCTGGTTGGAATGTGATAGCATCTTATTCCCATATTGATGCCGAGATTACCAAAGATAATGACGGTTTGCAGGGAAATCGTCCAGCTAACGTCCCATCTAATACAGCTAGTTTGTGGACAACTTATGAATTACAACGTGGTAATTTGCAAGGTTTAGGTTTTGGTTTAGGGTTATTTTATGTAGGCGATCGCCAAGGTGACACAAGTAATACCTATATCATCCCTGGTTATCTGAGAACAGACGCAGCAATCTACTATAAACGTGATAATTGGCGTGCGGGGATTAATATCCAAAATCTCTTTAACGAAAAACATTATCTAGGAGCAAACTTTGGTAGAGTTGCTATAGAACCGGGCGCACCATTAACAATAATTGGTAGTTTTTCTGTGACATTTTAATTCTGACAAAAGTCATCTTCTGGGTATGAGATTCCATCATGAATGACAGTGATAAAAAAATCAAAAGTTTAACTCATTGGTGGCGATTTGTGTTCACACTATTGTGTACTCTATTCGTAACTGTTGCTTGTCATCATGGTGGTTCTTTACCTGAGAATTATCAAAGTCAAAACACAACCTGTCGTCAGGTAGAACACGGGGCGGGAATATCCTGTGTTCCCGAAAAGTTTGAGCGACTTGTGACTCTAGATGATGCTTCATTGGAAAATGCGATCGCACTAGGTGTTAAACCTGCTGGTGCTGTGATCTCAAATCTTCCATCATATTTGCAAGAGCGTTTGACAGGAGTAAAAAACATTGGTAGAACTGGCGAACCTAGTTTAGAAAGTATTCTGGCACTCAAACCAGATTTTATTTTGGGTTTTGTCTATCAACAGCAATTTTATTCTTTATACTCAAAAATCGCTCCGACAGTTTTGTTACAATTTGCACACAGTGGTACATGGAAAGAGGTATTTACAAACATTAGTTTGGCTTTAGGTAAGCAAGAAGTTGCTCAACAAGTAATGGAAAATTATTACCAACGTCTTGCAGAATTTAAGCAAAAAATGGGCAATAAATTATCCAAACTTAAAGTTTCTGTAGTGCGAGTATATCCAAATAATATTAACCTTTATCTACTTGATTCTTTCTGCGGAATAGTTTTGCAAGATGCCGGTTTATCTCGTCCAGAATCACAAAATTTTACTGCTCCAGAGGCAAAAAAAATATTTGGTAATCCCATTCAAGTTTCCATCGGTAATGAATTAATTAAAAAAGCAGATGGTGATGTTATTTTTATTTGGACTTATGAAAATAACGCCAAAGGTAATCGAACAGCAAATTATCAATTAGAGCAACTCAAATCAAGTCCCCTGTGGAGAAAATTAAAAGCTGTAAAAGAAAATAAGGTTTATGTAGTTCCAAGTTACTGGATTGGTAGTGGTATGTTAGCTGCCAATGCAATTATTGATGATTTATTTAAGTATTTAATTAACACACCTTGATAGAATTGCTCATGGTTAAATGGGTGCTCAGTAAAAGGTAGATAATTACGAAATTGGTGTTCGTGGTACTTGGAATAACGTCCAAGCAACTTTAGTAGGTATTCAAAACCTATTTTTCTATATAGTAAATCAAAGTGATGGGTTTTCTGGTAGCCCTTTGGGAGTTAATAAAATTATTGATGATTTGTTCAAATATTTAGTGAGGTAAGTTTGAATATGTCAATTAACAAAACTCAAAATAATTGCCGTTTTTGTTCAGAAATTTCTCAAGCTAACGGTGAAGACCCAATTGGAACTGCGATCGCTGTGGAACAATATTTAATTATTGAAGCTGCACAACCTTGGCCTGTGGAAATTTGGATTGAACCTGATCCTATGCCACAAGGAGTAATAGACGCTTTAAACTTTGTTTGGGAAGGTGGGGGGACAATTCGACAGCTAGCGATCGCACCAGATAAAGAGTATTCTATTCCTGGGTATAAACACGTATTTTACTATCGCCGCCCATCTGGCTTATTTGCTGAGTATGAAAAACAAGAATTTATCGTACCAGATGCGGAAATTGGTAATTTAGCACTTGCTTTAGTCAAAGAACCAGAAAAACTGCAAAATTTTGCACAATATCGCCAACATAGTCATCATATTAGAGAATTACTTGTCTGCACACATGGTAATGTTGATGCTGCCTGTAGCAGATTTGGTTATCCCATCTATAAAAAACTGCGTGCTGAATATGCGACAACTCATCCAAATCTACGTGTTTGGCGATGCAGTCATTTTGGCGGACATCAGTTTGCACCTACCCTAGTTGATTTACCACTAGGACAATACTGGGGTCATTTAAAGCCGGAAATTTTAGATGTATTGGTATGGCGTAAAGGTTCTGTGAAAGAACTTTATCCTTACTATCGGGGATGGGGTGGTTTATCTAAGTTTGAGCAAATTGTGGAACGAGAAATATTGATGCAAGAGGGTTGGAATTGGCTGCAATATCAAAAATCAGGGCAAATTTTAGCTGAAGATAAAATTAATCAAGAATGGGCGGATGTTCAGATTAATTTTACTGGGATTGATGGTAAAAAAAGTGGTACTTATCAAGCTAAAGTAGAAGCAAGCGGTCATCTGATGACTGCTTTTTCTTCAGGAGAAAATGAACCTTTGGAAGAAATTAAACAGTATAAAGTTAGGCATCTAGTGACAATGTGATATTATGTAGGCTACAGAAATTACGAGAGGCTGCGCCAACGGGGCGGGAACTCTTAACAGGGAACTCTTAACAGTGAAAGAATATGAGCAGCCGAATATTGGGTACAAGCCCCTTAATTTATTCATGAAAAAAATAAAAACATTTTGTACTCTCCGAGAAGCCTTGCAGCTACGAGGCACGTAGTGCAAGAAAAAAGACGTTCATTAACAAATCCCCTAATTTTAATTATGGGGATTTCCCTGTTAAGAGTTGCCCGTTCCCTGTTCCCTCTTAATGTGTTTTTGAGTCTGGCAAGCAATATCCGTGTCTATAGTATTAACTGATTTGCTAAAAAAGCTGTTTGAAACTGCATTTCAACTTCATGGTGCAGCTAAACGTAAATTTATGGCAAAAACAGTTGTGAAATTAAGTTTTGGAGGACAGAGGTTAGCAGAGAGAGATTGGCATGGATTTAATCAGTTTAAAACTTTAATCAAATCGTACAGTGAATTATAAATATTTACGGTCTGGTTGTTGGTAATTTTCCACAATAATTGTTTTGGATTGGATATTATTCCTATTGAAATTTATAAGTCACTGTTACTTTTAACGACTTGAAATCCTGCACGTTTTAAAGCACGAATAGTCCACATCGAAGCAATACCATCTCCTTCACTTCACTGTAGCGCGACAGATAGCTTGATTAACGTCGGGATATGAGTTTGAAGGTCAACAGTAAGACTAGCTACCTATTTTTCTTGTTACTCTTTACTTGATTAACTTGCTCTTTGAGATCAGCTACCTCTTCTCGTAGTTGTAAGATCAGTTCTTGTTGTTCTTTAATGGCGGCAATTGCAACTACAGAAAAATCATTGTAATTCATTCCTTTAAAGCCGCGCTTTTCACTGACAAAATCAGGGAAAATTTGCTCTACTTCCTGAGCAATAAAACCAAAGTACTTGCAGGAATTATTCCCTGAATTGAGCCAATGGTAAGATTTGGGCTGCAACTTAATAACTCGATCCAATACATTGGCCAAGGGTTCAATATCTTGTTTGAGTCGTTCATCACTGGGCTGTCTCCACCCACCTTCTGGTTCAAGCCAACCTCTTACCCAACCTTTGTTTTGGGTTTTGGCACTAAAGTCAAACATCAAATCTGGATCGCCCGCATCGTTCCATTCTGGATAGATTTGCCAATATTGAGACTGATTAGCGTTGTAAAATCGCAATCCATTGCCTCCTGATATAGATATCCATCCATTCACATCCAACTTCATCACTGGATTAGTCGTACCGATGCCAACATTATTTCCAATCGGGTTAATTGCTAATGGCTTATTTCCATGAGATTGAATCCAGCTATAGTTTTGATGATAGCCCAGTCTCAGATTTGACTGATTTGTTGGACCAATAATTAATGAATTTCCATTTGCATCCTGGTTTTGATGAATAATATTTAGTCTCGCCCCTGGATTAGTCGTACCGATGCCGAAATTGCCATTGGTATCAAGAGTTACATGATGTGTATAGTTAGTAGCCAATGTTAATGGATGGTTCGAGTCTGTGCCAATCACACCTCTGGCACCACTCCAGTTGTCATTACTAAAAACACTGGTAACAACTCCACCGCTAGATCTTACATTCAACCGAGCATGAGTTGTACCTAAAATATCCAAAACTTTGTTCCAACGCTGAGGATTATGGATAGATGTTGTACCAATGCCGACGTTACCATTGGTTTCAACTGTTAAAGCATTGTTTTGTAAGCTAACCCCACTTGCACCACCTAAGACTCCCCGCCCGGTTTCTGCGTAGATGCCATACATATTCCAGGCAGCACCTACCCTGAGTCCTGCTCCATCTGATTTTTCCACATCCTTGAAGTGGTTTCGACCACCTCTACCAACGATAGAGATATTGCCGTCAACAGTTAACCAACCAGTTGTGTGCAAAGCATCATCTACCTGCAACGTTCCAGAAGAATGCCCTGATCGCAACACGCCTGTTATTTTCACTTCATCATTATCGGCATCACCGAAGGATACATTACCAGAGACATGCTCGACATCTCGTGCTGTCACATCTCCCTCAACCTCTAGATTGCCGGAGATTTTCAGGTTCCCAGCAATGTTGGCATTGCTAGTGACAGCCAGTTCATTGGTATTTAAAGTCGCAGCTGTGATCGCACCTGTGACCTGCAAGTTTTGTGTGATACCACAGTTGCCAGTTACACTTAAACCACTAGAGGCGATCGCACCCGTAACTTGTAAATCTTGATTAACATTCAGCTTACCAGTGAAATTGCTGCTATCAGTACGTACCTCTAGCCGAGAAAAATTATTACCATTTTCCTGAGAGAGCAGGACTTCGTTTCCAGCATCGGGGACACTCAATTGCAAACCCTGATCTGTAGCCGCCAGTTTCCCTGCACTCACCTGTTTGACCTGTTCCCCGACTATTTGTGGACGACGCAACACCAGTTGTTGCACTGTTTTACTTACCAAACGCCGTCCCTGTGCTGTTAACTCCGTCAGTTCCCCATTACTTTTAACTACTACTCTTGCCAGCACAACAGAAGTACCATCGTCCGCAAAGCCATTCACAGGCTGCAAACGTATCCAAGGTGCATCTTCATATCTACCCAGAGGCCCTTCATCGAAACGCAGAATTTGGGAAAACTGAATCGTCAGGTAAAGGGGTTGATCAGGAGTTTGAGTGTAGCGCGTCAGATCCAGCACCACCGGGACTTGTACTTCTTCGTGGTCTTCGCTTGGGGGATTTTTACCAATATCACCCTTGCCTTCACTAGAAAGAGAAATCAGTTGTCCTCGGTGATCAATGGCAACTCCTGGTGCCACAGTAAGAGTTGTACCAGCAACACTACCACTTACTTCTAATCCTTGAGCAACGCCCCATTCCTGGAAGTTAGCCAGTTGCATCCGGTTTAAAGGTAGATGAAAATCAGCAAAATCTTCATCAAAGTTTCTGGCAGAAAAATTACCTTCATTTCTGGGAGGTTCAGAATAGCGATTGCGTTTAATTGGTTCGGACGACATAGTTGTTTCCTTGATTGAATTTAGTGAATAAGTAAGTCGGCACAAATGTAGAGATGACTAATGATTTCTTGAATGATCACTGGTCACTGATAACTGATAACTTTTAAAGCGATCGCATCCACCAAAAAGTATGTCCTGGTTTCTGTTGATCAATCACATTAGCAATTTCAAAGCGAATTTTGTTACGTTGCTCCCTGGAAGTCGGACGCTGCTGTGAAAACAGAACCACGACACCAAATTCATTAGGTTTAGCACGCCACTCTCTTTCTTGATCTTGAATGTTATAGGCTGAACCTCGATCAGTAACTAGCAAATATCCTTGACGATCAATTGCAATCTTTGTAGGATGAACTAGTTTTCTTTGGTTGGTGATTTGGGTAATTTTCGGTGGTGTTTGCGACAAATCCACACGATATATAGCTGCTGGTTCAGCACGGTGTCGATTGCTATTATCATCAACGATTCTTTTTCGTACTCCTGTATCGCAAATTAACAAAGATTGGGGACTTTCCCAAACTAAGCTTGTGGGAAAAATCAGTGGGTTTTGTGCAAGACTCAGGTTTCCCAACAGTGAAGTCACTGACCAATTATTATTAGGATCAACCCTGAGCAAATCCGCAGCACTGAACGGGGAATTATTTCTAGGTGGTTCTTTCGCATCGGCAATAATTAACTGTCCTGTTACCGGATCTCTAGCTAAAGCAGTGGGTTCGACTACTGTAGTTAAAATATGTTCCTCCACTGCTAAAGGATCTGTACTGACAACAATTATTTTGGTTGTTGAACTACCTCGATGACTGCCACGATCTAAAACTATAAATTGTTTGGATGTCTGCGTATCAGAGGCCAGTACCATATCCATAGGATTAATTGCTGGTAGAGTGGGTGTGGTGCTTTGGTTAATAACAGTATTAATACTTCCAGGGGAAGCACTAAATGAGTAAATTGCCGAACGAGGACGCGAAGTTCGATCACCGACACTCAAGAGGTAGTAACGGTTATCTTCAGAGACGACTACTGCCGTCGGGTTTTTGATTTCATCTCCGGAATAAATGGGTTGAGGAACTGGTAAAGGATTACTAGATTGATAAGTAATTTCTCCTGTACTGGACATTTTCCACAGTGACGCTTTCCATTGGTCTTGGTTTTTAACTTCGCCACCTAGATCAGCAATGATATAGTTGTTGTCCCTGTCAACTGCGATCGCCGTTGGATGCAATAGCACTGCTACATTACCAACCACGCGGCTATAAGCAACAGTTTTAAGTTGCACTGCGCCATCAGTCGTCAATTTTGCCCGCAACACTGCTTCCCCATCATCAATAACAATGCGCGGCTTTTCTCCTGTAGCAGCATAGATATCCAGGTAAGTCAGTACACCTGGTTTTAAGCCACGCTGCTGATAAATAGACAAAATCTCCGAGATAAATTGACGTTGTTGATATTCACTCCACTCTGGCTGAAACTCTAATGCTAACCAAGATGCTAACCAAGGTAAAAATTCTGGGGGAGTGCGCCAAGGATTAAACAGTTGCGGGATTTTCTCAATTGTTTTAGCTAACGAATTGTCCGCACTCAGGCGCAATTTTCCTTCGCTGTAGCTACTTTTGAGAGAATTTGTTAAGAAAATTTCTGTGTTACTAATACTTTTAACCCATACCTGTTCCTTAGTACCAACAATATTCAGCAAATCTCCAGGCTGAAACTGATTTGCCTCAATCACTTTACTCACTTCAATCCGATTTTGACCTGAACTAACGATAGTAGCTTCTGCTTGCATGGCTTCAGCATCAGCAGGAATACCAGTCAGAATATGTTCAAAGATACGCAATGTGCGTGCTAGAAATAAAGTTGGGTCAGTTTCCGCTAACCAAAGAACAGACGGAAGATATTTTGTGTAAGTGCTGATGTTGGTCATTTTGATTAGTGCTTACCTCAAGCGTTCAACGTTAATCTGATGATTGATACCAGCGCAAATAATTTCATAATCTGCGACTGGTACACGCACAAGGGGTTGATTAATGCTTTCAGGTCGGTCATTTGGTTGATAAAATGGTTCCCCAGCTGCCAATTTCAAATCAGCAATAAAACCAATCTCTGGATCTGGCTGAATGACTTCAAATAAGCTAGAAATATTGATTTCTTGTCCCACTTCCCAGCCATTGCCTTCCACACCACCCCAAATCGGATCGAGAAAGCGACTGATTTTGCTCACAATTTTATTCCTTACCTGTTGTTGATAGTCTGCCTGTTGTAATAAACCGTTGTCAAAAGCTTTTTGCCAAACCCTAATTTCTGTGATCACGTTAATTGGTAAATAACGAGGTGAGGTAACGTGTAACTGGGTGGTTACAGGACGACGTTCTTCGAGGTAGTCAGAAACTTCCCGCAGTAATTCTTCCGAGGGCATTGGTCTGGGGTTAGGATTGCTCAAGGGGGCTTGAGGAATAATGATCACGTTGACTGTGCCAATACTGCGATCAATCCCGCCATAAGTCCAAGCATCACCAATTTCTGCTCCAGTTGGTCGTCTGTCGTATTGCGTAAATTGTCTGGGTGCTAAACAGCGTACTTTTTTGACTTCGGTAGAAGCTTCCCTAGCTAAATACTCGTAATCCTCCACAGTAACGGCGCGATAGCGGTTACGCAGCACTTCTGGGGCGCGTCGTTTTGTATCTTCAATTGATTCCTCGTCTGCACCATCAATGGCTGCACCTAAGTTAGTAACTCCTGTAAGGTTACCAATTGGCATCCGAATCAATTGAATGCTATTAGCCGGGACATTCCCTTGCACGCCGCCAACAACATAACGATAAGTCAAAGCACGAATCTCACTTCCCTGTGGGGGAATTGTGCCGTGACCATCAGGTGAAATTGTTGGATGATAGTTACCAAAGGTAATTGTCCCTGTTACTGGGTTGAGGCGATAGTAATTTCCTGCACCTTTGGGTAAATCTGCTTGGTGAGTCCAAGTTGTCCATTCTGTGAACTCGCCATTATCTAAGGCTTCTCGTATCTGAATAATTAAATGTTCGTAAGGATCTTGCACTCTGGGTTGCTTAAACAGAGGTTGATATCGCAACTCAAAAAACTGGAAGGGTTCGCCACTGCTGATTCCCAGTAGTTCTGCTTGACTAATAGTCAGAGCATTGGTAGCGGGAACACTGTTGAAGAGGATATGGCGAATACCAATTTCTACTGCATGGGGAGTTCCACTTGCTGCTGTGGTATTCGTAATCCGAATACCTAACCAAAAGCGGGGCTGTTTAATATCTTCAGCAATTCCTCCTAAAGACCAGTTTTCTGGGTTTTGGGCTGTCCAGTCGGCAGGAACTTCCAGGGAGATGATGCCATTGCTTTGCATTCCTTCGGTACCATCATTTACAGAAGTAATTGCTGACCAATTTTCTGGTGTGTTATTACCAGCAGAATAGTACCAATTGATGTTAATTTGATTTTCTTGGACTGGTTCAGTAAAACGAAATAGTAACTCAATTCTTGTAGTAATAGCAGCATCAAAACCGAGTCCAAGCAGAATAGATTGATTTTCGACAATGGTAATTTTTTTTCCTGTCAAAGGTGAAGCGACTAAAGCAGAAGTGACCTCTTCAATTTGAGCTTGATTAATAGATAAAGCTGTCGTTAAATTAATTGGTAAAACTGTCAGTTCTCGATCCGTTTCAAAAACAATTCCTTCTTCTATTTCTGTTTGTGGTGTCGAAACTTGATGACCTTTAGGAATCATCACTGAACTACTACTTGTAGGAGCTATTTTATAGGTTAAAAAAGTAGAGGCGGGTGTAGCAGGATCGCGGGTGATTCCTAGTAAGTTCAAAAATTCGATGAAGTTTTTTTCTGGTACACGATTGAGGCGGTAGATCATACTTTCCACAATCCAGGCAAATAGCTCAATTAAAGCAATACCTAAATCGCTGGGATTATGGTCAGTCCACTCCGGTGCATAGCGAGGAATTAACGCCCTTGTTTGTTCAACTATTTCTCGCCAAGTACGGTCATCTAAATTTGGTGGATCTACTCTACCTCTTGCCATTTTGATTAATTCCTTTACTGTGACTCTAAATAGAAAGGATAAACTAAGTTTTGTAATTCGTAGGTTGATTTTATCCGATAAGAAACTTTAATTATCAAACAGTTATGCTCGTAGTCGTTATCAATTACTATTTCTTCAAGAATAATTCTTGGTTCCCAAATTTTTAAAGCTTCTTCAACATAGTAATGGGCAAGGTTTGCTGTCGCTCGATTATTAGGTGCAAATAACAGGCTATTTAAGTTACAACCAAAGTTTGGTCGCATCACCCGCTCGTTATATTGAGTTCCTAAAATAAAGCGAATCGAATCCTGAATTTTCTGCTGTTGTTGGGATTGAGCAATACCACCACGAGCATTAATTTTTAAGGGAAAAGCGAAACCTTTACCGAGAAAATCAGCATTCATAGTCCTTATTTAACTAGCAAAAATATTAGTTTGATTTGTATTACTTACTGTGACAGTTACAGAAGCTGTTCCTGAAGAAGTAGCCCCAGTGCTTGTTTCCGTAATTGTTCCGCTACAGGTGATTGTTACTTGGTCTCCCGCTAATAAAATTGGCTGATTCTCGCATTTTACAGTAGTGCTGCTTGCAACAATTACTGCACTTCCAGTACCACTAAAAGTGGTAGTTACTGAGTAACTTCCAAAGCATGTACAGTCTAATTTAATTTGTTGGATTAAAATCGGTTTTTTATTGCCTCGTGTTTTTGTTGCTTGAATATCAGTTTCTACAACTTGGTAATTCAAAGTGGGAGGTGATTGACCTGAAAGTAATAATGTCCGACCAGAAACTGTAATTAACTTACCCATATACTCTCCCTAATTAAGATTTATTTGAGTACCTTGAATTGTAACACCACTTGCATTGATTTCAATAGAATTACCAGCTACTGTCAAGTTAATCCTCGTGGGACTGTTAATAGTAATTCCCTGTGGAGAAACGTGAATTGAGTTATCAAGAAGGTCTTTAATTGTGATACCTTGAGTGTCTGATAAATTAACAGTTAAACCTGCAAGCGTCTCCAAACTCAAACTTTCTTGACCTGGTGTTTCATCAAACATCAGCTTCAAGCCTGTTTTAGTTTGAATCATTTTTCTAGCATTAAGTCCCGTGTTGAATTCTGGTGGTCTAGCTAGTCCGTTCCACAAACCACCGACAATTACAGGACTATTAATATCTCCTTTTTCAAAAGATACGAGAACTTCATCACCCATATCTGGTAAAAAGTAGCTACCTTCATTCGCACCCGCCATCATTGTGGCAATCCGCGCCCAAGGACTAATATTAAGATCGCTCAGATGTGGAAATGATACCTGTATTCTGCCAAGTTGCATTGGATCAAGGTTATTCACCACTTTACCCACGAAAACACCAGTCATTTTTTCTTGTTTATTGGGTGAGGGGCTTTCGGCAATTTTTTTGCGTAAGCTTTTGAGGATACTACTGGTAAATTGTTGAGATACTTCAAACTGAGTACGATAACCACTGCCATCAATGATATGTCTGACTTTGCTGAGGGTATATTGTCCACTAAAACGCTTACCAACGCCGCGAATTTCTACTGTATCTCTTGCCCGTAACTCTGGGATGCCAATACAATTACCAGAGGCTTCATACAACCCTTGTAGTAGCTGTAAGAGAATGGATTTTGCCAGTGCTGCTGCATTTAAGTAATTTGTGACCGGTTGATTGCGAATTACATGTCTGCCCAATTGCAAAAGTTGCTCAATAAATGTACTTCCCAATCGCTCAATAATATTGTCTAGGTCGGTGGGATCAAGAGCAATTAATGGCAAAATAGCAACGATATTTTGTGCTAGTTGATAGTCATAGCCACGAATGATTTGAATCCCATATTGTCCAGAGGTGGATAAGCGAGGATTAAAGCTACTGAGGTTTTTACCCCATTCTAAAACCACCTGTTCAGTTTGGGGTCGCGGGAAGCGGAAATAAAGTTTATCCCAAAAGACATACACCCAAAAAAAGTTGCGATCAGCCAGTTCTTTTAATAATGCCCAGTCACTACCTGTTTGTTGCACTGACTCCCAAATTGGAGGGGTAGGATCAACAACTGGAATCAGTAAATTTTCGGCAGCAATCTGACTAGCAATGAGAAAATCAGGGGTTTTTGTAAAGGTAAAGCGACTGGGCGAGTTGTGCCGCATCCGATGGGATAAATCGTAACCTGTAATAGTAATTGTAGGTGCTCCACTTTCAGGAAAAGAAGGACTAACAGCTACAATTTCCCCTAAAATCATGGGTTGCAAATTACCCACATAACCCATGTAAATTTCGACTCGTTTACCGACCTCAAATAATGCTGAATCTGTAAAGCGCAAGTCAGCATTGTTGAACTGTATGCTAAACATGTCTGCCATGTCAATGTGACTTTCTACAGTCAAGCTAATGACAGCATTTGTGATATCAGCCCCTAGTGTAATACCTGTTATTTTGACTAGGAAATCGGGGACGTAATATGGCTGCATGGGTAATTGGTACTAAGTTGTTTATTTATGAGTTATTTTTGCAATATTAGTTGATTACTGATCAATTCTCCTTGCTAACGGTAGACGACTCAGGTATGTCAGAGTGGGGACAAATAATTCAGTTCCTGGTTCTAAATTCATGGGATCTTCTATGTTGTTAGCTGCGGCAATTTCTCGCCAGGCTTCTGGATCACCTCTGACAGCACCAGCAATCAGACTTAGGGTTTCTCCTTCCACAACTTGGTGAATTGTACCTTCAACGAAATTACCTACTTCTGTGGTAATGCGATCGCGTGTATTTTGAGGAATCAAGTTAACTGCTGCTGAAACAGTATTACGAATAGTAGGAGGCCCAAAAAAGAAGCCTCTTTGAATCTCAATATTGACTGCTTCATATTCACGGAAACTAACTGATAAATTTGCCCTGACAGGTGTACCATCTTCGATGAACATGGTAAAACGTTGTCCCACACTTTCCAAAACACACCGAAAGTTAAATCCTCCCCAAGAAAAAATTAGAATAGGAGGTGCTTGAGTTGCTGGATTTTGATTCAATAAAGACGTAATTTGTTCAGTTAATTGCCTGACATCGCGCCTTAATTCAAAGGTGTCAAAAAACAAATCCATTTTCAGAATCCGACTGTTTCCACGTACATACTGAATAGGTGGAGTTTTTAGTCCCGGAATTCCGATTTCGGCAAAGGTATTTCCAACATCTAATGAGTACTCTTCCGGGTTAAACATTACCGGAATTCGTTTATTAGTTTCTATGACAACAATCGTTGCCTTTTCTAATGCCATTAATCCTAACCCCCTCGTTCAAAATCTTCTTGAATAAGCTTGGATATTTTTCTATACACTATAGGCTCAACTTGGTCTGCAATCCTATCAATCTGAATATCTGTTAGCTCGAATGTAGGTGAAGATGTCTCCGTTTGAGATTTATTAAATCTACCTTCTGCTGCTGTTTTAGGAGTTGAACTGGAAGCCTGATGAAAATTATTAGAAGAACCGATGTTACTGATAGGAATAGATGGTTGTGGAGAACTAATACTTGCTCCTGGTAAAGAAAAATAATTTAGTAATTTTTTTTCATTACTTAAAGCTGCTTGCTCCTCTACTGCGTTGCTATGAGGAAATTGGTAATTTTGTCTTTGGGGAGTTAAATTAGCAGCATGGGTAATTTCGTGGCCAATCAGAGCAATACTTTCTGGTTTTTGCAGATTATACTTTCCAGTTCTCAACAATACTTTATCTTCGTATGTTATTGCGTCAGCATTGAGTTTTTTGGCATAATTATCAGCCGCCTGATTATTATAAATTTTAACATGAGGAACTCGCAAATTCAAAATATTACCAAGGAAGCTACGGAGTTGGTGACTGATATTTGAATAGCTACTTTGTGCAATTTTATTTTTTAGTTCTTCTTGTGCAATTTGCTGATTTATAATATCTGAAGATTCAGCAGCTAAAACAACTGCTTTTCTGCCTTGAGTAAGATTATTTTCAGGCTGAGAGTTAACTCGACTATACTTCTGGGTAATATGATTAACTAATTGCGATGCTTTTTGGTTCAGAATGATTTGGCGGTCAATAGTAGTTAGAGAGGGTTGAGGCTGGCTAAAAATGCTTGGTTTGTTTAGATGCTTAATGGTTTGAGATTGTTGAGGGGAAGAATCAGATTGTTCGCCTTTTTTTCCTCGTTTTTCTCCTAATAAAGTTGATTGATTAAATTGTGGTAATGGCGATTCTAGCAGTTCAATATCTATCAACTTTTCTTGATTATTAGTTGTTTCCCCTAATGAATTTGACTGATGATGTTGCCGTTGAAATTTCTTCAAGTTAGTCAAATATTTTTGCTGGATCTGAGTAGCGAATTGAGATTGTAAAGGTGGCAAATCTATATTTGCATGAATTTGCCCTTGATGAAGCAAATTTGTGACCTTTTTGAGCAAAGTTTCTCTGAATAAGAATGATTGCTGCTGAGTTTGGTGCTGTTGTAATTTTGCAGTAGCAAAACTTTGCCACTTTTCACCTAAAGTAGTGTTCGCTTTGCGAGATTGTTTTGCTTGCACCATAACCCATTTGCCCATTATTAACTGCTAACTGATTAATAATTTCTTGCACCCATTCCTTTCGCTCTCGATGTTCCATATTCATAATTTGCTCGTAAGACCAATGAAAATGGAATGCAATACAGGCTACCTCCTGACGGAGCAAATCCAGAGGGTAGCCTAGAATTCCCCCAAGGCTTGGATCTCAACAGTAAACTCTTGGTTGCAGTGGGGACAAATTGCAGTTTGCGATCGCACCCCATTAGCATTAATCTCGTTGTATAACTCCTGCAAGTAGGTCAAATCCGCAGCAAACAAACCTTCGATTATTTTTGGATTAATCGCTTCCAAGGAACCCAATCTTACAATTACCCGTGACATCAAAATCACAACTAGATAAGCAGGATTTGACTGCACGCGAGGGTCTTTGAGGGGAATAATTTCATCAGATGTCGTCGCTAACCGCATTACTCCTTGGCGATGCAAATTTCCTTCTTTGTCTACATAGCCCTTTGGTAATGTAAATTCATACTCAGTTTGGAACATGTTTATGATTCATCATTGGTTGTTTACTAGATTGGGGATTGGGGATAAAGTTCAGTAGTAAACCCATCACCCAATCTATGTTTGTCTGCGTTTATCTGTATGCCTCTGTAATTGATGTTGCATGATCTCGTTGTGTGATTTCTCAGATGAGGTTTTAGCTTCAAACATAGATGCACCGGACTTAGATTTTTATCGCCTAATTCGTGAGATTTTCCCATGACTGATTTCTGAATACTTAAGCTGCTCTTTCTAATCTTTCACAACAAATTGTGATGCTATCAATGGCAACATCGTTTCCTTTAGCATCTAAGCTAGGTGCTTCGTACTGACTAGGCCAAGCATAGAAGAAATTCCAACGCACCTTTTCCTGTCCTGTATCGTCGAGAATAATGATTGAGCCATTCCGGCGTTGCACTTCGCCATCTACTGCTGCTTTATGCCAATCGTAGAGTTCGCGGGAATCGGTTAAGCCCCACTTGAGGGAGATTTCTGGGTAACTCACTAATCCCCGCAACTTGCGTACAGTGGTTAAGTCACCACCTTCACGATACTCTACTACTTCGACACTGGAACCAAAGCCACTACACTCATAAAACCCTGCTTGCACAATACCGTCAATTTCGACGAGAAAGCGAAAGTTGCGGTATGGATCAACTCTAGGCATAGCACTAAATCCTTTAATCTTTAACGTATAAACATTAATGCGACAGACCACTAGCTTCCAGTCATTTGCTGAATGCGGAAGATCACAAATTCGGCAGGTTTGACAATGGCGACACCAATTTCAGTGACAACTTGACCTAATTCCCTGACTTCTGGTGGATTGGTTTCCGCATCACACTTGACGAAAAAGGCTTGTGCTGGAGTCTCGCCAAACAACGCGCCATCACGCCACTGATTAAGTAGAAAATCACCTACTGACCGCTTTATACGTTGCCACAGTCCCGGATTGTTGGGTTCAAATAAAACGAATTGAGTACCTTCATCAATCGACTCTCGCAGAAAGTTTAAGTAGCGTCTAGTGCTAATGTAGCGGATCTCATTGTTATCTCCACCTAATGTACGCGCACCCCAAATCCTCATATTGCCATTGAAGGCGCGAATCACGTTGATACCAGCTTTGTTTAAATCTCCTTGATCTGCTCTACTCAATTGCCTTCCTAGACTCACTACACCACGAATTACTTCATTCGCAGGGGCTTTAAATACTCCCCGTTCGCCATCTACTCGTGCATAAACACCTGCAATATGTCCACTCGGTGGCTGAGAAATAATGTTTCCAGAAGCAGGGTCTGAGACATTAATCCAGGGAAAATAGAGGGCTGCATAATCGCTATCTTTGGTGGGTTGAGTGCCATTTTCACCGGAAGTAGCACCTTTAATAGCATCGACTGTCAAAGTACTGGGATTAGCTGTACCATCGAGGATTGCTACCCGATCTTTCATATCAGCACAGTGGTCAATGATGGCTTCTTGCTGAGTTTTGCTAGTGACTCCTGGTACTGCAACCATTGTAATTTCATCAATTGGTTTAAATTTATTTAAGGCATCTGCTAAATTAGTCAGATTACTACTAGCTGCAACCCGTATTACCCAACAACGTGTACCACCATTGTTGAAAAAGCCGTAAACCGCGTGAGCGAGGATAGAATTTGAGGCTTGGAAGTCACCAAAATTGTTTTTGAACTGTTCCCAACTAGTAATTAGTTGCGGTTCGTTAGCAGGGGCGACTTTCTGCTTTTCTGTTTCACTACCCGGTTTTAAGGGCATATCAACGTTATTCGGAACCACACCAATAAACCCTGCTGTTGAGGTTCCTACTCCAGCTATTGGTCTGGCTAATGGTTCAACTTCTTCAACGTAAACGCCTGGTGCTAGATAATTTGGCATACTGTTTGTCCTTGACCCGAATGCAGAATGAGAAAGTGATTAGTAATTTGTATGAATTTTTACTTTAGGTAATGATTAATTATTAATAGTATTAGTAGTATTAATCGTTGATGGTTAACTGATGATAAACTTCCCTATCATCATTGAACTGAGGCAGCAGTAGGCTTTAGGCTAGCTGGAAATTAATGGTTATTTGTTGTCCAGCAGTAAAGGTTGGTGTTTTTGTTGCAGTGGCAAAACCTCTGGCTGTAACCTCAAGTGTCTGAGTGCTAGCTGGCAACTCAGAAAAAAGATATTTACCTTCTTTATCAGTGACAGTTTGGATGCTACTACCACGCAACTTAATCATTGCTCCAGCTATGGCTTGATTATTATCTTGACGCGTAACTTTCCCCGTCAATTGAGTTGGTTGCAGCTTGATGTGTGCTTGAGGGTCAAAAATGGGTTGGCCATTTGTAGCATCAGCTACCCTGACTGCTATAGGCTCGCTAGTTCCGTAATATTTGCCCAACTGGGAACCAGAAATGACTAATTCATACTGCCCAACTGGTAAATCCAACAGATAGAAGGAACCGTCCTCACGAGTTTGAGTACGCAGATTTAGTTCTGTGACTGTTACCTGAATATCTGGAATTCCTTGTCTCGTAACAGCATTAGTTACAGACCCTGCGATCGCTACTCGGTGGCGAATCTCTTCTATTACTACGCTGGGCATAAAATCACCTAGAAATTACATAAATTTGCGCTTTTGTTGTTATAAATGATTAAACATAGAGATTGATTACATCCTACAGATTAAGTGAATCCTTGGATATGAGTTTGTCTTAAAACTACTGGATTTGTTACAAAACACAACAGTGTGGTAAAATTTGGTTCGTGTGCGATTGTTCTCATCAATTGCCACAAAATATTGTTGATAGGAAGCGATCGCAACCGATAATAAATTTTTTCCACTACTGGAAAAGCGATCACCATACAGGCTCATCGACCACTTTGAGCGCACAGATGCACTACTGCTGTCAGATGCTAGTAAAGCTAATATCTATACCTCCTCCCGATGTTGTTATGATTTTCTCAATGGTTTTCTCGATTTGGTCGAGGTGATCCATAAGGAAGTAGGGGCTGCTTCTCGCATTCGGTGTACCAAGGATGGCAAAAAATTCGTCCTGAGTCGGCCTCCACTCCTTGTCTGTGTCCCAGTCTTCGTTGTTGGGATAGGACATATACACAACCTCATTGGTCTCGTCGTTGATAACAGTGTCCCGCTTAATAGTGGAGATGGTCTTCAGAGCATCTATAACTTTGCTCTCCATACTTGGGTCTGTTTGGAAGTGCCACTTCGCTGCGAGTTGAAACTGCTGCCATAGGATCTCCGAGTTATTCAAACCCTTTTTTGCCTCCAAAGCCTTGTCATAGTAACTGGTGACTTTACCCGTATCCCGGTCTACATTCGCTGCGAAGTTCCATGCTGCTTTGATGGAGCCGCTAGAGATATCAAATTCATTGCTGTAGTTGCCTTCATAGATATCCGTTTTCACAGTTGGTTTAGATGATGTAAGGGGATCGTAGCCCTCTGTGTTCACCCTGTAGTTAGTAATACTGAGGGGTATTGGGTCTGTGTTGGAATAGTTTTCCCTGAACTTTTTGTCATAGTCACTGCGCTTGATTTTGTTTTTACTCTCCACATCCGCTTTCTTATAGATGTCCTTGTAGTCCGTAATAGTCTGCTGCAAGTTGTTCCAATAGCGCTGGCCTTTATCCTGATTGTCGTTGAAAGTATTATTTAGATGCTTCCAGATTGCATCACCCTTCTCGGAATCGGTTGTTTTGCCTAAGAGTACACTCGTGGGAAGCTTATTTGCTTTGAATTTGCCAATCAGAGTGCTATCGTCGGGCTTGGTAGTCTTCTTACTCTGTATCACAGAGGGAGGCGCAGACATCGTTGGCGTAATCAAGAGATTATTTGGCTGTCCACTACTTCCATGCTTCAACACCCCATCGGAATGCATTCTAAATGCGCCAATACCCTCGCCAAGGGTTTCCGATTTCCTCATAGCTGGGAACTGTAAACACTTCATATCGAAAGCTTTTGCCCCAATCACATCCGCTTCTCTTTCCAATACTCGATCATCATTAATCGCCACACCTTTTGCTTGCATCGTCGGCTTCACCCGCCCCTGTTTCTGCTGCACCACATGCCATGCTTCATGTGGCAAATGCTTTTCTTGTCCTTGTGCCATATAAATATCCGTACCCTGCGTATACGCCGATGCCTGCAACTGGGCGGGTTTATCGGAGTTATAGTGAACTTTCACGTCGTCCATCGATATACCAGAAAGATTTTCAATTCCCGCTTTCAGGTTATCCGGCAATCCTGTTTTATTTTGCTGCTGCAAACCGTGATCTGCTGGTTTTCCTTCAAAGCGTTGCCCACGACTTTCCCTCGCCATCTGCACCACTTGACTCACATGACTATTGCCAAATTGCTGTTGCATTTGCAGCATTAATTGTGGATTAGCCGCTATTTGGTTCGCAGGAATATGACTTAGCATCTGTGCATGAACACTAGCATTTGGTATATTTACCAAAGCTGAAACTTGCTGCACCAGTGAATCTTGCTGATCTAAAAGACTCTCTTGTGCTTCCCATTCCTCCCTTGTCTGCGAATTATTTTGAGACTGAGGATGAGTTTGGTTTTGCTGAGATTTGGGCATTTTTGCCTCCTGATTTGTGAATAGGAAAAAAAGGAAAGTAAAAGCAAGAAAGCTATTTACATCCTTAGCCGTGTAAAAAATTAACCAAAATTCTTGATTTTTAAACAAAAAATTAGCTGGCAATAACTAAACTACAAGATTGCGTTACTACAATGAGACAGCTTACTTATCAATTTTTAGCTTAACTGTATATCTTCTTCTTTTGGTACCCAGGCATTATCTGATGCCCGAATAAACATGTCTGTGTCATAGGCAAGTTCCAGAAAAATTCTGAGCATTTCGGGGGAAAATTCGTTCTTTGTAGTTATACTTTTATAGGTTTCTTTATTCTGTCCAAAAGTTCCTATATTAACATTTTCTATTTTTGGAAAGTAACCACTCATGATTTTCTCTTGTTCTTCTCTTAAGTCTTGAAGTTGCTGTGCAGAAAGGGGTAAGGAGACTTGTGCCATTGCATCTGGTCCTGTGGCATTCATCACAGCTTCTTTGACAGACTTCGGGTCACGACTGAGTATTTGCTGCCGTTTTTCCTCATTTTTTACCTTTTTGTAAACTAATTCCAAATATTGCTGTATGTACTCGTTGTTAGCCGCAGCAGATATAGCGTCGTTAGAGAATGCCTCCGACCAATTTAATTTACCCCAACCAAGGCGCACACCTAAAGGTGCAGTCATATCCTTAAACTTGGCAGCATTTTCTCCTGGTTTGTTGTCAGAATCCATATAGGTTCCGCCTTCTATTTTCAATATTTCCAGGCGGACAATATCTGATAAAGCCCCGGTTGCGCCTACATTGACACCTTCTTCGTCCACAGTCGGTAGTCCTTTCGCCACCTTTTGCAGGCGATCGCTTCTATTGTACAATTCAGAAACTAGTCGAATGGTTACGCCCTGCTGTTTGAGATTGTCAAGGTCTTCAGAAGTTGCCTGTTGAGAATTCTCATCAAGCCATAAATTGATCCTAACACCCGGAACAGCTTGCACCCATTGCTGAATGTTTTTCTGTCTTTCCTCTGGAACCCTACCACCTAACCAGACAAAGTGCATGTTGTTGGGGATTGCTGGGGATGTATTGCCGGTTTTATGTCCGATATAACCACCTATAGCAGCACCCAAAGTCGCCCCCACCGGAGTAGTGATAGCACCCAAAGGTCCCATTAAAAAACCTAAAGCACCAAGTCCGCCACCGATAATCGCCCCAAGTAAAGCTCCTAGACCAATTCGTCCCCAATTTCCATTCATTTGGACTACATTATTGACAGGCGCTTGTTTTGGGCTACATTGCTGAAATTCATTTGCGGGAGAAAGTTTTTGATGTTGTGAGTGTGATATTTTTGCCCCCATCACATCAGCTTCTCTCTCTAATGATGAATCATTGTTAATTGCCCAATTTTTAATTTGCATGGTAGGGTGAACTTGCCCCTGCTTCTGCTGCACTACATGCCAAGCTTCATGGGGCAAATGTCTTTCCTGTCCTGGTGCCACATGAATATCTGTTCCCTGAGTATATGCTAATGCTTGTAACTGAGAGGGTTTAGAAGAATTGTAGTGAACTTTCACATCATCCATAGACATGCCGGCAAGATTTTCAATCCCAGTTTTTAACTTATCTGGTAATCCGGTTTTGTTTTCTTGCTGGACACCGTGCGCTGCTGATTGCTCATTCAACTTCGCTTGTAACGTCGTCTGTGGTTGCTGTGAAGTTTCTTGACTATTTTCCCTCGCCATCTGCACTACTTGACTCACATGACTATTCCCAAACTGCTGTTGCATTTGCAGCATTAATTGCGGATTAGCCGCTATTTGGTTAGCAGGAATACCATTCAATATTTGGGCATGAACACCAGCATTAGGTATATTTCCCAAACCAGAAAATTGCTGCACCAGTGGATTTTGCTGATCTAAAAGACTCTCTTGTGCTTCCCATTCCTCCCTTGTCTGCGAATTATTTTGAGACTTAGTAGGATCTTGGTTTTGCTTAGACTGGTGCATATTTATCCTCTTTATCCTCTTTAATTTATTGCTGCTCCTAGAGCCAACAAACAATTAGTAACAGTACACAGAAAGTTAAAAGGTTGATTTCTGCCGTGCTACACTAGGATTCTTGCTGATTGAGCAATTCCATTTTGATAACTTTCTCCATTACCAAATCAACTTCTACTGGTGTTGGTTCTACCGCAACTGTAATCCGGTAACTAAAACCTGCCTTCAAACGCCATTCATTTGCCCCCCAGAAATCCCAAGTATTAGGCGTATCTTGAGGTAGGGCAAACCAAGCACGAAGGGGACGCGATTGATTTCGCATTTCTCCTGCAAGTACCTCTTGGGGCAATACGGGATAGTTCACCAAAGCTTTCATGACATTGCCCAAAAGACGATGCTCGATATCGACATCCTTTGCCCACACTGTGATTTGGTAGGTTAAATCCATCCGTACCGGATCTCTGGTTTGAGTACCATTTGTGCCGTTGCGAGTAATGTAACGTTCTGGATCTCGAAATTCTAAATTCTCGCGAATGTCGTAAAGAAAACAGTTAATTGCAGGTTTATTTCCCAGTTGGTTTTCCCAATCGGTGTTGGGTCGCTCAAACATAATGTCGAGCGCACTAGGATCAATCGGCACCTTTTGAATTAGCAATTGTTTGAGAGTTTCGTCAAGGTCGTGGATCATTGCATATTTAGTAATGAGAGTCAGGAATGAAATATTTAGAAATTAAGGATTTTTTTAGCTTTATATTCTGTATTCTCACTGAGAAGTGACTTCTTTTTCTTCTATTCATCATAGTCCTTGGCCAGAAAATTAAGTTAAATCACCGAGGCATTATTTACGTTTCTTGATACCAAAACTCTTCTTCACTCACTAAGCGTCCCATTTTTTGAAACTCTCGTTTAGTTGCCTTCAGCAAATGTAACATCCCCACCGATTGATCCTGTTGTGCGGCGAGAAAAGCAGCAGCAAGGGCGATGTTGCGAATATTGCCCCCTGCTAGTTTGAATTTGCGTGCCAGTAGTGATAAATCTACTTCCTGGGATAAAGGAATTTCTTGCGGGAAAATACGCTGCCAAATTTGCAGGCGATATTCTTCTTCAGGAAAGGGAAACTCAACAATGAAACGAATTCTGCGAGTAAAAGCATCGTCAAGATTCTGACGCAGATTAGTAGTGAGGATAGTAATGCCTTGGTACTCCTCCATTTTCTGCAACAAATAGGCAACTTCTAAATTGGCATAGCGATCATGAGCATCCCTAACTTCCGATCGCTTCCCAAAAATGGCATCGGCTTCGTCAAACAAAAGAATAGCGTTGGTATTTTCGGCGGCGGTAAAAATGCGCTCTAAATTTTTCTCAGTTTCTCCGATATACTTACTAACAACTTGCGAAAGGTCAATTTTGTAGAGATCAAGTTGTAAGTCATTGGCAATAATTTCTGCTGCCATGGTTTTACCTGTACCTGGTAAACCGGAAAACAGTAAATTTAATCCTTTACCAAGGGATAGTTTGTTGGCAAAGCCCCATTGTTCATAGACAAGATGTTGATATTTCGCTTGATTGCAGATATCTTGTAGCTGTTCAAGTTGATCTGGTAATAGCACAATGTCATCCCAAACGGACTTTGGCTCAATCTTCTTGGCTAATGCTGCCAAATGATGACCAGATTGACCACGAGCCGCCGCCAACAGATGATCAGTAGTAAGTTGCATAGAGTCCTCAGCAGGAAATTCCTGTAGACTTTGAGCCGTCATATCCCAGGAAGCCTGATTGCAAGCAGTTACTACTGCATCAGTAATTTGGTCTGTTGTCAGGCGAAAGCGTTCTGCTAAGGCATCTAAATCATATTCAGTCATCTCCATACCCACTGCTGCTAAATTTTGCTGCCAATGGCGACGACGCTGGGCAAAATCTGGCAGGGTAAAAGCAATATTAATTACTCCCAAAGGTTTATTTTCAGAAGGAAACCACGGCTGTACACCCGATAATATTGTGACTCCAGGATATTCTGCTAATTGCTCAAATAAGGACTCACAGGAGCTATATTGCTCTTGGGTGCGTAGAGTATCCACTCCCTCTAAGTACAGTAAGGCATCCTGAAATCGAGCTTCCCGAAACAGTAGTTTTAGGGTTGATTGCCAGTTCACCTTCTCTAATGAGGCAAGAACAATATCTGCAATCAGTAAAGGGACACCAGCTTTTGCAGCTAAGGCTTCAGCAGTGCGGCGTTTCAATGTTTTCTGAGAGCCAGAAAAGTAGAATTTCCAGGACTGATGTCTATTCCTAGCTAGACTGACTAATATAGCTAATGTCTGTTGAATGTCCTGACTGATATGTAAATTGGCAGGATTAGTTTTTGGAAGCAAGAATCGACAGAAAGATGTCAATCTTTCATCTAGTCCCTGTTGCCCAAGGAGAAAACGGATAATTTGCGAGTCAAGTTTGAGATAATGGGACAGCAAAGGTGCTTGCAGTTGGCGGGAATCCGATAATAGGTGAAGCAAACTATGCTGGATCAAGGGAGCATCAGCACTGAAATAATTATATTTTTCTAGTTTGGTTGTTGGTGAAGAACAAAGTAGATTCAATGCTAAATCCAGTGTTGGTCGTTTGCGAGTGACATCATCTTGTAAATAGGCGTACAAACGTTCATATTTCAAGTCAATTTCTGGTGCTAAGGCAATCAATATGATGTCCAATTCAAAAGCCGATAGTTCAAAAGCTTGCTGCAACCAGACAAACCGAGAATTATGACTGACAAATTTTAGTTCAAGTTCACTACTAAATAGAGGCATTCCTGGTGGACGATTTAGCAGTTGCTGTATATCTTTTTGATTTATGTACAAACCTCGATAGGGGTCAGTTGCAGCCTCGGTTCCGTAGATAAATTGGGCTTGGGTTATGGCATTTTCTAGGAGTTGATCAACACGTTGCAGTGCCAAGAGCAGATCGTCAAACATGGCATTTTTACCACAGCCGATTTTTCAATTGACAATACCATTTGACCCCATGAGATGTACAACGCTGTAAATAAAGATTAAGAAAGTAAAAAAAATGTCCTTAAATACTGGAGCTATCCCGGATTTCTCACAGAAGACGGTGATTCCTCCCATCCCTTTAAGGGGTGGGAGGAATCACCGCCCGCCGTCTTGGGCATGGGGGAGACAGCAGCGTGGGCGGGTTTCCCGACTTGAGCGGACTGCCGTCATGGGGAATGGGGGAGGCAGTGCGGTCTTGGGGTCTCCCCAAGTGGAGCAACTGCCGTCATGGGGAAGAAATCCAATGCCCAATGCCCTATTCCCAATGCCCGCGAAATCCCCCGTGCTTCAGCCAGGGAATGAGCTTAAAGTGTTTATTATTACAAAACAGTTCCGTACACCTTGCTAATGTATAAAATTTATCCAATAACTTTAGGGTTAATGAAAGAATTAAAGATAGAATTGCAAAAATTATCCCAGTCACCGATGACAAACAATTAGTCACTGTACACTTGGCTGTACAGTGTGCAGTATAATTAGCAGTGTTGACTTGATATGGGTAGTACTGGACTCGAACCAGTGACATCCTGCTTGTAAGGCAGGCGCTCTACCAACTGAGCTAACCACCCGTTTGCGCTTTCCGTTTTGCGCTCACAGTTATATACTATAGCAAAAGATTTGGGATTGCGCTAGTATTTTTGAGAAAATTTTTGAAAATATTTTTGAGAATCTGTAAATGCCCTCTGGTCGGACGCACGATCGCATTACTTTATGGGCGTTGCCAGTGGTGGCGGGTGTGTGTTTGTGGCTGACTCGCTCTGGCAATGTGACTTTGTTGGTGGCTGGTGGGTTTCTGTTTGGCGGTTTGATGTTCGGCCCTGATTTAGATATCTACTCCCGTCAATTCCAACGTTGGGGGGTTTTGCGTTGGATTTGGCTACCTTATCAAAAAAGTCTCCGTCATCGTTCTTTTTTATCTCATGGGCCGATTATTGGCACGATGCTCAGGGTGTTGTATCTCAGCAGTTTGCTGGCTATCTTGGCTGTGGTGATTTTGGCTGTGGTGCAGCAGTTGGGGAATGTGTCTGTGAGTTGGCAAGATGTGGAGGGCAGTTTGGGGCGATCGCTTGCTAGTTACGGTACAGAATTTCTTGCCCTATTTTTAGGCTTAGAACTGGGGGCGATGAGTCATTATCTCAGCGATTGGGGGGGTTCGGCTTATAAGCGGTTTCGTAAGCAGGGGGTGAAGGGATTACTTTCTCGTGGCAAAATTAAGAAACGTAAAGTGATTAATCGGGGTCGGGGTTCTGCAAGGGGGAGGAGAGGAAAAAGAAGGTAAAATTTTAAACGCAGAGGTACGCAAAGGAAACGCAGAGGGGCGCGGAGTTATGGAAGTAAATGACAATCAGGTTGAGGTTTTGGCGGCGTTGCAGGGGTTGATTGAGGTGGTGGCTAGGTTGCGATCGCCTGATGGGGGTTGTCCTTGGGATTTGGCTCAAACTCCTGAAACTTTGATTCCTTATGTGATTGAGGAGGCTTATGAGGTCGTAGATGCGATTAAGCATGGTTCTCAGGCGGAGGTTGTTGAGGAGTTGGGGGATTTGCTGTTACAGGTGGTGTTACAGGCGCAAATTGCTAGTGAGTCTGGGCAGTTTTCTCTACAAGATGTGGCTGAGGGTATTTCCCAAAAGTTGATTCGTCGTCATCCCCATGTGTTTGGTGAGGTGTCGGTACAGAATGTGGAGGAGGTGCGGCAAAATTGGGAACAAATTAAGGCGGCGGAAAAGGGTGAATCAGCCGCAGATAGTCAAAAACTCAGTACAAAACTGGCTCGTTATGGACGGACTTTACCGCCACTGACGGCCGCAATGAAGATTTCCCAAAAGGCGGCGGCGGTTGGGTTTGAGTGGGACAATATTGATGATGTCTGGGCGAAGTTTCATGAGGAGTTACAGGAGTTTCAACAGGCTGTGGCTGAGGAAACGCCAGAACGTCAACAAGCGGAATTAGGTGATTTACTATTTGCAGTTATTCAGTTAGCCCGGTGGTATAATCTTGACCCCAGTGCAGGGTTACAAGGCACAAGTCAGCGATTTGTGCAGCGTTTACAAAAAATGGAGGCAGTCATCAACCGCCCCCTCTCTGATTACAGTTTGGATGAGTTAGATGCTCTCTGGCAACAGGCTAAAGCCCAACTTGCTCAAGAGTAGGAGTATATCCAATTTACAATTTGATGGTAACAGTCTTAACTTCGGTGTACTGTTGCAAGCCATATTCACCTAGTTCTCGACCCATACCAGATTGCTTAAAGCCACCAAAGGGTGCGGCGGGGTCAAATACGTCGTAGCAATTTACCCATACAGTACCAGCCCGGACGTTATTAGCGATCGCATGAGCTTTGCTAATATCTTTTGTCCACACGGCGGCGGCTAGTCCGTACATGGTGTTATTTGCCCGTTGAATGACTTCTTCAATGTCTCTGAATTTGATGATACTCATCACCGGGCCAAAGATTTCCTCTTGGGCTATCTGCATATCATCATGTACATCGGCAAACACTGTAGGGGCTATAAAGAAGCCTTTGTCTCCCACACGATTACCACCACATAACCTCTGCGCCCCTTGTCGCATCCCCGACTCAATGTAACTCATCACTTTGTCAAATTGGTCTTTGTCAACTTGGGGGCCTTGTTGGGTATTGCCATCAAAGGGATCGCCCACAATCCGATTTTGGGCTTTTTCTACGCTCTTAGCCACAAAATCGTCGTAACATTTTTCTTCCACAAACAGCCGTGAACCTGCACAGCAACATTGACCTTGGTTAAAGAATATGGCATCGTGTGCGCCTGCAATGGCGGCATCGAAATCAGCATCAGCAAACACAATATTGGGACTCTTGCCGCCCAATTCTAACGTTACCCGTTTAAGGTTACTTTTGGCAGCTGCCTCCATAATCAGATGCCCTACCTCAGTGGAACCGGTAAACGCGACTTTATCAATATCTCTATGGTGAGCGATCGCTGCTCCGGCGGTGGGGCCATATCCTGATAAAATATTCACCACACCAGGGGGAAAACCAGCTTCCACAATCAACTCTCCTACCCGCAACGCTGACAATGGTGTTTGTTCAGCCGTTTTGAGAACCACGGTGTTACCTGTTGCTAAAGCTGGTGCTAACTTCCACGCTTGCATCAACAAGGGGAAATTCCACGGGATAATTTGACCAACTACACCCACAGGTTCATGGCGAGTGTAACAGAAGTATGGGCCGCTAATCGGAATGGTTTTACCTTGTACCTTATCCGCCCAACCTGCATAATAGCGATAGCAAGCGATAACTAACTGCAAGTCACCTAATGAATCTTGCAATGGCTTACCGTTGTCTAAGGTTTCTAGCCGCGCCAATTCATCAATATTTTGTGCAATTAAATCAGCTAACTTATAAAGCAAATCTCCCCGACGCGCAGCTGATAGTTTTGCCCATTCGCCACTGGTGAAGGCGGTACGGGCTGCTTTTACTGCCTTATCCACATCTGGCGCATCTGCTTCTGCTACTGTGCAGATCACCTCACCTGTGGCTGGGTTAATTGTTTCAAATCTGCGACCACTAACGCTTTCTATCCATTCATTGTTAATTAGCAGTCGAGTTGGGCCAATTTTTACCTGTTGTTGTGGTTCCTTCGCTGTTACCATCAGGCCCTCCTGAAGCTATCAAAAATTTATTTAAAGAAATGTCGGGAGAAGTCCCCACCTATCAATTCTAAATAAATCCCCACATTGTAGGTGGGGATGAATCCCGACCAATAAATAAAACCGTGTAGCGTCCACCCTTCGGCAAGCTCAGGATACGACTTTGTATAATCTTGTGTGATCATAGTTGTTGGTTGCGACCCACCTGACTGACTCAGAGGCCACCCTTTGGGTATAAAGTATGTACTCGGCAGAGAGCAGGAAAGCCCAAAGCCCGCTATCTCGGAATAGGAAGATATGTACGGGCGAACGGCCGTTCGCCCGTACACGGCCGTTCGCCGTACTTTGTCTGCTTTAACTCTTCGCGCCTAACTTCAATGCTTGATCTATAACTGCTAGGCTGTCTTCAAACAGCGACTCACGACCCCAGCGTTGTACCTGTTGACTCAGCAGTGCTTCGGCTTTTTGTTCTGACAGGGAACTCACCTGCTGGAATAAACCCGGTGTTTGCGCGCCGCCGTGGGTTTCCATCCGCATACAACCCCCAGTTTCGGAGCAGATGACAGTACCACAATTTGCTTTGGTATTGGTCGAACTGAGGCGCAGGGCAATCAAATCACCCACAACCTCACCCACATCCGCAACTGGAACTCCTGCCAGTTCAGCTTCTACTTGTGTTTGGTCTTGGGCCACAAAGCGAATGCGGGTGATATCATAATCTCCACTTTCCTGTTCATAGGCAACTGGCAACCATTGCAAGCGACTTGCCAACCAACCTAAAAATAACAATGCTTGTGTTGGATTGCCTTTTTCGTAATCAATATTTACGTGGTCAATGTCTTTGAGAGACTCACGACGATGAGGAGGGTCGAAGGCTTGAGCTGTTAACTCTTGCCATGCGGAGAGTCTACGCCAGTTCAAATCAGCTAGCGGTACACCTGAGTCTACTAACTCTTGTAGGCTAAGTAAATCTGTTTCTGGGTCGTTAAAGTTGCAAGAATCAACAATAACGTTATTGCAAATCGCCGCCAATCGTTTAAACAAGCCGTTATTGGGGTCTGGTGTCGCCTTCCACCAGAGAAACTTGGGCAAGCCACCAATCAACAAGGCGGGAATCATGCCGCCTATCCGTTCCAAGGCGGTGGCAGTACCGGTGAGAGTAATGTATTCACAACAGATCAGGGTGCTGGCAGATTGCTTCTGCATCGGGCAGTAAGCAGAAACTTGCGCTTTCACCCCTTCATCTTCACCCGCAATCGGAAACAAGGCAATGATGCGGCAAGGGTTACGAAGGGCAATTTCGTCAGCAATGGTGGGGCTGCTGGCGTTAAAACTATGGGCAGTGTGTCCGTTGGTAGTTTCCCCTGTGCCGTTACCTTGACGTTTGGCGAATTCTTCCCGTAATTTATTCAGGGTTTCGGGTGTAGCGGTTCCTGTGACTGACAAGCCATATTTAATCTGCACTTGTCGCAAAGCTGCATCTGTCTGCGGGCCTAAAATGCCGTCGATGGGGCCGTGGTAAAATCCCAAAGCCGCCAATAAATACTGAGTTTCTTCGGGTTCGTAAACTACGAGGGTAAAAGTAGTAGCTCGTGTTGCCGCAGGTAAAGCACCATCTTCACCAGCGATGCCGTAACTTTGCCAAATTTGATTAAGTTCCGCTTCAATTTCGTTGAGCGAAATATCTTTGGGTGCCTGAAGTGAGAAAACTGTGGAAGCTTGGGAAGTCATAGAAAATTTGCCATTGTGTCAGTTGTTATTTGTAATTAGTCTTGGCATCACTCATGCTGAGTAACTAATTTTTAGAGTCTGCGCCAGCGACGACCGTCTTGATTAATCAACAGTTCTGCTTCTGCTGGTTCCCAAGTCCCGGCTTCGTATTGGGGAACAATGGCGGGGTCTGCGGGCGCATCCCACACGGAAAGGGCGGGAGTCACTACCTGCCAGGCTGCTTCTACTTCGTCGGCACGGGTGAATAATGTTTGGTCGCCCATCATACAATCAAGGAATAGGCGATCGTAAGCATCGGAAGTAGCTGCAATCCCAAATGAACCATAGCTAAAGTCCATATCCACGGAACGGGTGCGGAATTCTGCCCCCGGCATTTTCACATCAAACCGCAGAGAAATTCCTTCATTTGGTTGAATTCGCATGGCTAAAATGTTGGCGTTTCTCTGTTGTGTGGTGGATGGAAACATCCGCGAAGGTACATCCCGGAAATGGATGGAAATCTCACTGACTTTTTTCGGCATCCGCTTACCAGTCCGCAGGTAGAAAGGAACGCCTTGCCAACGCCAGTTATCAACCATAAATTTCATGGCTACGTAGGTTGGGGTTGTGGAGTTGGGATTAACTCCTGGTTCTTCTCGATACCCCGGTACTGGTTGCCCTTTCATCCAACCTGCGCTGTATTGACCGCGTATAGCTGAACGTGACAGGTTATTAACATCAGCTAGGCGTGTAGCTTGTAGAACTTTTACTTTTTCCGTGCGGATACTGTCGGCATCCATTGAGTTGGGTGCTTCCATCGCTGTCAGACAGTAAAGCTGCATCAGGTGGTTTTGCAGCATATCCCGCAATGCGCCGGATTTCTCGTAGTAGCCAGCCCGATCTTCTACGCCTACGGTTTCAGCTACGGTAATTTGTACGTGGTCAACAAACTGACGATTCCACAAGGGTTCAAATATCGCATTGGCAAAGCGAAAGACTAACAAGTTTTGAACTGTTTCTTTACCCAAGTAGTGGTCAATGCGGTAGACTTGGTTTTCTTGGCAATATTTCCCTACTACTTTATTGAGACTTTGGGCTGATGCTAAGTCTCGACCAAATGGTTTTTCAATCACTAGACGATTTTTGTAGGGGTCGTCTAGCATTCCGGCTGTCCCCAGTTGTTTGATAGCTTCAGGGAAGAAGTTAGGCGCAACGGAGAGGTAAAACATTCTGTTCCCTCTTGTTCCCCGTTGTTCGTCTAATTCGCTTAAGAAATTTTTAAGTTTTTGGTAGCTTTCAGGATTGTCTATGTCTCCAGGGCAGTAGAACAAACCTTGAGAGAAATCTTGCCAGAGTTCTTCGGGATCGACACCACCATGAACCTCTTCCATACCTTTCCGCAATTGTTCGCGGAAGTATTCGTGAGTCCACTCCCGACGCGCTACGCCGACAATAGTAGTTTCTGGGGGAATGCGTCTCTCCCGGCGTAATTTGTACAGTGCTGGTACAAGTTTGCGCCAGGTTAAATCACCAGACGCACCAAAGATGATGATGATTTGCGGTTCGGGCATCCCTTGCTGTTGCAAACCCACGCGCAAAGGATTTTCTAGGAGACTAACCATAACAGTTTTCGATTCTAGGTGGGAGGTTGGAATTGGGGATTGGGTACTGGGTACTGGGGATTGGGTATTAGGGGTTGAGCATCGATGCACTAAGTTTTTCCCCTCTGCTCCTTTGTTTTTTCCCAGTCCCCAGTCCCTAGTCCCCAGTCCCTATACTGGTGACAATAGCTTGACTTTGTTCTCTAAAGAGTTCATTAGGGACTGGAAGGGCTGTACAAATTTGTGAATGCCTTCAATTAATAGTTCATCCATGACATGATCAAGATTGATATTGATGTCAGGGTCTTTGAGGCTTTCTATTAATTGATAAGCTGATTCTACTCCTGTTTCTATACGATTAGCTACATTACAGTGGTCGGCGCAAGCGTCAATTGTCCCTGGTGGTAGAGTGTTGACGGTATCTGGGCCAATTAACTCATCGACATACATGACATCGCTGTAGTGGGGATCTTTGGTGCTGGTGCTAGCCCACAGTAATCTTTGCACTTTGGCACCTTTGGCGGCTAGGGCTTGCCAGCGACTATCAGCAATAATTTTTTTGTACTCTTGATAAGCAATTTTGGCATTGGCGATCGCTACTTTACCTTTGACAGCAGTGAGTTTGGCTTCTACATTCATATCATCAATGCCTCGTTTCAATTTGGCATCGATTTTGCTGTCAACGTTGCTGTCAATGCGACTCAGGAAAAAACTGGCAACAGAAGCTATTTTGCTAATATCTTTACCCTCTGCTACCCGTTTTTCTAAACCCCGAATATAAGCCCAAGCTGTGTTGATATAGCTGTCTACAGAAAATAACAGGGTAATATTCACGTTAATTCCCTCAGATATTGCCTGTTCGACGGCTGGCAATCCTGCTGCTGTACCAGGAATCTTAATCATCACATTTTCCCGGCCAATTTCTTGGAAATAACGCCGGGCTTCAGCTATTGAGGCTTGGGTGTCATTGGCGATGGTTGGTGGAACTTCGATACTCACATAACCATCTTGTCTATTCGAGGCTTCATATACAGGACGCAAGATATCACAGGCATTACGGATATCTGCAAACACTAGGGATTCATAAATTTTGTAAGTTGGTAATCCCGCCCGAATGCCTGCTTCTATATCAGCATCATAAATTGCATTATCAGCAATGGCTTTCTCAAAGATAGTTGGATTGGAGGTAATGCCACAAATTCCTTTGTTTTCAACTAAGTTTTTGAGTTCCCCTGATTGAATAATGTCTCGGCTCAAATTATCCATCCAGATACTTTGACCGTATTGTTTGATTTCTAATAAATGATTGGTGGCCATAACTTTTATTCCACTCCAATGATGATGTTTCTAAGTGAATTTGGCAAAAACCATCAAATAAAAGCTTTGATGGTAACTTTTGCATTTTGGCGTTGCCTATCACTTATTGCATCGGCCAGCTGAGATAATCTCTCATAGACACCTAAAAATTGCTACAGGGAGTCCTGAGTCTGAATGTTGGGTAAAAATCACTAGCCTCTAGCTGCTCAAACCTCACTTCTGGTGAACATTTTGAATAAATGACTCGACTTTGGCGACATCCTCTTTGCTACCAATAATTAGTGGGGTGCGTTGATGCAGTTTTGTTGGCACTACGTCTAATATCTCTACTAATCCTGTAGTAGCACGACCACCGGCTTGCTCAATTAAAAAAGCTAGGGGAGCAGATTCATACAACAAGCGCAATTTCCCCTCTGGTTTTTGAATTGTCCCTGGATACAGAAACACACCACCTTGCACTAAAATTCTGTGGATATCGCTCACCATTGCACCACTATAACGCGCGCTATAGCCTTCGGTGCGATGAACGTAACGGATGTATTCCCGCAAGGATTCTTCCCATTGCCAAAAGTTACCTTCGTTAACGCTGTAAATAGCACCGTGGTTGGGAATGCGAATGTTTTCTTCGGTGAGGATGAATTCCCCTAAGCTGGGGTCGAGGGTAAAGGAATGAACACCCCTACCAATAGTATAGACTAGCATCGTGCTAGGCCCGTAAAGGATGTATCCGGCCGCAATTTGGTTGCGTCCGTTGCTCAGGAGGTCTTTAGCTTGACCATCGCTGTCATCTCCTTGCTGTTGACGGATGGAAAAGATGGAACCCAAACTTAAATTCGTGTCGGTATTCGATGAACCGTCAATTGGGTCATACAGAAGGGTATAACGACCTATGGGGCAGTTTTCAGGAATATAGTAGGGTTGATCCATTTCTTCGGATGCTAGGCGACACACTAAGCCGCTTTGCTTAAACACGGAGATAAATACGTCATTGGCATAAACATCCATTTTTTTCACAGATTCGCCTTGGACGTTGACTTCTCCGGTAAATCCCAGAACGCCTTCCATTAACCCCGCACGGCTGAGGCGACGAGCAATTAGTTTGCCAGCCAGAGCAATACGATTCATCAGCGCACTTAAATCTTGTGCATCTGAGGAAAAACTCTGAAGCTGCTGTAGTACGTGTCGTGATAAGGTTGTACAATCACGATCTAAACCTTTGTCTGTAGCGTCGTACATAGATAACTCTAAAGATTCTGACGCTTTAGTCATTTGCTGTACTCCCTAGCGACTGGCTGTGGTTGGGACAGTAAGTTGATTGGTGGCAACTTATAGCTGCTGCCTCTATCTTAGAAAGGTAATTTGATAACCTCGATGTGATTTTAGATAAACTAAAGAAATTGATTTTTTCTGGCTGCTATGTTTGGGGCGATCGCTGTTGTCAAACCCAGATTTTGAGTATTAATACTTACTTTTTTGTACGATATCTAAAATTAGCTCCTAGGTGCTACTCTCACATTTCTGCTCACATCAGTCAATTAACCAACATTGCACTACCCGATTTCTTTTGACTTCAAGCCAGCAAAAATCAATGCTTATGTCCAAAAATGAGCAGTTCTAGCAAATAAAATCCGACAAGTTAGGTTCATGACCTACTAGATACTACTCGTCGGATTCAGGTGGATATTTATACTGCTTTGTCAATTGCGGATAGCAAATTTAATTCATTCGGCTGTTGTTAAGTGCCGCGACATTTGCTACGCTAGGAATTCACTTGAGTTAATAGTCTTTTTTTCTCCCCCAACTACCTTGTTTGTCATCTTCTCGCGGTTTGGCTTTGTTAACTTTGAGTTGCCGACCCATCCATTCTGCGCCATCTAATTCGCTGATAGCCGCATCTTCTTGGGAGTCATCAATCATTTCAACAAAGGCAAAACCACGCATACGTCCGGTTTCTCGGTCGGTAGGCAATACAATTCTTTTGACTTCGCCGTAATCTGCAAATACGGCTTTCAAGTCTGCTTCAGTAGCGCGGTAGGAGAGATTTCCAACGTAGATAGTCATGTGGGATCAAGTAATTTTCAACTAAAAGCGATACGTTCAGCGTTAAAAACAGATTGCAAAGTTTGCATAGTCTCTTTTTTGGTCACAGATGGTCAATGTTGTCGGGCAGCATTGAGATTGCTAGCATTATCTTCAACTAAACCTTAAGTGGGGCTGAACTTACGCATACGCTCATATCATAACTGATTGTGACATTTTTCAAAGTGAGAGATTTTACAAACTCTTATCAAATAAAATTAGCAAGTCTTATATGTTTCTATAGTTATCAAAAATTTGTTTTCTAGATTACAAATTCTTCAGATTCATTACCAGTAAAGACGTAGCACTGCTACGTCTCTACTGATTCATCTACATCTTCACATTAATTTAATTTATCGAAAAAATCGCTTGAAAACCCCATGCTTCTCAGAAGGCTTTACTCAATGGTAATGGATTGAGGCCCGGAGGCTTTGCCATTACCGGCTGGAGTGGTTTGGGTAGAATAACCATTAACACCTACTTGTTTATCCAGCCAACTTTTGACAGGATCATCTGCCAGGTTGAGTTTCAACACGCCAGAGACAAATCCACCCAGAAAAGAAGCAGGGTGTTGAGTCAATTGTTTAAATAGGGGAGACAACTCATTAATAAACATTCCGACTCTCCTGAAAATGTTGCAAAAATTAGCACTGTTTAAATAATCGTAACGTGTAAGTTTGGGCAGAGGAATAGTCAAGATTTGCCAATATCATATCCCTCAAGGGGTGGGGCGGCTTTGCTTCGGCTTACGGGAAGCTATGCCAACCCCAGCCATTGCTGTGGCGGAATTAATTGGGACTTGGTTCAGGCATCATGCACTTATCAGAGTCACAACCGGCTGGGCCGACTTCCATTAACTCGCCGAAATCGTAGCGACTTAAGACTGCATAGAAATCATCGGTTTTGCGGCGTGATGCTACTGCTTGCATCATTTGATCATATTTTTCTTTGGAGATTGGCTCAAATGGCAAGCGCGGGAAGGTTTGATGATCATCAAATCTAGCTAGTAGTGCAGCACTCATGTAGCCTTCATCATTGTGAATGGCTTCCCAGATGCGAGTTCCCAAGGCTTCTACTTCATGTTCTCGCAACTCGATAGTCGCAGAGGTATTGTGAGTGACGTAGAATTTCTGTACTTGCATATAGAAATCCATTTGGGCGATCGCATTAAATTTACTGATATCAATCACATCAGCACCGGGTAAGTCAGCCCAAGATACAGCCACAGGTATTTCTACTAACCATTCTGTCACTCTCGGATCAAAAGGATCATTAAGCAAATTCCCCTGTTCATCCTTGTCTGACTGAGAAGGAATCACACTGTAACCGTAGTCTAGACAAGCTAAAGCCACGGGGTCATTTTTACGGAATGTAATCCGACGAATAAACCTTTGGGCTTTGGGGGGATGCCAACCAGGACTAGCACCTGTTAATAGAGATTTTGTGCCACTGGGTTGGACTGTGGTACAACGATTTGGGCGTTTGAGGTGGTGGCGATCGCAATAATCCCACACTACACGCTCTACAATTTCTTTCCAAAAAGTTAAGTATTTTTCTTCCTGGTGTTTAAATGCTAATCCTTGAGGCGTTTCCGGTCTACCAGCTTCCCACCAGCGCAACCAATCCACACCAAAAGCATGGACAAAGAAATCAAATAAACCAGTGAAAGAAACCCCTACAATTGGGTCTAATTCCCGACTGTATTGATAGCGTGGTTCTTGGAATTTGTGATTTAAAAGTGCGGCTACAGATAACGCCCCAGATGTGAAAGCCTCCTCTTGTTCTTTGTAGTTTAATGGGTCAATTTGATTGAGGTGAATTTCCGCGAGATTACAGTGGAAATCGCTACCAATGATTTCTCCACAGTTGTGAGCAACGATTCCATTAGCATCAAACTGAGAAGCCCCTGGTACAGTACAATCATAAACACCTTCAAAACCGTCAGGTACAATTTGCTTAACTTTAACGGCAAATCTCTCATTATTTAGCTTTCTTCTGTACCCAGACAATAATTCTTGTAAGCGTTTTGCTTTTTGTGGTTCTTGAAATCCTACAATTTTTTGAAAATAATAGAGATTATCATTGGAGATCACCAATTCATGTTGCGCTTTACAAGCGTACAATGCTAATTCACGATTACTATCAGGAAGATGACGATAGCTTTCAGGACGACGCTGTTGATAAATCGTGGAAATAATCCCCAATCTTGCCAGCATCCTTTGAACAATCTGCAAAGTTTCCAGATTACTTTGTGCCAGTCTAACGCTAACACCTTTTTGTTGATTGCCTTGTACACTGCCATCAGCATCAAACAAACCACGTAAGAAACCACGATAAAACTCATAGCTGGCTTGCTCAATTTTATCTGTTGGCATTTTATTTTCTAAAGTAACACCATAATCAGCCGCCAATTTAGCCAAGCCTGATGAGCTAATAACTCGGTGTTTTAGCTGTTGATGATAGCAACCAGAGGTTGTAGAACTGGAGAAATTTACAGCTTTTTTGAGTAATGCAACTGCATATTGTCCCATTTCTTCTTGGCTATCTTGCCAGTATCTGAGATAAGCTGTTCTGCCCCATTGTGTTGATGCGATACTGCCATCGCCAATCAGATTACCAATTAACCAACCCTCATCAAAAGTACCAAAACTATCCCAAGGTTGTAAGCCACGATGGTTATGAACTAAAATATAATCACCAGGGGATAAATTTTGAGTTTCCACCCATTGAGTGTATTGCTTTTTCTGAGTTTGGGCAGTGACTTTGAGTAGCTGATGATTTTCAGTCAAACGCAATTCATAGCCTTCTTGAGTGATAACTTTTAAGATGGGTTTGACTCCAGTAAACCAAAAGCCATCAGTTGTAGTGCTGAATAATTCTCCATTGACATAGACACTCAACTGTTTACCTATCAAGTCTTTAACTTGTCGCGCACCTTGTTCAGTATGAATCCAAGTGTCAGAAGTAATACACGGATTCAGCCCATAACGACCCAAACGATGCTCTAATTCATTAGCATCTATTTCTGGGTGACGTTCTTGTAACCATTGTTTGGCGTTACCTTGTTCGTAAGCTTGCAAAAACTCTTTTTTCAATGCGGGTGTAGTTAACAAATCACAGTTAGCTCTAGCAACAGCTTCACCAGCCCATTGAATTGCACCTTCACCACTGTAATATTGCTTACGTACTGCATTAATACATTCTTCTAGTGTGGGCTTGCGGTGAAAAACTCTGGTGTGGTTTGCCATCCGCAAAGCATCACGCTCAGGATCAATGCGCCAGTTGCCGTTTTCATCTTGTTGCCAGAGGTTATCTTTGGCAGTTGCGCCTGGCTCATCGTCAGATGTAAACTGGCGCATTCCGGCACTGTTATGCGTCAAATAGCCATCGCAGTAGAAACAATGAGCTTCTTCCACTTCAATATCATAAGTTTGGACATGATCGTAACTGCCCAATCCTTTAACAGTGACTGGAATATCTAAGGAAATATTACCCTCAGTAATGTAGCGTTCGTAATTGGCATCTACAGTCCGAGAACCTTGAAAACCCATCTCGCGCATTTCACTATAGGTGTAAGCTTCCCGCATAATTGCACCAGGAACGGTGAAGCCATACATCTTTAAACCTTGGCGTAGTTCACCTTTAGCTGAATGAGGCGCAATTAGGCTGTTGTAACGCTCCTTTAGGGCTGGAATTGTCAAGTTGTACTTAACTTGCCAACTGGAATTTTGCGGATAAGTTGTGGTTAGTCTACCTGCAATACCCAAGCTGGATAAAACTACACTTACTTGTCTGATAAATGACCGATAAACTGAGGTCACTAAATGAGGAGGTCGGTTATTCACACCGCCATTACTGTCCATTAAACCGGCAAGATAAGCAGCCCGGATATCTACAGAACCTTGCAAAATAAAACTAGGTACTACTAGAGGAACATTGGGCTGCTTGATGTGCTGATGAAAATACTCAGCTAGGCGAATTGAGGAACAGATGGATTTGGCTGTGTTTTCGCCTTTGGTGATGCTATGAACTGCACTCAAACCAAATAAAGCTAAAGCCGCATTAATTTTAGCTTGAATTCGACTGGTAAGTTCTGCATCCAAGCTGTTCATTGACCACTCAACACGTCCGTAGGGTTTACTGTATTGATTGTGACCAAGAGCTACATAGCCATCACCATGAGTGAACCCTATGAGCCAAGCTACTTCCGCAGTTAGCTCAGGAACAACAAAGGTTTTAGCTGTGCGAGTTTGGGAGGGTCGAGATTCGGTAAAATCAGGTGGTAGATGGGTAACTGTACCTGGTAAAACTTGTTTGTTGTGGAGTAGGCGATCGCCTTCTACTAAACTGTTAACGTATTTCCAAACAATGCCCCCTTTTGCATCTGCTAGCACTGCTTGCCGATGGTTCAATGTTGCTCTGGGGTAAGTTGCATTGGTTTCAATCTCGTAGACATCTTGCAAGCCTTGGTCAAATTTATCCACAACTCGGCGGAAGCCTAAAGGAGTTTGTACCAAGTCGCCCACTTGTACATCACAAATGGGAACTAGACCTTTAGAGGTATGAACCAAAGCATCCTCTGGGAGACAACGGCGGATATTCCCTGCCACTATGGTGACTGCTGCTTCGTCAATCAACAAACAGCACTCAACTGAATTTAATTGTCTACCTAAAGCTTTATTGAGAATGGTAGCACAACGCTGATATAGTCCAGGTAATTTTACCGGGTTAGCTACACCGCCAAAGCCTTGCAGGGTTTCCCCGGCTTGACGGACATCACTAATATCAACGATGACTTGTACTTCATCAGTAAACCTTTCATCTGTGGAGAGTTCTAAGAGTGTTTGGTAGGATTTTACCCAACCTTCTCGGCTATCTCCGACGTAGATAGTAACGCTGTTGCCTTCTATATTGGTTTGTGTATGTTCACGACGTAATTCTTTGGATGTATTACCAACTTCACCCCGTACAGTGACATGGAGACGATTACGGATGGGAGGCAGTTGATTAATATACTGCGGTTCGATAATTGCGCCTGTACCGCAACCCATCATGGCTAGATCCATCATTAACCCGAAGGCTTTCCAGTCTTTGAGGTTGGTGGATGTGCAGTTATACGCGCCAGAAAAGTTTTTCGCCTGGGATATCCAATCTGTACCGCCTACCCACAACCAACGCCCACTGGGTAAGGATTTTAAGTTACGCTGGGTTTTTGTTAAGGTGGCTGCTTCTTCTGGTGTGAGTTTACCTAACTCTACTAAACCTTGGATAGTGCGATCGCAAACTTCGTCCCAGGTTTCTCTTAACCCGGCTGGTGTGCGACGGCTATAAGTCCTAAAAAACACGGGATTAGCGGCTGGTGCAGTTTCGGGAAACCTTACACCCTGACGTTTTTTTTCCAGTTCCTGAACCATATAAAAAGTTTTGTTGCTTGTGAACAGATTACGACTATACGCCAAGTAGATTCAGTATTAAAGCTTGAAAATTTTTCCACTTTAGGCTATGTCATGCCTGTACTAATAGCAACATCTATTTTAGATTGTATAAATTAATTTAATACTGAGACAATCAATATACATAGTTATAATTATTACCAGCCTTGTCTGTAAATAATCATCGGTATGAAGAAAATCTAGCCTGTACTCTATGGCGATTCAAACAACCCTTTGGGACGATCAGCCTATGAGATTTAACTCAAAGATTGCCAATTGTCCGACTTTGCGCTAAATCTGGGTCTGGATAAATTGCAACAAAAGTTCATCATGTCCCTAGCTCCTTGGCGAAGTGCGATCGCTCATGCTCTCCACCGTAACCGCAGTCTTGTGTATGCCCGTTACCTACAACTGGCAACAGTCCGCGCAGATGGTCGTCCTGCCAATCGTACTGTTGTCTTTCGTGGCTTCTTGGAAGACAGCAACCAGCTAAAATTTATCACCGATAGCCGCAGCGATAAAATTGAGCAGATACAGCAGCAACCTGGGGCGGAAGCTTGTTGGTATTTCCCCAACACTAGAGAACAATTTCGCTTTACTGGTGAGTTAACTGTGGTAGGTGCTGACGAAACCTTCCCACATCTTCAGCTAGCCAGAATTGCAATGTGGCAACAATTGAGTGATGCGGCACGCTTACAATTTGCTTGGCCCCACCCCGGTAAAGCAAGAGCCGATAAAACCGCCTTTGAGCCACCAGCACCACATCCTGAGCAACCAGTAGCCAATTTTTGCCTACTTTTACTTAACCCCCTACAAGTAGACCATTTAGAATTACGTGGCGAACCACAAAATCGGCGTTTTTACTACCGTGATGAACACCAAACATGGTCTACTCAAGAGGTGAATCCTTAGAGGGGTGTGGGGGAGCGGAGGAAGCGGAGGAAGCAAGAGAGGCGGAGCAGGGAGCAAGGGCGAGTAATTTCCCCTTTTACCCGTGCAAAAAGCCCCAATTCCTCTTTTTTCCCAGTCCCCAGTCCCCAATTGTTAAATCCCTGCTCCGTCTAAAAACTGCTGTATTACTTTATCTCTGAGGTTACATATAGGAGCAGTTTCTACAGTTTCACCGTCTTTGATGACATAACTGACTAAAACTGGAGTTTTAGCTGTAGATTGTTGATGCTGTAGAGTTTGTATTTGCTCTTCTAATGCCTCAATTCTATTGACTAAAGCGCGAATAACTTCCGCTTCTGAATCTGGCAAGTTATTATGTTCTAGAGGCTCAACACGCACTCCTGAACGATAGACAATTCGACCGGGTACGCCGACAACTGTGCAATTTGAAGGGACATCACGCAGTACAACTGACCCTGCACCTATGCGGACATTGTTACCAATTTGAATGTTTCCTAGTACCTTAGCACCAGCACCGACAACCACATTCTCACCCAAGGTAGGGTGGCGTTTGCCGCTTTCTTTACCTGTTCCGCCTAGGGTGACACCTTGATAAATTAAGGTATAATCACCGATAATTGCTGTTTCGCCAATTACCACGCCCATACCGTGGTCAATAAACACGCCTTCGCCGATGGTTGCGCCTGGGTGAATTTCAATGCCCGTTAAAAACCGAGCAATGTGAGAAATCAAGCGGGGGATAAAAGGAATACCAATATTATGTAGCCAGTGAGCCAGCCGATGGCAAATTAGGGCTTGTAAACCAGGGTAACAAAACAAGACCTCCAACAGATTACGAGCAGCTGGGTCACGTTCAAATATGATACGAAAATCAGCACGTATTGTAGATAGCACGAGATAGCATCCTCGGAAAGCACAACAAGCTACTATCCAATCATATCGTTGATAGGGATTGAGGATGGGGAAAAAGTTTGGAATGACGAGTTTAAAGTTCCTGTACTGTCAAAGTGTAATTATGCTTGACTCCGGCTTTAAACGTACCTACCCACACACGATAGATTCCTTTTTTCCAGTTTTGATCAACAATGCTAGCGTCTTTATTTTTATCAGTGTCATCACCACAACGAATGGTATTATTATCTGGCCCTTGAATTAATAAAGTTGTATCGTTGCCGCCACTGTTGACGCTGATTCTCAAGTTGGCAAAGTTTTTTTCTAAAATCATGATGTGGTCTGGATTAGGATCGGCAAAACCGATACAGGCTTGTTTATTGCGATCGCGGTTACTAATGGCAGACAATGAGTAATAACCGCTTGTAAATCCGGCAAATTTACCCGTTTCTGCGGTAAACCCTGGTAATAAGTTGAACCGACCAAAATTGGGTGTTTCTGCTATTACAGGTGTAGCAATTACAGCCGCTAATAAACCTAAAAGCCAACCGCCTCGAAAATCCAGTCGGGGGAGACAGTTTTTCATTTTGACCTACCAAATTTTTTTATATCATTGATGATATATACATATTTTAATGAGAATTTTTCAGATAAATTGTCTGAAATTGTGACACATTTTATTGTGCCACAGGACTTATTTCTCAACTAATTGGCAAATTGACTGATGATATCATGTCCGGCTAATTACTTATGATAAGTTTTCGATGCTGAACTTTTCCCTTTTCCCTTTTCTCTTTTCTTGTTCCCTGTTCCCTGTTAAGAGTTCCCTACCCCAACAGATATGATAACTATTCAAACGGACATGATATGATTTACAGCTAATATTTTCTCAATGGGAATTTTGCGGTTTTTTTCTTCCTATCGGTTGTGGTTACTAGGGACGTAATTCTATGAAAAATCCGCCTTTGAGTGTGCTGGGTTCGCTACCATAGCTACTGAAAGTAATTGAACGCAGTTTGTCAAAAAATGGTTTACCCACTACTTCTACAAGCTTCAAAATTGGTAACTGACGCTCGAATAAATTCTGAGTTTTGTGCCAGTCAATATATACATATCCTTGGTTGGGTTCGGGTATGGCAGCAATACTGTTTTGGAAGTTACGGTTTTTCAGGAAAGAATTATCTTGATTCGTAAAAATTTGATGAATGGTGTCTAGGTTAGAGGTAAAAATCTCATACTTTCCTAAAGTTGTATGTATGGCTTTGACTTTGGCTTCGATGGTGAAAGATGGCGGCTGTTGAGTGTCAGGTTGTTGAGTAGTTGCAATTAAATCCGCCCAAGCGGCAACTTTTTGTTGATCTAAACTTAAAGTATTGCTATTCAGTCCTTGAGATGAGGCGATCGCATCTAAACGCGCAATTCCTTCTGGCACACTTTCCAGTTTTTCCGCGATAAAAATCCAGTCTGGTGTGGTTTGTGCTGTACGGGGGATGAGTGCTAAGGCGTATTCTCCTTGTACCCAGCTAAATATATCTTGTTCTAAATTGATACCCCAGTTTTTTTCGACATCTTGTATTGGTTGTACCAATCTGGAAATTATATCTGTTCCTGAACCAGATATGGCTGTTTTTGCTTGTATCCAGAGTTTGCCTAAATCACTATTACCTAAATTGCTTAAATGAGAACCAGAAATGACGAACCCGGCTGAGGCGGGAATATATTGTAATGCGCCTACAGGTTGAGATAATGGCGGCGATGTGGGTACAATCTCTGATGCTGCCAAGAATGTAGTTTCTGCTAACAGTCCTTTAGGGTTGAATGTCAGAGCTAAAATTTGACTGTCGTAGGTTGGTTGTGGTAATTCTAACCCTTGCCATTCTGCTAATCTGGGGAGATTTAGGAAGGCTACGGCTACAGAACCTTTAGGTAGTTGTTGGGTGGCTTTTTGGTATTGGGAAGAACTTGTCAAATTCAAGTCAGGGGCTTGAACGTTATTAATGGCATCACGCAACACTCTAGAATCGTTAGCAAACAAGACGAAGCTATCAACTACTGCACCTGCTAAGGGTTCTAGGTTTGGTTGTGCGTCATCGTAAAGTAGCTTTGCACCTTTGTATTCTTCTGTTGCTAGGTTTGCTCCTGCTAACACCCGCTTGGAGAATAACAACTCGACAAACTCGCGGCTTTTTTCGGGTTTATCTGTGGCTAACACCATGAGATATCCTGGCTGTTTACCATTTTCGGCATCGCGATCAATATCTGGGGTGGTAACAGCTAGTGTGATTTCTTCTCCTAACCAGGGTTGAATGTCTTGGCGATAATCTAAACCACTGTTAGCTAATAAGCTGGTTTTGAGTTTAGATAGTTCTCTAGCATTTGACAAAGCTTCTAAGCGGTCTGGATTCGCTAACAATGAAACTGTCACGGGTGCTAGTTTGGAGACGAATATAGCAGCACCTGACTGGGAGGTAGAAGCAATCAGGTTAACCGGACTTTTCACAAATAACCAGTAAAATCCAGCGATCGCTATCATCACTAAGGCGATCGCACCTGCTACCAGAAAACCGGAGAGTGAGCGTTGTGTATTCACAGTAGACTTATCTAAAACACAGCTTTACAGCTATTTAAGCAGAAAATTAGGGACTGATACCGTTTCTTTAAGTTAAAAAATTTTTGTAAGCACAGTTAATCATGTTAATCAAGTCTGGAATATCAAATGGTTTATTCAAAAAATAAAAAATACCCAAGGATGATGCTATCTCTTCTATTTTTACGCAGGAACTAACCATGATAACTGCTAATTTTATGCCTTTTTCTTGCAGGTGCTGATATACTTCTACGCCTGTTAATTCTGGCATGTGATTGTCTAAAATCAATACTTCTGGTTGCTCTTTCAAAATTTTTTCTAGTGCTTCTTTGCCATTTTTGGCTTCTCTGACATCCCATCCTTCTTCTTCAAGTATTAAAGTTAATAAAGTCCGATGTGATTCTTCATCGTCTGCAATTAAAATTCTGGGTTTTACTAAATTATCAGATTGCATTATTTCTTATTCCCTATTGCTATGTTAAAAATTGATTTGATGCGGAATTAGGCGAATTTTGGCGAATTTATATTTAATTTGTGAAAATTGCTAAATTAGTATTCTTTAAAACCCTGATAATCGTAGTTTATCTTACCAAATTTACATCATTGTCGATGGTTCATGGTGTATGTTATGCCGTCAAACGAAAATGTATCCTGAGAATTTACCTGTGTTATTTCTCCAAGGATGATGACTACCAGTAAATTGCATATCCTAGTTAATTAAAATTCTCGTTTCAATAGTTAACTAGGTTATAGTAAATTTCAGCGAGCCAAATTTGAACATTCTTGATTTTATGTTGTTTTCAACAATAAGTGTACTTATTCATGCAATTCTGAATTTATTGAATAAACTCGATAAAAAGGGGATAGGATTTCAACTACCAATGGGTTGAAGCTATAAACAGAAACTTGATAACTCAATCCAAGAAAAATGTCAACACTTTCTTCTGTTTAATCTATTGCTGTAAAATCCCAGTGCAGTATTTTAGCAATTTGAACAGGGAGAGTAACTGGATCAAAGGGTTTGAGGATTACACCTGCAATGTTATACTGTCGCAACATTTGGGAATCTAGCCACCGCGCTTTAGCACTCAGCAGCAATACGGGAATAGCTTGAGTTTTTGGGTTATGTCTGAGTTGTTCTAAAAATCCAAAGCTATCTATACCAAGGGTTGAGATATCCAGTAAAATCGCATCGGGATGATCAACTGCTGCCGTCTGCAATCCTTGTAATGGAGAATCGGCTGTCATGACATTCCATCCGCCTAAGTCTTTTAGGCAGAGTTCTACAATCTCACGCACATTAATTTCATGATCAATAATTAATATTTTTTTGATAGCTATACCCATCTCCTCAAAAATGTTCATGTTACGGACTTGTGCTATAAAAGGTTTTTATCTATAGTCCTGTCATAAACAAAAAGATAAAATATAAAAATAAAGAACTAATAAAGATGGGAATTTTGTTAGAAAGTTTTAAGAATTACCCCAGCCGAGAATGTCGGCAACTTCGTCAGAAATGGTAGTGGGTTCAAATGGTTTGCTAATGACTCCAGCAATTCCCATCTGAGCAAAACGGGCGCGATCGCTTGGTAGAACTTTCGCGGTTAATAAAATTACTGGGATAGTTTGGGTTGTAGGATGCGCTTGTAGTTGCTCATACACTGCAAAGCCATCCATATCAGGCATAGATACATCCAACAAAATGGCATCAATGGCTTGTGTTTGGGCGATTTTTAAGGCTTCTTTTCCAGATGCAGCCGTGAGGGTGTTCCATCCTCCCAAGTCTTCTAAACAAGCCTGTACCAATTCCCGGAGGCGTTCTTCGTCATCTACTATTAATATTTGTTTAGTCATTAGTCATTAGTTATTAGTGTTTCTCTCCTGCTTCCTCCGCTTCTTACTCCCTATTTCTCAGTGGCAGAGTAAAGAAAAATGTGCTACCTTCACCAAGTTTACTTTTAGCCCAAATTTTACCGCCATGTTGATCGATAATACTGCGGCAGATTGCCAATCCTAAACCAGTTCCGCCTTTAGAGCGTGAGTCTGAGGCATCTACTTGTTGAAATCTGCCAAAGATTAGTTCTAGTTTATCTGCGGGAATGCCCCGCCCTTGATCACTAATTTGGAACAGTACGCAATCTTGTTGGCTTTTGACACTCAGCGTAATGGTGGAATGGGCAGGAGAGAATTTAATGGCATTACTTAACAGATTGGTAAGTGTTTGAATTATGGCATCAGCAGCTGCCCAAACTTGGGCATCGGTGGGATTGATATTAAAGGTGATATGTTGCTGATTCGCGATCGCCTGCACTCCCTCGACTGCTTGTTGAATTAAATCAGCTACATTACAGGTGGTTTTTTCTAAGACGGCTCGACCTGATTCTAACCGTTCTAAATCTAAAATATCATTGACTAAACGCACTAAGCGATCGCTGTCGATTAATGCAATCTCAATCATGCGTTGGAATTTCTCCGGTTTTTGATCGTAAATCCCACTGTTAAGTAAACCTAGTGCTGCCCGAATGGCGGTTAAAGGAGTGCGGAGTTCATGACTAACAATGCCAATAAACTCACTTTTCATCTGCTCAATCTGCTGTAATTCCGTAATATCTTCGGCAATACCAGCAATTCTCACCATTTCCCCAAGTTCATTTTTAATCGGGAAGGCGCGATCGCGAATCCAACGCATTGAACCATCAGGACGGATGATACGATATTTGATGTCATATTTTCCTGTTTTCACCTGTTCGCTGTATGCTATCTCGACGTTTTGACGCTCATCTGGGTGAATGGCATCTAACCAATCTGAGTAGTTTTGGTAGAGACTTTCACAACTCCTTTTCCAGATGGTTTCATAGGCTTTGCTCACATATAAAATTCGCTGGCTTTGATGATCTGTTATCCAAAATACTGCATGGATGTTTTCTGCTAGCTGACGAAATTTTTCTTCGCTCTGGCGCAAAGCATTTTCTGCTTGTTTGCGCTCAGTAATATCATTGTTAATCTCTAAGATTTTCATCGGTTTACCAGTGTTGTCTGTTTGTAAAACCCAACGACTGGCTACAGTCACAGGTTGAGCATCCCGGCAGAAATGGATCAGTTCTCCTTCCCAATAGCCTTTTTCTAAAAGTTCCGCCTCTATCTCTGGTAAGGGTTTGGGAAATTGAGTCTTGAGGAGAGTATGGGTGTTCTGTCCTAAAGCTGCGGCTGTGTTCCAGCCATACATAGACTCGGCTCCCTTGTTCCAGAAGCATATCACCCCGTTTAACTCAGTGGTGATGATAGTATCATGTGCTAAATCTAATAGTTGTGCCTGTTCCGCTAGCTGTTGACTAGCTTGGTGTTGTTCCATGAGCGTGGCTATGAGGCGATCATTTACTTCTGTCAGTTGTGCTGTGCGCTCTACTACCCGTTGCTCAAGTTCGTTGTTCAATTGCTGTAAAGCTATTTGGGCTTGTTTGCGATCGCTAATATCTCGACAAACGCAAAATCGCAAAATTTCCCCTTCCCATTCCACAACGCTAGAGCTGATTTCTACATCGTAGATTGAGCCATCTTTTCGGCGGTGGCGAGTTTCCAAGACTCCGCTTTTGAAGTGGATGTAGTCACACATTAATTGCTGAAGTTCTTCAGTAGTAAACTCAGCATCCCAGTCATAAATACTCAGTCGAGTAATTTCTTCTGGTGTGTAACCAAGCATTTGAGCAAATCGGGGATTGGCATCTAGGACATTTCCTTGCTCACCTAAAATTACGATGCCATCAAAGGATGTATTGAACAATGTCTGGATACGAACTAGCTCTTTTGCTAAACTTTGTTCTGCTTGCTTACGCTGGGTAATATCCTCAGAAAAAATGATAATCCCACCAATTTCACCTGTAGCAGTATGCCAAGGGTGAATTTCCCAACGTATCCATTGCTGCATCCCATTTGGGCGGATAAAGGAATCTTCCTCACATTTATCAACCGCCCCAGCCAAACACCGTTGATGAATCTGCCGCCATCTTTCAGGAAGTTCGGGAAAAATTTCGTAGTGCGATCGCCCAATTATTGATCCGGCTGAATTTAGCTGGTAGTCATCTACCCATCGCTGGCTCACCATGACATAGTGCATATTTTTGTCAAACATGGCAATACTAGCAGGTGCGTATTGAGCAAATAACCGTAGGGTAATTTCCTGTTGTTGTAAAGCTGCTTCAGCTTGTTTACGTTCTGTTAATTCAGTTTGTAATTGGGCAAATAAAGCAGCTTGTTGGATGACAATACTTACCTGCGCCCCTAACTGACGCAGCAGATCGATTTCTGAGGATTGCCACTCACGAGGGGCGGCACAGTGATGAGCCGCTAGCAATCCCCACAATTCATTACCTTGGAAAATGGGAACAACCAGGTTGGCTCTGACTTGCAAACTGGCTAAAAAATCCACGTGACAGGGGCTAATTCCAGCCGTATAAATATCAGCTTTTGCAGTAACTAAGCCTTGTTTAAACGGTTCAACATACTCTTCACCAATGCAGGGGTCATAAATCTGAAGTGGTAAAATAGGCATCCATTCAGGTGCCACAGATTCCACAATAATAGTTCCACCCCAAGTGGGAGAAAATTGGAAAATAGTGACGCGATCGCACCCCAAAAACCGCCGCACTTCATCTACAGTAGTTTGTAGAATATCTTGTAAGTTGAGCGATCGCCGGATGTGTTGCGTCATCTCCATCACTAAGCGTTGTTGCTCAACTTGCTGTTGTAGTAAACCTTGGGCTTGCTTGCGCTCATCAATAGCCATGACAGTCCCAGTCATACGCACTGGTTGCCCTTCTGTGCTATAAAATGCCTGTCCCCGTCCCTCAATCCAGTGGATGCTACCATCTGCCCAGATGACACGAAACTCACACTGATAGATGCTGTGAGTCAAGAGTGCTTGTTGTACTGCCTGATTAAGTATCTCGCGGTCATCAGGATGCAAGCAAGTGTCAAAGGTTTCATATCTACCATCAAAACTACCAGCAGTCAAGCCAAATAACTGTTCGTGTTCTGGTGACCATTTAATGTGTCCTGTCACCAGATTCCAGTCCCAAATCCCCATCTTGGCAGCCGATAGAGCCATCCGCAGTTGTTCAGCATTTTCCTGAATCAATTTCTCAGTCAATTGTTGAATCTTGCGTTTGCTGTTCAGCAGATTGCTAGTAATTAGGTTAATTGTCAAGGCAACTGATAGAAACAGCCCTAACCGCAATATATCCGGTATTTGAGTCAGCCAAAGTTGATTTTTAGGGGGAATCAGGAAATAATTGATTGCCAATGTCGAAAGCACGATTGTAACTATCCCCGGCCGCAAACCACCATACCAGGTACTTATAATGATGGCTATGTAAAAAACAGCACCAATTCCTTGATGTAAGATAGATTCTAACCACAGTGATAGTAGCAGGGCGATCGCAGTGGCCACAACAGCAATAAGATATGGTAATGCTCGCTGATAAGTTCGCATGATTGTTAACCTCTCCCTGGTTATCGACGCGATCGCTTTCTTTCAATCCGGCTAATTACCCTTGACACCAGTTCAGGCCCTAGCACTGGCTTAGTAATAAAATCATCGGCTCCGGCGGCAAAGGCTTGCTGAAGCGATTCGGCATCTGTGTGTGCTGTGACGACCAAAATAAATAAATCTCCCCACTGAGCATCCTGCCGCACGACTTGACACAACTCTAATCCACTAACTTTTGGCATTTCTAAATCTAGTAACACTAAGTCTGGTGCAGTTGCGGTTAATACTTCCCAAAATCGCTGCGGTTCACTCAGCGTTGTTACTTCTAATCCCCAAGGAGTCAGCAATGCGGATAATCCAGTCAGAATTACAGGATCATCGTCTACGATTAACACTTTGGCTTCTGAGGTTTGAGGTTGAGGTAAGACACGGGATAAAGTTTGAAAAATCTGCTCGGTTGTAGCTCCTTTATGTAAAAATTGTTTCGCTCCTAACCGTGATACTGCTAGGCGATCAGCAAGGCTATCTCTGGCGGTAAATACAACTATGGGGAGATTAGGCGATCGCTGTGCTAGTTCTTGCAAAAATGTCAATCCATTTTCTTCTATACCGGAAAAGCTCAAATCTAGTAAAACTGCATCAGGAGTTCTGAACGATAACAGCGAGCGAGCCGTGGCTAAATCAGGAGCAATTTTGATTCCCATTCCCCAAGCGGCTGCTTCTGCCTTTAACTGTTCCGTCAAGGTAACATCATCATCAATCACCAAGATTCGATGTATTTCTGGTGCGGGGCTAGGTTGAGTAGTGGCACTGACAGGTGACTTGGTTAACTCTTGTTGTAATGCCGTCACCAACTGGGAAAATTCGGCAATCTGATCATCTTGCCATCTGCGAGTTTCTCCGGTGGGCGGAATGCCATTATGATTGAGTAAATGCTCTAATACCCGTGCGATTCTAGAACCTTCTGGATACCCAAACGCACCCATTGAGCCGGCTAGTTTGTGTGCTTCTTGCTTGGCTGTTTGCTGTAACTCGGTGTGCAAATTTCCTGCCAAAAGGGCTGTTTTCGCCGCCTCCAATATTGCCACCTGTTGACTAAAAGAATGGCGAAATCTTTCTAAGACTCGATTAATGTTGGTTATATCGGGAGTGGGTTTTGTTTTGTGCTGATTATTTGCTTCTAAACTGGCTGTATCAGATGCGATCGCTTGCTCTGGCGGAGGCTTTAAACGATAGCCCATACCATACACTGTTTCTATAATATCTTCTGTCAGTCCTACGGCTTTCAGTTTCTTGCGTAAGTCTTTAATGTGCGTTGTCACCGCATTTTCCATCGGTGCATCATCAAATCCCCACAGCTGATCTAAGATAATTTGACGGCTAAAGATGCGATTGGGGTTTTGTAAAAACAATTCTAGAAGTTTGTATTCTGTAGCTGTGAGTGAAATTAGCTGCTGATTAAATATTACTTTCCCAGAGGCTTGCTCTAAACATAGATTGTCCCAAATTAAAGTCGATGATGCCATTACCCCACTGCGGCGTAATAAAGACCGAATTTTTGCTAGTAATGCTGCCGCTTCATAAGGCTTAACTATATAGTCATCTGCACCAGCATCTAATGCTGCCACAATATCTGCATTAGCATCTTGAGATGTAATTAATAAAATTGGTTTGAGATCACCTCGCGATCGCAGTTGCCGACACAAGCTAAGTACATCCAATTTTGGTATTAGCCAGTCCAGCAAAATTAAATCATATTCCGCCGCCATTGCTAAATCTAACCCGGCTTCACCATCGTTCGCTAAATCAATACTGTAATGATTTGTCTGAAGTAATTCTATTAATGCCGCACTCAGTAATACATCATCTGCTACCAATAAAATTTTCATAAGCAGCACCCTAGAAGATATTTGTCATACCTGCAACACTTGTACTCAAATTGTCAAATACTTAAAGTAGTTGTGAAATCCAATCACATACATCAAACATAACTTTCTTAGACATTTCACTTCATATAACTTTTGTAAATTGCAGAATTGATACTTCATCAACTCCGACTTAATTGAAGAAAAGTAAACAAATATTTAATTTTGTATCAATAATTAAATTTTTCACAAGTTCTTTATATTTAACCAATATTGTGATGAAACTCAATTCTGCTGGAAAAATTAGCGCAAAATCCAGCTAATCCTCTTTTGAAAATATAAATTTAAAATTTTATGCACCAGTGTCTTTGTTGTTCTCACGAGTTACCTTGTTTGGTTCTGTCGTCATTGCTGGCAAGAAATGCCTGAGATGGCTTTAGGAATCAGACATTCTCATTATGTTGTGGATTATTGCGAATTGGCTAGTCGTCAATTGGTAAAAAGTGCGTCTTGGCAGCAATAAACACTGATTGGCTGCTGTTTCACATTCTGTCTTGTTTTAAAACTGTGTATTCTTTAGCGAAATTAGCTGCAATTACTACTGAGTTAATGATTAGGTATCAATTGGCGTATTTATACTCTGGCAAAACCTCATTATAAAAACAACAATCTATACTTAGTTGTGCTGGAGTAAAATGACACCAATATTGTTATATTTAATTTGGCTTAAGCTGAATGAACAGCAATGAATTATCCAAAACACAAATTTAGTTTATTACATCATATTTACCGTGTCATTTCTCAACAAGTCAACAAGCAAGATATCAAAATTCAACAACAGGCTCGACAAAACCAACTCCTGACTAATGTTGCTTTGAAAATTCGAGCTTCTTTAAGCTTAGAAACGATTCTTAACACAACTGTGACAGAAGTACAACAACTATTACAAGCTGATCGGGTACTTATTTATCGATTTGAATCAGATGGGAGTGGCACAGTTGTTGTTGAATCAGTGGCACAACCTGAATGGTCAATTTTAAACAGAGTAGTCAAAGATGAGTGCTTTGAACAAAAGTTGATACATTACTATGATAACTACCATACTAAAGCAATTACAGATATTAATAAAGCCGGATTAAGTGACTGTTATATCAAGTTTTTGCAGAAATTTCAGGTCAAGGCTGCGTTAATTGTCCCTCTGTTGCTAGATGATATGCTTTGGGGGTTACTAATTGCACACCAATGTAGTGATATCCGGGAATGGCAACCGGAAGAAAAGGACTTGCTGGAGAATTTATCAATTCAGGTAGCGATCGCCATTCAACAGGCTACACTGCTGGAACAAGTCCAAAAAGCCAACGTAGAACTAGAAGCCAAAGTTGCTCAAAGAACTGCCGAGTTACGGCAGCTTAACCAAGCTTTGCACATCGAACTAACACGGACGCAACAAGCAGAAGCAGCATTAAGGGAAGGGAAAGCAGTGCTGCGAAGTTTTTATGACACCTCACCGATGATGATGGGTGTAGTGGAATTATTAGATGATGACATCCTGCATTTATCAGATAACGCCAGTGCCGCCAAATTTTTTGGCGCGACTACACAAACCATGCACAATCAATTGGCTAGCCAAATGGGTGCAGGTGAAGACAATATCCGTACCTGGATCAACCACTATCGAGAAAGCCAACGCACAGGGCAACCCGTGCGCTTTGAGTATTCCCACCAACAAGGAGAAACAATCAAATGGTTATCCGCAACAGTTTCCTACATTGGTGAATCAGTTAATTATCGCCCGCAATTTTCGTATATTGTCGAAGATGTGAGCGATCGCAAACACTCAGAAGAAGCCCTACGGCAAAGTGAAGAACGCTGGCAACTGGCTTTGCGAGGTAGTAATGATGGTGTTTGGGACTGGAACCTCAAAACTAATGAAGTCTTCTTTTCAGCGCGATGGAAAGAAATGTTAGGGTATGAGGATCATGAAATTTCCCACAATTTAGACGAGTGGACTAACAGAGTACATCCTGATGATTTAAATTTGGTTTTAGAAACTGTCCAAAATCATTTTGCTCAAAAGATACCTTTTTATATTACTGAACATCGAGTTCAGTGCAAAGATGGCAGTTATAAATGGATTTTAGATCGTGGACAAGCTTTGTGGGACGAGAACAATCATGTCGTGCGGATGACAGGTTCTCACACAGACATCACTGAGCGCAAACAAGCAGAAGAGCAATTACGGGCAACCAGTTCACGATTAGCAGCTTTAATTGAAAATCTGCAAGCGGGTGTATTAGTAGAAGATGAAACCCGGAAAATAGCTTTAATTAATCAACAATTTTGTCACCTGTTTGGTATTATTGTATCCTCTGAGGCTTTATTGGGCGCAGACTGTAATCAATTAGTTCAACAGTCAAAACAGATATTTATCAATCCAGATGCCACATTAAAACGTATTGAGCAAATACTTCAGGAAAAACGAGTAGTCACAGCAGAAGAAATCAATTTAATAGATGGTCGCACTTTAGAGCGAGACTATATTCCTGTTTTCGTAGATCAGCAGTATCAAGGACACCTGTGGCAGTATCGTGACATCACACAACGCAAACTCTCAGAGATGGCTCTCAGGGAAAGTCAAGCGCGGTTAGGTTTAATTAATAGCATCCTCACAGGTATTACCACGGGCATGACAGTAGAACAAATAATTTCCTTTACTGTTTACCAGTTAAGTGAATACTTCAGCCACTACCGTGTAGCCTACTCGATTATTAATGAAGAAGGAATACTGACGGTAATTCATGCTTTAGAACCTTCGGGTATGCCGTCACAGCAAGAATTAGAAGTAGATTTGTCGATA
>NZ_LUHJ01000072.1:101595-102454 GCF_001597745.1 Anabaena sp. 4-3 | reverse complement strand
GCAACAGGGTCAACCGCTTGTGATTGATGATGTCACACAGGATACAAGAATGACAGCGATCGCTCAGGTAATGTTAGCCGGTGATACTCAAGCCCTGCTTCATGTCCCCTTGCAACACTCAGACAAATTAGTAGGTTTACTCTGTTTTGATTCACCCACCCCCAAAACTTGGCAAGGGCATGAAATTGCCGTGCTTTCCGAAGTGGCCAAATATTTAGCCATTGCCCTCAAAGATGCACAAGCACAACAAGAATTAACCAGGAATAACTTAGCTTTAGAACTAGCTAAACAAGAAGCCGAAACTGCTAACAAAGCTAAAAGTGAGTTTCTAGCTAATATGAGCCACGAAATTCGTACACCCATGAATGCAATTTTGGGCTTTGCTGACTTGCTGCAATCAATTGTGACTGAACCACAAGCACAATCATATTTAAACACACTAACTGCCAGTGGTAAAAGTCTGTTGGGATTGATTAATGACATTCTGGATTTATCCAAAATTGAAGCCGGTAAATTAGAACTTTGTTATGAACCTGTAAACCTGCGAGTTCTGATTCAAGAAATTCAACAGATTTTTACTCAGAAGGCAATCACTAAAAATTTAACTTTATACACCGAGATTGAAGATACTGTACCATCGGTGATTTTGATTGATGAAGTCAGATTACGTCAAATTCTATTTAATGTCGTGGGCAATGCCCTGAAGTTTACAGAACAGGGATATATTAAAATACTTGTTCGCGCTCATATCCATGCTATCTGCGGTGTAGATCAGGTTTGGCTGGAAATTGCTGTGCAAGATACAGGAATTGGTATTGCTAAAAATCAACAACAACTAATTTTTGAAAAATTTGTCCAA
>NZ_LUHJ01000072.1:98412-101585 GCF_001597745.1 Anabaena sp. 4-3 | reverse complement strand
AAGTATGGAGGCACTGGTTTAGGATTGGCAATCACTCGCCGACTCACCAACATGATGGGTGGAATTGTTACACTCGAAAGTGAGTTAGGGCAAGGTAGTATTTTTACTTTTGTCTTTCCTGAATTATCCCTAGGCAATGACACTACGGAATTGCCTGAACATTCCTCTCCAGATGATGATCTCAATCAGTTTGCTCCCTGCACAATTTTGGTTGTGGATGATGTAGACTCAAATCGCCAGCTAATTCAGGGATACTTTGCCCAAACTCATCATTTGTTAATCATGGCTGAAGATGGCGAGGAAGCGATTCGCCTGACGCAAATACATCAGCCAGACTTGATTTTACTTGATTTGCGAATGCCTCGGATGAATGGATGTGAAACTGCGTTGCATCTCAAAAATGACGCACGCACTCAACATATTCCCATCATTATTTTGACAGCTTCTTGCCAGAAGGAAGAACAATTAGAGGTTGAGATAATTTGCCAGGGCTTTTTGCGTAAACCTGTCAGCCGTAGCGCACTCATAACAGAAATGAAAAAATATCTCCAGATTTCTCCACCAAGAGCGCAACAATATGAGTTACCGCCAGACAATTTACACTTTGGTAACTCTGACAAAGCTGCATCAAAGATTCCCATTAATTTAACAGAACTCCTGGCTAAAATCCGGCAAGAGGAAGAAATCGTCTGGATAACTCTGCGAAAAACTTTAGAAATGCGAGAACTGCAACAGTTTATTGCACGCCTAGAGGTGTGGAGCCAGGAACATCAATGCCAAATTTTGGCGGATTATGCCAATTCTCTGAAAACACAGCTAGATGCTTTTGATTGGCAGTTATTACCGCAAACTATCGAAAAATTCCCCTCTATTCGGCAACAAATTGCCAAAAATTCTTATTAAATGCCCATACCATAACAAACCTAATTATCCGCCTGCTTTATCCCACTAATTCGCAAAAACTGCGTATTCCTAACTCAATGAAAGCACCATTACCTGATAACGAAACAGAGAGAATTGCAACACTTTTGCAGTATGGCATCCTTGATACTCCATCAGAAGCTGCCTTTGACGATTTGGTTCGTTTAGCTTCCTATATTTGTGAAACTCCTGTGGCTTTAGTCAGCTTAATTGATACAAACCGTCAATGGTTCAAAGCAAAACTGGGATTAGATGCAGGGGAAACTTGTCGTGATTTGGCATTTTGCGCTCATGCGATTCTACAATCTAATATTTTTATAGTACCTGACGCTACAAAAGATGAAAGATTTGCAACCAACCCATTAGTAACCTCATCTCCCCATATTCAATTTTATGCTGGTGTACCCCTGATTAACCCTCAAGGCTATGCTTTAGGAACCCTTTGTGTAATTGATTTTGTACCACGCAATTTATCTAATGAACAGCTTGAGGCATTAGAATCTTTAGCCCGCCTAGTTATCAAACAAATGGAGTTGCGCCGCAACTTAGCGAGTTTGAATCTGGTCAGCAATGAACGCCAACAGGCAAATAATTTACAAAGGCTATTTTTTACAAAAGTGAGTGCTGGCTTTGCGTTAGCAGCAGTATTTTTAATCTGCATGGGTGCAGTTACTCACCACACTATAAGACTATCTTTTAATACTATTGTTAAATTGGAAAATACTCAAGAAGAAATTAACACATTAGACAAAATTTTATTTTACTTAAAGGAAGCTGAAACGGCACAACGTGGTTACATCACGACTGGAGAAAAGCCTGATCTACAGCCGTATCAGCAAGCAACTAAAAACATAGAAAGAGAATTTGAGAAACTGAGTAATTTAGCAGATGATCAATTTGACCTACAACATATTGACAAGCTCAAAACCCTAATAAGATTAAAACTTACAAAACTCCAGCAAAACATCGACTTGCGCCAACGCACGGGTTTGGAGGCTACTTTGCAGACAATTAAGACAGATCAAGGCAAACATATTCTGGATAATATCCACAAGATTATCCATGAGATGAAGGCAGCAGAAAATCAGCTACTCAAACAAAAATTACAAGCAGCAAAAAACAGCGATAAAAATGCAATTCTTGTATTAGAAATTGCATTGATATCAACTTTTTCAATTCTTTCTTTAATCTACTACTTCGTTTATCGTGAAATAACTCGAAGGAAGTTAGTAGAACAAACTCTTAAGCAAGAAAGAAACTTTATTTCCAAGCTCCTTAATACAGCCGACGTTTTAGTATTAGTGCTGAACCTAGAAGGGAGAATTGTTCGTTTTAATCAAGCTTGTGAAATACTTACAGGTTATTCATTTGATGAGGTTAGGGATAGGTATTTTTGGGATGTATTTTTATTTCCTGAAGAACGGGAAACAGTCAAAGCTGTGTTTGAGCAGTTAAAATCTGGTAAATTAGCCCCAGACCAACGAAATTGTGAACTCTACTGGAGAAATAAGAATGGTAGTAGGCGGTTGATTGCCTGTTCCAACAATATCCTGAAGAGCTATGAAGATACAGTAGAATATATCATCAGTACAGGCATCGACATTACGGAACGCAAACAAGTAGAAGAGCAATTACGGGCAACCAGTTCACGATTAGCGACCTTAATTGAAAATCTGCAAGCGGGTGTATTAGTAGAAGATGAAACCCGGAAGATAGCTTTAATTAATCAACAATTTTGTCACCTGTTTGGCATTCCTGTGTCCTCTGAGGCTTTATTGGGGGCAGACTGTAGCGAATTAGCTCAACAGGCAAAACAGATATTTATCAATCCAGATGCCACATTAAAACGTATTGAGCAAATACTTCAGGAAAAACGAGTAGTTACAGCAGAAGAAATTGATTTAGTAGATGGTCGCACTTTAGAGCGAGACTATATCCCAGTTTTCGTAGATCAGCAGTATCAAGGACACCTGTGGCAATATCGTGATATCACACAACGCAAACTCTCAGAGATGGCTCTCAGGGAAAGTCAAGCGCGGTTAGGTTTAATTAATAGCATCCTCACAGGTATTACCACGGGCATGACAGTGGAACAAATAATTTCCTTTACTGTTTACCAGTTAAGTGAATACTTCAGCCACTACCGTGTAGCCTACTCAACCATTAATGAAGAAGGAATACTGACGGTAATTCATGCTTTAGAACCTTCGGGTATGCCGCCAATACAAGGATTGAAAGCAGACCTGACCATT
>NZ_LUHJ01000072.1:97543-98402 GCF_001597745.1 Anabaena sp. 4-3 | reverse complement strand
GCAACAGGGTCAACCGCTTGTGATTGATGATGTCACACAGGATACAAGAATGACAGCGATCGCTCAGGCAATGTTAGCCGGTGGTACTCAAGCCCTGCTTGATGTCCCCTTGCAACATTCAGACAAATTAGTAGGTTTACTCTGTTTTGATTCACCCACCCCCAAAACTTGGCAAGGGCATGAAATTGCCGTGCTTTCCGAAGTGGCCAAATATTTAGCCATTGCCCTCAAAGATGCACAAGCACAACAAGAATTAACCAGGAATAACTTAGCTTTAGAACTAGCTAAACAAGAAGCCGAAACTGCTAACAAAGCTAAAAGTGAGTTTCTAGCTAATATGAGCCACGAAATTCGTACACCCATGAATGCAATTTTGGGCTTTGCTGACTTGCTGCAATCAATTGTGACTGAACCACAAGCACAATCATATTTAAACACACTAACTGCCAGTGGTAAAAGTCTGTTGGGATTGATTAATGACATTCTGGATTTATCCAAAATTGAAGCCGGTAAATTAGAACTTTGTTATGAACCTGTAAACCTGCGAGTTCTGATTCAAGAAATTCAACAGATTTTTACTCAAAAGGCAATCACTAAAAATTTAACTTTATACACCGAGATTGAAGATACTGTACCACCGGTGATTTTGATTGATGAAGTCAGATTACGTCAAATTCTATTTAATGTCGTGGGCAATGCCCTGAAGTTTACAGAACAGGGATATATTAAAATCCTTGTTCGCGCTCACATTCACTGTCTATGTGGAGTTAGCCAAGTGTGCCTAGAAATTGCCGTAGAAGACACAGGAATCGGTATTGCTCAGGAGCAACAACAACTAATTTTTGAAAAATTTGTCCAG
>NZ_LUHJ01000072.1:87373-97533 GCF_001597745.1 Anabaena sp. 4-3 | reverse complement strand
AAGTATGGAGGCACTGGTTTAGGATTGGCAATCACTCGCCGACTCACCAACATGATGGGTGGAATTGTCACACTCGAAAGTGAGTTAGGGCAAGGTAGTATTTTTACTTTTATCTTTCCTGAGTTATCCCTAGGCAATGACACTACGGAATTGCCTGAACATTCCTCTCCAGATGATGATCTCAATCAGTTTGCTCCCTGCACAATTTTGGTTGTGGATGATGTAGACTCAAATCGCCAGCTAATTCAGGGATACTTTGCCCAAACTCATCATTTGTTAATCATGGCTGAAGATGGCGAGGAAGCGATTCGCCTGACGCAAATACATCAGCCAGACTTGATTTTACTTGATTTGCGAATGCCTCGGATGAATGGATGTGAAACTGCGTTGCATCTCAAAAATGACGCACGCACTCAACATATTCCCATCATTATTTTGACAGCTTCTTGCCAGAAGGAAGAACAATTAGAGGTTGAGACAATTTGCCAGGGCTTTTTGCGTAAACCTGTCAGCCGTAGCGCACTCGTAACAGAAATGAAAAAACATTTGCAGTTTTTTGCTCCGATTGGGGAAAAATATCAGCATGCACCATTGCCTTCGGCAGAAGATAGCCCATTGCAGTCAAATAACTCTAGTAAAGTTTCATTCACTACTCCGATTAACTTAGGAGAACTTCTGACCAAAATTCGTCAGGAGGAAGAAATGGTCTGGACAACACTGCGGAAAACTCTAGAAATGCGAGAACTACAACAGTTTATTGCCCACCTAGAGGTTTGGAGTCAGGAACATCAATGCCAAATTTTAGCGGATTATGTAAGTTCTCTGAAAACGCAATTAGATGCTTTTGATTGGCAGTTATTACCGCAAACTATCGAAAAATTCCCCTCTATTCGTCAACAAATTGCCGGAGATTCTTGTTAAATGCAAACTTTATCATTTATCCCAGAAAATTTTTTAATTCTTGTCGTTGATGATATTGCCCAAAACCTGAAAGTAGTTGGTAGTATGCTCAACGATATTGGTTATAACACAACCTTTGCAGTTAGTGGACAACAAGCATTAGAACGGCTGAAGAATATTACACCTGACCTGATTTTACTGGACATGATGATGCCGGATATGGATGGGTTACAGGTTTGTCAGGCTATTAAAGAAGACCAAAATTATCAAGAAATTCCAATTATTTTTCTCACAGCTAGTCATGAGCAAGAGCATCTTGTCAACGCTTTTGATTTAGGTGCTGTTGATTACGTGACAAAACCATTTAGAAAACCCGAACTGCTCGCTCGTGTGAAAACACATTTAACTTTAAAATATATAACTGACGAACTGAAAAAAAAATTAGCAGAAGTTGAAAAGTTAGCTCAAATAGACGCTCTGACTGGTGTTTTAAATCGTCGTAGCTTTTTAAAAGCTGCCGAGCAAGAATTTAACCAGGCTTGTCGGTACGAATCAACATTTTCTCTTTTGCTCCTCGATATAGATCATTTTAAAAAGATTAATGATACTTATGGACATTTGACGGGCGATCGCGCCTTAGTTACCTTCACTTCTGTAGTCAGCAGCACTCTGAGAAAAGTAGACTTAATTGGAAGATATGGAGGTGAAGAATTTGTTGTCTTAATGCCCCACACCAATGCTTCTCAAGCTCTCACGGCTGCCCATCGCATTCGTTCTGTAGTGGCTGAGACACCAATCCCAACACTGACAAACACACTGAGCATAACAGTAAGTATTGGTATAGCTGTTTACCAGACAGAAGATATAAAAATTGATGATATGTTCCACAGAGCCGATGATGCGCTCTATCAAGCCAAGGCTAAAGGACGGAATACTTGTTGTATTTAGAACTCTTTGACTCTCTGCACCTCTACGCCAGCTTATTTATCCCGAAATACAACGCCCCCTCAAGGTTTGGGCAGGGGTGCGGGAGAGACAAGGCAGCAGCATCAGCCACAAAGGAGAAAAGCTAATGATTAATAACTCATGACTAATGACTCTTAAGCAAAATTGCTTATGCTAGGTTAAAAGTTTTCTGTCACCATAAATCATATACGACTGTTTATTATCACCATGACCAGGAACATTTCTGATCAACCCATCGCTCAAATTAGTGTAGAGGAACTAGCACAACGTCTGGCTGACAATGATGCCAGTATTCAGTTCATAGATGTGCGTGAACCCCAAGAAGTAGCACTTGCTAAGATTAATGGCTTTGTCAATCTGCCTCTGAGTGAATTTACCCAATGGGCAGATCAAGTTCCTGCTAAGTTTAATCCCCATGCGGAAACTCTTGTACTATGTCATCACGGCATCCGTTCTGCCCAAATGTGTCAGTGGTTAGTTACTCAAGGTTTTACCAATGTCAAAAATATTGCTGGTGGCATTGATGCCTACTCTATCTTAGTTGACCGTTCCATTCCCCAGTATTAAGTATCCCATAGCTGAAGATTGAACCCACTCATCAACTGATGCGGCGGGAGATTTCAGAAAAAACAGCCATAGCAAGCTGGGAATAAGTCTCTCAGCTTATATGTGCTTTTTTAAACAAAATAATACTAGATGAAATTTTGAGCAATAGAGCCTGTATTTCAATTAGAGATGGGTTTTACCATAAAACCAGCTAAATTTTCTCTTAAAAATCAGTAACTAAAACTACAATTTTTATCAAAATGTTATAGGATAATACTTAGACAATCGAATAATAATAATATATTCAAATCTGTGTTTTTTTTCTGGAAACGCTTGCTAGACGAAAGTAGCGGCTGAGGACTTTAATATTAGTCATTACAATATAATTAAATATTTAGTTATTTTCAATAAAAATTCATAATTTTTTGGCTTTCAAATCCAAAAAACTTTTCAAACCTTGATTAAAATTAGCTTTCTGTCAAAGATACCCTATGCAAGTCCAGTTGACAAATCGACAACAGCATATACTTTGGGCTACGGTACGTCACTACATAGCTACGGCAGAACCTGTTGGTTCCAAAGCTTTGGTCGAGGAGTACGACCTGGGTGTTAGTTCCGCCACCATCCGCAATGTGATGGGCGCACTAGAAAAATCTGGGTTATTGTACCAACCACACACATCTGCCGGACGAGTACCTTCTGACTCAGGTTATCGGATTTATGTTGATCAGCTAGTTACACCCTCTTTGCAAGACGTTACGCGCACGGAAGCGGTGACAAAAAAGGTAGAAATGTCACTGCAACAGCGTCTCCACTGGGAAGATTGGAGTTTAGAGATTCTGTTGCAAGGTGCAGCGCAGATTTTAGCTAGCTTAAGTGGATGTATTAGCTTGATTACCATGCCGCAAACTAATACAGCCATTGTGCGACATCTGCAATTAATGCAGATTGAAGGAAAAATTATGTTAATTGTGGTAACGGATGGTTATGAAACCCATTCCAAGCTGATAGATTTACCACCAACCAGAACAGAAACAAAATCTGACCCAGAAGTAATTGATCGAGAGTTGCAAATTGTGTCTAACTTTTTGAATACTCACTTACGGGGGCAAAGTCTGTTAGAAATTAGCAACTTAGACTGGAGTCAGTTAGATCGGGAATTTCAAGTTTACGGGGAGTTCCTGAAAGATTTTGCCTCAGAATTAGCTCATCGCACCTTCGCACCGACGACAACACAGATTATGGTGCGGGGTGTAGCGGAGGTGTTGCGTCAACCAGAATTTTCCCAACTACAGCAAGTACAAACGATTATTCAACTATTGGAAGAAGAACAAGAACAACTCTGGCGGCTAATCTTTGAGGAGCCAGAGGTGGAAGAGACGAATAAACCCAAGGTGACGGTGCGTATTGGTGCAGAAAACCCATTAGAACCGATACGCACTTGTACCTTAATTTCTTCTAACTATCGTCGGGGTGGAGTCCCGTTAGGAAGTGTTGGAGTTTTAGGCCCTACACGCCTAGATTACGAAAATGCGATCGCAGTTGTCATGGCTGCGGCTGATTACCTCTCAGAAGCCTTTAGTTAATTACATCAAAATTATGGTCAGAAACATTGCTTTTGGGGTGCTGTGGCTAGGATTCATCACTTATGCTTTTGTGTTTGCACCACCTGATAGTCCCGATACCTTTGAATTAATTAAACAACTGTCTATCGGTCAGTGGCAAGGTATCAATCCCTTAGTCATAGCCTTATTCAACCTCATGGGCATCTGGCCTTTAATTTACAGCGCATTACTATTTATTGATGGTAGAGGGCAAAAAATACCAGCTTGGTTGTTTGCAAGTGCTTCTTTCGCCGTTGGTGCGTTTGCGCTGTTACCCTATCTAGCTTTAAGAGAACCCAATCAAAAGTTTATCGGACAAAAAAACGCTTTGATTAAGCTCTTAGATTCTCGTTTGACTGGTATTGTCTTAACTGTAGGGGCGACGATTCTAGTCGGCTATGGTTTAAGTCAAGGTGATTGGAGTAACTTTGTGCAACAGTGGCAAACTAGCCGCTTCATCCATGTGATGAGTTTAGATTTTTGCCTACTGTGCCTATTATTTCCGGCTTTATTGGGTGATGATCTGGCGCGTCGCGGTTGGCAAAATCAGCAGTTGTTTTGGTTATTTACTTTAATTCCCTTATTTGGCGCGTTGGTTTATTTGTCTGTTCGTCCCCCACTACCAGAAACGAGTGCCGAAGTCATACCCTCTCAGCAGCAATCAGTCACAAGTTAAACAATTAAGTAATCAAAATCTTCTCCAAGGTGGTTTGAGAAATATGAATCAGCGAGAGAGAATACAACTCTTGCTGAAATTTATTTTGCTCAACATCGAAGATTATGGCTGGAAAATTGGGATTATGGTTATTATGGGCGGGATTTATTGCCTATATTTTGTTTCTAGCTCCACCTTTACATCTAGAGGAAACATTAACACTGCTGAAAAATATATTGACTCTTCAGTGGGCTGATATCAATGCCGTAATTCTGTCTTTATTTTCGCTCATTGGCATTTGGCTATTGATTTACAGTGGTCTGTTGTTCATTGATGGTAGGATGCAATGGATACCGTTTTGGCCTTTTGCTCTAGCATCGGTGGGTTCTGGGGTGTTGGGACTGTTGCCATATTTGGCTTTACGGAAACCCAATACAGAATTTTTAGGGCAGAAAGACGCTTTTTTGCAATTGTTAGACTCTCGCTTATACGGTGTGATTTTGAGTGTCAGTACAATTGTGTTGCTGGCTTATGCTGTCAACTTAGGTAATTGGGAAGATTTTATCATGCAATTTCAGAGCGATCGCTTTATTCATGGTATGAGCTTGGCTTTTTGCCTGTTCGCCCTTTTATTTCCCACAATTCTTACAGATGATATGTCTCGCCGTAACTGGAATAACGTATCAGTATTTTGGGCAATCACTTTGATTCCCTTATTCGGCCCTCTGACTTATCTTTGCACACGCCCAATTTTAAGAGAGCATTCTGACACTTTTCAAGAGACTAGATGAATGTACCTCATCAAGATAAAATTTCTGTTTCTTACTCAATGATGTGTTACAAAACCCCATCGTAGAGAAACCTGAAGATGTAGCAAATGCAATTTGGGATGCAGTTAAACATCACAAATCAGCCGTTACAGTTGGTTCTGCAAAGGTGTTTCATATTTTTTATCGCTGATTTCCTGATGTAGTGAAGTGGATTTCACGCCAAAGTTTGAAGAATCAAGACAACTAAGGAATTTTTGGCAATGATTCACACTCGCGCTTAGTTACAAAATGACGATAGCGAAACATTGCTTCGAGTTGGGATTGCACTAACCAACCGCTAAAAAATTCTATCGTTTCCCCTCCAGGCATAACGTAGGAAATATCATCCTTCAGCTTAGTTTTGTTTCCTTGGGGTTCAAATTCATGGCGATGTACCCAAGACTCAAAAGGCCCAGATATCTGTTCATCAGTAAACCAGCGATATTTTTCGCATTCCGTATGACGCGCTAACCAAGTTAAGGGTATAGGCGTAAGAAACAGCTTAAACTCGGTAATAGCCCCTACTTCTAGTCCTCCCTCCCGGCGAACTACTTGTACTGGTTGCCAAGGTGGAGTTAGTAGTTGTAAAATATCCGGTCTTTCGTGGAATTTCCAAACAACTTCTATTGGTGCGTTAATGACTGAGGAATGTTGAAAGTGCAGCATGGAAAGGAAAACCTAAAATTTAGCCTTCGTACTCGGTATCAATTTCAATTTCTAGGGTGTCTTCATCCACTCGAATATATAAAATATTAGGACGACAGCAAACTTGACAATCTTCTACATAAGATTGTTGTCCCCCAGCACTTAAGTCAATAAAGGTTAAGTTAGGTTCACCGCAATAAGCGCAGTAAAACTCAGATGTGTTTTGCATTCACTTATAACTATCAATTTAATGGCTGGAGTTCCTGAGAAAAATGACTGGTAGCTTCAGCCAAATGCTTTAGTAGTGTAGACTGTGGTAGCGGCCCTTGCAAGTGATTCCAAGGTAATATCTGCTGATGTGACCAATTACTGTGGACGTAGACATCTAAATCAGGTATTTGGCCTTTGAGTTGTTTGAAAGCACGCTTGTAACTACCCAAGGAGTCGCCAAAGTCGCGGGTAAGTTCCAGCAGTTGAGAAATGCGGCGATCGCCTCTCGATATCAAAGCCTGTATAATCGACCAATTATAACTCTCTGGGCGAAAATCTATCCCTTGCGGTTTAAGCTGTTTTTGCAACCACTGTAACCGCTTTTCTGCTTGAGTGTTTACCCCAAACCATTGAAATGGTGTATGGGATTTCGGTACAAAGGTACTACAACCGAGAGTTAACCGCAGTCCCGGCGCAGCTTTTTTAATACTCCGCATCATAGCTACCGTTGCGTCTAAATCTTCTGGTTCTTCTCCCGGAATACCTACCATTCCATAGAGTTTCAAGCCTGTCAAGCCGCCAGCTTTAGCATTGATAGCTGCTTGAATGATTTCATCGTTATGTAGCTTTTTGTTGATGATTTGGCGTAATTTTTCCGAACCACTTTCTACAGCAATGGTAAGCGATCGCGTGTCTCTTTTCGCCAAAGTTTTAGCTAACTGTTCCGTTACAGTATTAGTCCGCACCGAAGCAATACTCAACCGCACATCATCATATTTTGGCTGACTAATGTAATCTAATAAAGTCTCAAATTCTGGATGTTGAGTTACAGAAGCACCCAATAAACCCAAGCGGTTTGTAACTTGTAAACCTTTTTCAATCGCCGGAATTAAAGAACCTTCCAGACTCGCAGTTCTAAAAGGTAAAGTCAGATAACTAGCTAAACAAAAGCGGCACATTTCGGGACAACTCCGCACCACTTCCACCATAAAAATATTTTCCCAAGCCGCCTTTTCAGTTACTACAGTAGAAGCTGAGAGAGTGTTTCCGCGATAAGTTTGTTTCTGCACCACTGCGGGAATTTCCGAATTAATCGGTTTAATCGAACTTATCGCCCCATCTGGTGCTTCATATTCTACTACATATAAACTAGGGACATAAATTCCTGGTACTTGTGCAAGTCTTTGCAATTGAGTTTGTCTGGAAGCGTGTCTAACTTCTTGATAAGTTTCTATAAAATTCCCTAGTAAATTTTCCCCATCCCCTAATAAAATCACATCAAAAAAATCAGCAAAAGGTTCGGGGTTAGCCGTGAGAACCGGGCCGCCACCAAAAACAAGCGGGTGAGAATCATCACGGTTAATTGCGCGAATGGGAATTTCTAAAGATGACAACAAATTTAAAATATTCACATAATCCAATTCCCAAGAAATCGAAAAGCCGACAATTTCCGGCTGTCTAGGAAGGGTTTCGCAAGTATCAGTAAATAGACGACTCACCTGCACATCACGACGCATTGCCAAAGTCGCCCACACAACCTGATAGCCTAAGCTAGTGATTCCCACTGTATACTCGTTAGGGAAAGCGAATATCAATGGTATGGCGTTGGTTTCGGGTGTAGCAGGGGTGAATAACAGACGTTCAGCAGTAAATAAGGAAGATGTCACAGGTGTTTAACTAAAGGGTATCTATCTATATTTAATTTTAAGCCATAAAATTATCGAGTTTAAAAATAAAGTGGTGCCGTTAGCCAGAATAATCGGCAAAGCTTGTAGATAAATGCCATAGATTAACCATAAAAACAGACCACCCATAAACGTAATCAGCATGACATAAGAAACATCTTTCGCTGATTTTGTGCGCCATGTTTGCCACATTTGTGGTAAGAAGGCGATTGTGGTTAACGTAGCGGCTGCTAATCCTAAAATTGTAATGAAATTCATATAATTAGGGATAAATTAGTTAGAAATAATAAAGAAGATACTGTTGAGTATCTTCTTCATTAATGTTCATTTTACAACTATATTATGAGCCAGGTTAATGACTGACTGGATACAGGCGATCGCACCTACAATTAAAACAGCTTACACTGTCCATGCTGGCGTAACAAATGGTCACACAATACCAAAGCCACCATCGCCTCAACCATTGGCACAGCACGGGGTAAAACACAAGGATCATGTCTGCCTTTAGCAGCTAATAGAGTTTCTTCACCCTCACGAGTCACTGTTTTCTGCTCTTTTCTAATAGTAGCCGTAGGCTTAAACGCAACTCGCAAAATAATATTTTCGCCGTTAGAAATTCCCCCTTGAATTCCCCCGGAACGATTAGTTACTGTGCGAACTTCACCATTTTCATCTATATAAAATTCGTCGTTATGTTCAATCCCAGTTAACAGCGTCCCCGCGAAACCTGAACCAATTTCAAAACCTTTGCTAGCAGGGAGAGACATCACACCTTTAGCAATATCAGCCTCTAACTTATCAAATACTGGCTCACCCAAACCTTTAGGCACATTTCGCGCCACACATTCCACAACCCCACCGATAGAATCACCTTGTCTACCAGTTTGTTCGATTAATTCAATCATTTTTTGCGCGCATTCCGCATCAGGACAGCGTACAATATTGCTTTCTACATCATCCAAAGTTACAGTATTGGGGTCAACTACGCCTTCCAAGTCCTTGATGCGCTTGACGTAACCGATGATTTCTACATTAGCAACTTGACGGAGAATTTTTTTAGCGATCGCACCTGCTGCCACCCTCCCGATTGTCTCACGCGCTGACGACCTGCCGCCACCTTGCCAATTCCGAATTCCATACTTAGCATCATAGGTAGCATCCGCGTGAGAAGGGCGATATTTTTGCGCCATCTCGTCATAGTCTTGGGGACGAGTATCTTTGTTACGCACCAAAATAGAGATTGGTGTTCCCAAGGTTTTACCTTCAAACACCCCAGATAAAATTTCGCAGGTGTCTGCTTCCTTCCGGGGAGTAGTAATTTTACTTTGTCCTGGCCGTCTTCTATCCAACTCCACTTGAATTTCTTCCGCAGAAATTTCCAGTCGCGGAGGACAACCATCAATTACAACTCCCACGCCTCCACCGTGGGACTCGCCAAAAGTAGTAATACGGAAAAGATGACCAAAAGTGCTGCCCATGATGTTAAGGAAATACAGTCTGGAATCTGTATTTTACATGGATTTGGGCTTTTTAAGCACCATGTTGAAATAGTTGCTGAGTTTACCTAAATATTAATATTCTCCATTTTGTCCCTCATGTAGAAACCTGATTTATCGGGTATTCCCAGAACAATTAACTAACTTGCCAAGAATAAATCAAAATATATGTTTTGCGATGTCAATTATTGTAATTCAGTTCGTAGTAAGCGGCTCTAGCCCTTTTTTTGAGGACTAAAGTCCTTACTACAAACCTTTAATTATTTATCCCGACCTACTTAACAAATAAAAACCAAAAAAGCCTCCCCCGTAAGGAGGAAGCTTTTTTGTGATTGCTAAAGGTTAATGATTAACCGTTGATAGCAGGAGCGGTTAAAGCAACAGGAGCAACTTCGCCAGCAGCTAAGTCTAAGGGGAAGTTGTGAGCGTTACGCTCGTGCATTACTTCCATACCCAAGTTAGCGCGGTTGATGATGTCAGCCCAGGTGTTGATTACACGACCTTGAGAGTCGATGATGGACTGGTTGAAGTTGAAACCGTTCAAGTTGAACGCCATTGTGCTAACACCCAAAGCGGTAAACCAGATACCGATTACAGGCCATGCAGCTAGGAAGAAGTGCAAGGAACGGCTGTTGTTGAAGGAC
>NZ_LUHJ01000072.1:23796-87147 GCF_001597745.1 Anabaena sp. 4-3 | reverse complement strand
CCGTGCATTGCGGAGAACAAGCTACCACCGAATACACCAGCCACACCTAACATGTGGAAGGGGTGCATTAAGATGTTGTGTTCTGCTTGGAACACGATCATGAAGTTGAAGGTACCGGAGATACCCAAAGGCATACCATCAGAGAAGGAACCTTGACCGATGGGGTAGATTAAGAATACTGCGGTAGCTGCTGCAACAGGTGCAGAGAATGCTAGGCAGATCCAAGGACGCATACCCAAGCGGTAGGACAATTCCCACTCACGACCTAAGTAGCAGAATACGCCGATGAGGAAGTGGAATACTACCAATTGGTAAGGGCCACCGTTGTACAACCATTCATCTAAGGAAGCTGCTTCCCAGATGGGGTAGAAGTGTAAGCCGATAGCGTTAGAAGAAGGAACAACTGCACCAGAGATGATGTTGTTGCCGTAGATTAAGGAACCTGCAACGGGTTCGCGGATACCATCGATGTCTACTGGAGGTGCAGCGATGAAGGCGATGATGAAGCAGGTGGTTGCAGCTAGCAAGGTGGGGATCATCAGTACACCGAACCAACCGATGTATAAGCGGTTGTTGGTGCTGGTGATCCAGTTGCAGAACTGCTCCCATACGTTCGCGCTTTGGCGTTGTTGTAAGGTTGCTGTCATGTTCTTATGATGACTGTTTATGATGTATGAATTTCGTAGGTGTTTCCACCTCTTGTTACATATATTAAACAAGAATGTTGTGTTTTGTAAAGAGTTATGAGAAAAAAATTTTTACCTTTCCCTGTAGAAAGCTCTGATACTGAGTTGTCATCGAGGTTTGAGCCTACAGAGGTCATCATTTTTGTGTAACGCGCATCGTTTACAATTCTTTAGCGAATCACATTAGTAGGGTGCGTCAGATGTCAAAAACTTTGGATTTTTACCAAAATATCGCCTCTGACGCACCCTACAACTACAACTTTTTTTGTATGACGCGCATCGTTTACAATTCTTAAGAGTATTCAATCTTTATGTCAGTGGCAAAGTCTTCTGTCGTTACTTACAGCCCTGCTTATACCATTGTTCCGACTTACGAGTGCTTTAATCTCTGTACCTATTGCAATTTTCGCACCAACCCAGGTAAAAGTCCCTGGCTGAGTTTATCAGACGCAGAGGATATCTTAAAACGACTGCAAAATCAGCCAGTCTGTGAGATTCTCATCCTTAGTGGAGAAGTTCATCCCCAGTCACCTCAACGTACAAAATGGTTTGAGAGGATTTATGATTTGTGTGAGTTAGCATTGACGATGGGTTTTTTACCACATACTAATGTTGGGCCTTTGAGTTTTGCAGAGATGCAAAAACTGAAGAATGTCAATGTCTCAATGGGTTTGATGCTGGAACAGTTAACCCCAGCCTTATTAAATACAGTACATCGCCACGCACCGAGTAAGTTACCAGAACTCAGGCTGCAACAATTAGCTTATGCGGGAGAGTTACAGATTCCTTTTACCACTGGCTTATTGTTGGGAATTGGGGAAACCTCTGATGATTGCTGGGAAACCTTAGCCGCTATATCCCAAATTCATCAACGTTATCATCACATTCAAGAGGTGATTTTGCAACCTCACAGCCCAGGAAATCAGCAAACCTTTGACGCGCCAGCTTTTGACGCGCATCAATTACCAGAAGTGATTGCCAAAGCACGGCAGATTTTACCATCAGATATTACAATTCAAATTCCGCCGAATTTAGTCAAGGACGAACAATGGTTATTAGCTTGTTTAGATGCTGGGGCGAGAGATTTAGGCGGAATTGTCCCGAAAGATGAAGTTAATCCTGATTATCCACATCTTGAGGAACAAGAATTAAGAGAGATTTTACAACCTGCGGGGTGGGAGTTAGTACCGCGTTTACCTGTGTATCCGCAGTTTGATGCTTGGTTGACGGGGGAGTTGCAAACGACGGTGAGGCGGTGGCGAAATATTATCACACAAAATTGTAGGTTGGGTTGACCAAAGGAAACCCAACACCAATTTAAGAGTTGGGTTGCGCTGCGCTTAACCCAACCTACATCTATATAATAGTAGTCCTATATAATATTTGGTATTGTCAATCACATAGCTATATTTTTTATTTATGGTTAATAGTCCTGACTTACTCAGTCAACTCTATAACGCTTTTAACCCCTTTGAACCTTTACCCGCAGGTGATCCAAAATATGTAGATTGTCAGGATGTGCGGGGAGATGCGGATATTCTCCAAGAGTTGGGAAATCGGATGCGACTGGCTAATACTAATACTTGTCAATTGTATTCTGGTCATCGGGGGGCTGGTAAATCTACAGAACTACTCAGGTTAAAACAATATTTAGAAAATCGTCAATTTTATGTTGTTTATTTTGCGGCTGATGAAGAAGATATTGACTCAGAAGATGCCCAATATACAGATATTCTCCTCGCCTGTACCCGCCGTTTGCTGAAAGATTTGAAAGAAATCGCTAGCCCTCGCCCTATACTTGACTGGTTAAAAAGCCGTTGGGATGATGTGAAAGATTTGGTGCAGACTCCCATCGAGTTTGAGAGTTTGGCGGTAGAAGCCCAACTGAGTCAATTTGCCAAGCTGACGGCAAATTTAAGGGCTGTTCCTGAATTACGCCAGAAGATTCGCCAAAAAATTAATCCTTACACTGTCACTTTAATTCAGGTTTTGAATGAGTTTCTCAGGGATGCTAAACAACACTTACCTAACGGTTACACTAAACTGGCGGTAATTGTCGATAATTTAGACCGGATGGTGTTAGTTAAAGATGGAGAACGCACTAATTATGAAGAAGTCTTTTTAGACCGCAGCGAACAACTTCAAGCTTTAGATTGCCATTTGATTTACACTCTCCCTCTTTCTATGTTGTATTCTAGCAGAGCAACGGATATCAGGGATATCTACGGTGAATGTCTGACTTTACCGATGATTATGGTGAAAACTATTCAAGGTGACATTTACCAGCCTGGAATAGATAAAGTTAAGGATGTGATTAAAAAGCGAGTGCGGGAAATTGCACCTGAATTATCATTAGATCAAGAGATTTTTGACAGTCCCCAAACTTTAGAACGACTCTGTTTAATGAGTGGAGGTCATGTGAGGAATTTGCTATTGTTAACTCAAGATGCTATCGGACGCATTGAAGAGTTACCAATTACAGAAAATGCTGTACGACGAGCAATTACTCAAGCTAGAGATACCTACCGTCGCGCTGTGGAAAATTCTCAATGGTGTTTGTTAGCCGAGGTTTCCTGTAGTAAACGCATTATTAATGATGATGAGTATAGAAAGTTGATGTATAACCGATGCCTGTTAGAATACCGCTATCTGGATGATGAAGGAGAGATGCAGCGTTGGTATGATATTCATCCATTAATTCAAGGAGTTGCAGAATTTAAAGAAGCAGTGGCAAAACTGACATGAATTCAGATTTTAATGACTGGGATGATGATTTACCGCCTGAACCAGAAGTAGCCTATCAAGACTTAGTTCGCGCACTGAAACGCAAATCTGGATTTGGCTTGTTTTTTGTGCAGTGTACTCCTGTGGAAGCAGATAATTTAATTGTTAAACTTCCACAGGATATTCCCCAGAAGCATATAGAAGTTTTGCGCTTGGTTGAGTCGATTGATAATTTATATCAGCGAGTGGCTGAGTTTGTTAAAAACAAGCAAATAGATATTTTATTAATTAAAGGTCTGGAATATTCTTTATATAAATATGAGAAAAGAACTTTTGGTGAAATCACTGAAGGACAATTTAGCAATTTAACCAGTGTGCCACATATTTTAAATCATTTAAACCAACAGCGAGAACGGTTTAGAGATGATTTTCCATTTTGCTTTGTTTTTCTGTTGCGTTCATTTTCTATTAACTATCTGATCCACCGCGCCCCAGATTTCTTTGATTGGCGTTCTGGAGTATTTGAATTACCAACTACACCAGAATTAGTTGAACAAGAATCAACTCGTTTGATATTGTCAGGAGATTATGAGGAGTATTTGAAACTTAGCCAAGAAGAAAAAATTGAAAAAGTCTTGGAATTCCAAGACTTGTTGGCAGAACAACATCAGACAGAAGATACAAAGGTAAGTTTACTATTTGAACTGGGTAATTTGCTGTATGCAGCAAAAGAACCCGAAGCTGCGATCGCATCCTACGACCAAGCAGTGAAAATTAAACCTGATTATCACAAAGCTTGGTACAATCGGGGGACTGCGCTAGATGATTTAGGACGCTATGAAGAGGCGATCGCATCCTACGACCAAGCTGTGAAATTTAAACCAGATTATCACCAAGCTTGGTACAATCGGGGGACTGCGCTAGATGATTTAGGACGCTATGAAGAGGCGATCGCATCCTACGACCAAGCTGTGAAATTTAAACCCGATGATCACGAAGCTTGGTACAATCGGGGGACTGCGCTAGGAAAGTTAGGACGCTATAAAGAGGCGATATCATCCTTCGACCAAGCTGTGAAAATTAAACCAGATTATCACCAAGCTTGGTACAATCGGGGGATTGCGCTATCAGATTTAGGACGCTATGAAGAGGCGATCGCATCCTACGACCAAGCTGTGAAATTTAAACCAGATTTACACGAAGCTTGGTACAATCGGGGGATTGCGCTAGGAAAGTTAGGACGCTATAAAGAGGCGATATCATCCTTCGACCAAGCTGTGAAAATTAAACCTGATTTTCACCAAGCTTGGTACAATCGGGGGACTGCGCTATCAGATTTAGGACGCAATGAAGAGGCGATCGCATCCTACGACCAAGCTGTGAAATTTAAACCAGATTTACACAAAGCTTGGAACAATCGGGGGAATGCGCTAAGAAATTTAGGACGCTATGAAGAGGCGATCGCATCCTACGACCAAGCTGTGAAATTTAAACCTGATGATCACCAAGCTTGGTACTATCGGGGAAGTGCATTAATGAAATTAGGTCGATGGATAGAAGGAAATAAAAGTATTAGCAATGCTATTGATATCAATCCCGAATTCGTGGACACTCTGTTTGACAGACAGAAGAAACAAATTATTGATAATTTGCTACAAAAACTGCGGCGTATTTTTACAATTTTCTTAAGAATCCTTCTCTTGAGGTTCTGATTTAGCAAATTTACGATAATTATATATTTTGATATTATGTTAGTAATACCAATTCTCTATGAAGTTGCACCAAATGAATGATGTAGAGACGTTGCATGCAACGTCTCTACAGTTGAAAATAAGTTATATCTTGCGCCATTCTCTTTCAGCGTTAGGCGATGCACAGCCAATAACGTTAAACTCAGGTCTTAGCAACTCTCAAGCAATGACCACCCTACACAAATTGTCTCAACTCCATTCACCGACGCTACCCCCAAAAGATTGAGTTTGCACCTTGAACACTGTTGTAAAATAGACAATAGAAGGATTCGGAGGGCCAGGTAACTGGTCATAAACGCCTATAGAAACTATTTTCGGTAATCTTCAGGGTTTGAAATCCAGTCAGCTGAAGCAACTACAGCGACTGTATCACCAGCGCATCCCAGGCGATCGCATCACAACGCCTGAGTTCTCCCAGCGTCTGGCAGCCATCAGCACGGAAATTAATCTACCTGTGTGTGCCTACCTCAACCGTCGCGGACAAGTGATTCGTGTTGGCGTAGGCACTCCGCGTCAAACCCAAATCCCACCAATGGAATTACCCCGTTATGGTGCGGAACGTCTCAGTGGTATTCGTTGTATCGCTACCCATCTCAAGGCAGAACCGCCCAATGAAGCGGCTCTCACGGCAATGGCTATGCAGCGTTTAGATGCCTTAGTGGTAATCAATATTACCGGGACAGGCTTCACTCGGCGCGGTGGTGGGGCGACAGGCTACGTTAAAGAAGCTTATGTAGCCCACCTTGTCCCCCAAGATGCCCGTACTTTAATTCCTAGTGGCGCGTTTTCTGGCTCTAAAGTCCAATCTGGCAGTTGGAGTATATCACCACCTTTAGATTTAGATGACCTAGCACAGCAGGATTTCATCGACTTGGTGGAAGGGCTAGAAGAAGAGTTCCGTCGGGAATTCGTCGCCCAAGAAGTAGATGCGGATCATGACCGGGTGTTAATTGTGGGTGTGATGACTGATGATATGTCAGCCCAGCAATTCCAGGACACCTTGGCGGAATTAGCGCGGTTAGTGGATACGGCCGGTGGTGATGTATTACAAACAATACAACAAAAGCGATCGCGCATTCACCCGCAAACCGTCATCGGTGAAGGTAAAGTCCAAGAAGTCGCCCTCACAGCCCAAACCTTGGGGTGTAATCTCGTCGTCTTTGACCGCGACCTCTCACCCGCCCAAGTCCGCAACTTAGAAGCGCAAATTGGCATCCGGGTAGTTGACCGCACCGAAGTTATATTAGATATCTTTGCTCAACGCGCTCAATCTGGTGCTGGTAAATTGCAGGTAGAATTGGCACAGCTAGAATATATGCTGCCCAGACTCACTGGCAGAGGTCAAGCAATGTCTCGACTAGGGGGTGGTATCGGGACTCGCGGCCCTGGTGAAACTAAATTAGAAACCGAACGCCGCGCCATTCAGCGACGCATTTCTCGCTTGCAACAAGAAGTCAACCAATTACAAGCCCACCGTTCACGGTTACGCCAACGGCGACAACATCGGGAAGTTCCCTCAGTGGCTTTAGTTGGTTATACCAACGCGGGCAAATCTACTTTATTAAATGCGCTCACCAACGCGGAAGTTTACACAGCCGACCAGTTATTTGCTACCCTTGACCCGACTACACGCCGTTTAGTCATACCTGGGGCTGAGAATGGAGAAACCCAAGAAATTCTGATTACAGATACGGTAGGGTTTATCCATGAACTACCAGCATCACTAATGGATGCTTTCCGCGCTACTTTAGAAGAAGTCACAGAAGCGGATGCTTTACTACACTTAGTAGATTTATCTCATCCTGCTTGGTTGAGTCATATTCGCTCAGTGCGAGAGATTCTCGCGCAAATGCCAGTAACTCCCGGCCCCGCACTCGTGGCTTTTAACAAAATTGATCAAGTAGATAGCCAAACTCTAGCTTTAGCTCAAGAAGAGTTTCCTTTAGCGGTGTTTATTTCAGCCAGTCAGCGTTTAGGACTGGAAACCCTGCGTTTGCGTCTGAGTCAACTGATTCAATATGCTGTTGACTCTCATTGACACTCCCTGAAATTCTATTTCAGGGATTCTTGCTACCCTGCGGGACGCTAACGCGTTGGCGTAGCCTACACTGTATTGCTTGCAATCAGTGTAGGAGTATATCACTAACACCTGTCTGCAAACTGCATAGACAGATTTAGACAGGTGTTATCGCTGTTTTTTGGCCTCAATTTATTTTGTTATGGCAGTGAAACCATTTAAAGTCTGCTCCACCCATTGAATCACTTGATTAGCCAGGCGAGTACCATCTAGTTTGTCGATTTCCCTGATTCCTGTAGGGCTTGTGACGTTAACTTCTGTGAGGTAGCCACCAATCACATCAATACCCACAAAAATTAAGCCGTCTTGACGTAGTTTTTCAGCTAATTCGGTGCAGATTTCATGTTCTCTTGGGGTAATCACAGTTTGCGCGACTGTACCACCAGCAGCCATATTATTGCGAAAATCGCTCCCACTCGAAAGCCGATTGAGCGCGCCAATTGGTTCACCATCCAGGAGGATAATTCGCTTGTCTCCCTCTTTAGCCTCTGGTAAATAAGTTTGTACCATGACTGGTAATCGACCTTGATGGGTACTGAGTTCAACGATAGAGTTGAAGTTGCGATCGCCTGAAGGTAAAAATAAAACCCCTTCCCCAGCCTTATTACCCAAAGGTTTGAGAACTGCCGCGCCCTTAGCTTCCACAAATTCACGAATGAACTGCTTATCAGCACTCACAATAGTTTCTGGAATAGCCTTGGTAAACTGGAGGGCATACATTTTTTCATTTGCTCCTCGGATACCACGAGGATTGTTGATGAGCAGCGTTTTGTTTTGGTCAATGTAATCCAGAATGTACGTAGCATATAGGTAAGCATCGTTAACAGGTGGATCTGTCCGCATAAATACAGCATCCATCGTTTCTAAGGACATAAAAGAACGCTGGCTTAATTTATACCAGGGGTTAGCTGCTATCCAGCGTCCTTCTACCAACTGTATTGGGACTAATTCCACCTGCTGCAAAATAGCCCAAGCTTTGCTGTTTACCACACTCAGCCAAGTTGCCTGAGTTACCCAAACTTCATGTCCTAAAATTTGCGCTGCTTCCATCAAAGCAACACTGGTATCATGGCATGGGTCAAGCTGATGGATGGGATCAATAATAAAAGCCAGTTTCACACTTTTTGCCTCAATCGCCAGAACATTCTCAGGATAGTCAATTTAGATTATCCCTTGATGATCTGACTGATTCACCATCTTTGCTACTGGAAAACAGCCCATGCTAATGATTGGGTAATCTCAGGAATTATCCAGCTAGTAACTCATCTAGCTTGCCTTGAGCTTCTAAAGCGTGAATATCATCACAACCACCGACATGGCGATCGTTGATGAAAATTTGTGGTACGGAACGTCTGCCATTTGCTCTTTCAGACATTTTAGCCCGTGCTTGCTCATCTCCATCAATGCTATATTCAACAAATTCCACGCCCTTCTGATTGAGCAAATTTTTAGCTCGAATGCAAAAAGGGCAAGTTCTCCAAGTGTAAATTTCTACTTTAGCAGCCATAAAGTCCTCAACTTGATCTGATAATTCATTTTAGAACTTTGCTACTGATAGTAGATGCTTAACTTAGTTGTGAACTACGGCATTGCTGGATGCCATGAGACTTGCGACGACGATTAATCAACATACCACCCATAACTAGACCAAGACCTATAGTAGCAGTTGGTTCTGGTACTTTGGCTTTCGCTGGTTCGGGAAGGTTGACATAAGTAGCCCTAAAGATTGAGGCATGGGACAGATCCTTACCCTGTTTACCACTCCCATCTAGGGCAACACCGATTGTATTGAAGGAACCTGTTAAACCTGTTTTAGCAAAATCAACGTCTTTGAACAGATAGGTACTATATGCACTACTTGTTTTCAGGCTAATCACAAATGTAGATAAACCCTCGCCAAGTGCTTGATTTAGACTCCAGCTACCAGAATTTTTGCCTGTTGCTTCAAAGCCAAAATTATCTGGACTATCAGTTTTTCCCACTAACTCCCAAGTGGCATCAACACCAAGATTAAACAGTCCGCTATTCAAATCATCAAGCAACGTACTGCTCGATCCCGTGTCATTACCACTAAAAGGCCCTTGACAAGCTGAAGCACTGACATTTCCCAGGAATACATCTGTAAGACTACAAGTTGCACTGGAAGCGGTGGTAGTGGTAGTGGTGTTGGTAGTTGAAGTCTGGTTGGAATTGCCATTGCCTTTACCATTGCCGTTACCATTCTTTGCTAAAGCCGAGGGGGCTAAAGCTAAACAGTAGATTCCGATAAACGATGTAATTGATATCCTCAGAAATAACTTAGAAAAATTTTTCGTCATTTTGATTTTCTTCCCCTGTCTTATTCTTGAATCACTGTACTGTTGTCATCTTTGTTCTACTATCTCAAGATTGTTCAATTATCTTATAAAAAAAAAGATTTTGTGTATAAAAATTACACAGGTTGTTTATATCTTTATCTATATCGGCTAACACTAAGGATTTTACAAATGGTGACAAATTTTTAATTTTTAAGTTGGTCTCAAACACTCAAGTATCGTATTTTTACTTAAATTAGAAAGTACATTATTACTTCTTTATCCTCTTATACTATCAATATGTTTTAGCATATTTACTGTATAAAATACTGAAAAGGTAGTTTCTGGGATACTATAAGTTCTTAGTGGGAAATTTAATTAAAGTTAATATGAATTTTTTGAAAAAAAACACTAGAAAAACTACGGTGTTGTATTTACTTAACCAGAAATAAACTATATTTTAAGATTCAATTTCAATATGTATAAATATCTAGTTAATCTGGCATAAACAAATTTTAAATGAGTTTTATAGCAGTCGCAGCATAGGTTAGGACATAATAGAAAGAAATAACCCTAAAAAAATGCCAGCATCTTATGATACTACTTGATGTCCCGCATATTAAAATATGCGTTGGTACTACATCTCCTGGCTGTTCGCGGAGCGTTCCCGAAGGGTAGGACGTATGTGGGTTCCTGAGTCACCCACATACGGCTGTGTTTTGTGCCTATCGACTTGCTTGATAACTTGATGTTGTTTTTGAATGGTCTAGATATATTGGTGACAGCAACGTACAGTAACCGAGATAGTTGCAGCATTGCTGACCCTACCTCCGGTGCAACTGGAGAACTAGCAGATTTTATATAGCACTCAGCCTGACCTAAGATTAAACTTTTGAATAATCTCAAATCTTCAACCGCTTAATTCCGTGGCCGCCGATTTCTCAGAAAATCAGGGATATCCAGTCCAGCTTTTTCTTTTGGTTCTGGAATAGGAGCAGGTGCGGGTGGGTTAGCTGATGGTTGTTGTGGGGGCGTGCGTCTGGAAGGAGAAGGTACTACACGAGCGTTGGCTACATTCTGTTGAGGTGCGGCTTGTATTTCGCCTGTAAAACCAGTAGCAATCACGGTAATTCTGACTTCACCTTGTAGCCTGTCATCAATGACTGCACCAAAAATAATATTAGCGTTGGGATCAACTACTTCGTATATTGTTTCGGCGGCAGCATTGACTTCATGTAGAGTCAGGTCGCTACCACCTGTAATATTAAATACTACACCTCTAGCACCTTCAATAGAACATTCTAGCAATGGAGAGGAAATAGCGGCGATCGCGGCTTCTCTAGCTCTCGATTTGCCTGAACTCACACCAATTCCCATCAATGCCGAACCTGCATCTGCCATCACAGCCCGCACATCGGCAAAGTCTACGTTTACCAAGCCAGGAATCGTAATAATATCGGAAATGCCTTGCACCCCTTGACGCAACACATCATCCGCATAACGAAAAGCTTCTTGCACTGGTGTTTGCTCAGGGATAACTTCCAGCAATTTATTGTTTGGGATGATAATCAGGGTATCAACTCTACTTTTGAGTCCCTCAATGCCTTGCTCGGCTTGACTCGTGCGACGACGACCTTCAAACACAAAAGGACGTGTTACTACACCTACAGTCAAAGCACCCATCTCTTTGGCAACCTCTGCGACGATTGGGGCTGCACCTGTACCAGTACCGCCTCCCATGCCAGCAGTAATAAACACCAAATCAGCACCCTCCAGAGCTGTGGCAATTTCATCTCTGGATTCTTCTGCCGCCTTTTGACCAATAGCCGGATTGCCACCTGCCCCTAAACCTCGTGTTAGCTTCTGTCCAATTTGTAAGCGACTGGGGGCACCTGCCAACGTTAAAGCTTGAGCATCAGTGTTGATCGACCAAAACTCCACCCCTGAAACATCAGACTCAATCATTCGGTTAACGGCATTGCCTCCACCACCGCCGACACCGATTACTTTGATATTGGCTACCCGTCCTGGTACAATCTCCCCAATACGGCTAGTTTCCGTAGTAATCTTTTTACTGTCATGGTTTTGTGCAAAATTCAGCCCAGAGTGATTAAAGGGGTTAGTTGAGTTAACTGCTAGTGAAAAACCCGACTGCCCGAAAGATTGGGTATTTTTATAGGTAAGCTCTTGGTTATTATCAAGTGTCATTGGATTCAGAAAGGTAGATAAACGACTTTATTTAGATGCTACATGCCTAAGAGTCAACTATAGTTTGTCAATGCCAAAAACGATGGCACTGCTCTTGATTGTTTCACTACTTCCAACCTGAAGTGGATTGCAAGTGTGAAGTCTTGCTGTGGTATCAGCCAGCAATGCAGACCATCGCATAGCTAATTCTAGAGAAGTATACCTATATTTCACTAAAATTGAGCTGTATAACTGCAATAAGACATGAATATTGTCACTATATAGCCAATTTTCCCTAGTATATCTCTGACATAACCGATACATTCTTTCTAGTTTCGCTAATGATTGTAATTGGTCATTGATATTACTACTCACAACCTTGGTTTTCACCTCACTGCCTGATATTAATCATATTTTTTGTGTTTTTAGATACATTTTCAGGAATGCGATACTGAAAAATCTTGTTCTCTATTCCTGGATGATTAGTTTTAGCGGCTAAATCTCAGCAATTAAACATCAACTTAATAAAAATACAAGTTATAAAACAATCACAATTTTGAGGTGACGGCAAAACCTGTCAGCCTGAGCAAAAGCAGGTCTTGTCTGCATTAATAATATAGTTGATAGGTTTGTCAATTGGGGATAATTGCTACTTTAAACAAAAATTTAGTTTCACGGGTTGTTGATGCCGAAATTTACAGCTATAAACACTATGCCAATTAGTTATATAACACTTTACTTGCTGTGTTGGCCGTTGTAGCTAGAGAAAAGCTTGACAGTAATCGGATTTCAGCCTGTGTTGATTAAATTCCCATGAGTAAGAGCAAAATTAGTCTTTAAACCCTACTTTCATTGGCTGGTTGTCGAGTAGTGACTCAAGTGAAGTTTTAGCTACATTAAATTTCATCGGGATGAAATACATCACTACTGCGAGAAATCACAAGGAGATACTAGGTTAGGCGGATCATGATCAAGTTGTGCATTTCTTTATGGGAGAATGGGCAAACGGAGAATTACTATGGTGGTCATTGGAAAGCAACATTGTCAGGTCTGAAACTGACTACTCTAATATTTTTCTATAAAAATAAATTTTCTTAATTGATTAACAGTCTGGGAGATTTAAAACATAAAACCTACTAAATTTTTGAGGGAGTCTGAGAATTAACCATTTCTTTCTTTTGGTTTATATGTACTAATGGAGAATTAGGGTTTTTCAAATCAATGTAATCTATTTCTTGAGGATTAATTTTTTTAGGCAAGTGGCGTAGTTTGTCAAGTACATTAATTTGTTCAGGTAACTGGGGACTGAGAGAGCCAAGATAGACAGTTCCGATTTCAGTTTTCAGCTTTAAGTTAGCTGGGTCTTGGCAATCTATTTCTGTAATTTTTACTGCGCTTTGGCTAACAGAAGAATAAAGTTGACTCCAGTTTTTTCCGTATTCTTCCGTAAACCCGATCACTTTCAGGCTAGGTAATTTAATTTCGGGGTTAATCATTTTGTATTTTTCTAAAGGAATCCAAACCCCTTGAGCATCCAAGAAGCCTGTAGATATTTGTTTTTTGCTAGTGTCATTAGCTTGGGATTGAGACTTTTGAGCTATTGCTACAGGTACTCTTTCTTGAACTTCAATGATTAAACCTGGAGGAAAAAGGCGACGATTGACAGTAGCTTGGGCAATAGCTGGTTGTTTTTTCAATGATTCGGCGATCGCATCTGGTTGAATTCGCCATAAAGATTGCGGATATGACAGCACTAATAGCGACTGCACTGCCTCCTGTGACAAGGATTGATTATTGGATGTGATCGATACTTGTTGAGGCGTTTTGAGTATCCAAATTGGCTGGATTGCCAGCCACAGCAACCCACCTGCCAATCCAGTAATAGCCCCTGTGCGCCAAATAGCTTGCAAAATTTGCATTTGTCGCTGTCGGCGTAGCTGCTGACGGCGTTGAGATAAATCTTTACGGGAAACGGATACTATGCCAGGCATTGATACCTCTTGTCGTTTGCAGTCTAATTCATTGTTAGCCTTGAATCATCTGTTAATTTCAGTACAATCACTAGGGCTGACTAGCTTTCCTGCGCTCAGAAAACTGATTTCTAGTTATACCTTACAGCAACCTGAATAGAATTTAGGCATGAGTTATTTTTCCTGTTCTATGAGGATAAATTGTTTAGTTTCATTACAAACTGCTACATTGACAACCTAATTATCTTATGTGATTAAGTTTACCATCAACAGACAGTTTTTCCCCCACAGCCGTCTAACTGCTGACTAGCTCAAGAGCGATCGCTACTTAACATATCTTCACTAATTTCCTGTGGGCTATCTTCATCAATTGCTTCTGGGAAAAAATTGGTTAAAAATCGCTGTAGTCTCATACGCTCAATATAAGGCCAACCACCCTCAGACTCTATATCTTTCAGTAGTGCGTAGAGTTGCTGACGGTTATTCGGCAAACTCTCATGAAAAGCACCATCTCGAATCTCCCGGTGTAACTGCTCCAACTGGCGCAGCAATTGTAAAAGAGCCATGACATCGCCTTTATAGGCCAATGCCACATCATGCACTACAGCCACAATTTTGTGCATCTCATCCGGCAACAGCCCTGATTCAGAATCATTGTGTTTGTTCATCTCAACCGCTCCGTTAAAATCCTGTCTCCTCAAATTTACCGAAGATTGTGGGCATTCATATAGGTGAGCTGGAACGCTTCCCACAGGCTCAAAGGTAGCTAGATGGGATCAAAGCTACTCAATTGAGATTTAGAGTGCTTTGATTTTGAGTTAAAAAAAATCGTATGATCTGGCTGATTTCCCTATAAAGCTATGGGCTGTGTGTAGTAATGTTACATACATAATACAGAAAGACTGTAGCGACGCTGCCAATGTCTACCCATTGGCGAAACACGAACATCAACAGTTTCGTGTTACTGAAAGTACGCACTTCTCTGTCAAAATGTGCTTATTCACCTGCCCAAACCTTTGAGATATTAATTTTTGACATTGAGGTTGATCATGAGGTATCGCGCTTTAATTGTGGCATTCTTGGCTTTGTGCCTGGGACTAATCACTGCTTGTAGTGAAGCTCCTACTGCTAGCAGTAGAGATGTACTCACCTATGAACAAATTCGCGGCACTGGCTTGGCGAACAAATGCCCCCAACTGGGAGAAACCAGCCGTGGTTCCATTCCTTTGGATTCTAGCCAATCCTATGCGATTAAAGAACTCTGCTTGGAACCAACCAATTTCTTCGTTAAGGAAGAACCTGCGAATAAACGTCAAGTAGCAGAATTCGTACCTGGCAAATTGTTAACCAGATACACTTCTACCATTGACCAAGTTTCCGGTAATCTGAAAATTAACCCAGATAACAGCTTGACTTTTGTAGAAGATGATGGTTTGGACTTCCAAGCCATTACCGTGCAGCTACCTGGTGGTGAGCGCGTACCTTTCCTATTCACCATTAAAAACTTAGTAGCTCAAACACAACCTGGTTTAAACAGTCTGAATACTTCCACTGACTTTGAAGGCAGTTTCAAAGTACCTTCCTACCGTGGTGCTGCTTTCTTAGATCCTAAAGGTCGTGGTATCGTTAGCGGCTATGATAATGCCGTAGCTCTCCCAGCACAAGCTGATGACGAAGAATTAACCCGTGCTAACGTTAAGCGCGCTGAAATTCTCAACGGCAAAATCTCTCTGCAAGTAGCTAAAGTAGACAGCTCTACTGGTGAAATTGCTGGAACCTTCGAGAGTGAACAACCATCTGATACTGATTTAGGTTCGGCTGAACCCAAAGAAGTCAAAATTCGTGGTCTATTTTACGCTAGGGTTGAACCCAATCGTGCTTAATTCTTCTGATAACCTCTATCAGTTAGGATTCACGAACAAATTCTGTACCTGGCAAATTACCTTCTCGAACTAAATCACAGTAGGTTGACCAACAAAAAGGGCTAGTTAGCCCTTTTTTTTATGGGTTGAAATCATGATTGATTAATATGGCAGTCGAACCATAGATGAGGGCATTTTGAAAGCGTGAATGCTAGTCATTGCCAGAGTTTAGTTTTTGTCTCCGGTTAAGCTGCTTTTTGCCATATTTAAGCGAATAAAAACAAGTAAAGTTTTGTTACTTCTCCGTAATCAGGATGGAGCTATTAGTGGCTCAGACTACTCTTTTAGTTTAAGAAACAACCTAGATAACTATGTTAATTTACGGCTATTTGACTAAGCAGATTTAAGGATTAGATGAATTGTTAGTAACTTTACTGAGAATTTCTTGGGGACATCTTCCCAAAATATAGTGAAGGGTCAACCTTATTATTATAAATCAAATTAGGTACTATTTCGGTTTCAAATATAACCAAAAATTATATATTGTGGCTCTAGTTAGCTCAGTTAAAGCTACATTAAATACCCACAAGAAATCAAAAGACAAAGCCATTTTAGCTTATTTAAATTTAGCTCGATATCAGCCTCTACGCATTTAAATAATTACAAGTTTAAATGACTAGAAATTTGCAGGGGGCATATAGCATCATATTTGCTTTGATATCGCGCGATCGCAGCCTGGGTTTCCACCGAGTATTAGATTGTTTATTTCCTCAATAAACGCGATGCTATGCCTACTACAACTACCAACGAACTAAAGCAAGAAATTTGGCAGTTATTGCGAGAATATCAACAATCTCGCTCAGAAACTGTTCGCAATCAACTGGTACAACTTAATTTTGGACTGGTGAGAAAAGAAGCTCACTATTGGATGAATCAATGTCGTGAAAGCTATGACGACTTAGTTCAGGTTGGTTGTCTGGGTTTAATTCGAGCGATTGAACGATTTGAACTTGTCAAAGGACACGCCTTCAGTTCCTTTGCTATTCCTTATATTCGGGGTGAAATTCAACACTATCTTCGAGATAAAGGTGTGACAGTCCGAATTCCCAGACGCTACTTAGCCATACAACAACGGGCAATCGGAGTTTCACGTTGCTTACGAGAACAATACAATCGTCAACCCACTGATGCGGAATTAGCAGCTGCACTACAGATTTCCCCAGACGAGTGGCAGGATATCAAATTGGCATGGGTGAATCGTTCACCTCTGAGTCTGGATGTACCAGTACAAGATAGCGATGAAGGAGCTACGAGTCTGGGAGAATTAGTTCCTGACCACCAGTATCGTAGTTTTCAATTGGCGCAAGAAGACCAAATTCGTCTGCAACAAGCTTTGTTCCAGCTAGAACAACGCACCCGTGAGGTTTTAGAGTGTGTATTTTTGCAGGATTTAACTCAGAAGCAAGTAGCAGAACAGTTGGGGATTAGTGTGGTGACAGTTTCCCGGCGAGTTAAAAAAGGGTTGGACTTGTTGAAAAATCTGATGTGTGCGGCAGAGGATTAAGTTCTCACTATGCCATCAGCATTTATCCTGAAATTTTAGTGTTAAAAACAACCGTTTAAATGTCAAAATTTAGGTTATAAAGGTAACAATGCTATGTTTGAAACACAGGCATAGCGGATTTTAACCGATCAATTTTCCTATAGCTTTTGAGAACGGCTAATGGGCAGAAAAACCAAAATTTTAGTTGCAGCTATTGTTACCGTAGCGATCGCTGGCTGTGCTTCGGAAGAAACACCACAAGCTGTCAATCCTGTTCCTCAAGCAGCACCGCCTGCTAAAACCCCACCCCCAGCAGCTCAGTCTTTTAATAATCCTGTAGTTTCTGGTAACCAGGAAACAAAGCGCGCCACCGCCAGCCCTAGCTTGATTCAACTTACCAATGCCACAGAAAGGGTAGTTGTAGTTTCCAAGGGGCGAAATGATCCATTTGCCCAAATTGTCGGGCAACCAGTCGCCGAAATTGGACAAAATACAACTACTAGAACAGTTCCATCCTTGCCGCCTCTACCAATGGCTACCAAACCACAGGCGGTAAATCCTAACAATGGCAATACAAAGAAAACTACAACCCCAAACAAGGTAGCACGAGTAGCAAAACCCCCTAGCTTAACTCCCGTCTTACCTAAAGTTTTACCGCAAGTTGTCCCCAATCCCACTTTAGTTTCTGTCCTACCACCGCCAACCGAGCCTGATTTAGCCAAAGCAGTTGTCGTCACTGGTGTAGTGGTTGTAGGGAAAGAACCCCAAGCAATTATTAAAATACCAAATGAAACCAACAGCCGTTATGTAGAAGCAGGACAGCGACTCGCAAATGGTCTGTTGATTAAACGCATTGAAATGAATGAAGGTTCCAATCCGATTGTAATTCTGGAACAATACGGTATTGAGGTCGCCAGAATGGTAGGTGAAGCAGCAGTTGGTTCTACACCTTCAACTACAAATCCACCTAGCACTCCGGTTTCGGTGACAACACCCACCTCAAATAGCGTTGCGCTGGGAACTCTATAAGGATGGAGACGACAGAAAAAATTGAATTTCCTGGTTTACCGTTAGCAGTATATCGAGAGATAGCTGCTCATCTGCGTCAAGTTGAGGGGGTGGCAGTGGAGTTAATGCCCCAATCCTCTCCACATTTTGATTACTATCAAAGTCAAATAGGAGGCTTGTCTATTTCTTGGGCTGCTAACTCTAATTCTGAGAGTCGGCAACGTGTTCAGGAAATTTTAGCTTACTATCAACAACGCTATGGTTGCTGAGGAATTGAGTGCAATCAAACTGAAGCTGAGTTAACTTAAATGCCATATTATTTTTACCCCAGCAGTGCTTTTTAAAATAGCTGTTGGGGGAATTTAATATGCTCAGACAATTTGTTAAATTTACATTTCTTTAAACCCATGTCTAAAATGCTCAGTTATAATAAATACTTGATTTTAACGTAGATTCTCAGGTAAAATCCCTATGTAATAAAATTTTCTTAACTTAATAAGTTAAAAAATACTGATTTTTATAAAAAATCATTAAATAAGTTGAAATAAAACTAATTTAATTTAAGAATTATATTTTAAAATTTACTTAATCGGGTATCTATGCGTATCTAATCCTGTTAATTGATAGGCTGCCTTACTTGTGACAATCACACGAATTGTTCCTGGACAACCGCTTACATCTACACAAAAACTCGGTTTAGAATTAATTTCCGCTTTGGCTGGCGGAAGAGATGTTGTCTTGGCGATAGATATGACCGAAAGTGTGGGATTGAATGATGAAGGTCGTATCCGCTTACGTCAGATAGTAGAAGATAGCCTCAAACCGGGAGATTTAGTTTACGTTGTTCCTTTTGCTAGGGATGTCAATTTAAACGAGGTGACATCAGATAGCAATCAATTGGGAACACCCATATATTTTAATAGTAAAAATCAAGAAAATATTGACAAAATCTTAGCAAAAATACCTTTTGTTTCTGACCCCAATCGCTATGGCACAGATATTCAGCAAGCCGAGTTAAAGATTTATCAAGGTATTGCTCAAATTAATCAAAATCGTCTGCAAAAGCAGCAACCAATTAAGGCGCAGTCAGTAGTGTGGATTACTGACGCACCTTTATTTACCCAACCAGGAATTACTTCTCAAGTTTGGATTGAAACCCCGGCTGAGAGTCCTTTTCGCATTGCCGACTCTCCAGGAAGTAAACAGCGACAAGCTTGGTTAAAGGCTTTACCAATTAAGGAGCGATCGCAGTTAATTACAACTAAGCAAAATAAACAATATAAACTCACGGTTGTAGATATTGCTCCTACTGTACAAGAATTTTGTACCCCAGCACCAGGTGGTGAAAAAACTTGTTTAGTTAATCCTTATCTAACTAAACAATTATGGCTACCAGGATTAATTGCATTAGTAACATTAATTAGTGCATTTTTAGCTGCTGTAAAAATTTATCGATTACAGAAAACATGGGAGTTAAGCGTAGATTTTGAAGCCACAGCAAAACCAGAAGACCAAAAATGCCGATTACCTCCTAAAAAACGCATTGCTATTGGTGAATATGACTCTACTTGTGTAGATTCTATTGATTGTCCTGGTGTAGAAGTCAGAGCATATTTAGAACGTAAAGGAGAAAAGCTTTATTTAGTACCAACTAATTCCGCCCCTATATATTATCAAGGTAGAGAAATTACCTCACGTACTCTGATATCTAGTTCTCGGTTTCGGTTAAATTGTCCAGATAATCGTAAGCGTGACTACGAGATAAATATTCAAGTCAAAAAATAGCAAACAAGGTGCATCAAATGAGCCAAGCAACTGTCAATGACCTACAATATCGAGGTATTAACCGCACAATTTGTATTGGTTTGGGTGGTACTGGAAGGGATGTTTTAATGCGAATTAGGCGGCTAATTGTTGACCGCTATGGAGATTTAAATAATCTGCCAATTGTGAGTTTTGTGCATATCGACACTGATAAAGCCGCAACACAAGTAGCTGGTATTCGTACAGGTAGTACCTATCACGGTGTTGACCTAAGTTTCCGCGAAGCAGAAAAAGTTAGTGCCACTATGTCCTCCAAAGAAGTCACAATGTTTGTGGAAGGACTAGAACGGCGTTCTGAATATACTCGTTATGGCCCCTATGAGCATATTGCTAGATGGTTTCCTCCCCAACTATTGCGAAATATTAAAGCAGTTGAAGAAGGTGCAAAAGGAATTAGACCTGTAGGTAGACTAGCTTTTTTTCATAACTATCAAAAGATAAAAACAGCGATTGAAACCGCAGAAAGACTTACCAGAGGACATGATTCTTTATTACTCAGAAAAGGTATCAGAGTCGCATCTGGTTTAAATATTTTCGTCATTGGTTCTTTATGTGGCGGTACAGGAAGCGGGATGTTTTTGGATATTGCTTATAGCCTGAGACATCTTTATCAAGAACAAGAAACTCAGATTGTCAGCTATTTAGTAATTAGTCCTGAATTATATGGCAATACTCCTAATATGAGTGCCAATACTTATGCGGCTCTCAAAGAATTAGATTATTACAGTAATCCCAGTACACAATTTGCAGCTTTTTATGATATTCAAAATTTAGTATTTATTCAAGAAAAGCGTCCGCCATTTGACTATACTTATTTAGTTTCGCATCAAACAGGTGGCGAATATCAAATACTTGAACAAGGTAAATTATGTAATGTTATTGCTCATAAGATTGCTTTAGATTTTTCTGGCGAGTTATCACCTGTAATTAAAGGAAATAGAGATAATTTTCTGCAACACATAATTCAGTGGGATAAACACCCACGTCCTAATGTACAACGATATTTAACATTTGGGTTAGCGGCTATTTATTTCCCTCGTGACACTATTGTACAAATAGCCTTAATGCAGGTGAGTTTATCTCTGGTAAAATTTTGGTTATATGGTAAGGGTCAAAGTCCAGACCCTCTCAAATTATTAGAGCAATTTTTAATCCAATATAATTGGCAAAATGACCTAATTAATAAAGATTGCTTCAGAACCAAAATATCAGAGTCAGTAGAAGAAGCCAATAAAAATTTTAGTAATACTATCAACACCTGGAGAAGTAAATTAGAACGTTCAATTTCTGATTGTCAAAATAAAGATGCTCGTTATGGCATTCGCCAACAGTTACCAAGAGAATTTCGGGAGCAATTCCGTAAATTTCAACCAGGGGAAACAGAAAGTACCAGAGGAATTTGGCTCACAAAAGTTTTACAGACTTCTCCAAACACCGCTAAAGAACTAAAACATAATATTGATGATTATATAATTCAGTTGCTTACACCCAGCGATTTGAACTTTTCGATCAAAAGTTGTCGGGATTGGCTAGACGCTTTGCAACATGAGTTGAATAATTATCAAGGTAATTTGCAAGAAGCTATTACTGATTTTAATGGGATGAAACGCTGGGAAGATATTGAAAGAAAATGGCGGGATGCTGAACAAACAATAGAAGATATTGAGAATAAAGCCAGTCTTCCTTTCTTTAACAATAAGAATACACCAGTACAAGCGGAAGCTAAAAGAGTAGTGCAGGAAGTATGCAAAACTATTCAGCACAACTTTGATTTTACAGTCTGTCAGGAAGCATTGAAAATTGTCAATGAATTACAAAAGCATATTCAAGAGAGAAGTAATCAAGTGACTGCTTTTAGCAGATTAGTGGAAGATTTACAAACTAGCTATGAGAAGCAAGACGGCGACTTAAGACAATTAAATTTTGATGAAATGAGTGGCGAAGCTATCTTTGATAGTGAAGATATTGAACGTTGTTATCAAACAATGTTACCAGAAGATGGTTTTCGCGGACAGTTAGTTTTAGTAAGTGGTGAAATTACAGAACCAACTGGTAGAGGTCAATCTTTAGCAATTTTTATAGATAAAGAACGCACCACACAAGAACAGTTGCAAAAAGAAATTAATCGTAATGTTGACAAGTTATTTGCTGCGCGTGTCATCAATATAGTTAATTCTGTGATTAAGCGGTTTATGCAGAAGTATCCTTTAGCAGCGCGTTCGACTCGGTTAGCACAAGTGATGCAAGAAGCTAAACCTTTGCTCAGACTGACTTTAGCTGATCCTTATTTCCGGGAAGATCCCGCTAAAAGTAGTAAGTTAATTGGGTTTAAAAATACAGATGAGTTAGAAGTACAACAGTTTAAAAATTTATTAGAACAAGAGTTGGGAGTTGATGCAACTGTTTTAAAACCGACACAAGCAGAAGACGAAATTTTAATTGTTAATGAATATGCTGGGTTTCCTTTGAGACTAATTGGTGGTTTAGATAGAATGAGAAACCCTTACTTGAGAGAACAGAATTCTGCTACAGCTTTTTTACATAACGATTATCGGGTTACATTCCCTGATATTATTCCACCGGATGCGATCGCACTGGAAAAACTAGAAGATATCTTCTATCCTTGTTTAGCGTTTGGGTTACTGACAGAAAACCCACAAAATCAGCAATTGGAATTTCAATATTATGATTCCTTGCGAGATACTTACAACACTGCCGCATTGAGTCCTGAGTGGAATCAAGCTTTAGAAGAACTCGCTAACCGCAGTGACATGACAGCAGCATTGCAACAGCTTTTAGACCAAGAAATTAACACAATAGCTGCACAACCTCAACTCTGGGAAAATAAATATTTACCAAAACTACGTCAATTTGTACAAGCAGTAGATAATTTACCCCCAGATAGTCCTAACTATGCTTATAAACTCGCCGTAGTGGGGACTTCCGACACTACAGATCCTACCGCTAAAGAAGGAATTATTAATCGGTTTCGGAGAAAAATGAATGAGAAATTTAGAACCTTCCAAACTCCTACTTTTGCACCAACTAGCGATACATTAAATCAAAAAGTGCTGAGTGGAGAAATAGTTATTGATGCACCTGTCAATGTAAATGGTAATGATAATAGAACCAAACGACGTTTAGAATTGGAGCAGTTAAAACAAGATTTAGCAGAAGGTTTCCTGAATGAAGAGGAATACGAACGGGAAAAACAAAGAATTTTTGCTAAATATCCTCTTTAGAATTAGCATCCCCCAATATCTCTTAAATATATCCTCACACACCAATTACTTTCATGCCATCAATCCCACCTTATTTAATTTTCTTCACTTTTGTACTCGTCGTCATCCCATCTATCGGTACTATTATTCTCCGCCTAGCACTCTATCAACATCTGTTATCTTTAGAGGAGAGTGTCAGACGCTTAATTGATAGAAAATCACCCGGAGAACAGAAAAAAATATTAGAGGAAATAAAATACAGGTTTAAGCTGGCTAGTAAAGAGTTAGAACAGGTGAACACAGCAGCATTAGTAGACCAAATTTACAGTCGAGAAAAGGTTTGGTTATTCACCTGTGAACAGATTGATTATTTCTGTCGAATTCTGCCGAATTTGCTGTTATCTTTTGGCTTACTGGGTACGTTTTTAGGGATTACAATAAATCTATCAGCACTGAGTCAAACAATCAATCAAACCAATGCCAGCAATATTAATGAGTTAGTAGCGCAGCTACAAAAACCATTGGAAGGTATGAGTATTGCTTTTACAACCAGTTTGATTGGACTTGTATTCAGTGCAATACTGACATTATTTAACTGGTTGAAAAATACTACCTTTGTTAAATACAGACTGTTAAGTTCTTTAGAAGATTACCTAGATAACGTTTATCAACCTGAAGTACAGGGTGATACTCGTCTAGATAAAATCGTTAATAGAATGGTAAAACAGCAGGATGAATTTTTAACTAGATTTGGTACTACAGTCAGGGATGCAGTAGAACAATCTATTGGAAAAGTAGCTGAACAAATTTCTCAAGGAAACCAAGAAACTGTTAAGTTAGCCAAGCAAGTCTATGAGAGTTTTTATCATGCTGCTGGTACTATATCCAAAGCAGCAGATGAATTTAAACAGACAATTGCTGAACTCAATGAAAAATCTCAGATATTTAAACAGTCTGCTGAAATTTTTGAAAAAAGTAAATTTCCCCAAAAGTTGTCAGCAGCTACAGCAGATTTGAGTAGAACACAATCAAAATTTTCAGCATCGGCTGCAAGTTTAGCTGATACAGTTACATCGTTTGCCACAGTATTGCAAGAGGTACAGGTTTGTAATCAAGAATTGATTAGATTAGGAGGAGATATTAAAAATCTGACTCAAACTTCCTTAGAAGTATTCGCGTTAAATAAGTCTAATCAAAGCAATCTGGAGAAAATCATCCCCCAAATCAAGCAAGGGGTGAATGGATTTTCTCAAGCGATTAATCAGCTAGACAAATTAGAACAAAGAATTATAGATAAAGCTGATAGTTTGAATGTTGTTGAAGTGAGTTTAAAGGAATTAATAAATTCTATCAATCAATATACAGGAAAAGTAAATTTATCTTTGGCTGATGTATCTAATAAGATGGATGGTAATAGTCAGAATTTGCAGAATGTGGCAAATAACATTGAAGTTTTGGCGAATCAAATCAGCATGAAGCTAGAAAGCTTAATTATAGAAATGCAGTCAATCCACACAGATAATAGCAAATTAATTCAGGAATATCATAAATTTGGCGAAACTTTAGCAAAAGGTATCAAGAAAGTAACTAATATAAATTATCAAGATGCTAATTCAAGCAGTCAGGATAAAAATGTGATAAACATGAAAGATGAAGAAGCTTTTTTAAAAGCATTTCCCGCAGAATAAAATTTTTGATCTAAAAATCCTGGGATGACTATGGCTCGTCGGTTAAAGCATAGAGAAGATTATGAGGAGTTGAATATTTGGCCGGCGTTTACAGATTTAATGTCTAATGCTTTTTTGATATTGATTTTGTTTTTATTGCTGACTATTGTTACATCATCAATATCACAACAAATATTCCAAGAGAATATCAAAAATAATCAGGTTCCGCCAATTATTGAGATTAAAGACGAAGGTGCTTATCGGTTTAATTCTGGTAGTGCAGAAATTCCGCCAGCAATGTTTAATTATATTGTCAGAAAAATAGTTCCAGAGATAGAAAAGACAACACAACAATATAAAATTAATGTTGTGGAAGTGATTGGTCATACTGATGGACAGCCAAATGGTCAGGTTGTCAGTAACTTAGACGTGAATTTAGAAAAAGTAGTGATTGGTCAACTACCCATTGCTAATCTTCAAGCTGGTTCTAATGCTGATTTAGGCTTGATGCGTGCTTTAGCAGTAGTTCAGGTGCTACGTAATTTGCAAACTCAACAAGGAAGGCTAAAGGGGTTGAAGTTTCGCGCCTACTCTGCGGCGCAGTTGATTTTACCAAGTGGGGAATTGGCGGCGATCGCTCGTCAAAATGATGTCACACGCCGAAGAATTGAAATTCGCTTCACACGCCTGGGTGAAGTGCGAGAAGTCAAGTAACCAACTACTAACTTGACGTATGCCATCTCAACAAGCCTTGGTATCTACCAAAACTCTGATTTATCGTGTCTGAATAAAAACATGACATGAAAATCATGCAATTAGATATTGCTGAGGTAAACTGGCAAGCAAGATAATGCAAAATATTACTCAGCTGCTCTTCGGTCTGGGCATCATTTACAATGGAAAACTGGCAATTTCTGATTCAGAAACAGGGCGATCGCTCATGGTACGCTTTAGAATCGCCAAACACACAAATTCAGGAAGGACAATATAGGGTTTTAGCTCGTTCTAGCCTTCCTAATACAGATGTGGAAGTGCGAGTTATTCACTTGTCAACTCAAGAAGTACCGCCAAAGCGGCGCGTTCAAAAACAATTGCGACGCACTAACTCCGACGGCTTAATGGCGGTGATTCCCTTTACTTACCTGAAGGCGGGAATATGGGAGTTACGCTGCTCCGGCGACTTGATGTCAGATATGCTAGGTAAGTCTTGGCAGTCTGGTGTTTATTTACAAGTGATGTCTGAGTCAGTAGACGGGGCAGAGCGACAACCGGATACAGGGGAGAATGTAGCCTCAATTTCACTTAATTCTTCAGAATTCTTAATTGCCAAACACAGCCAATTTTTAACTACAGATCATGGGCAAGAAGCATTAATTGATCAACCTGTCAGTCCAGTTTGGTTTAAAGGTGAAACGGCAGAGCAAATTTTACAAAATTTAATTGATTTAGCTTTACCTACCTCTGCCAACTTACTAGAAGAAGAAAAAGTTGAGCATACTCCACCTACACAACCATTATTGCCTTTATCACTGATACTGGATAAGGCAACCTATATTACTCGTTGGGGTCATGTCCTCACCATTCAGGGGCGTGTAGAATTAGAGCCAAATGCCCAGAATGCTCAAGACTTATTGTCAGACAATCTTTACGCTTTAGAACTGAGCATTGAACTGCGATCGCCTCTTAGCTCTGAAATCCTCACCCAAATTCGCCAAACTTTAACAGATAAATCTCTACCTTTTACGATTCGTTCCGTCTTGGATATTCCTGCTGACTGTGAATCGAAGCTAATCTTGGCAGATATTAATTTATGTGGGGCTTTGACTCAAGGTGGAGAAGTGACGCTGTTAGCTAGCCAGTCCTTTACTATTACAGCAGATGTCACAGAATTACTGGCAGTCACGGCTGCCCAATCTCGCGCCCTAGAACTAGCAAACGAGACTAGCACACTCGCATTACCAACGGATGAAGCCACTACCAGCATTAATTTAGAACTGTTTAATTTGGTCAAAACTCCGACACCAGAAAAATCTCAGCTTGTGATTTCTCCATCTCCTAACCAGCCCTTACCAGCGCAAATTGACAAGTTATCACTTAAGAAATTAGCCGATTCCCGTGGGTTACAACTACCAAAATTACCTGAGAATCAAACTGATGGGGCTAGTGCTGATTTAATCGCACAAATGCTGTTAGCAAATGCTGTAGAACAGGATGAAGCAATAGTAACCACAACCCCGGCTCCGATTAACTTGGAGCAGCTGGTGATTACAAATCGTCGAGGGCAGATACTCAGCAGTAGTTTTCCCTACTTGAAACGCCTACCCAGCCCGATGCCTGAAACATCGGATGTTCAGGTGGCTGAAGACTTACCACAGATCAATCTCCCCATAACTGAGGTTGAACATCCCTCAGAATTTCTCAATGGTGATACACAATCAGCAGATAACCCGGCTGTGGCAGAACTAGAAGTTTCACCCACTCTAGAATTAAGTGATGATTCTCAGGTAGAACTAGCAGATAATTCCAGTCGAGAGTCTGCTGATGATATTGTCAGCCAACAACCCATAGAAGTCAGTGATAATTCTCAGGTAGAACTGGTAGAAAATCCTGATCAGGAATCCATTGATGATGCTGTGAGTCAACAACCCATTCCAGCAATTTCTTACTCATCGCCTCTGATTAGAAAATGGATGCACAGCCAAGGATACTCTTTGCCAGAATTACCAGATACACAATCTCATGATGTGCCGGAGAACCAGACTATACAGGATGAAGTACCTGCGGTTTCTCTTCCCTATGCGGCAGTCAATGATCATGCTGAAATACCAAGCGTGCCGATGGAGACAGTGGTAGCACAGGAACCGGAAAATCTGGAAGATGAACAGCCAGAAAATATTGTTTCTGAATCTTCGGAGTTAGTGCCATTGTCACCAGAAGCACCACCGGTTGAGCAAATTAAAACTCCTTTAGCTTGGTTAGCAGAAGAAATCGTTGTAGATGATATGGAGGAAGAGGACGTAAGCAACAGCTATAGCTCACAAGTGGAAAATACGGATATTACAGATGTATTTAGTTCTCCAGAGATGGTGGGAACACTCACCGAGCCTTTACCAATTCCTCAACTTTACCTTCCAGAAGGAGAGTTGATCGCAGGTAATGCTGTCAGGGTGAGAGTAGAACTACCTGAAGTATCACCACAAGTAGCGGTGAAGTTATGGGTGGAAGATTGTCAGACTCGCTGGTTGTTAGATGGACCTCACTTGCTGAAAGATTTGGTTAAGAGTGCATCTGGAGGGGTAGAGGTGATGATGCAATTGACTATTCCCTTTGGCTGCTTAGAAATTCGCATAGAGGCGATCGCTTTCAATCTGGTGACGCAGCAAGAAAGTCATAAAGTCACCGTGCTGCGGACTGTGGTTCCCCCAGACTTGCCTTCTTTGCAGCTAGATGAGTTACTCGATTTGTGATTACTCCCTTTCCAGCCAGTGTTAAAAATCTTTAGAATTTAAAAAAAATTGCCTGAATTTGCAGTAAGCTCGTCTTGAATTGTAGTGTAATTTAACAGGAATCTTTACTATGGCAGCTTCATTTTTGCCTTCCATCTTTGTGCCTCTGACTGGCTTAGTGTTTCCAGCCGTCGCAATGGCGTTTATGTTGCTATACATTGAACGCGATGATATTGGTTAATTGAGCAATTGCTTGCTGTAATTTTTACCCAGTATCTGTTTTTAGTTCTCGATTCACCTGATTTGACAATAAATCAGTAAATAATATACCGCCTATCTGTAAGAGACAGGCGGCTTTTTTTATGCTGATTTCTCAACAATTTCTCGAAATATGATCTGGTATTCGATTCAAACCCAAATTACATTGAAGAACCGATACCAGCGTAGGCTCCGTAAAAGAAAATGCCTACAACAGTGATTACACCTAAACCTGCGATCGTAGCGACGACCCACAGGGGAATTCTCCCAGTTCCAGCTGACACAGATTTTCCTCCTCCCTAAATGAAAAAATCAACGCAGAATTTAGATCAACAAAGATTCACAAAAACTGTTCCAGTTAGTTAAAGAAGTAACTGGAAAACAGAATTCCCAGGACAAACACTAACAGTAATCCCAGGTATAAAGAAGTCCGGTTTAATTCTACCGGCTGATTATTAGGATTGGGCGTTCTTTCCATGATTGACGACTCCTAGCGTTGAATAAACTGCATAGCGGCGATCGCGCCCAGAAAGAATACGGTAGGTACAGCTAGTGTATGCACTGCCAGCCATCTAACCGTGAAAATTGGATAAGTAACTGGTTGATTGATATTGTTACCGCTAGTCATGATTTCAAATTACTTGTCGATAAATTGTTCAACTTGCTGTTTAGCTTCAAAACGATTATTCACAATGGGCAATTCTTGCCGTGTTTGTGTGTAATACTCATCAGGACGAGGAGTGCCGAACACATCATAAGCCAGCCCGGTGCTGACAAATAACCAACCAGCAATAAATAATGCTGGAATGGTGATACTGTGGATTACCCAGTAACGGATACTGGTAACAATATCGGAAAACGGACGTTCTCCAGTGGTACCTGACATTTAGATCCCTACCTTCAACAAAGACGTTATTGAGTTTATTATCCTACAAAGTTTAGAAAGAGTAACAAGTTGCAAACTTGTTCTCATAAAACTTGGTATGTTATTAGGCTGCTGCTTCAGTCTTAGCTGCTTTAGCGACATTGGGTTGATATTTTAGCAAAACACCGCGATCGCCAATCACAAATCCCTGATCAGGTTGTAAAAACACAACCTTGTAAAAATTAGCAGCGACACTTTCTACATCCCTGTCTTTTTCCCAGGTTTGACCGCCATCGGTACTCAGCAATAAATTACCACTACCGCCACCAACCCAAAGTTCTGCGGGTGTGCGATAAGCCAAATCTAGTAAACCCCAACTGGTAGAAAATTCAGGATTTTTGGCTTCTTGCCATTCTTCCGGTTGATTGGGTTCGCTAAACTGTACCTGACCACCCCGTGCTAATAACCACATTTGACCGTCTTCCAAGAATCCCATATTTTCTAACCGACGGGAACTATTGCGGTTATGGGGAACCCAAGCATTTTGTCCTGGTTCCCAAGTCGAATAAAAGCTACCTTTAGCAGAAACAGCAACATATTTGCCATCAGCAGAACGTTCCAAGTTACGCACCACACCTACGGCTGCTTCTACTTGAGCTTTCCAGTGTTTACCGCCATCAGTAGTTTTATAGATTGCTCCTACATCAGTCGCCATCTCAGCCGTGTTATCTGCGACAGCGTGGATATAAATCGGATTACCCGGTAACTTTTCACTTAAAGGAATCCGTGACCAAGAACGACCTTCATCAGTGGTATGTAGTAGTAAAGAAGGTTCTCCCACAATCCAACCTTCTTGACCAGCAAAACTTACTGAATCAAAACGATACCGTTCATCATCTAACGCCAATGTCAGAGGTTCCCAAGTGTCACCACCATTATGGGTTTCTAACAGCGTAGCGTTGCTACCAACTAAGAAGCCATGCTGAGGATCGCCAGTAAAGGCAATATCTAGGATTTTTGCCTCTGTTGGTAAAGAAATTACCGCCCAAGGGTTGTAGCTGGTAGATGGAACTTTACTACAACCAATACAGAGGAACACCACTAACAACAGAGCAAATATTTTTTGCCAACTTTTCAAAATAACCATTGATTGCATCAGAATTTTTGTAGCTGTTTCTCAATTTGTGTAAGGTTTCTCTAGAAGGTTTACCTTAAGTGGATGAGTGATGACACACAGTAAGTATTTAACACTAAAGCCTCAAGGCTGAATTGCTTCCTAGCTCATTGCAAGCCATAGAGACTCATAAAAAACAAAAAGCCTAAAGCCAAAGCCCCAAAAATCAGGATGTTTTTTTGAGTTGGAGTCAGATTATTGACACCAAGACCATACCCAAGATTTTCTCTAAAACCCGACGCTTGACCAACCGGGCCAATGTTGGTAAAAGCTACTTTTTTCGCCGTACACACTGGACAACGCCAATTAACGGGTAATTCTGCAAATGGTGTCCCTGGAGCAATGTCATGCTTATCATCACCCTTTTCAGGTTCATAAACATAACCGCAGGCGCGACACTCGTAGCGGTCTAACACTGTAGTTTCAACAGCTTGTTCGCTCATGACTCAGGTCTCGCAGAGAGGAAATATTAAATATACGTTAAAAATTATGACATATTCGTTAGACTTTTCTATCACCTATAAAAATGAATCAAATACTTGAAATCCGTCTGTTTCCCAGATTTCAGAAAAACTAAACAGATATAATGTAAAAGAAAGTAACAGCCTTATTTACACCTTAAGCGGTACATATTCATTGTGTTTGTTCTTAGCGGTTACGAATACTTTCTAGGCTTTCTCATTATCTGTAGCCTAGTTCCTGCCTTAGCACTTTCCGCGTCCAAGCTTTTAAGACCTACTGGTAATAGCCTGGAACGTCGCACCACCTATGAATCTGGGATGGAACCCATTGGCGGAGCCTGGATTCAATTCAATATCCGCTATTATATGTTTGCCTTGGTCTTCGTTGTTTTTGACGTAGAGACTGTGTTTTTATATCCTTGGGCAGTTGCTTTTCACCGTCTGGGGCTATTGGCATTCATTGAGGCGTTGATTTTCATTGCAATTCTCGTAGTCGCTTTAGTTTACGCATGGCGTAAAGGAGCTTTAGAATGGTCTTGAATTCTGATTTAACCACACAGGGTAAAGAGCGAATCATCAACCCCATTGAGCGTCCTACAGTCACTCAAGACCTTTCTGAAAACGTGATTTTAACCACGGTTGATGACCTCTACAACTGGGCTAGGCTTTCTAGTCTGTGGCCTTTGCTGTTTGGGACAGCTTGCTGCTTTATTGAATTTGCGGCTTTAATTGGCTCTCGTTTTGACTTTGACCGTTTCGGGTTAATTCCCCGTTCTAGTCCCCGTCAAGCCGATTTGATTATTACAGCCGGGACAATTACCATGAAGATGGCACCTCAATTAGTGCGTCTTTATGAACAAATGCCCGAACCAAAGTATGTAATTGCAATGGGAGCTTGTACAATTACAGGCGGGATGTTTAGTGTGGATTCTCCCACGGCTGTGCGCGGAGTTGATAAGTTAATTCCCGTGGATGTTTACTTACCTGGTTGTCCTCCCCGTCCTGAAGCAATTATTGACGCAATTATCAAGCTGCGGAAAAAAATTGCTAATGATTCCATGCAAGAACGGGGTCAAATTAAGCAAACCCACCGTTTTTACAGCACAACTCATAACCTCAAGCCAGTGCCAGAAATTTTAACTGGTAAGTATATGCAGTCAGACACTCGCTTCAACCCACCGAAAGAATTGACAGAAGCAATTGGTTTACCAGTTCCCCCTGCACTGTTAACAGCCCAAACTCAGAAGGAGGAACAGAAACGTGGCTGATGAAGATTTAAAACCAGTACCAGCAGGAGAAGAAGCTATAGTTCAAGCCGGGCCTATTTCTCAGTGGTTGGCAGACAATGGCTTTGCTCATGAGTCTTTGGAAGCTGATAAAAATGGTGTAGAAATCATTAAAGTCGAGCCTGATTTTCTGCTTCCTATCGCTACAGCCCTGTATGCTTACGGGTTTAATTATCTCCAGTTTCAAGGCGGTATTGACCTCGGCCCTGGCGAAGATTTAGTCAGCGTGTATCATTTGATTAAAGTTGGTGATAATGCTGATAAACCTGAAGAAGTTCGGGTGAAAGTGTTCTTGCCGAGAGAAAATCCTGTAGTACCTTCTGTTTACTGGATTTGGAAAACAGCAGACTGGCAGGAACGGGAAAGTTACGATATGTTCGGCATTATCTACGAAGGACACCCCAATTTAAAACGGATTTTAATGCCAGAAGATTGGGTAGGTTGGCCTTTGCGGAAGGATTACATTTCGCCTGATTTCTACGAGTTGCAGGACGCTTACTAAAAATTCCTGAGTTGCAGCTAGTGAGAATTTTCATATCTCATCCCTAACCCCTCTCCGGCGACGGAGGGGGGTAATGTTTTTTGGGGATGGTTGGGATTTTTTCACGCAGAGGAGGACACTTGCGTGGGCGGCTTTGCCGACTTGAGCAAAGTGTCCGTCGCGCAGAGGCAAGCCAGTGCGTTGGGCGGCTCTGCCGACTTGAAGCAACTGGCGCGCAGAGAGGAGGGGAGAAGATTGTGGTTAGATATATTAGACTTGAAGCTAGATGGGTGATGATCAGTAAGTCCAGTAAATAAAACTAAAATCTTTGTAGTAAGGCATCTGAATTTTAGACAATAGTGCCGTATTGTGCGCTCACACACCCTACCCTATATTCAATTGATTTTGTCATAGCCAATGTCTCAAGAATTACTACAGTGTTTTAAAGAAGCTTATAGCAATCTTGAATTGTTTCCACTGATGGGTGAGAGAGAAATGGAGCAATTTCGAGTAGATTATGGTGATGATTTAATAGCAGATTTAATTCAATTAGTTGAAGACAGTCCTAATGGTGATGGCAAGATTGTATTTACTGGTCATCGGGGATGTGGTAAATCTTCTTTGTTAGCTGAGTTTAGTCGGCAAATTCAAGATAATTATTTTGTAGTGTTATTCTCTATTGCTGACAATATTGAAATGTCGGCTGTTAATCATATCAATATTTTATTTGCTATTGCACTTAATTTAATGTATGAGGCGGAAGCACGCAAGGTAGAAATTCCTAAAACTACTAAAAACCAAATCTATGGGTGGTTTGCCACTCGCACTCGAACTACAGAAGCAGAGTTAGGGGGTGGGCTTGAGTTGGGTTTTAATTTACTCAGTTTCCTGAAAGCTCAATTAAAAGCTGATGCGAAAGTTAGAGAGGAAATTACACAGGAATTTGAACGCAAAATATCTGATTTAGTTGCCCGGATTAATGAAATTGCTGCTTTGATTCAAGTTGCTACTCAAAAAGAGGTGATAGTCATCATCGATGATTTAGATAAACTAGACTTGGGAAGGGTAAACGAGATTTATCGAGATAATATTAAAGCTTTATTTCAACCTAATTTTAGAATTATATATACTATTCCTATTTCAGTAATGTGCGATACTTTTCTCTGGCCACTTATTGGTGCAGAAACTAACTACCAAACTGTGGTGATGCCTGTGATCAAAATTTTTCGTAAGGGTGAAAACCGCTTACCTGATGCCCAACCCCGGAATGAAGCAAAAGATATTTTATGTGAAATATTACAAAAACGAATTCCTAGTGAATTAATCGACAAGTCAGCCGCAGAGAAAATTGTTGTTTACAGTGGAGGAGTGCTGCGGGAGTTGATTCGTTTGGGTAATGTATGTTGTCGTATTTGTTTGCGAATCATCAGACAAACACCAGGAGAAAGAATTGTCATTGATGACCAAATTATAGAACAAGCAATTAAGCAAATTCGTAATGACCTGTCTCTGCGGTTAGGAAGAGACGATTTTGAAATTTTGAAAATAACTTATGAGCAGTTCGAGCCTCAAGATGTACAGCAGCCGGAATTTTTAGAATTACTGCATGGTTTGTATATTTTGGAATATCGTAATGATGAAACTTGGTATGATGTTCACCCCATTCTTGTTGAAACTTTGAAACGCAGGGGGTTGATTAATGGTGAATGAAGACTTATTACCAGATGACGAAAATCGAGATGCTTATGATGACTTAATTGTTTCCATTGAAGCTAAAGCACATCGATTAAATTTACTAATTGCCGTTTGTGATAATGCTAGTTTTCGTGATGAAATTATTGCTCAGTATGAAGCAGAATTACAACCTCTGTTTCGTACCTATCGGGTAACATTGGCAAGGGGTGAACCGAGTTTAACGGCTGCTATTTCTCAATTGGTAAAAAGTGAAGAGTATTTGCGTCAACATCACCCAGCAGTAATTACTGTGACTGGTGCAGAACAGCTTTATTTTCTCAAACTTGGCAATGAGCGTTCAGAACAAGATGTTTTTTTCGGTTACTTGCAATGGACTAGGGAAGCATTAAGAGAATTCCCTTTTGCAATCGTGCTGTGGGTGACTAATCAAATATTAGTTGAGTTGATGAAGAAAGCTCCTGACTTTTGGAGTTGGCGCAATGGTGTATTTCGGTTTGTGTCTAGAAAGAAAAACACAATTTCAAGTAGGGAATTAGAGCCGATTCGTTTTGCTTTTAGTGATAATGAAATTTCACGCTTTGATGATGATAATCCTTATTTATTACCTATAGAAGATTTACAAAAATTTATTCAAGATGCAGAACAGCGAGGTGTGCAAGATGCAACTTTAGCGACTTTGTACTGTAGCATAGGAAATATTTACAGAACAAGACTTGAACGGGGCGAATGTCAGGATTATAAAAAAGAGCAGGAATTAGGAATTGAGTATTTAAGCAAGGCTGTGGAACTGCAAAAACATTTAGGTTTAGAGAAAGACTTAGCCACTAGCTTCTACAACCTAGCAGAACTCTACTGGTATCAAGGCAGATACAGCCAAGCCGAACCCTTGTACATTCAAGCTTTGGCACTCAGACGCAAACTGCTGGGAGAAGAACATCCTGATGTTGCACTTAGCCTTAACGGTTTGGCAGAACTTTACAGAAAACAAAAACTTTACAATAAAGCAGAACCGCTATATCAAAAAGCTTTAGAAATCTGCCGCAAAATGCCAGGAGTAGAATATCCTGCTCTGGCTCATGTACTGAACAACCTGGCTTTACTCTACTGCTGTCAAGGACGATATCAAGAAGCTGAATCTCTGTATTTGCAAGTTTTAGAATTAGATAAACGCTTTTTAGGAGAAGATCATCCCGATTTTGCCACCAGCCTCAGCAATCTAGGATTACTCTACCATTCCCAAGGCAAATACAGCGAAGCAGAAACTTTGTACACACAAGCATTGGTACTCAAGCAAAAACTATTAGGAGCGGAGCATCCCCTGGTCGCTGATACCCTCAACCGCCTAGCACAACTCTACCATTCCCAAGGCAGATACAGCGAAGCAGAACCTTTGTATCTGCGAGTTTTAGAACTAGATCAGTGCTTGCTAGAACAAGAACATCCCGATGCCGCAATTAGCCTCAACGACCTAGCATTACTCTACAACTCCCAAGGCAGATACAGCGAAGCAGAACCGTTGTTCATCAAAGCTATAGATATTGCCGAGAGACGCTTAGGAGTAAATCACCCACAGACTGTTATTTATCGTAAAAATTTAGCAGATTTGCGCGATCGCCTCTCCTCAGAATAAGCACAGCGATCGCCTAAAAACGAAGTTTTGTCTTCTAAAGGATTCATCCGCGTTCATCGGCGTTCATCGGCGTTCAAATATTTTTCTTCTCAATCTCGTTGAAAACCGCTATAAATACGAAAAAGCTGCACCAAAACATCGGTACAGCCATTTTATATATTAATCTTCTTGTTTCTTTACTGGCAATGGAATTCAGTTTTCTATTCCATCTGCAAGTAAATTTTCAACGCCTCATTCACCAATGCGGACATTGGTTTACCTTGGCTAGCGGCTGTTTGTTTGAGTTTGTCGTAAACATCATCTTGCACACTGATGCGATGTGCTGATTTACGATTCTTAACGGTTGGTTCTACGATCGCTTCCTCTGCTTCTGGTTTATACTTGTCTGCAAATTCCCGAATCGCATCAAAACCAACGCGATCGCAAAAATCCCCGAAGCTTTCCCCAGATGTCCGAGATTTCTTAAAATAGACAAAAATCGGCTCTAGGAAGCTTTCTAAATCATTATGATGCAAGCGGTCAACATAAGGTTGCGCTAGTCTTGTCTGATGCGGTGAACCACCTAACCACACTTGATAGCTTTCTGGCGCACTCCCCACAAAACCCAATTCTGCCATGTAAGGACGAGCGCAACCATTAGGGCAACCTGTCATCCTTACCACAAAATGCTCATTTTGTAAACCTACTTTATCCAAAACAGCGCGAATTCTTTCGAGAATTCCAGGTATTGCCCTTTCTGATTCTGTAATTGCTAAACCACAAGTAGGTAAAGCTGGGCAAGCCATAGCATAGCGTACTAAAGAGTCGATGGTGCTGGGGTCAGAAACCACACCACAACGGTCGAGAATCTGTTGTATGGCTGGCTTGTCTGCTGGCTCAATTTCGTAGAAAATCAGGTTTTGGTTGGGTGTCAGGCGGATGGGTAAGTTAAATTGCTCAACAATTTCTCTGAAGGCGGTTTTCAGTTGTAATGAACCTTCATCTTTAACCCGTCCATTATCAATGGAAATGCCTAAAAATAGTTTGCCATCGCCTTGTTCATGCCAACCGAGGAAGTCGTGATATTTAAACTCTGGTAGCTGTTTAAAGGGTGCAAGAGGTTTACCCAAATATTCTTCTACTTGGGCGCGGAATTTATCTACACCCCAATCATGGATTAAGTATTTTAACCTAGCGTGGCGGCGGTCAGTGCGATCGCCATAATCTCTCTGAGTGGCAATAATCGCCTTGACTGCATCATAAACGTCTTCTTTGGCGACATAACCAATGGCATCAGCCAATCTGGCAAAGGTTTCCTCTTTGTTATGTGTTCTGCCTAAACCACCACCCGCAAAGATATTAAATCCTTCTAGATTGCCCTGTTCGTCAGTAATAACTACTAAAGTCAAGTCTTGAGAATATAAATCAATGGAATTATCTCCCGGCACTGTGACACTGACTTTGAACTTACGGGGCATATAATGCGTACCGTAGATCGGTTCTTCTGTGTTGTGGAAAATTGTGCCGTTGCCATTGCGTTGTCTAGCGGCTTTCACCTCTGGACTTTCTTCCGCGCTGATGGCTTTTTCCCCATCTAGCCAAATTTCGTAATAAGCACCAGTTTGGGGTGAAAGTAAGTCAGCGATATTTTGGGCATATTCCCAAGCATACTGATATTCAGGGTTGTTTTTAAAAGGGGCTGGTGGTGCCATAACGTTGCGGTTGAGGTCGCCACAAGCACCCAAGGTTGAACCCAGGTTATTGACAATAGTAGCGATCGCCGCTTTGAGATTTTTCTTTAAAATCCCGTGCAATTGAAACCCTTGGCGAGTCGTTGCCCGCAAAGTATGATTACCATAATCATCAGCCAGCTTATCTAAAGCCAAATATAGCTGCGGCGGTACTAACCCACCCGGATTTTTTGTCCGCAGCATAAACTGATAATCTTTCTCCTGTCCCTTAACGCGATTATCGCGGTTATCCTGCTGATAAGAACCGTGAAACTTCAGGATTTGTACAGCATCTTCACTAAAGTGAGTGGTATCCTCAAGAATCTGCGTTGCTACAGGTTCACGTAAAAAATTACTATTTTCTTTCAGACCTTCGACTTTGGAAGGTTTACGATTAGCGGTTGTGGGGGGAGGAGCAGATTTAACCATCAGGATTCTATAGTATTCTCAATTAGGCATCGGTAATTGCCGAATCAACAAGCAAACAGCACTTTTTCGGCTGAATATTTCCCGGTAATCCGGTCGGAAATATGAATAATACCTCAATTTTAACATGACAAAAAGCCGGCTGTATTAGTGATGTTACACTTAATCAAACCAGCTTTTTATGTTTCTGAGTTTTCAGTGCTGAGTTAAATATATACTATACTAACCCAAAAATAATTCAGCATTTATCTATCTAAAACGATAACCGATACCGCCATTGATGCTGACAGCAGAAGCAGGACTATCTTGGTAAGCACGTAAACCGACTTTGGCATTGGTGTAAATCAGGAAGTTGTTAGCAACTTCTGACTCAATACCAGCACCCACCACTACAGATTCTCGATTACCCAAAGGACTAGGTGAGTTATTTTTCTCTACAAAAGAATAACCCCCAGTGACAAAGGCATTAGTGCCGTTAGCAATCGGCACATCTACGGAAACTTCAGGAATAATTGCCGTTGTATTATCATTCCACAACACATTACCCCGTGCAGAAAATGGTGTATTGCCTAATTTCACCCGTCCTGTGATGTTACCACCAAAGTTAGCAGCATCGTTATTTTGTCCGCCGTTGGTAACACCTGCTGCTACACCAGCACCGATATAACTAGCATCAGTACCTTTTTTCGTTTCAGCCGCAGCTTGACTAGGATTAATTGTCACAGCAGCTATGGCTAAGGAAGACAATGCAGAGATTGTCATCACAGATTTGAGTATTTTTTTCATATTTTTGCGAAAATTTTGTAATTTTTAGTGCTAAATCATTGGTCGAAAAAGATATTGAAATGTTCCAGATATTTTGGAGGTTGTATTTAAAACTGGCACAAGCTGAGTCATTAATAATATCACCACTACAACTCTAGTTGTAGTGGTGATAGTGTCAAACAGTGAATCTTGGGGAGTTTGGGCGGACACAAAGATTCAACTGCTGTGGTGACAGGGGGATTGGCAGGTATTTACTAGGGGGTGGAAGTGAGGAATTGCCTCACTTTGAGGTTTTACACCAGAGATAGAGAGTAGACCTGTCCATCAATTAACAGTCTGGTAATGCCCTTAGCTTGCAAATGGGTGCGAGCCTTATGTAGCATTTTACTATCAGGAACTTTAATCACGCGATCGCGCTTGGTAGAAAACCGCTTGGCAACTCGGTGATTATCAAACACTGGTAGAGTTTTCTGTTGAGTTTCGATGCTGGGAATCTGCCCTAAATCCCCAAAATCCTTGAGTGGTCTAGTAATTAGTTCTGCGGAACGGTCAATTACTAAATAGCAAGTTCTGGGCAAAGCCGCCGCCGATAATGGTAAAACTTGAACTGGAATTTCTCCCAATCGGCGTTTTGTGACTATAGGTCTGGGGCGTTCAAAGTAATCTTCCTCTTCCTCGTAGTCTTCCTCTTCTAAATCTTCTTCATCTTCCTCTAACTCATCCTCTAAATCTTCCAAATCTTCAGACTCATCTAGCAAGTCTTCCCCGAACATTTGGGCGATCGCCGTCACATCAGGCTTCTCATCCTCAAGCAAAGGACTGGAAATAGGCGTAATTTCCGGTGGCTTGACTATGGGAATTTCCAACTGCTTTGCTGGCTTAGGCCGGGGTTTTTCCTCTGCTGAAGAACGCCGTCGCACCCGTCTCAAGCCAGGAGTTTCTTGATTCTCCTCATCCTCTTGTGGGGATGGCTCTGGTTTTACCACTGGCTTGGGTAGCTCAACCTCTCGCGTCTTCAAGCGTGGTTTTTCCTTGCTAGGAACTGGTTCTGCTTCTGGCTCTGGTTCGCGACTAAAAACAGGGATGTTGTCATAACTTACCTGCGCCCTACCTTCAGGAGTCCGAGCCGCACGTTTTAAAGAAACGAGGTATTCGTACTCATCTTCTGGTAAGGTGCTTTTTAGCAAGCGGCTAATGGTTGAGTTGCTTACATCATAGCGTTCTGCCAAAGTTGAGGTTGTTTCAGCAGTTTCGCGATAGAGTTTGAGAATTTCTTGTTTGTCAGAATTTGTTAGTTTTCTCACGGTAGACACCAATCTTTTTTATGCTCGTTTTCGTCCGCGCTCCCGCCGATTCCGGCTTAATGATGCGTCATATTCTAGGGCAGCACCCATACCAAATAACACTCCACTAAACACCCAAAACACTTCTAAGATTTCTCCACTTTGATAATTAGGACCCTGGGCATATTTAAACCACATATCTGCAATGTAGAGCGAAAACGCGGCCGCCGCAATCATTCTCCAGGATTGGGCAACTCGTCCTCCCCAAAAAGCTAACAGCACGGTAGTAGCGATAATTAAAAGTAGTACATCGCTCACTATGTAAAACCAGTTCAGAATCTGGGCTAATAATTCATCTGAGCCGGTTTTTTGGTGCATAGAAATCCACCATGCTAAAAAACTTCCGGATACTCCAATTCCTAACACAATGAGCCATTGCCATTTTTCGAGATTAATTCGTCTGGCTGCTACTGCTAAAATCATGCCTACGCCTAGGGATATATAACTGAGTACAAAAAACACGTCGCCGATAGATACATCCGGTTCTTCTTTTAAAACTATTTCTGTATAGCCAAAAAATATCCCTCCCAGGAAATAAGAAAGCATGCCTATGGCAATGGCTAGCCACACCTTGCGACTACTAACAATTTGTGGACTGCGCCAATTCCTTAAGCATAAAATCCCGGCACCCAGATAAGCTACCGCTTCAAAGATATTTGTACCAATCACGTACCACTCGGCACGGCTTTCTACACCATTAGCTCCTGGGACTTTGGCACTAAACAACAAAAAGTATAGCAGAGCTAGTACCCCCCAGCCAATGCTAGCCAAGACAATGTTTTGGGTAGTCAGCAGAGATTTAAACGGGTATGGCGAATTTTTGTAAGAACTATTCATAGTAATCGACTCAATGCACTCTGGCTGTATTTGAACTGGCATCAAATGTGTCAAGTATAATTGCAGCCTTGTAGCAACTGCTAATTAGTGTATTTTTGCTAACACTGTTGATGCTATTGCCACAGTTTACTCAGAGAAGATTGATTTAGCCAAGTGAGGAAGAGCGATCGCTCACCTTCTGGCATCTCCTGTAACTTATCTGCCACCTGATTGGCGAAGTTGGCGTTACCAAAATATGTTTTTCCTAACTTATGTAGTTCTTGTAGAAAGCTAACTACATGATTTTCTTTCCAAGGTGGAAGTTTAGGGGCTTCTAGGGGATTAATCGACACCCAATATTTTATGGCTTCTATGGTATTAGTCTCAGGAAACTGTTGCTGTTTTAAAACTTCCGTAATATCTTTTTCAAATAATGAAGCTTGCTTTGTCCCCAAAAAATCTTCAATGTCCATGTGGACAGCTTGCAACAGTAAAATACTCGCTTGGATAAAAATTCCGCTTTTGCTGTTGCCGCCAGTCTCATTTTCTATCTGCTCTAAGCGTACCTTACCCCAGACGCTAAAACGTTCTGGTTCTTCTAGCAACACACAAGCCTTACCTCGATTATCTGTTAATTCTCTCCATAAGGCTCTTGCTTCTTCTTCTTGTCCAGCTTTGAACACACTAATCAAGCGAAAAGCCTGCCCCTGATAATGGAGAATCGGCACCTGCTGATCCTTTTTTGGGTGCTGAATGCTTGATATTTCAACATCCTGCCGTTTCAAAATAAACATGGCACTAGCAAATCACTCCTCACAGGGGCTTTGTAGATATGCGTTTTATAATCGGATTTGGCAACATCGCCAAGAGTGCGATTACTTACGTGGTTGGGTTTGACCAACTACCCTAGAGTACCCTATCCCTAGAGTATAGGCATCAACACCCAAATAACCACTCATCGACCAGTTAATGTAGCTAATTAATAGCCACTTTGTGCTGTTTTTAGGGTGTATTCGCTAACTTGCTTATAGCTTCTTAGTTATATTACTGCTAAATCTGCAATTTTTTGATTGCTGATTATGAGTTAACAAGATATAATGTTGTAGGTAACTTATTTTTGAGCCAAAAACTTGACTTGGGCGCGTAACTCAGGTGGATAGAGTAACTGCCTTCTAAGCAGTCTGTCGCAGGTTCGAGTCCTGCCGCGCTCGTTTTAACTTAATACACACTTCTAAAAACTGTAAATTAGAGTGATCATCTTTGATAAAAAGGGTTTTTTGGTGTTACACCATACTAAGCATAAAGGCGATATTGCAGTTACGAAAGCGATCGCTGAACTTACCCTTAAAGGTTACTTGATTCTTGCACCTGGTGTGTGTGAACATTCACCTTTTGATTTTGTTGCATATAAATACAATAAATTATAAAAAATTCCAGCTAAATATGCTGGAGACAACAAATATGCAAATGGCTGAAAAGATTGAGTTTTCGATGTTTTATAAAAAGCCCGTGACGAGGATTGAACTCGTGACCTCACCCTTACCAAGGGTGTGCTCTACCACTGAGCCACACGGGCAAAATTTGGATAATTCTAAATTTTGAATTTGCGTAAATCCAAAATCTAGAATTGAAGGTGGGCCGGGCTGGATTTGAACCAGCGTAGGCGTAAACCAACGGATTTACAGTCCGTCTCCATTAACCACTCGGACACCGACCCGTATCTCCCACGATTTCTAATATTAGCAGCAGATTTTAGAAATGACAAGGGGTGGAGAAAAAATTTTTTCTGTTCGTAGTAGGGGCGGGTTGATCAATAATTCTGTTTACCTACAAATTAACTACTTTAACCCACTTCAGCAGTCCTATCAGCGTCAGGTGGCCATTGCCAACAATGTAAAACTAAAGGTCTTAGCAATCTGCAAGCAATGCCCACCCTACAAAAATTGTAATCTACTCTAGAAGTTCTCCGGTTTCTTGCAGGGAATGCAAGCGGCGGTAAATACCTTGATGACGCAAGAGTTCCTCATGGCTACCGACTTCTACAATCTTGCCTTTGTCTAGAACTACTATCTTGTCTGCTTCCCGTACTGTACTCAGGCGGTGAGCAATGACGATTGTGGTACAAGTACCTTGAATTGATCGCATGGCTAATTGTATGGAACGCTCAGACTCGTAATCTAAACTAGAGGTGGCTTCGTCAAAAATCAGGACATCGGGTTGCACTAGCAAGGCTCTAGCAATACCTAAACGCTGTCTTTGTCCACCAGATAGCCTGACTCCACGTTCTCCCACGACGGTGTAATAACCTTGGGGTAGCTGCTTTACTACTTCGTCAACTCTGGCAATTTTACAGGCTTGTTCAACTTCCTCAAATGTAGCGTTAGGTCTACCGTAGGTGAGGTTATCTAAAACAGTACCGTTAAAAATGTCTACTTCTTGGTGAACGATCGCTAGTCTGCGTCTATACTTACCTACATTCAAGGTGCGAATATCTTCACCATCCATCAATATCTGTCCGCTTTGAGGTTCAAAATACCGCAATAGCAATTTCACCAGTGTAGATTTACCAGAACCAGAACGTCCGACTAAGGCGACTGTTTGGTATGGCTCAATCAATAAGTTGATATCTTGCAAGACTTGACGGCTATCATCATAACCAAAACTGACATGAGAAAATTCCACTTTGCCAGTAAATTTGTAAGGTGATGTTGTCTCATCTTCCGGTGTTAAAATCCCCACTGATTCATTACCAGTTGGTTCTTGCAGAAATTCATGAAACCGCAACATGGAAACATAGCGACGAGAAAAAACTTCTGCTAGTGTGCTAATTGGTTCTAGTTCAGCATAAGCCATACTAGAAAGCGTTAAAGTCATGACAAAATGACCGAGAGAAATTTGACCGTTGACTGTTGCTGCTAAAGTTAAACCCAAGATAGCAAACACACAAAATTGGATGACAGTTTTTTGCCAAGTTATCAGATTCACATATCCTTTATGAATGCGATAATCGACTAATTTTAACTCCCTATCCAAACGTTGTGTTTGCCTTTTTAATTCTTTAGCTTCTGTAGCGAAAGCTTTGACTGTTTTGATGTTGGTAATTAGTTCTGAAGTCCGGCTTTCGGTGTCTTCCATGTATTTATCTAGAAGACTTTCATGCCAAATTAGACGCTGTAATTTCTTCAAGCTCAAGCCGAGGATAACTACAAAGGAAATTAAATATAACAGCGCAATTCGCCATTCAATGAACAAGATAAATGCAAATATTCCCAGCACCCGCAACAATTTTGGGATTAACTGTCCGGCGATTTCCGGATATGTCCATGTGTGGTTAGAAATTCCTCTGGCTACTCTGCCGGCGATGCGTCCAGGGTTATTGACATCATAATATTCTAGGGGTAGAGTCAGAATTTTTGCGATCGCTGTCTGGGTTTTATCTCGACGCACTCTTAAAGCTATATCCCAGTGAAACCAGGCGGTTAACCAAGGCTGTGTCGGTGCTTTGACTACCGTCACCAGGAAAATTAAACCCAGCAATACACCTAGAGATAGTGTTTTATTTGCTGGATAATTGGTAAAGTTGGAAATGATGGCGATCGCCTGTGTCAATGGTTGATCCAAAGGTTGATCAGACAACACGTTCAAAATCTGCCCAATCCCGTAAGGAACTACCAAATCGATAATTTCGTAAATACTAGAGGCTGTAATACTGAAAATACTCAGCTTCCAGTCGGAACGAAAGTAATTAATCAAGTCTTGAAATTTAGCCATGATGCACACTGCCCAGGAGCGCGAGTGTTAGCTGGGAGTAAACATACTACATATATAATACAATTGTCGTCAAGAGTTCAATGGTTAAATCATCCCTACGAGTGAATTGATTAGTCTGCTCTGGAAAATTCCAGGCGATAGCGATAAAGGGCTACTGGTCGAGAACCTGCGGTAAAGTAATCTGGATCTTGGGGTGAAAGGTAAACAGCAGTAACTTGGTCTGCTTCTATGGCTGGAGTAGATGCAGGCAGTTTATGATATGCTGTGGTAGATTCAACTGAGTTTAAATAAGGTCGAGAACCACCTTTAAATAATTGTTGGAATACTTCTGCGGCGATGAATTCACCATCTGGCGTTGTTTCTGTAGCGCGTGCAGTGACAAGAGAAACTAATTGGCGATCGCCACGTAAAAAGGTAATCTGACGATTAGGCGAATCTGGATCTACTTTCACTGATAACACAGCTTCATCCCCTAAATAAGCCCTAGCCAAATTCAAGCTATTAAATTCTCTATCTGCTACTAAAATTTGGGATTTATTATCTATCTGAGGTAGGAATTTTACACTAGCAATAGACTCAGCTAGTTGCTGTTTAACAAACCGGACTAAAAAACTCATGGGTTGATTAAGTTGTTGACGATTCCCTGCAAATCCAGGTGTAACAATATCCGGTGCTAGAGGTGCTGCTAAGTCTACCAAAGTGCTTTTAACTTGCCAAGTTCCTGCCATCCATTCAGGATAAACTAAATCGCCTTTAGCTAGTTGCACAGTCTTTAATTTTTCCCATTGGGTAAAGTTAGCTAAACGTTGAGATAACTCACCGGCGGTTGCTGGTTCATTCCACCCCAAGAGGAGGAAAATAGCGAGGAAAATACTAAAAATTACCCTGATAGTAAGCATTAATATTGATTTTTATTGGTTTGTAGTGAGGACTTTAGTCCTCCTATTAAATTTTAATGAGGGCTAGAGCCACCCACTACGAACATCATTAAATTTCTACTGCTAAAGGTTGCCAAACTTCGCCATATTTTTCTTTTAAAGCTTGCCACGCTTCCACCTGCCCCGGTTCATATTCTCCGGGTTTACCCCACTGTAAAAATACACTCAAAGCAGGTTCTTGATTCTCATCTAAAAACCGGATGGCATAAGTTGGAAAATTACCTCTTTTCGCTTCACCTGTTTCAAATTTCACTTGAGTAATTTTGTCCATGTTCAAGTGAAATTCAAAACCTTCGGTGTGCATATTGGCATATCTACCTTTAGGCAATACGGCATAAAATAGCTTTTCAATTCTACCCCGTGCTTCTAACACAGCAGCACTGCTAGTAACTATTAACCGCACAGTTCCCAATTTTTCACAAGCTTCTAAAAAGTCTTTTAAACTAACACTCATTTCTGTATCCTACTCTCAGTTTTTACTAATAACTAATGACTAATGACCAATGACTAATGCCTAATGTCTAATGACTAATTTCATGCTTTTCGTAGGCACTGACAATACGCTGCACTAGGGGATGTCGGACAACATCTTTTTGCGTAAATTCGCAAAAAGCTATGCCTTCAACGTGCTTTAATATTTGCAAAGCAACTGTTAAACCAGATGCTTGATTTAAGGGTAAATCTGTTTGTGTGGTGTCGCCTGTAATTACCATGCGAGAACGAAAACCTAAACGAGTTAACACCATTTTCATTTGGGCTGGTGTGGTGTTTTGGGCTTCATCAACAATCACAAAAGCATGGTTTAAAGTCCGTCCTCGCATATACGCTAGGGGTGCCACTTCAATGATGCCTCTTTCTATTAAATTAGGGACTTTTTCTTGATCGATGAATTCATAAATTGCATCGTAAAGTGGGCGGAGATAGGGATTAATTTTTTGCTGCAAATCTCCAGGTAAAAATCCTAATTTTTCCCCTGCTTCTACTGCCGGACGGGTTAAAATGAGTTTTTCTACTTGGTTGGCGAGGAGTGCTTGCACAGCGACAACTACGGCGAGGTATGTCTTACCAGTTCCCGCCGGGCCGATGCAAAAGGTAAGATCATGTTTACGGATAGCTTCGATGTACTGGCGTTGTCTAAAGGTTTTGGCGCGGATTTCTTCACCTCTACGAGTTCTGGCTAAGACATCGCGCTGTAATTCTCGTAGTTCGTCTTCCCGGTGAGTATCTAAGGCTTGGCGGGCTGTTAATATGTCGGCACTAGAAATATTATTGCCCTGAATCCAGATATTTTCGAGCGATCGCACTAATTTTGCAGCTAAGTCTCTTTGACTTTCTGTGCCGGAAATATGTAGTTCTTGCCCACGCATTACCAAGTTCGCGCCTGTTTGCCGCGATAGAATTTTGAGATTTTCTTCTCTATCGCCCGCTAAAGCCATTGTACTTGGAATGTTAGGCAGCTGAATTATTAAGGCATCTGCCATAAGTATTTTTTAATTGGTTAGCAGCAATTGTTACGAAAGTTAAGTATTTGAGTTGTCCTAACTCATTTTGCTCAAGTTTATTTTTATACTATTTTATAATAAAAAATCTTGTTAATACCAAGCTCTACAAAGCTTTTATCGGTTTTTATCAGAGAAAAATATTAATTTTTTTTAATGATATAATTTACAATCATCTGGAAATATTTAGTTTTATATGTAACAAGTAGAGACGCGCTGGCATCTCTACTTTTTCAGGTTTGAGCTAAAAATACTGCCCAACCTAAATTGACGAATTTAGTAGGTTAACTGACTTCATCAAAACCATGATTTTGATTTAGTAGCGACCAACTTTCCTTGCTGATTCTGCCTTGCGTTTCCGGCGCAAACTGGGTTTTTCGTATCTTTCCCGACGTTTGACTTCCGACAAAATGCCGGCTTTTTGAATTTTCTTTTTAAAACGTCTTAGTGCCGAGTCAATAGACTCATTTTCACCCAAACGGACTTCAGCCACTCCCTGTGTTCACCTCCTGACAGAGATTATCAGAGTTATGTACAAGCATTACTAACTGTATCTAGTGGGTAAATTTTGTAGGTAGCTCTCAAAAGATTGCACAATCTTTCTATTGCTTCCCGCAATTATCTGAAGGTTCTGAGCGGAGGTGATTACCGCTCAGGCTTCTGATTCTATTTTTATCCTAGCGGGAGCGGGGTTTAACAACAGGTCTAGAGGAATTTGTGCGCCGTTCTCGCGTTTTGGGGATAGGCGATCGCTCTTGTTGCTCTTCATCAAAAGACATACCATCCCGGCCTGTGCTGGTGCTACCGTAGATATCCAAGTAAACTGATTGTCCGGCTAATTCTGCCGCAGCAGTCATTACCGTCCGAATCGCTTGGATATTACGTCCTCCTCGGCCAAAGACTTTCCCTTTATCTGTGTTGTCAAAGGCGATGCGAACCCAAACCCGGTTAAGGGTTTGAGAAATTTCACAATCGACGCTCAAAGACTGTGGAAATTCTAAAAACGGCTGCATCAAAAACTTAACTAGCCCCACATAATTGGGACTAGCATTTGGTAAATTTGTACTAAGATGCGGTATTGGCACTGACCTGTTCAAAGACATTGGCTTTTTGTAGGATGCGACGTACTGTATCAGTAGGTTGTGCGCCTTGCTGTAGTCGCTTGACGATGCCGGGAACATCCAATCTGACTTCATCGGTTCTGGGGTTGTAAAATCCCAGTTCTTCTAGGGGACGACCATCACGGCGAGAAAGGCCGTTCATAGCGACAATGCGGTAGCTCGCTTCCCGCTTTTTACCGTATCGCTTCAAGCGCAATTTGATCATGATTGAAGAAACATTCTCCTGTTTGTTGATATTTTTAGGAAGCAGCTGTCTGAGTTCAGAACTTCCTGTACTGAAATGCTAATTTTAGCACTTGCTCAGGGTTTACGGCTATGAGTCAATGGTCAAAAGTCAAAAGTCCCTAGCCCAGAGTTGATATTTCCTCAGAAAACCAACCAAGCTAATGACTAATGACTAATAACTAATGACTAATAACTAAAGATTGCCAAACCCTTTTTTCTTCTTATCTTTGGGTTTTTTCTTCTTCGTAGCTGCGCCAGCGTTATAACCACGCCAGCCGGGAGGTGCGGGACGGTTGCCCATGCCGGCGTAGGCGTTACCCATACCGCCACCGCCAAACATTCCTGGCATTCCTGGTAAGCCACCTTGTCCCATTTGTTGCATGAGCGATCGCATTTTTTGGAAGTCAGCCACCAGTTTACTCACATCTGCTTCTTTATAGCCAGAACCAGAGGCAATTCTGCGCCGACGACTGGGAGAACTCGCCAGTAAATCTGGGTCACGACGTTCTTGGGCAGTCATGGAATTAATCATGGCTTCACAGCGTTTTAGCTGAGTTTCGCCTTGCTTAAGTTGATCCTCTGAGAGTTTACCCATCCCCGGAATTAACTTGAGGATACCGCCCAACGAACCCATATTCTTTAACAAGCGCAGTTGCTTGAGAAAGTCGGTAAAGTCAAATTTTGCTGACAGGATTTTCTCCTGCATTTTCTCAGCGTCAGCAATATCGATTTCTTCTTGGGCTTTTTCTACCAAGGTGAGAACGTCACCCATACCCAAAATCCGCGAAGCCATCCGGTCTGGGAAAAACGGTTGTAGGGCTTCGACTTTTTCACCCACACCCACAAACTTAATCGGCGCGCCGGAAATTGTGCGGACTGACAAAGCTGCACCACCACGGCTGTCACCATCCAACTTTGTGAGAATTGCCCCGGTAATACCGATTTCTTCATGGAAAGTACGAGTCAAATTTGCTGCTTCTTGACCCGTCATCGCATCCACGACTAACAGAGTTTCATGGGGTTGGACTGTCTGCTTAATGCGGGCTAATTCCGCCATCATGTCTGCGTCTATTTGCAGACGACCTGCTGTATCAATAATAACTGTGTTTACGCCTTCAGCCTTGGCACGTTCCACACCTTGACGGGCGATTTCTACCGGGTCTGCGTCGCTTCCTAGTTCAAAAACTGGTACGTCAATTTGTTTACCAAGGGTGAGTAACTGGTCAATAGCGGCTGGGCGGTATACGTCAGTTGCTACCAACAAACAACTGCGGTCTAATTTGCGGAGGTGTAAGGCTAACTTGGCGGTAGCTGTAGTTTTACCAGTACCTTGTAAACCAGCCATCAAGACAATAGTGGGATTTGTTTGGGCTTCGGCTAGGGGAACATTTTCTTCCCCCATCACCTTGACTAGCTCATCATAAACAATCTTGATAAACTGTTGGTCAGGTCGCACACCTTTAATAACTTCGGCTCCCTGCGCCTTGGCTTCAACTTCGCTAATAAATGCTTTGACGACCTGGAGGTTAACATCTGCTTCCAACAAGGCGCGGCGCACTTCCCGCAAAGCATCTTGAATATTAGAGTCAGTAATTTTATCTTGCCCGCGCAGTTTCTTCCAGGCGGATTCTAAACGGTCTGCTAATGCGTCAAACATATCTTAATTACACTTATTGAGCCAATCGGGATGTCAGAACCAGCGTTAATTGCGATTCAGAAGTTTGCAAATTTTAATGTGCTATTTACCAGCTTAGTCGTTTTTCCCGCGAGTTGAGCAGGGTGGTATTTTAACAACGTACCAATTCTTCTACAGCCTCAGCTTTGTTTGGTAACTCGGCTGTTAATACTTCGCTGCCTGTGTCGGTAACTAACACATCATCTTCAATGCGGATTCCACGCACATCGTTAAATTGTGCTAAACGTTCCCAATTGACTATATTATGGTATTTAGCGCGGTTGTTGGCATCGTTTAAAATCGCGGGAACTTGATAGAATCCTGGTTCAATTGTGACTAACATTCCTGATTTTAAGGGACGATTTAAACGCAGGTAGCCTAAACCAAAGCGATCGCTTCTTTTTCTCCCTGCTTCATACCCTGCTAAATCCCCCAAATCTTCCATATCATGCACATCTAAACCGAGTAAATGTCCGATACCGTGGGGGAAAAACAGGGCATGGGCATCCATTTCTACTAAATCCTCTGGATTCCCCTGCAAAATCCCTAAATTTACTAAACCTTCAGCTATAACTTGCGCTGCTAACAGATGAATATCCCGATATTCTACACCGGGGGCAACTTTGGCGATACAAGCATCATGAGCCGCTAGCACAACATCATAAATATCTCGTTGCGTCGGGGAAAACTTGCCAGAAACAGGCCAAGTCCGGGTTATGTCAGCAGCCCAACCCATCGGGGTTTCTGCACCGACATCAGCTAGTAGTAAATCTCCTGGTTGCAAAGCATGGTGATATGCTTCGTTGTGTAAAACTTCGCCGTGAACTGTGACAATGCTGTTGTAGGAGGTAGTCATATTTTGGGCGATGATTACCCCTTCCATTGCGGCGCGGACTTCTGCTTCTAGTTTAGCTTTGGGTGTGGCAGTCATTCCGGCTTTGTGTGCTTCTATGCTCACAGCCGCCGCTTTCCGCAATTCCACTAACGCGCCTGTATCATGGGTCAGACGTAAAGTAGCGATCGCCTGTGCTAATTCTCGGTCTATTCCTTCTAAATCATAGGGTGAAGAAATTTCTCTTTGTAAAATTTGTGACTGTACAAGCGTCGTCCGATAATTTTGTACAGGAATTGATGCTGCACCCCTGCCCCGATGCTTCAACTCTGACATGGTTCTAGCAGCATCAGCACCGATTTTTTCAGCTATTTCGTCACGTTTGGGCATTTCTCCATGCCAAAGTGCGCTACTAGGTTCGGGGTTATCCATAAACAATTCTAGCTTCCCGGCTTCTAGGCGAATGGCGGCGTTAGGTAAAGGTAAGCCAGCAAAATACAGGAAATGACTGCTAGCACGAAAGGGGTAGATATTGGCGGCAAAATTGCGCGGTTTACTCTGACCTGACCAGAGAATCGCCGGAAAATCAATCAATTCGTCTAGTCGTTGTCGCCGTTGCAGTAGAGTTTCAGCCAGGGAACTATCACTGTTTTGGATCAGCATAAATCAAAACTTAAACAACCTCTAGTTTCTATTTTGTTCCTCAGTATCTTGTTCTTGATCATCACCATCATCATCTTGTTGATCATCGTCGTCATCATCTTGATCTGTTTGGGCTGGTGATGATTCAGTGTTGACAGTGGGTTGTTCTATTGGTGTTAATGGCTGTTGGTTAGTACCGCAACTGACTACACCAAGGGAAATTAAGCCTATGTTCATGGCGACAAAAAGGCTTTTAATAATTGTGTGCCATAAATTACCATTGGCATTTAACATTGACTTAAACCTCTGAAGATAGTATTTCAGATCATATTATTGAGAGATTAGGAAAACTGCTCATAGTGTTTTTTTTACATTCATTAATTGTTGAGAATTATATCTAAAATTTCTGGGAGGGTAAAATAAATATAGTAAAGAATTGGTGTACCAACAATATCTATTGTTCCAAATCTACGACATAAATTAGAGTTAGGTATTTTCAGTTGAGGAACTTCAATAGGAGTCGAGTTAATGTGAAAAGTGATACACCATTTGATTTTTATTTGTAATTTCCCATTTTCATCTCTATCTTCTTCTTTTTCGCCTAAATCATAAAATAAGTTATCATAAAAATAGTCTATGTTTACTTTAGTAAATTCTTCAGCAACAATACTTTCTGAATATGGAAAGTAAGCTTCTACAAGATTTGGAATATTTTCTCCTATTTCTTGAAAGAAAATTTTAACTTGTTCAATAATATAATCTGTAGCAATTTTTCTTTGCTTCTCATTTTGAAAAGAAATTAAAGGAATATAATCACTTTTGAATGTTTTGTTTTCTAACACAGCAATTTCTTCTTTTTTTCTCGAAGGATTAATATAATTTTTTGGGTGATAATAATTTGGTATAATCGGTACATTAACATTTGATGCTTGAATGATTCCTAAATATACTTTTTGTATTACATCAAAATTTATTTTGACTAATTTAATGCCTCTAATATGAAATTTATCCTCTATATTTCCTAAATCATGTTTCTCATTTTCATTTTTATCAGTGAAATAAAAAGGAATGAAAAAATAATTTATTATGGTATGGTTAGGAAACACCTGTTGTAATGCCAATTCATAACCCAGTTGTTTTTCTAAACCTATTCTATAGCCGTCATCAGTTTCTTCTAAATATTTATTTTTACAAAATTCATATTTTTGGAACGAAATATTTTTGAAGTCAATAATTATTAAATTTGTTAAATTGCTAGAAACTTCTATTTGTAATATTAAATCAGGTCTTGGATAACGGCGTAATAGTTTACGCTTATCAAATTTACTGCTGCGATAGTATAAATTAGTAAATGTTTCCCTATTTAAATCCCATTCAATACAGAATAATTCACTCCAATATAATGATTTACAATTACTAGGATGCTTAACTTCAGGTTCTCCTTTCTGATATAACCACTTATTATTAGATTCATCTACTTCATTGTCTCTTTCTTGAATTTGCCACCAACCTACTCTATTTTTTTCTATTTCTGGTCTATAACGCTTAGGATTTTTAGTTATATCATTTTTATAACCATCTATCGGAATATCAGTATCGGCAAAACAGATATCATTAAAAATATTATTATCTTGATCAAAGTTTTTCTTGAAAAAGTAGGTTTGACACATATCCTCCCAAACATAATCAAAACCTTGTTTTCCTTGTATGCCCCAAAAATCACCATCATCTAGTTCGGGGTTTAATCCTCCATATAAGAAAATCTCTATAGCTTCATAAAGTCCCCAGTAATCAGCATCTTTATAATGAGTATTTCTATCTATATTATCTAGAGCTTCTTTACAAATTGTAAGAGTTTCTTCAAAAGTATCTTGCTCAAAAAGAGAATGATTAATGGTTAAATAATTATCTCTAAATCTTTGAGAAAGAAATTGAATATCTTGACTTCTTCCGTAAACATGATCAGGTACATCTTCTTGTAGTTGTTGAATAATTTCATCCAGTATAAAACAATAAAGGTGAACTATATCCGTACTTTCATAAGTTATCATTGGACGTGGTAAGTCCATGACATCAATATAAATAGCTCCATTGTTTAAATAAATAGCTCTATCTAAATATTTATATATTTTAGAATAGTCTATTTCTTCACTACGTCTAATTTTATTTTCAAGAGAATTAATAGCTAAATCATCATAAGCTTCTAATATTCGTTCAATCATCGAAAGTTTACTGTATAAAATACAATCACTTCCTTCTTCATACTCTAAACTAATACCACCTGTACTCAAAGTTGGTTTATCTTGATTTTTAGTATTTTTAGCATCTTTTCTTTTAATTCTTGAATTATTTTCGTTATCACGATCAAACTTTCTTAATGTTCGATACATTAAGAAGAAAAAATCGCGTACTTTGTTAAATTTACTACTATCCCCACCATTAGTTGCACTTTGATATCTATCAATAAAATCATCAAAACCTTTTGGTAAGTAAAAAGCATACCCGTCAACATCTGCTTTAATACCCACAAAGTCTGAACCTATTTTAAGATTTAGTTGCGAAAAATTCCACATGATACATTAACAAGATTATTAGCTGAATAGGAAATTATGGATATTTCAAACAGATTATTTTTGCTGATAGTTTAAAAGATTTTTAACAAAATCTTGGTGATATTTAATAAAATCCCCAAAAGTTACTAATCGCTTATCATTTTTATCAAAACATAAAATTTCACGAAGCGGGTTTTTGTCTCGATTAAAAACACTATCCCAAATAAAAAACATCAGTTTATTTTTTATTTGTTCTTCTGTAACTTTATCTGTATTTATAAAATGATAACCTATTTGCATATCTTCAATTCTTCCGCTTCTAACAGAATTATGGTTATCTTTAATAAATATATTGAACTTTTCTACTAAATCTTTCCATTTATAATTATTATTGCCATAGCCTTCTAAAATTACTTTATCTACATCTTTATCATCATCTTGTTTCCAATCTACATATTCCCATTCCCAACGTCTTTTAAAAGCGTTATCCATAAAGTAAATAGAATTATCAGAAGTATTCATTGTTCCAAATATTGAAAGATTTGGAGGAATACGAATTGAACTACCAACGGCTGTGTTAACTTTTACTTTAATCTTGATTTCATCAAATACAGGAAATTTTTCTAGTACGTAAGATGAACCTTTGTTTTGATACTTGTATGTAGGATTACGCTCATCTATTCCTGTTTGTGCAAAGCCTATTAGTTCAACAAGCTTTCTAAATTCTAAATCAGAAATATTAATTCCATAGGCAGACCAACCATCTTGACCACGGTCTAAAAGTTGAAAAACTGTACCAAAAATTGCTGAAGAATTACCTCGATTAATTTCGTCAATTACTAAGGCAACATTTTGGGTTTCCGTACCTTCCTTATGAGCCATTATAATATTTTTATAGGCTTGTGATAGTGCTTTTAAAAAATGACCTTCATAAAATTGATAATAAACACTTTTATCTTTATCTTCGTTCATCGTCATTGGCATTAATTTACCCATAAAATCCCCATAGGTGTATTCAGGATGAAAGACAGTTTTAATTAAATTTTCAGGATAAATATTTTTATCAATACCTAAAACTTGCTTAACAATTCCACCATCAACATCATTAGATATTTTGTGGCTTTTACCAGTACCAGGACAACCGAAAAATATTTTTTGAATTGGACTTTTCATGGTTTGATTATTACCTTTGCTTTGTTGATTATGTTGCTTGTGTAAGTATGTATATAAGTCTAACAACTGCGAATCAGTAAGTTTATTACGGATTATTTGTCCATAAGTGTTACGAAGATAGTTTGTTTGCTCTGTTTGTGTCCAACCTAAACGTTCAAACTCTTTATTGGTTTTAGCTATAAGTTCGGTGCGATCAGGAATATGAGAAAAATTTCTAACCATTTATTTAATTGAACCAGAAATTTGTAGCTAAATGATAATTAGGGTTTGCTGAAAGAAAGCAACAGTCTTTCTAGATAAAGGGTTACAAAGCTTTCTAACCAAAGAATTGGAAAATGATTAGAGATGTCTAAAAACTCTTACATTTTCACCAGAAATACAATGTAAATTCAAGGATTCATCAACCAAACCTTGATTTCTCAACCCCTTTGACATCTAATTCAATTTCTAACCTTCTTCAGCAAGCTTTAATTATACTAGATATTCTGCAAAATTACTCATACATATATAATACACTTATATACGAAACCTGAATAACTATCTTCCTGACTATGAATTTGTACATTCGGTAAAGCAGGGGGTACGGTTGGCGAACCCCTAAAAAGTAAACTGAACCGATTAGTTCATAAATAAAACGCTAGAGAGCTTTCTGAGAAGTTTTATACTCAGGTGTTTGCTTACCCAACTTCAGTTCAGACAAAACAGAGTGGCGTAAAATTTGAAGGGCTGCAACCATTAGCAACCCAACAAACTATTTGGGAGATATCAGTTATATCTTGCACAATTCTCAACCAGCGTCAGGGGGGCATTGCCAACAACCTAAAACTAAAGGTTTTCGCAACAGACAAGCAATGCCCACCCTACAAGAGTTGTCATCCAGCAACTGAAACAACCTCTAGTTTTCTTTGAATCTACCGGAATCAAGACAACAGTATTCAATTACAACTGACACATTGACAATAAATACCAAGTATGTATATAGATAAACCATATATTTCGTAGGGGTTTAGCATTGCTAAACCCCTACAGTACAGGTTTATTTACGATTAAATTAATGATGAATAATTGATTTTTTGGTGTTCCCTCATTATCAGGGTGACTTTATGGGACAAATAATTACTCAGGTTGATGCTTTTACTGACAAACCCTTTGCGGGAAATCCTGCGGCAGTTTGTGTTTTAGAGACTCCCCAAGCGGATGAGTGGATGCAGAATGTAGCGCAAGAGATGAATTTATCAGAAACGGCTTTTGTTGTGAAACAGGATGATGGTTTTTATCTGCGCTGGTTTACACCAACGACAGAGGTACCGCTTTGTGGTCATGCTACCTTAGCAACCGCCCATGTATTATGGTCTGAGGGACATTTATCAACGGATGAAGCTGCACGTTTTCATACTAAAAGCGGGTTATTGATTGCTCAACGACAAGGTGATTGGATTGAGTTAGATTTTCCGGTGACTCACTCACAAGCAATTATGCCACCGTCAGGACTGAGTGAGGCTTTAGGAGTACCTTTAAAATCAGTGGTAGAGAATTATTTAGGTTATTTGGTAGAAGTCGAATCTGAAGATTTAGTCCGGCAAATGCAGCCGAATTTTCCACGATTGAAAACTCTGCCTATGGCGGATGTGATTGTTACTAGCATTACGCACCCTGATTCAGAATACGATTTTGTGTCGCGTTTCTTTGCGCCGGGTTTGGGGATTAATGAAGATCCGGTGACGGGTGCGGCTCATTGTTGCTTGGCTTCATATTGGCGCGATCGCCTAAATAAAAATCAATTCTTAGCATATCAAGCATCGAGCCGTGGCGGTGTAGTTAAAGTGAATTATCCAGGAGGCGATCGCGTGTTTTTAGCAGGTCAAGCTGTTACAGTTTTAAGGGGAGAGTTGATTAGTCATTAGTCATTAGTCATTAGTTATTGGTCATTAGTCATTAGTTTCTCTCCTCCGCTCCCCCTGCTCCCCTGCTTCCTCATACCCCTCATCTCCCCAGTCAAGAGTCCCCAATTCCCTGAAGAAAAAGCCACAATATTAAAGACAACTTATGATTATTTATTAAAGATGTGTGCTAAAAAAACGGGTATTCCCCAGCGCAGCCAGATGCAATCTTGTGACTGGCCGATTGAACAATTACCGGGATTAAGTTCACAAGAACAATCTCAATTGCAAAATTGCGGAATTACAACCACAGGCGGGTTAGTCAAACAAGGTAAAACCCCCCAAGATAGGCTAGTCTTGGCTAATAAATTACAGGTTCACCTTCAGTATGTTAATAAGTGGATAGCCTTGGCTGATTTGGCGCGTGTTCCTAGTGTGGGAATTCAATATTGTGGTTTGTTGCTACACACTGGGGTAGGTTCAGTAGCACAGTTAGCGCAGACTCCTACTCACAGATTACATCAACAAATTATGCGCTTGCAGGTTGCAACCATGCAGCGCAGAGATTTGTGTCCAGCAATTGAACTGGTTCAACAGTGGAGTCAACAAGCGAAGATATTAGGGGATAGGGAATGGTGAGTAGGAAATTAGCAACACTAACCGCTAGCTGCTCAAATTAATCCTTAGCTAATACGCCATTGAGAAAGATATCAGCTAAACCTTCTGCCATTTCTTGCATTTGTTGGGGGGAAGCGTCGGGTTCCATGACGGTGTTGTTAGAAAAACCTGCGATCGCAAACATTCCTAAAAATACTTTCGCTACCAGATTCGCATCCATTTGGCGATAAATGCCTTTATCCATTGCGGTTTGGAAGAAAGCTTGAGCCACATCTGTCATTTTAGTAATGACTTCTGTTTGAATGCGATCGCGCAAATCTGGATGAAATTGCACCTCCATAAAGCAAACGCGCATCAAGTCCGCATTCTTTTGCAAATTCCACATCCGACGGCGCATTACTTGAGCCACAGCCTTATAGCTGCCCATTTCACTCAATTCTGTGAGCAAATCCGTGAGAATCTCCACCCAGCCACCAGTCGCCACCTCTACTAAAATGGCCTTTTTATTGGGAAAATGGCGAAATAAAGTCCCCTCAGCGACTCCAGCCGCTTGGGCTAAGTCGCGGGTGGTAGTACCATCAAATCCTTGAGCAGCAAATAAGCGTAATGCTGCTTCTAAAATGCGGGTACGTGTTTGTGCCTCTGAAGGTGGGGAAGAATGAAAAACTCGCATAATAGTTATTGTAAAATCTTCGGAACATGGTTTGTAGCATTATTGTCTACCTTCAGGTACAAAAACCATAGAAAGCTTAATACAAGATTAACGCTCTGCTTGTTAATTTCCCTGTTGCTTAGGTAGTGAAAATTTATTCTACTTGTTGCTTATGAATCAGTTTCCTTGCTCACACACACCAGATAACCATTTTCAGCCTTCAACAAAGACTCAGGTTTATATTCCTCCCATTTTAAGAACTCAGGCGAATTTAGCGCGGAGATTTGTTATAACTTTACTTTTCCTTACATTTGTTTGGTTAGGGCTAATACCAGACATCGCTTTAGCTCAAACCACAACCGCACCTACTCCTGAAATCACATTACAACGGGGCAAAAGTTCCACACCTGGTGTTAAAAGTTCAATTCAACCCTATTTAGATCAGGTAATTAAAAATCTCACAGAGTTTCGGTTGAATAACGGCATGAAGTTCATTGTCTTGGAACGCCACCAAGCACCAGTAGTATCTTTTCTCACCTACGCTGATGTGGGGGGTGTGGATGAACCCGACGGTAAAACAGGTGTAGCACACTTTCTAGAACATTTGGCATTTAAAGGCACTACCCGCATTGGTACAAAAGACTACCAAGCTGAAAAAATCCTGCTTGAGCGTTTGGAACAGTTGGATGAGCAAATTCAAGCAGCAAAAGCAAATGGTAAACAAGATGAAGTTACTAAGTTGCAAACCACTTTCAAGCAGGTACAATCACAAGCTGCTACATTTGTCAAGCAAAACGAATTAGGGCAAATTGTCCAGCAAGCCGGAGGGGTAGGTTTAAATGCCACAACTTCCGCAGAAGCAACACGTTATTTTTACAGTTTTCCTGCCAACAAGTTGGAACTGTGGATGTCACTAGAATCAGAACGATTTCTTGACCCAGTAATTCGGCGAGAGTTTTATAAAGAAAGAGATGTAATTTTAGAAGAACGCCGGATGCGGGTGGACAATTCACCTATCGGGTTGATGGTAGAGAAATTTATTGATACAGCTTTCAAAGTCCATCCCTATAGGCGGCCTGTGATTGGTTACGACAATGATATCCGTAACCTGACACCAAAAGATGTGCAAACATTTTTTGAAACTCACTATGTACCCAGTAATATCACTATTGCTGTGGTGGGAGATGTTAACCCAACTGAGGTGAAAAGATTAGCACAGATTTATTTTGGACGCTATCAGGCTAAACCCAAATATCAAGCAAAAATTCCTACCGAACCGCAACAAACCCAAACGCGAGAAGTGACGGTAGAGTTACCTTCCCAACCTTGGTATTTAGAAGGTTATCACCGTCCGGCTGTCACTCACCCAGATAATGCAGTTTATGACATCATTGGCAGTTTATTGAGCAACGGGCGGACATCACGGTTGTATAAATCTTTAGTAGAACAGCAACGTTTGGCTTTAAATGCTCAAGGTTTTAGCGGCTTCCCCGGAGATAAGTACCCAAACCTGATGTTATTCTATGCTCTCACTGCTCCTGGTCGCACAGTTGACGAAGTAGGGGCGGGTTTACGCCAAGAAATTGAGAAGTTGAAAACTGAACCTGTCACCGCTTCGGAATTGGAACGGGTGAAAACCCAAGCAAGGGCGGGTTTATTACGCAGCCTCGACTCTAACATGGGCATGGCACAGCAACTTTTAGAATATCAAGTCAAAACTGGCTCTTGGCGGAATTTGTTTCAACAATTAGATGATATTGCGGCGGTGACTCCTGCGGATATTCAGCGAGTCGCAAAAGCCACATTCACGCCGGAAAATCGCACAATTGGCAAGTTGTTAGCAAAACAGGGTTAAACAATTCCAGTTCAAAGTAAGGACTTAAGTCCTTACTACAAACCAGACAAGTAAAAATAATGATGTTGTATGTGGCGAGTTATGCAGAGGGTTAAACAGCAGATGTTCAAGAAAGTTACTACGGGAAAAAGGCTGATTTATGTGTTGATGGTTGCTTGCGCCTTTTTACTGGTAACTTTTAACTTTTCTCCAGTGGCGACAGCAGCAGCCAAGTATTATGCAGAGTTGCAGTTTGCGCCGTTGCCTGAGATTAAGTTACCCCAGTATGAACGGTATGTATTACGCAACGGTTTGGTTGTCTATTTAATGGAGGATCACGAACTACCTTTGGTGAGTGGTACGGCGTTGATACGGGCTGGAAGCCGTTGGGAAGGTAGTGATAAAGTGGGACTGGCTGGTATTACAGGTACGGTGATGCGGACTGGAGGAACTACAAAGCATTCACCGGATCAACTCAATGAAATTTTAGAACAACGGGCGGCAGCTGTAGAAACTAGCATTGGTGAGGCTGCGGCTAGTGCGAGTTTTGATGCACTTAGTGAAGATGTTGAAACTGTGTTTGGGTTGTTTGCTGAGGTGCTGCGTGAGCCTGTATTTGCTCAAGAACAGCTAGATTTAGCGAAAACTAAGGTTAAGGGTGCGATTGCTCGGCGTAACGATGACCCAGATGATATTGCTAGTCGTGAGTTTCGCAAGTTAATTTATGGCAAGGAAAGCCCCTATGCTCGCACTACAGAATATGCGACTGTAGATAGGATTACTCGCGAAGATTTGGTTAACTTCCATCAGGATTTTTTCCACCCCAATCAGATGATTTTGGGAATTGTGGGAGATTTTGACGCTAAAAAAATGCGATCGCTCATCCAAGCTAAACTCGGTGATTGGCGACGTAACCCCAGAATGATTAAACTTCCCTTACCAGAAGTATCACCAGCTAATACAGGTGGGGTATTTATGGTGAATCAGCCCCAGTTAACGCAAAGTAGTATTTTAGTGGGACATCTGGGCGGTAGGTTTGATAACCCTGACTATGCAGCCTTGGATGTATTGAATGGGGTGTTAAATGGGTTTGGGGGTAGGTTATTCAATGAGGTGCGATCGCGTCAAGGTTTAGCTTATTCTGTCTATGGTATCTGGAGTCCCCGCTTTGATTACCCTGGAATTTTCATTGCAGGTGGACAAACTCGTTCTGATGCCACTGTGCAGTTTGTCAAAGCTTTACAGGCAGAAATTCAGCGCATCCAAACCCAACCAATCACAGCACAAGAATTAGCCTATGCTAAAGAGTCTACACTCAATTCTTTTGTGTTCAACTTTCAAGACCCTGCTCAAACCTTATCGCGGTTGATGCGCTACGAATATTACGGCTATCCGGCTGATTTTCTGTTCCGCTATCAAAAAGCCGTCTCTGCAACCACAGCCGCAGATGTGCAACGGGTAGCCAAGCAATACCTCAAGCCAGATAACTTAGTAACTTTAGTCGTTGGTAATCAAACCGCCATTCAACCACCATTGACGCAGCTAGCAGCGCAGGTGACACCAATAGATGTGACAATTCCTAATTCACAACCACAGGCTAAAAAGTAATAGCTGAGATGTATTTCAATTTCCCTATATTTAGGGCATTATCACCCCGCTTCTCGAAGAAAGCGGGGTTTTTGTTTAACCCTAGACAAATGAATTTTACTATTAGAAATTCTAGGCTTTTATAGACAAAATACCTTGTATTCTGTCTGAAAATATCGAGAAAAAATCTTGACTTTCTGCAATAGCAAATCAAAATATAAGGGGATAATCCTAATTTGGCAAATTAGTTATATCTCTGTACCTTGTTAATTGGCATGACCGTATTGACGGAGGCAAGCAAATGGTAAAAATAATTATCTCTGATCTTTCTCCAAGCGATGACCAAAAGTTTATTCATGATCTGACGCTTTGGGAAATGATGAATGTATATGCTGGATTGGAAAGAAGATACGGAAGAAGGAGAAATTCAAATCCTGCCCCTATAGAAGAAGCAAGTCCAGCCTCAATGCCTGATACAAATGCAATTCTTAGTCAATGGATGGATAATCTAGACTTACAACTTAAAGATTTGCGAGGACAACTTGGTATACCTCAATAGTCTTTAACCAATTACAACTTAATATTCATGATTATCGTGTGTTTGAATGCAGATTAAGTTAAACACACGATTTTTAATGGAAACCATTATGTATTTTGAGGCGATTATACAGGCATCCTCAATGATAATTGCAAAATTCAATGGTATGTGGTGTAGGGTGGGCGTTGACTGTTCACCCTACTTGTTTTCTGTATTCTTTCTTCTCTACGTTTAGAAGATGTTTGAAAATCAGCAAGCCAGAACGACTGGAAGTCGTGGCTATAGAAACCAATAACCTTATCCTAAATCTGTGATTACTAATGCAAGGTTTCTCAAAAATATATCAATACTAAATCTAGTCAATATCAATCTCAAAATAGACATATATAACTGATTTATGTCTCTTGAATCAAGTTTTTTCTCTTGATTTTCACAAAAAAAGTAAATAAAAATTGAATCATCAGTTAAGCAAAGCCAGCTTAACTTACCGCAAGAAAATACTCAAAACAAGAATTGTTTTAGGAGTCTATCATGGCGTTTATTGCTGTTAACGAATTACGTGCTACTGGTTCAGAATTGTTCCAAGATTCTGAAAGCTTCCTCAACGAATTGAACAATCTTGATGATTCTGTTCATGGTGGTTAC
>NZ_LUHJ01000072.1:0-23786 GCF_001597745.1 Anabaena sp. 4-3 | reverse complement strand
AATTGTTCCAAGATGCTGAAAGCTTCCTCAACGAATTGAACAATCTTGATGATTCTGTTCATGGTGGTGGTTATGGATATTCTGGTGCTACAAATGGCGTTTTAGACTTAGCTGAAAAGGGATTTGAGTTCGGTGTCATCACTTATGGTATTGATGCGATTGGCCACATGGCTAAGTCCTTCAGTGACGCTTCTACCGGTGGTTGGTAGTCATAATTTCCAATTACTGATGAGTAATTGATGAGCTAATAGCTCTGTTGAAATGCTGGCATGAGCGATTAAGTCAGATAAAATTATCCCACTTAATCGCCAGCAGCTTCTACTAAATTTAGACATTGTTTTAGGAGTCTATCATGGCGTTTATTGCTGTTAACGAATTACGTGCTACTGGTTCGGAATTGTTCCAAGATGCTGAAAGCTTCCTCAACGAATTGAACAATCTTGATGATTCTGTTCATGGTGGTAACTATTCTAAAACCACAAATGGCGTTTTAGACTTAGCTGAAAAGGGATTTGAGTTCGGTGTCATCACCTTCGGTATTGATGCGATTGGCCATTTAGCTAAGTCCTTCAGTGACGCTGGAAATGGTTATTATTAATAATCTTTTCCGGTTATCGCTGAGTAATTGATGAGCTAATAGCTCTGTTGCAATGCTGGCATGAGCGATTAAGTTAGATGAAATTATCCAACTTAATCGCCAGCAGGTTCTACTAAATCTCGACATTGTTTTAGGAGTCTATCATGGCGTTTATTGCTGTTAACGAATTACGTGCTACTGGCTCAGAATTGTTCCAAGATTCTGAAAGCTTCCTCAACGAATTGAACAATCTTGATGATTCTGTTCATGGTGGTGGTTCTGGCTATTCTGGTGCTACAAATGGCGTTTTAGACTTAGCTGAAAAGGGATTTGAGTTTGGTGTCATCACTTATGGTATTGATGCGATTGGCCACATGGCTAAGTCCTTCAGTGACGCTTCTACCGGTGGTTGGTAGTCATAATTTCCAATTACTGATGAGTAATTGATGAGCTAATAGCTCTGTTGAAATGCTGGCATGAGCGATTAAGTCAGATAAAATTATCCCACTTAATCGCCAGCAGCTTCTACTAAATTTAGACATTGTTTTAGGAGTCTATCATGGCGTTTATTGCTGTTAACGAATTACGTGCTACTGGTTCGGAATTGTTCCAAGATGCTGAAAGCTTCCTCAACGAATTGAACAATCTTGATGATTCTGTTCATGGTGGTAGTTCTGGCTATTCTGGTGCTACAAATGGCGTTTTAGACTTAGCTGTTAAAGGATTTGAGTTTGGCGTAATTACTTATGGTATTGATGCCATTGGGCATTTAGCTAAGTCCTTTAGTGACGCTTCTACTGGTTGGTAGTCATAATTTCCAATTACTGATGAGTAATTGATAGCTAATATCTCTTTTGAAATTGTGGCATGAGCGATTAAGTTAAATGAAATTATTCAGCTTAATCGCCAGCACTTTCAACTAAATCTAAGCATTGTTTTAGGAGTCTATCATGGCTTTTATTGCCGTTAACGAATTACGTGCTACTGGTTCGGAATTGTTCCAAGATGCTGAAAGCTTCCTCAGCGAATTGAACAATCTTGATGATTCTGTTCATGGTGGTAACTATTCTAAAACCACAAATGGCGTTTTAGACTTAGCTGAAAAGGGATTTGAGTTCGGTGTCATTACTTTCGGTATTGATGCTATTGGCCATTTAGCGCGGTCTTTCAGTGACGCTTCTAATGGTTATTAGTAATAATCATTTCCGATTATAGGTGAGTAATTCATTGAGCTAATAGCTCTGTTGTGGTTGTAGCAGGAACGATTAAGCAGTATCAGGTTTAATCGCCTGCACTTATTAAACAAAAAACTGACTTTAGGAACCAATTATGGCATCCATTAATCTGACCGAATTACACAATACTGGTTCTGAATTATTTCAAGATTCTGAAAGTTTTCTTCATGAAATGACCAATCTTGATCACTCAATTTATGGTGGTTATTCTGGATATACAGATAATGTTGTAGCATTTACTGTCAAAGCATTTGAGTTCAGCATAATCACTTATGGTATTGATGCTATTGTACATCTAGTCAAATCATTTAGTGAATCTAATTCTCAATATTAGTTTTTAGTTAATTATTGGGTTAGATTTAGTCATTAATTGCTGAATCTATTCCCAATAAACAAACGGTATATTTTCTTGAACATCAAAAAACATGTATTTTTCAATGTGATCATTTTATTAATTATTAGGAAATTTGTTTAATGAACTTTAAATCTTCAATTTTATTCAAGATAATAATAACGTTGCCAATATTCTTGTTTCTCTAAATTATTTGTTATTAATGTTGTAATTGTTGTAAGACTATGCCACCATTGATTTTAAGTTCTCAAAATGTGTTTGACTACCTAACTTCTTTGAACTTGTGTAGTCCTGAAGCACAATCATTAAGTAAGATTGAGCTAAAGCCTGCAAAGAATTTTAATTTATTAGTTACCTTACCAGAAGGTAGAAAACTGTTGGTTAAGCAAGAACGTCATAACCCACAAGGAAAAACGGCTGGTGAGTTTTTGATTGAATGGCGTGTTCACGAGTTCTTAAATAGATTTCCAGAACTGAGCCACATTCGTTCTAATTTGTCAGAAGCAGTACACTTCAATTGGGAAAATTCTATTATTATTTTCAACTATCTTGATAATTATCGAGACTTGATGGATTTTTACGCTAAGGAGAATTTAAGTTTATTTCCCATCAAGGTTGCCAAAGCAGTTGGAACTACTTTGGCATCAATTCATCGTGCCTCAATGAACCGTGATGATTATCAAGAGTTCTTTCAAAATCATAGTAATAATACAGCTAACCAAGCCACTCCTCATCTGAATCGTGGATTAGATAGACTTACTCCTGAAATTTTTGGGAAAGTTCCGGCTGATGGTATCAAATTCTTTGCATTATATCAACGTTACGACAGCTTAGGTCAGGCGATCGCAGAATTAATCAGTGCGTTTACTCCATGCTGTCTCACCCACAATGATCTCAAGTTAAATAATATTCTTCTCTGCCTCGATTGGGAAGCAGCAGATGATAATCAAATTGTGCGTTTGATTGACTGGGAACGTGCTAACTGGGGAGATCCCGCGAATGATTTGGGTACAGTCATCGCCAGCTATCTGCAAATCTGGTTATACAGCATGGTAACTGGTAGAACTATTGATATTGAAGAATCTTTACGTCTAGCAGCCGCACCATTGTATGTTCTCCAACCTTCTATTAGAGAGGTGGTAACTGCTTATTTAACTCATTTCCCAGAGATTCTAGAACATCGTCCTGACTTTTTACAACGAGTTATGCAATTTTGTGGTTTAGCTTTGATTACCGCAATTCAAGCTCGACTTCAGTACGAAAAAACCTTTGGAAATGTGGGTATCTGTATGCTGCAAGTTGCCAAAAGTTTGTTGTGTCGTCCAGAAGCATCAATCCTCACGATTCTTGGTGTGAACTCCACCGAACTGTTACCTACAAGTTTGGCTTCTGTCTAGAAAAGGGAAGTAGGGAATAGGGGGATAGGAAATGATGATTTTAAATTTGGTTTGACACAAATCACTCATGACTGGAAACATCCCCCATATCTTCCACCCTGCGGGTAAACTTACATCTCTGTTGGCGTAGCGTTCCCAAAAGAGAAAGAAAGCTGAAGCTAAATCTGCCTCATTCCCCCATTTTTCTTATCTCTCCACATTATTCACAGGCCAATTTCTATGCAACTCTTAGATTCGTTGTCTGTTCAATTATCAAATCTTTCAGAGTCACTGCAAGTATCATTACAAGACATAATTCATAATATTGAGATTAAATCCCAATATTGTATTCAGCATCCAGACTATAAAGCTTTAGAATTACCTGAAACTTCAGTGTCTCGGTTTCAAAAATTATCTTCTGACTTACAGGATAAGTATTTGAGTCAGCAATTGCGTAGTTTTCTCTACGGTATCTATTACAATGGCTCTTTGAAAAGTATTTTGGCATCTGATGCAGAGATATCTAATTTAGCCGTTAACCAAAATTTAGAAAATAATACTTTTTTGGGTGTAGATTTAGCTTTTTACGAACGCCTGCATGAAAATAACAGAGGTAATGGCTACTGGAGTTATGATTGGCGGGTAGTTAAAGAAGAAGCAGATGGTGCTTTAGCCGTTTATCGAGATGGTTTGACGTTATATGTAGAACGTGATGCTTTGCAACTACCTGCTACCACAGGTGAATTAGTGGCGATCAAAATGCCGAAGAATTTGGTACAAAATGGGTTTTATATGGCAGTTGCTAATGCTGGTGCATCGCCACGCAATCAAACACAGGATCAAACTCTCGTGCGTGTCTACTTCAATGTCACCCCAGATGGTGCGGTTGCAGTCATGGATAGTTTGACTAGACAACTTAATGCTTTATCTGTTGCTTTTAGCTTTAAAGCTTTATACAACCCTTCTGATTATGTCCGTTACGACTCTGCCGTGCTGTATTTTGACAAAAAAGAATATGAACAGGTGCGCCCTGTCTTGGAAGGGGTTTATACACAGCATCAATCGCATTTTCAGCAGCAAGTCCCGTTATTTACTAAGCCTATCGCACCAGGGCTAGCGATCGCAGAAGAACCCAACCATAGATTTAGCGAACATGAGAGTTTTGGCACACACCGTTGTCAAATTGTCGCTAATGGTTTGCTAGAAGCTTGGCAACAGGGTAATGACACGCCAGATGCTAGGATAGCATCTATTATCAAACATTTCGCTGCACTTAATATTAACTTGCAGTGTCCTTACCTTAATCCCAATTCTCAAGATATATATCTTCCATTGTAGGATAAGTCGTAGGGTGTGTTAACGTGATAGCGTAACACACCTTTTTTTATTAAATAGGGTGTAATTAGATAGATATAATTAAATCTCAAATAATTTTTGATTTGTAGTCAGAGATTATTTATAAAATAAAATTTAAATTGTAGGTTGCGTTAGCTGATACCGTTTCTTGATGTAGCTTGCGTGGCGTAGCCATAGATGCACTCTATTCTGCACTGTAGAGACGTTGCATGCAACGTCTCTACATTATTGATTTGATGCAACTTCATAGAGAATTGGTATGAGAGTACGGCACCAATAAATACGGTGCGTTACGGCTAATTCCTACTCTTTCAAACGCGAAAATCCTTTTATAGCCGTAACACACCCTATTGAAAATTTTCTCAAACAACTATTAGGCTGGTTGCTGTAAGCCTGGGGATAATTCAGAGTTATTCACCCTAGGAATTTCTGCTATGATTTCTACAGCATTGATTTGTTGCTGTAACCATTCTGTAAAGAAGTCTCTCAAAATTTGCATCCGTCGTGGTTCATCTAATTGAGGTGTAATAACTTCCTCAACAGTAATTATATGCACTCCTTTTGGGGTAATTATAGGTTTGAGAATCTGGGGAGGAGTGGCGGCAAAAACAGCAGCAGCAATTTCTGGACGAAAATCCCGACGATAGCGGATGCCTTGATAACCTCCAGCACGGCGAAGTTCAGGGTTTTGGATGTATTGGCGGGCAATTTCTTGGAAACTGATTTCCCCTTCTTGCAGGGCATAAAAGAGTTCTAAAGCTAAGTCTTCATCATCTAGGATAACTTCATAAGTGACTGCGCCTGTATATTCAATTTTATGGGCGTAAAAAAATGGTTCAACCTTATCTGCAAATAAATGGTTAGCCAATTTAGCAGATAATAAGTTGATTTTAGCCATTTCTTCAAAATCATCTAAAGACATATAATGTCTATTCAGCCAATTCCAAGTATCTTCTGCTTTGAGTAACTGATTAGCTAACCGCATACTGTCTGCCGCTTGTTGTAGTTCAGCAATACTGACTTCGATTCCTAATTTTTCGGCGGTTTCAGTAATGATTCTTTTGGTAGTGATCGCTTCTAAAATTGTCGGGATTTCACAGGACAATTTTAGATGTTCAATCATGTCTTCTAGAGATATTTTCTGGTTTTTTGACATGATATTCTCCCTAATTTTGAAGTATTTGGTGGCAGAAAAATACTACGTTATGTAGTAAATTATCTGTGGAATAATGTCTTGATAAATTGACTGACAAATTTATAGAGACATAAGATGAGAGTTGGGTGTGGCGATCGCTCAACCCAACTGCCAAATTTTTGGGGATTTTTCTGCAATAATTAAAGCTCTAAACCACCTTGCTGTAACTTTTTAAATGGGTCTAAGATAAAGTCAATTACTCGACGCTGACGGATAATTACTTCTGCTGATGCTGTTTGACCTGGGGTTAAAGGAATGCGTTTGTCACCAACTTGGATATATGGATGATCTATGGCGATATCCATCTGATAGGTTTCTAAACTACCTTGATTAGTTGTTTGAACTTTCGAGTCTGGCGAAATCCAGCTAACACGTCCTTGCAACACTCCATAATCTTGGAAAGGATAGGCATCAAACTTAATTTTGACTGGCATTCCTACCTGCAAGAAACCACTGTGTTGACTGGGCATTTGGGCTTTTAAGATTAAGGGTGTATTTTTGGGTGCGATTTGGGCAACTACTTGTCCAACTTCTACTACAGGCCCTGGTTTATCGATAGGTAACTCAAAGATGATGCCATCAATAGGCGATCGCACGACTCGTTGTTGTAACTGAAGCTTTAATGATGCAATCTGGCTCTTAGTTTGCCCTATTTCCGATTCTAAAGAAGAAATCTGTGTTTGTAGGTCTTTAAGCTGTTCTTGGCTCTTTAAAACTGCTAGTTTACCAGCTTGAACAACACTCTGATAACTATTTAATTGTTCTTGGAGACGAAGTTTAGCTTGTTGAATATCTGCTTGAATTTGAGTCAGAGTAGCCTGATAGCGGCTCATCTCCTCTTGCAGTCGCAACTGCGCCTGTGTCATTTCTGATTGTGCTTGCAAAACAGAACGTTGACTGTCTTCGGCGGTGTTTTCCAGTTCTACAATTTTGATCGGAGGAATCGCACCCTGTTTGACAAGTTGGCGATAGCGGGAAACTTCTGTTAAATCTCTTTGCAAACGCCTATTCGCCAACTTCTGAATCACTTGGGTGGCATTAATTCTCTGTCTAGCTTGGTCTACTAAAGCTTGTTGTTCAAGTTTTTTTAACTTATAGTTTCTCTGTATAGCATCCAAAGCTTGTTGGGCTTGATTAACTTGAGCCATTTTTTCCAATTCTTGGGCTTGGTTTTGCTGCTGTTGGATGTTAATCGCCAGTGTCAGTTGATTCTTAAGTAACTCTTGCTGTGCTTGCCGATTAATCAGCCCTTCTAGATGGGTTTGTGCTTGTTCTATATCTTTTTGCAAAAGTTCAGCATCAAGTTCTAGTAAAACCTGTCCAGCCTCAACGGTGTTGCCTTCGGAGACGTTCACCATTTTCACTTTGCCAGATACGGGAACCCCTAATTTTTGGGTTGCTCCTTTTGGTTCTAAACGTCCCCTGGCGGTTCCTGTCTCATCAACTTTGCTCAACATTGACCAAGGTAAGACTATGACTGCAAAGCTAATCAGAAAATACAGTGTGGCTCTTGTCCATCGCTTGGGTAAGGCATCTAGGAGTTCCTCGGTACCATAAAACCAATCATGGGACTCAGCGATCGCTTGCGTCTTTTGATCAACTATATGATCAGGTGTCTGGACTTGATGCAGGTCATCTGCCTGTGGTTTGACGAGTACAGATGCAGAATTGTGGGATATTTGTGGCATAAATTATCTAACAGTAAACTGTTAACTGCTCTTCATACAGCAGACACGGAGAAATATAGGCTCGTCCTGGTGGGTGTGTTTCTCCGAGTCTGTTATTTGGCAATTTCCCAGTTACTCAACCTGTTGTTGCCAGTTGTTGTTGGTTGAGATAGTAGTAATGACCTTTTGCGCTAATTAATTGATCGTGAGTACCGCTTTCAACTAATAAGCCGCGATCTAAAACTAGAATCAGGTCAGCATGACGCACGGTGGACAGGCGATGGGCAATAATTACGCTGGTGCGTCCCTTGAGTATGGTTTTCAGGTTATGTTGAATAATTCGTTCAGATTCAGAATCGAGGTGGCTGGTTGCTTCATCTAAAATCAACAGGCGAGGATCTCCCAGCAAAGCACGGGCGATCGCTAGGCGTTGGCGTTGTCCTCCAGATAACATTCCCCCACCTTCACCAATTTGAGTTTCGTAACCCATTGGCAGTTTTTGGATAAATTCATCTGCCCCTGCTAATCTGGCCGCAGTGATAATTTCTTCTAAGGTGGCATCTGGGTGAGCAATGCTGAGATTTTCGCGGATTGTGCCACCAAATAAAAAGGTATCTTGATCCACAACGCCGATTTGAGAACGCAGCGATCGCAGAGCAATCCTAGTCACATCGTGACCATCAATCAGCACTTTGCCATCTGTCGGTGGATATAGCCCCAAAATTAATTTAGATAAGGTGGTTTTACCAGAACCACTGCGTCCAACTACAGCTACCGTTTGCTCTGGAAGAATCTCAAAACTAAGATTTTCTAGCACGTTAATGTCACTTTCGGAATGGTAGCGAAAGGTAACATTCTCAAAGCGAATACTACCGCTTAACTTTGGTAAAAACTGCCGGGGATGATGGTGTAAATCTTCTTCTGGTTCCGCTTCTAAAACATCATTGATGCGTTCTGTGGAAATAACTACCTCTTGCAATTGATTCCACAACACCACCAATCGCTGAAACGGCCGAATAATGTTACCTAGTAGCATATTAAAAGCCACTAACTGACCGATTGTCAGTTGATTTTGAATCACTAACCATGCCCCCAGCCACAGCAATCCTGTAGTTACCAGTGTTTCAATTGTGGAACTAAAAATCTGTAGCTGATTCCCAATAATCTGCGCCCTAAAGGTTTTTCGGATTACCTGATTTAGCAGTTCTTCCCATTGCCAGCGTACTGTCTGCTCAATTGCCAAGGAGCGAATTGAGCGAATCCCAGTCAGGCATTGAATCAGATAACTGTTCTCGTTGGCTGTAGCACTAAAAACTTCCCGGCTAATACGGCGCAAAAATGGCGTAGCTACCAATGCCAATATAAAAAAAGGCGGTACAATAGCTAAACTCAGCCATGCCATAGATGCACTGTACCAAAACATCAATCCTACATAGATAAACACCGTAAATAAATCTAAGATGATTGATAGGGCTTCTCCCGTTAAAAATCGCTGAATTTTCTGGTTTTCTTGGACACGGGAGACAATATCGCCAACATAACGCGATTCAAAAAACGCTAAGGGTAAGCGGAAGGTGTGTTTAATAAAACCTACCAGCAATGACAGGCTGATGCGGTTGGCTGTATGGTCTAGTAAATATTGCCGCAATCCATTCACCGCCACCCGAAATAAACCAAAAATCAGCAATCCTAAACCCACGGCGTTTAATGTCAATGTGCTGCCTTGGACAATTACCCGGTCTAATAACAATTGGGTAAATAACGGCGTAATCAGCCCAAACAACTGAATTAATAGCGAAGCAAAAAACACTTCTAGCAGCACTTTTGAGTGGGGTTTGACTAATTCCCACATCTGCCAGAATGGTGTACTTGCTGCTTCGGTTTCTTTGAGTTCGGATGTGGGTTGCAATAATAAAGCATAGCCAGTCCAACCAGCTTTAAAATCGGCAATACTCAGGGTGCGTTGTCCAATTGCTGGGTCGCCAACAATTACCCGCTTTTTGGTAATCTCGTAAACTACAATGTAGTGCCTATTTTCCCAATGAGCGATCGCTGGTAGGGGTTGTTGTGCCAATTTATCCAGGCTAGCTTTGACTGGACGGGTGGTAAACCCGATGGTTTCGGCGGCGGCTGTTAAACCTTTGAGTGATGCACCACTGCGGCTAACGTTGGCTAAATCCCGCACGCGATTCACACTTAAACGTTTACCCCAGTAGCGGCTAATCATCACTAGGCAAGCTGCACCACAGTCAGCCGCACTTTGTTGAGCAAAATACGGATACCGCTTTGTCAAGCGTCCCCACCAATGGCTTACTTTGACTTGGGGACTGGGAAAATAGGCTCGGCGTGCTTTGGGTGGGGAATTGGGGATTGGGGTTTGGGGACTGGGAAGTGGGGTTTGGGGACTGGGAAGTGGGGTTTGGGGACTGGGAAGTGGGGTTTGGGAGTTTGCCTGTGTTTCTGAGGTGATTAACTCGATTAATTTAGGCCAATATTCTATTGCTATTTGCCAATCAGCATTTTTGAGAATGTAAACAACTGTTGATTGTGCTACCTGCCAATTGCTGAGTTTTGTGTTTGTCGAGATTGTTCCGGGTGTGAATCTTCCTCCTTGATGATCGATGAATTCACCCCGACACAATAGCCATAGTTTGGCATCTGTAAATTTGTGATTTGGGACTGTGCCAATTTCTAAGGTATGCCTTTCAAACAAGAATAATGCTTTGAGTGTGTCCTCTATTGAGCTATTTTGTGGTAGTAAGGAGTGTTGACAACAGAATACCAGTAAGTCCCAAGTTTCTGCCTGTTTCTTCAGGCGATCGCCAATCTGCGGATGTTCGCGCCTCAGTGCTTCTAAAACTGATTGAGGCACATAAGCAAGTTTTAAGTTGGCAGAGGCTCTAGCAACATAAGGACTAAAACCAGCGTCGGGAAATAAAGTTAGTTCGCCAAATGATGCTCCGGTGGAGAGGGTAGTAATTAAGTTTAAAAAGCTATCTAGCAGTCTAACTTTACCCCCCAGGATGAGATAAATTCCCGGCGATGCTGTGGCAGCTTGCCAAAACTGCTTGGCGATCGCTGGTTCGACGATTTCTAGGGATTTAATGCACTGTTGAATTTCCTTTTCTGACAAAGACTCACCCAAGGTTTGGGTGAGTTGTTGAGCTAAATATTGCTGAGAAAACCCTGATGGCATTTACTTACGTCCTTCCAACACTGAAATGTATCCACCAATGGTCAGGTTTTGCGGGAAATTCAAAATTCCAAATTTTCAATTGGCTTGAATTTTGAGATACTGTTAGTTGCTGCTTTGCATCAAATTTAACGACCAATTGAGATTGTTGTCAGATTTGGTTGGCAAATCAGAGATAGTAATATTATTATCCTCAGCAACTTGATTTGCTTTGGGCGGAGAATTTTTACGTTTCGTAGACAGCCCCATTTGTTTTAGCAACCGATTAATGTGGCGATCGCTAATCGTAATACCTAGTTCTGCCGCTAAATGTTTACTTAACCATTGCGCTGTCCAATGGGTAAAAGCATAGCCATACTCCCGTGGGCTATTGCTAACTAATTCTTTCAATCTTTCTATATACTGATTGTTGACAATTTTTGGTCTACCGATTGGACGTTCATTCCATTTGTGCGCTAAACCTGCTTCTGCTATACCAATCCAGTAACGTGCCATTTCTTGAGAACAACCCAATTGTTCGCAGATTTGAGTTTGTGATTTACCCATATCTGCCAATAGCATGATTTCAATGCGCCGTCGATATTCTGGCTGTAAATTTGCTTGCAGATGTTTTAGCAAAGCTTTGCGTTGGAAAGGTGTTAAAAACTTGCTTTCTTGCAATTGATAACCTTCAACAGCTAAGTCGTATTGAGAATAGTCTGCCATAGTGATAATTAGGTGTTGTGTAAATTAAATAACTGATGTCTATGCAATAGTGAATGTTTTTCCTCTGTTAACTTGCTATCCAGAGTATTTATTTGTGATGAATCAGCAGCCATCATCGGCAAAAATCTTGAGATGCTTAATATCATCAGGTTGCCAAAAATTGGAAATACTGATTCAGGATAAATTCTGCTCCGTGAGTATTGATCAGATGCTGATGGGAGCAAGTAGGAGTCAGTAAGTGTGACAAAATATGCTTGCAGCACATTGTTTTGTCTCCCTCGATAAACAGCAGTATTTGGTAAAACACCTAAAAGCATGGAGCGTTTTATCTGTAAACCTCAAGAATTTAGTAGGGTTACACAAAATTCAAAGATTAAAACTAAAAACCACATCTTCCCAGCTTTTTGCCTTTTTTTAATGGTAGTTAGATTTTTACTGAGAGTTAATAGCATAGTGTCCTAAATACTGCTTGAGCCTGACATGAATATGAAACAGGGTATCTCATGAGTCACCACAGGAAAGTGTATCCAAAATCTGATCTAGAATTGTCATCTCAGGTTGTGACTGAACACTGCAATACAAGTTCAGAGTTCAATCTCTCAATATTTCAATGGCTTATACCTCAATTACTCAACAGAAAAGAGGATGAAAGCTGTTATGTACTGGAAGCTCAAGGGATATATGGTTAGGTGTCAGGTCAAATACCCTGCTTATATCAGGCTAACAATTGCTATTTTTCTCATCAGCAGACTACGATAAATCTGCATTCACCTGGAAGAAACGTTTAACAAAAAAGTGACAGTCCCTCGGTTTAAATTTTTAACCCACTGTTCTTTTTTTAGAAATTTTCTGAAATCTAGTCAATGGTTTTTGTGCCAAACTAAGTAAACTTCATGAAAAATTTATATTTGCTTTACTCAGGATTAATTAATAATTTTGTTTTTAATAAATCTGTTGTGAATCTATTAGCGATTACGATATACAAACCAGTCCTAGTCAAAATTACGGGTTTAATATTTATCAACATAAACCAGTAGCAAATATGGGATTGTGATTAATAATTAATCTGAGTTCAACATCTATCGTCAGCTATAAAGTAAAATTTCACCGAAAATATACTTAATTATTCTACCGATGACACCGTGTATTTTTTCAAACTCAAAACCAGAAATTTTCTCAAAACAATGAATTGTCAAGATGAAAACTTATTCAATTAATAATGAATTCAGTCGATTATTTAATTCTACATTTAGCCATTTATGAAACAGATTATTGAGAATTTCTTGATATTTGTCAGGAGTTAATTCAGCCGCTAGGAATTCTTCTACCATTAATAGATGATAACCCTCCTCAGTCTGGAGAGGCCCGATTAATTCTTGCGGCTGCTTCCTCAATACAACAGATGCTATATTGGACGGGAGGTTAAACCGATAAATTTTACCCTCGTAACCACATTTTTTTCTTCGCACATCATCTAGATCATAAAGACGAGCAGCTTCATAAAAACTAATTTCACCGTCTTCAATTTGATAATAAATTTCTTGAGCAAGTTTTTCAGACTCCACTATGATTTGGTAGAGGATAACTTGTTCAAACTCTCGTTGATTTTTCTCATAGAAGGCTTCTACTTCTGCTGCAAACAAGACATGAGCTAACTTTTGGGATAACAGGCGATCGCGAATCCCCATTTCCCAATCATCAGGAGTCATCAACTGATTTGCTAACCAAGCCATTGTATCGGCAGCTTTCTCCAAACTCCTTTCACGACGCTGGCGATTAGCTTCAGCTTCTATTTCTTCTGTTGTCAAAGTAATTCCCCGTTCCTCAGCTACTTGCCAAATTACTTTATTAAACAAAATTTTTTGATAAACTTCCTTTAAATTCATCTCTGTCTTGAGGAAGTGAACAATTTCTTCTGGTGCTATATGTATTTTGCTGAAGTCATTCATAGCTGTGGGTATTTCTGAAATGTGCTATAGTGAACAGTGCAACGCCTCATGTCAGCACAATGACTACTGATCATCCGAACTTGATATAATATATCTTTAATCATCAATCAAATCGGCAAAATATACCCACTTTTTAACACAGGAAAAAGCTGGAGGCTAATTAATTTCGTTAGCTTCCAGCTATATTGGGATTGGCTTTATAAATTACAAGTTTATCAAGTAGAGGTAATCCTATGTGGGAGGACAAGGATTACACACTATAAGCTCTATCAGCTATGACAACAATTAAACAATTACTGTTGCTCATTCTATTTTCATGGTTGATGCTCACAATTGAGCCTGATTAGCTCTAGCAACATCAGTTATAGCTCAGAAAGTTACTGAGATTTCTTCCACCATCTGAAATTCCCTTGAGAGTATTTAATTTTGAATTTGGAGGCGGCCAACACTCCAATTTCTCTACGCTCTCACTTTCTCAGCCTCAGAACTACTAGCAGTAATGATTAATTTGTCTCTTGTGCTGTAGGGGTGATTGACTCCTCCAGCCACTGACTGCTTCAGCAATAGCAATCAGTTAGATAGGTCTCATAGTCAGATAATCATTGATTTATCCTGGAATATGAGTTTGCCAGCTAATTTTCCCTGTGTAAGTAGTTAATATTAATGTATAGGATTTATTGCCTCATTATTTGCCATTTTGGCAGAATTTAGTGATAAATTTCAGGAAAATTATGGGAGCATCACCGAGAGAAGTGGCATTTTCTCCTTTTAAATCTCTGTTTATCAGTATAAAAGCATCTGCCTGGCTACCAATTCATGATCAGCATGATCATCATTGGCAAAATCAACTCATGTTCAATATTTTCACCGTTCTCAGGATTCATCATGGAAAATTTAGGGTGTTTCACCCTAAATTAACCTTGAAACTGATGATGCTGCATTAGCACTAATTATTAATGAGATTAAGTTCGCACAATTCTAAGGAAATATTTTGCTCATTTACTAGCTGTGACTCCAGTTCTAGAGATTGATAATCATAAAGCTGCTGGGATAACCACTGCTTTAAATGTCCGCCGCGAATTTCGGTTTTTTGCTTACCTACTACTTCAAAATAAGCCAAGTCTTTAATTTTACCCAAGCAACTGGATGAGGTATTTTTCTTTGTTGTTTTCGCAACAGAGGTTTTACCTATGTTGCTATTTTCTTGATGTTGCTGTTGTCTTCTGCTAGCTTCAGAGTTCTCTTTCAGTAATCTGTTATAGGTACGGTAGGGAATGTAATGTAAAGGGTTATAACCAGCTATGCGTAGCATTAAAACACAAGCCCAAGAATATTTGCCAGCCAGAATTGCCTCAACTACTTTATCAAATTGCTGAGGATTGACTGCTTTATTGAAGTTGCTCATGCCTGAAATGTCTTGATTCATAGTGTTATTTGTTTGGGAGAATACTATTTCGATTCAGTGATGTTGTTGTTGCCAATAATTTTGATTCAGTGCAACCAGCTTAAACAAATAAAAATGTTGTGTTAGAAAACATCGTGGTAATCAATCGCCGGCACACAATACGTATATAAAAATCATTGCTTTCTGCTTGAGGACATAACGCTGCTGTCATCTTTGTGTCTATGTGCGAATCACAACATTAAACAATAAAATTAGATAATTTAATAACAGTAAATACGTCAGAGTTGATAATGTCTGCCAAACACACAATCTTGGCTCTGTAGTTAATCCCTGAGAAATAGTAGATATACCTGTTTTGATATATTTCATCGCTATCAAATCTGATATTGATGTAGCCAAGTCATGACTACGATGAATTAATGCCATTTCACGAGCTAAATTGCAGTCAGTGTAAAAATTGTCTGGTTTCATCTTTTAACTGCTCCTTGTCATTAGATTTGACTAGCAGACAAAAGTCTTCCTTGGCCTGTTAGTAGATACCGTGTTTTTATTTAAATGTGTATCTTCTTCATTTCTTTAGTCCTGATAGATTGATTGTATGATATTTTCTGGGAATTGGGGATAAATTGTCAGTGGTATTGAATTTGTTTCTGCACGGAGAAAAAATTATTCATCCACATTATATCAAGAGTTACATTAGCATTTATACTATTTTTTTCATCCATGTCACCTACTGATCTGGAATATTAACCGTTAAATTTACGGAATATTTTCCCGGTTTACTTTTTTGCTGTCCTGTTTTTCATTTTGATAAATTTTAACTAGGTAATGAGGGGTCATACCCCTCGCCTAATGTGCATTTGAGACTTTTAAGCTACTAAGCAAATTTACCACTAAATAAGTTGAGAAGCAATCTTTCAAATAATAATTTGAGCCTGATGAAAGCCTCAATCACCTGTCTGATGTGAACGGTAAAATGCTGTTACAGCTATTTTCTGATGTGAAGCGATAGATTTGGCTGCTATGGCTTGATTGATGAAGATTGTAGCAATTGTATAGCTAAAAAAATGGCTAGAGTCGGCTTATGTACGTTGCTGAGTAATAATCACGCTAGCTATAGGCATGACTGAGAGAAATCTACTTTTATGAAAAATTTCTTTCAATAACACGTATTTTGGATAAAAATAAAGAAAAGCTTAAAGGTAAGAGTTCAAAGTATCAAGAAAAATTTCAGTAACGAAGGTTACTAAATTTAACCGAAGAAATTATTGTAAATATATTGGGTTCTGAGCAACTTTTGCTGATGTGGGAAGGTTACTCACTCTGGCATCGGTTGCTTGATTGCGATTACAGGGCGGCGATACACAGCTATAATGACAGGGCTGAAGCAACTGGCATATTAGTAGGGTGCATCAGATATAAAAATACGTTTATTGACAGCATTTAAACAGTCTGATGCACCCTACAAGTCTGTAATATGACACTTGCGTAAGTCCTAAATTATTGAGAATGCTGCAAGATTAGTAGCTTAACTTAAAAAACGTAATACCCAGATACCCGACTTCTCAAAGAAGTCGGGTATCTATGCCGTATCATTGTATGTTTAATGATGTTGACCTAGTTATAAGCTTTTGTCTGATTGATGCCAGCAGAATTATAAATTTAGTTGTAGTTGAGTTAAGTGGTAATATAAGCCAGCAATTTCTAGCAGTTCCTGGTGAGTGCCTTGTTCTACAATCATCCCTCGGTCTAAAACTAGGATGTAGTCAGCATGACGTATAGTAGATATCCGATGGGAGATGATAAAGGTGGTGCGCTGTTGAGTAATTAAAGTTAAGTTTTGTTGAAAGCATTGTTCTGATTCGGTATCTAAACTGATAGTCGCTTCATCCAAAATCAAGATTTTGGGGTTTCTAATCAATGCACGGGCGATCGCAATTTTTTGTCTTTGCCCACCAGACAACCCTAAACCCCCCTCTCCTACTGGGGTGTCATAACCTAAAGGTAATAATTGAATAAAATCATGCGCTGAAGCTAACTTAGCAGCAGCTACCGCTTGTTCTCGGCTTAATTCTGGGTCGTATAAAGTAATATTGTCAAAAATAGTTCCTGAAAATAGAAAACACTCTTGTGATACTAACCCCAACTGACTGCGTAACGACTGGGGAGAGATGACGGCAGTATCATGTCCATCAATCAAAATCCTGCCGCGCTCAGGATAATATAAACCAGCTAGCAAATTGGCTAAAGTGCTTTTACCTGAACAACTCTCACCAATAATGCCAATAATTTGTCCTGGTTGGGCTGTAAAAGCAATATTTTGTAGAGTGTGGCGGTTTTGTTGGTGATGGTAACGAAAATATACATTTTCAAACTTGACTTCACCACGAATCGGAGGCATTACCAATAGTGTTGTTTGTGTACTGTCTTCCGGTGCAGCCACTAACACGTCGTTGAGTCTTTCCACGGAAATTACCACTTTTTGGAATTCATCCCATAACCCCACTAAGGCTAAAACTGGGTTGGTGACACTACCAATCATCATATTAAATGCCACAAACTTACCCAAGGACATATCCTTACTAATCACCAAGCTTACCCCTAACCATAAAATGAGGGTGCTAGCAACGTGGTTAATTAAGCTGCGCGTTAGCTGCAATCGATTAGCCAGCTTTTGCCCCCGCAACCGCGTTTTTAACATTTTTAAGAAACGCTCTTCCCAATACTTGTGTAGGGAACGTTCGGCGGTTGCAGTTTTGACTGTGACAATCCCAGTCATCATTTCCACGATCGCAGAATTTTGTGCTGCTGATTCTTGCCAGATTTCCCTTGATGCTTGTTTCAGATACGGACTCATACCCACAGTGATCAACACAATTGGTAGAATCCAACTCAGTACCAACAGTGTGAGTTGCCAATTGTAGTAAGTCATTAACCCCAGGTAAGTCAGTACCATGAAAGCATCTATTGTGGCACCAATTGCCCGTCGGGTAATAAATTGTTGGATTCTGTGGTTTTCTTGTACACGGCTGACAATATCTTCAACTTGGCGCGAACCAAAAAATTGCAGTGGTAACTGTAAGGTGTAGTTGACAAAACTAGCGACTAAATTTAGGTCAATACGGTTGGCAAAATAATCTAATAGATATTGATGCTGTGCAGTTAAGACAGTCCGCCAAATGCCCAAACACAGGTAGCCAATGGCAAATATATTCAGGGTTTCTAGCTTTTTCCCTGGTATAACTTGGTCGAGAACTAGCTGAGTACATAAGGGTGTTACTAGCCCAAACACCTGTACTAATAAGGAGGCAAGAAGTATCTGTTTCAGTAGTTTTCGGTAGTGCCACAATGTTTGTCCATAGCGACCTAGAGAAACTTTTTCACTTTTGAGGGTGTAAAAAATTTCCGTGGGATTTAATAACAGGGCGTATCCTGTCCAACTAGCGACAAATTGCGAACGTTTCAGCCATCGCCTACCCAATGCGGGATCAGAAATTAAGATGCGATCGCCTTTCATCTGCCAAACTACTATATAGTGAATTCCTTGCCAGTGAGCAATCCACGGGTTACTCTGCCACTCTAATTTATCTAAGCTGGCTCGGACTGGTAACACATCATAGCCCAAGGTTTGCCCGGCGGTAGCTAAACCCTCCAAAGTTGCACCAAACCTGTCTATTTGTGCTAAATCCCGCAGAGTATGTAGACTTAAGCGTTTTCCCCAATATTGGCTAATCATTGCCAAACAAGCTGCACCACAATCTGCTAAACTTTGCTGTTGAATAAAAGGATAAGAATACCAAAACCTAGGTTTAACAGGAGATTGGTTGCCGCCTTGGGGAAAGTCAATGGTTTCTGTGTCGGATGTGGATACCACCGTTTGTGTAGGGTTTTCCAGGGAAGGAGGCGGTTCTGTCTGGAACTCGCGCCGTGGCGGATGATTTAGCTGAGGTAAGCGGATTTGGGCTTTAGTGGGATGATTCTTAACTTTTGGGTTCTTGTTTCTGGGTTTGGAGTTGGTGGTAAATAAATCAGGTGCGATCGCTCTGGCGGTATCCCAATTGTCTGGCGATAGGTGGTAAACTAACAAATCTGTTTGAGCATTGCCATCTGGGGGTGTGAGTTCAGGATATCCCCAACTATCACCCACTACAGGCGGTGAACTGCCTACAGATATAGACTGCACTTGCCCACTCGCTAGCCAAAAGCGTCCTTTTTCTGGTGGGGTTGCTTCTAATAAGGATGAACCGGCGGGAATATTTTGACTGACAAACAAAGGTAGTAATTCTCGCAGTTTCGCGCTGGTGAGAGAGTGTAAATCACTGCGACTTTTCCAAAAAATTAACCCTTGTCGTTCAGTAGTTAACTGTTGTAAATAACTTTCTAGCTGGGGTAAGCGTTGTAACCATTGTTGTAGGTCAGAAACTGTGATTTGGGCTACATAACCAGGACTAGCTGCGATCGCCCGATATGCTAAATTTTGATGACAAAATAAATGATCTGCGCCAAAAGTTTGTCCAGCAAGTAATAACTGTGTAGATACTTCTCGCCCCAATTTTTGATTAAAACCCAACAGGCGGACTCTACCTTGACAAACTAAGTAAATAATATTATTAGTATCTTCAACTTCTGCATTCAATCCATAGCTAGTTAACTCATCTCCTAATTGAAACTCACGAGTTACCCAAGTTTGACTAAACTCTGAAACTAGACTTGTATCCCCTGCAACTAACCTCAAAAGTTTAAGGATAGACGCTGTTGGAGTGGGAGATAGCTGATTACTAGCGTATTGTTGCAGCCCTCCCTGAACTCTTAACGACGAAGAGGGGTTCATGGTTTAATTTAAGTTTATTGTGTAAAGTTTTGGATTGAATAAGTTAGTAGTTGCAACACTGAGCAAGTTTTGGCTCATTCCATAAGCCTCTGTAAAATGCAATTATTCAGTTGTTGTAAAACCAATTGCTTCATGTTCAATTTTCATTAGCTTTTTTTTGGCAACAGTTTGACAAAAGTATTTCCCTAGCAAAAAGCAAGTCATTTTCACCTCAGAGTTTTAATTAACTGCTGATGTATGTTTTAAACATCATATTTTGATTTAATAGCTTCCCACGGGCGATGTTATCAATCAACTACGAATCAAAGCAACAAGCTAAACCCTCATTTTGCTGCTTTCTGCCTAGGGGCTTCAGCAGTTGCGGATTGGGGGAATTCCCTATGCTGGGCATTGCTTCACCTTTTGTATTTTGCCTCGCTTGTGAAAAGTTAACCCGTATTCTACCAAATTTTAACTAATTCTTTACCCAGTGTTAATTAAGTTTGTATGTGGTGCCTGATGGTAATTCATAAGCACGTTTACTTAATGTAAAATTTTGATAATTTAGCAGCAATCTATATACTCTGTAAATCAGCCTAAGAGAAATTACAACATGATTTATACGAGCAACCCAGTAACATCAATTTTCACACTCCTAAAAAGTTAATGATGGATTAATTAAGTATTTTTTGAAAGTCTGATTAACAAGGTTATTTGAACACAAAGCATTCTTTATTGAGAAGTTTTACAATCTTTCTTAACCTAGTTACTTTTTCCTGTTGTTGATTAAACAACCGGAAAATCACCCCAAAAATTGTTAGCACTTACTTTTTTCTCCAGCAAAATCACACCTAAGTGACAGATATTAAATGATTAAAGCCAGGAAATATGTATATAGTGTTACCAATTTTTTCGGTTTGATTTCTCATAAAAACCGCAATTTTGGCAAGATAGTTGACACCCCTCATTGCTGTAGTTAAAAGTTGAAACCCAGTGAGAGAAAGCTATCAAGCATCAAAAAAATTTTGTAACACTAACTGTATTAATCCCAAAACTCTGTGTTTTGGCATCAGTGTATTTGCAAACTTAAAAAAAATTTAGATTGGCTAAATTGACAAAGCTAGTTGAGTTTTTGCTGTCAATTCTTTTGATTGATATTGTACATACAGTAAATTTGGGGTAAATGAAGTACAAATTTTATGAACAAAGCTTGATGCTAAGAGACTTTCAAACCTGTTCCCTGTTCCCTGTTCCCTATTCCCTGTTCCCCGTTCCCTTCCTGATTAACTAAGCATTGCTACCACTATGAAGCAGTTTTTCGCCTTTCAACATCCGCACTGCGGCCTCTAGTAGAGCTTCTTCTAAGTATGGTTTAGTGAAGTAGCCACTAGCACCTAGTTGAATTGCCATTTGTCTGTGTTTATCCGCACCCCTGGAGGTGAGCATGGCAATTGGTAAATGATTGAGATGGGGGTCTTTCTGAATGCGTGAAAGCAACTCTAGACCGTCGCAACGCGGCATTTCAATGTCACAGAAGACAATATCGCAAGGCAACCCGGAGCGGAGTTTATCCCAAGCTTCCTGACCATCCCGCGCCTGTTCCACACGATACCCAGCTTTGTTAAAGGTGAGAGACAGCAATTCTCGGACTGTAATCGAGTCATCAACAATCAGTACAGTCGGATCAATTTTCTCAGCCGGGGTTTCTGCGACAGTAGGCGGAGTCGATTGTTGCCAAGGAGTGCTACCACTATGTTTAGACATCCGTCCTTGGAAGATGTCGATCAGTTCTAGCACATCAGCAATAGGCATGATGCGACCATCACCCAACACTGTCGCACCCGCTACACCGATGGGTTTTGGTGCAGGCCCTTCAAATTGCTTAATCACAATTTCCTGCTCGCTTAAAACTTGATCAACCTGGAGAGCCAGCAGCGTATTTCCAGAGCGCACGACGATCACGGAAAGCATATCATCATCCCTGTTACCGCCGTAAACATTACCGCGACTCAGTTGGCGATTGAAAGTTAAGAGTTCCTTGAGGGGACGGAATGGTAAAACAGTATCGCGCCAAGCAATAAATGATTGTCCATCGGGATTGTTTTGGATATTTTTGATGGGGATATCTAAGGTATCCTCAACACCATCCATCGAGAAAGCAATCCTGGCTTTATCGGAGACGCAACACAGAGCCTTACAAATACTTAAGGTAAGCGGTAATCGAATTGTGAAGGTGGTTCCTCTACCGACAATAGAATCAGTGTTGACAGTACCGCGAATTTCGCTAATTGCCGAGCGTACCACATCCATCCCCACACCACGGCCAGAAATTTCATCAGCTTCGTCTTTAGTGCTAAACCCAGCTTGGAATAGTAAGTCATAAATTTCCAGCCGGGAAATAGTTTTTGCTTGCTGTGATGTAATGATTTCCCGTTTAACTGCTAAGGCTTTAATTCTTTCTGTATCGATACCAGCACCGTCATCACCAACAGAAATCACCGTTTGGTTTCCTTGGTGGAAAGCGCGGATAGTAATCATGCCTACGGGTTGTTTCCCAGCAGCTTGGCGGATATCTGGTGTTTCTATGCCGTGAGCGATCGCATTGTTGAGCATGTGCGTCAATGGATCGGTGAGATGATCTAAAATCATCTTGTCGATTAAAGTGTCACCACCTTCAATCATCAACTCTACTTGTTTACCGTACTTGATGGCATTATCACGTACACCCCGGCGCAAGCGATCAATGGTTTGAGAGAATGGTACCATGCGAGCGCGTGTTAGTCCTTCTTGCAGTTGAGTTGTTACCTGCCGAAACTGTCTTGCTACCCGCTCGGTTTCTTCTGTGACAAAATCAATATCACTAGCCGACTCCCGTACTCTCACAATTAATTCAATCATTTCCTGGGAGAGTGTATGGAAGGGAGTAAAGCGATCCATTTCTAAAGCACTAAAACCCCTATCCGCATGGGAATCTGACATAGGAATGGGAATTTCTCTATGTTTGCGGCTAGCCAACAACGACGCTTCTAATAGCGATCGCTCATACAATTCTTGCATTCTCGCTCCCACATCTGAGAGCTGTTGCACCTGAATTAATAAGTTATCTAGAGACTGTCGCAATCTTTCATGATCCTGTTCTAAAGTATTGCGATTTACCACCAATTCCCCGACTAAATTACTCATATCGTCCAGTTGCTTAACTGGGACTTTCATCGTTTCTTCAAATTTCGCCTGACGACGAGTAGAAATACGCGGGGTTCTGCCTACACTTTGTTTTACTGGTGTTGATTGGGATATGGTTTGATCAGCTTCCGCTAGCAGTTTTTCTAAATCACTAAATTCATCTTCTAAATCTGGTGATGCAATATTATTGCTAGTAGTAGCTGGTACAGATTGAGGGAAAGCTGGCAAAATTGTAGCTTGTGGCTGCTCATTAATTGTTGTCTGTGCATTGTCGTCACCCAACAATGCTTCTAATGCTGCAAAATCATCTTCTGGTATAGAATGAACACTATTACTAGATGCTGTATCTACTTCTAGTAATGCCTCTAAATCAGCAAACTCATCTAATGCAACGCTTTCTGAGTTAACAACTTCTGTAATTTCTGATGTAGTCTTCTCCTCTAAAGGTGCCGCTTCCTCTGACAGTTCTAAGCTGGCGTAGTCTGAATTTTCAGGACTTTCCAGCATCAATTCCAGTTCATCAAACTCTGATTGTGTGGTAGTTGGAGTTAATTCAGCTTCTATACCTAAGAAACTCTCAGCTAAATCTAATTCCGGCGTTTCCTGAACAATTGTCTCTAACAAACCATCACCGATATCGAAGCTAGTGTCTTCACCACTCACCTCAGAGACATCCGCTTCTATGCCTAAGAAACTCTCAGCTAAATCTAATTCTGGCGTTTCCTGAACAATTGTCTCTAACAAACCATCACCGATATCGAAGCTAGTGTCTTCACCACTCAC
>NZ_LUHJ01000071.1 GCF_001597745.1 Anabaena sp. 4-3 | reverse complement strand
GGTGCGGTTGGTGTTTCCTTGTCTATCGGTGTTGCCCTAGCTGATAACTTGATTTCTAACGAAGTCGAAGCCTATATCAACAATGCAGATAACTCCTTCAAGACAACCACAGGCAATATTTCACTATCTGCTACTACTGATGCAACTATTGAAGCCGTATCAGTCGCCGCTTCTTTAGCAGCAGGATTTGGTGTCGCAGCAGGTATAGCCTTGAGTGGTGCAGGTGCGGAGTCTAAAAATACAATTCTGGGCAAGACTAACGCCTATATCAGTAATAGTGTA
>NZ_LUHJ01000070.1 GCF_001597745.1 Anabaena sp. 4-3 | reverse complement strand
AAGCCGAAAGCTCCATGTAGTGCCACGAATGGCCATAAGCCACCGAGTTGACACCAACGGGTGAAGTCGCCTTGAGCTTCTGGCCCCCACAACAGTAGTAGGGAGTGTCCCAAACTGTCGGCGGGGGTAGATACTGCTACTGTGAGGAAGTTACAGCCTTCCAGATAGGAGGAGGCTAGTCCGTGGGTGTACCAGGAGGTAACAAAGGTTGTGCCGGTGAGCCAACCGCCTAGTGCGAGGAAAGCGCAGGGGAACAGTAATATCCCTGACCAACCTACGAAGACGAAGCGATCGCGCTTCAACCAGTCGTCTAGTACGTCAAACCACCCTCTACTGGGGGCGCGTCCTACTGCGATGGTCATCTAACTAAAATCCTCTGTTTACTAAAATTGCAACGTTTCCGAGGAAATAACGTTTTTTCTTGACACCCTCAGCAGGTTTATAATTGCTGAGTTCCTGAGATGCTACCGCCTAGTTGAGTCGGCATTTCTCAGGGTTATGCCGTTACACCTACCATGAGCTAGTTACCTAGCTTGTAGTAACTTAATGCTTCTTAACTTATCACATTGTTAGGGGTTTCGCGCAACCCACTTAGGATAATCAAGTGTTGAAAACGAACCTATTAAATAATATCAATATCAGAATTTTAACAATTTGACACAACTTTTCTCAGAAATCTTGGGAGTGGATAGGGACTGGGGACTGGGGATTGGGGATTGGGGATTGGGGATGAGGGAGCTTTCAGAGCAGGGGGAGCAGGGGAGCAGGGGGAAAAATTCTTTCTCCGTCAACCGTCAACCGTCAACCGTCAACAATTTTTAATTTTGAATTGATTCATGCTCCATGCCTAGTCCCCAATCCCCAGTCCCCAATCCCCAATCCCCAATCGCCAATATTTAGCTTGCAAGACATCCTGTAGAAATGGCAGACTTTTAGAAAAGGCACGCACTCACAGGCCAAGGTAGTTCAATGACGGCATCAACAACAGTAAGCAAAGGCGATCGCATCCTGCATCAAAAAGTTCTCGGTTCTCGTCGGTTCAGCAACTACTGGTGGGCAACTATTGTCACAATGGGAGCCACAGGCTTTTTATTGGCTGGGATATCGAGTTATTTACAAGTAAATCTACTCATAGTCACCGATCCAACTCAACTGGTATTCGTACCTCAAGGGTTGGTCATGGGCTTATACGGTACTGCTGGTCTGCTTTTAGCCTTGTATCTGTGGCTAGTTATCCTCTGGGATGTAGGTGGTGGACACAACGACTTCAATCGAGAAACAGGTAAAATTAACATTTTTCGTTGGGGATTTCCGGGCAAAAACCGTAAAATTGAGATTGATATCCCCATTCAAAGCATACAGTCTGTACGTATTGATATTAAAGAAGGTTTAAATCCTCGTCGCGCCTTATATCTCCGTGTTAAAGGTCGTCGAGATATACCTTTGACCAGAGTTGGTCAACCATTACCCTTAGCCGAGTTAGAAACTCAAGGCGCAGAATTAGCCCGCTTTTTAGAAGTACCTTTAGAGGGATTGTAGGGGATGTGTTGGAGCAGAGGGAGCAGGGGAAATTTTTCTCCAAAATTTTTTTTGAATTTTGAATGAGAGAATTTTGAATTTATCTGCCCAATTCCCAAAAGAGGCTAAGATACATGGGTTGAGTCAGTAACTGGCAATGCGGTTAAAAGTTTCACAATTATTGTTTGCGCTTGTGATAGTCAGTGCTTTGATGCTGGGAAGCTGTTCTACAAAACAGGCTAGCTCTAATTCTGCTCCAGGATCGACGACGACCGACACAACCACAACAACTACTGAAGCAACATCTGTATCTGAGACTATCAGCGAGAGTATTCCGGGAATGAAAAATTTACCACGCCTCGAAGGCAAAGCTACCGTGGTGATGACAGTTAATGGATCACCGATCACCATCGAAGTAGACGGTACTAATGCGCCCATTACAGCCGGCAACTTTGTTGATTTGGTGCAGAAGGGTGTGTACGATAATTCAATGTTCCATCGAGTTGTCCGTGATCCCCAACCGTTTGTAGTCCAAGGGGGCGATCCTAAAAGTAAAGATCCCAAAACTCCACCACAATTTCTAGGAACTGGTGGTTATATTGACGAAAAAACTGGGACTGAACGTTCTATTCCTTTGGAAATTAAGCCCAAAGGCGAACAAGAACCGATTTATGGTAAAACATTCGAGTCTGCTCGTGTGAGTAAACCACCAGAGTTACAACACAAACAAGGTGCAGTAGCAATGGCGCGATCGCAGCAACCAGACTCTGCTTCTTCTCAGTTTTACTTTGCCCTAGCTGACTTAGGGTTTTTAGATGGTAATTATGCCGTTTTTGGTTATGTCACCGACGGCTTTGATGTAGTTAACAAAATTCAGCAAGGCGATCGCATTCAATCGGCGAAAGTCACTCAAGGTGCTGAAAATTTCAAAACTCCACAATAGCGATTCGGGGAGTGGGGAGTAGGCAGTAGGAAGGAAATCAGTGGTTTTCTCGATTTCCCATTCCCGATTCCCCATTCCCGATTCCCCATTCTCGAAATCTCAAATTGGTTGAAATTGTTATTACTGGTATCGGTTTAGTTTCCGCTTTGGGTAAAAGCCTAGAGGAAAGTTGGCAAAAATTAATTACAGGTGAGTCTGGAATTAGATTGCATCAACCTTTTCCAGAACTATCCCCACTGCCTCTAGGTTTGATTGGTGAACAACCAGCTAAATTGAGAGCGTTGACTCAACATGTCGTAGAGGTTGCCATCAAAGATGCTGGTCTATTGACAAATTTACCTGATTGTGCTGTAGTGATTGGTTCGAGTCGTAGCCATCAAGCATCCTGGGAAGATTTAGCCAGGAAAATGTATGCAAAATATCCCAGCCAATATAGATATACAAGCGGAGAAAGTTTAGAGAATTGGTTAGAAACTTTACCCCAAATGAATGCGATCGCAGCTGCCAGGCAAATTGGAGCGACGGGGATAGTTTCCGCACCGATGGCAGCTTGTGCTACAGGGATTTGGGCAATTTCTCAGGCAGCGTTGTTGATTCAAACAGGGCAATGTCCTAGAGCGATCGCCGGAGCCGTAGAAGCACCAATTACACCCTTAACCATATCTGGGTTTCAACAAATGGGTGCTTTAGCCAAAACCGGAGCTTACCCCTTTGATGTCAACCGTGAAGGCTTGGTATTAGGTGAAGGGGCGGCTGTGTTTGTCTTGGAAACAAAAGAGTTAGCACAACAACGACAAGCGAAAATTTATGGTAAAGTGTTGGGTTTTGGGTTAACAGCAGACGCATATCATACCAATCAGCCAGACTTAGAAGGTAGGGGTGCGATCGCAGCTATTAAGCAATCTCTAGAACGCAGTCACCTTACACCCCAGGATATAGATTACATTCATACTCACGGCACAGCTACCCCACTCAATGACCATGTAGAAAGCAAAGTGATCAAAAAGCTATTTCCTCATCAAGTGCCAATTAGTTCCACTAAAGGAGCTACAGGTCATACTCTAGGAGCATCGGGAGCTATGGGTGTAGCTTTTACTTTGTTAGCTATGCAACAGAACATCTTACCCCCCTGCGTAGGATTACATAAACCAGAATTTGATTTAAATATAGTTAAAACTGCGCTTCACAGTCCTATCCGCCAAGCATTATGTTTGAGCTTTGGCTTTGGTGGACAAAATGCCGTTGTTGTGTTGGGTCAATCTACACTTTAGTTGGCTCATGTTTAGAAGAATTCAATCTGCAAAGTAGTTGAAAAATCAATTGGCTGATTTTCCAGCGTAGCAAATTGAGTTCCTTGAAAGAACAAATTGCCAGTAGACGCATCGTAAGAAAAGTCATTAACGTTAGAACTGCCAAAAATGAATTCATAAATCTGGATTTTGTCACCTTCACTAACATTAAAGTCTTTGATGATAGCAACACCTTGAAATAAACTATCAAAGACAAATGTATCTTGACCAAAACCACCAGTCAGAATATCGTTACCACTGCCACCACTTAAAGAATCATCTCCATCACCACCTATTAAGATATCATCACCATCTTCTCCCAAGAGAGTGTCGTTACCACTGCCACCAATTAAGGAATCATTACCGAAGTAACCCAACATATAATCATTGCCACTGCCACCATTGAGAGTATCATTACCTTCCAAACCATCAATAAAATCATCCCCTCCATTGGCTAGGAACAGATTATCTTGACTATCTCCAAAAATATAGTCGTTTTGATTTGTACCTTTGACATGATCAAAGTTTTCTATTGCGAATGATTGAATACCATCAAGACCAACTACATCTAAAAATTGATAGTTAAGATCCACATTGATTGATGTGTTGATATCTGCTGTAGAAGCATCAATCATGTTACTAGCTGCATTGGAATCAGCAACAATTCTCTCTATTTTGCTCAATTGATCCTGACCAAGACCGCCATCTTTTTGAATCACTCCTGTCGGTAAGAGGGTGATACTTTGTCCGATTTGACTATAGTCAGCTGTATCATAATCCTCTCCTCCATTTAAGGTATTATTACCACTACCGCCATCGAGGGTGTCATTACCAAATCCACCATTGAGGATGTCATCACCACCATAGCCAAATAATTGGTTATCTTGATAGTCACCTGTGAGAGTATCAGCTTGATTTGTGCCTTTGACATCATCAAAGTTGACTACATTCCAAGATTTAGAACCATTGCTGTCTGTAATCATGACAGTTTCAGCTTCTAGGTTGGCATTAATAGATGTAATGTTGCTCAAAGCGGAAACATCAATGGTGTTATTGACTGTACTCGCATCAGCCACAATCTTTTCTATGCCAATCAGTTGATCAGTGCCAAGACTACCTTTGTTGACTGTACTACTGGCTTGAAAAGTGATACTTTGACGCAATTGGCTGTAATCGGCAGTATCATTACCCGTACCACCATTTAGGGTATCATTGCCACTACTAGCTCCGAGTGTATCATCACCACCATTACCAGATAGTTGGTTATTTTGAGCGTCGCCAATGATGATGTCCTGAAGATTTGTACCATTGACATGATCAAAGTTAACCACACCTACAGTTTTGACACCAGTGTTGTCGCTGACAGTCAAAGTTCCGGTTTGTAGATTAGCATTGATGCTGGCATTGTTTCCCCATGAGGTGGCATTGATCAGGTGATTACTGACACTGCTATTGGCAATAATCGTTTCAATGCTAATCAGTTGGTCTTGACCAAAGGTGTCTTTGTCGATGCGGTCAATAGCTGTGAGGATGAGTCGGCGATTGACTGGAGTGTAGTTGGCGATATCTTTGCCATCACCACCATTGAGGGTGTCGTTGCCACTACTACCAAACAGAGTGTCATCATTCTCCCCACCGTCTAGACTATCGTTGCCTGTATCTCCATTTAGAGTGTCTCTACCATATCCTCCCTCTAGGGTGTCGTCTTCACTTCCACCTCTGAGAAGGTCGTTACCATCTCCACCGATGAGGCGATCGCTTTGCGCTCCTCCATACAACTGATCGTTGCCGAAACCACCATCTAATGTATCGCTGCCTGTGTCCCCATAGAGGCTGTCATCTCCTGCGTCTCCATAGAGGCTGTCATTCCTAGAACCGCCTCTGAGTAAGTCGTTACCATTACCGCCATCGAGGGTGTCGTTACCAAATCCACCATTGAGGATGTCATCACCACCATAGCCAAATAATTGGTTATCTTGATAGTCACCTGTGAGAGTATCAGCTTGATTTGTGCCTTTGACATCATCAAAGTTGCCGACAGTCCAAGTTTGAGAACCATTGATGTCTGTAATCGTGACAATAGAAGCTTCCAGATTGGCATTGATCGATGTAATGTTGCTTAACCAGGAAACATCAATAGTGTTATTGGCTGTACTCGCATCAGCCAAAATCCTTTCTATACCAATGAGTTGATCTGTACCACGACTACCTTTGTTGACTGTGCTAGTCCCTCGGAAAGTGATACTTTCACCGAATTGGCTGTAATCAGCAGTATCATTGCCTGTACCACCATCTAAGGTATCGTTGCCACTACTACCTCGGAGTGTGTCATCTCCACCATTGCCAGATATTTGGTTACTTTGAGTATCGCCAGTCATCCTGTCATCACCATTTGTACCATTGACATGATCAAAGTTGA
>NZ_LUHJ01000069.1 GCF_001597745.1 Anabaena sp. 4-3 | reverse complement strand
CCCCCCCTCCCCCATCTCCCCCATCTCCCTCATCTCCCCCATCTCCCCCATCTTTCTCATCTCCCCCACCTCCCCCACCTCCCCCACAACCTACTGAGACATTTGTTGAGCCATCACAATTTGATTTTGCTCAAATTTGGCAGCAGGTAGTGAGTAATATTCAGCAAATATCCAGACGTGCTTTACTGGGGCAAATGTGTCATCTAATTGAATTTGATGGTGCAACAGCCCGTGTTGGTGTCAAACCTGCATGGTATGACAAAGTTAAATCTGATTTACCGATGATTACTGCGGCTTTTGGACAAACTTTCCAAAGGGAAGTGTTGGTAACTCTAGAAAAAGCTACTCCCTCAAATTCTGCCACCGCCAGGAAAGAACCACCAGCTAGAGGTAACGGTTCCCAGACTGTCAAGCAGCCACCGCCACCTAGTTATCACAACCAAAAACCACCAGCACCCACACCCACACCACAGCCACCAGTACCAGCCCCACCAGCAAAAACAGAAGCGGTAGTCAAAAGTACAGGAGGCGCGAAAACGCCAACACCATCACCCCAACCAGCACCTTTAGCAAATTGGGAAACCGATGAAGTGGCGATCGCTGCCCAACGTTTAGCACAATTCTTTGATGGGCAACTTGTCAGATTAAGCGAGGATAGCGAAGAATTAAGCGAAATCAGTACATCAGAATTGGTAGATAACTTGCCAGATGATGATTGAAGTCATTAGTCATTAGTCATTAGTCATTAGTCATTAGTCATTAGTCATTAGTCATTAGTCATTAGTCATTAGTTATTAGTTATTAGTCATTAGTCATTAGTCATTAGTTTTTCTCCCCCCACTCCCTCATCTCCCCCCACTCCCCCAGTCCCCAGTCCGCCAAAAAAAATGCAAAATCCAAAATGTAATTTGGGATTTTGCATTGGGAGTTTTGAATTTTCTCAAGTGGTTAATGTCCACTACCTGTATGCACGGTTTTCACCCACTTGAGGCGTTTTGGTCTAACTGACATCCGTGCTGTGGTACTGCTCATTACTACTAACCAGTGCAACATATACAAAGTACCGCGCACTGTTTGCAGCAGTAATACAAAAGGTGTGGAAACGTTAAATTTTTGCTCTTGGCGTATGCGCTTCAAACCAGCATACATACCTACAACTGACATAGCTACCGACAAGGTAGTAACCGGGGCTAAAATTGGTAGGCGATGGCGAGCCAGGGATATTAATAAATCTGGGATGGCTGCTGTAGGCAGAATATACATGGTGAGCAAGAACATGAGTAAATCCCAGGTTTTGCGCGTACCCATGCGGTTTTTGAGGATGAGATCCCAATAATCTAGATAGCGTTGATAACCGCCCTCTGCCCAACGGTTGCGTTGATGCCAAAGTGCGATCGCATTGGTAACACCTTCTTCCTGCACGAATGGGTAGAATACACATTCAATATCCCAATTATCTAAATGCAGGCGGAAAGTCATATCTAAGTCATCCGTGATGGTTTCTTCATTCCATCCCCCAAAACTTTCTAAAGCTGCACGGCGAACAAATTGGCCATTACCTCGCAGTTCACCAATGCCACCCAAAGCAGCACGCTGCTGCTGAAACCAAGTGTCGAGAGCCATTTCCGCCATTTGACCCTTTGTCCAAAAGTTTTTTTTGGCGTTGCCGTTCGCGCCAGGTTCTGCTTGCAGAATCGCTTTTCGCACCTGCACCGCCCCCACCTTTTCCCGTTGGAACAAAGGCACTACCTGAAGTAATAAGTCTGATGCTACTTGAGCATCAGCATCAAACACGGCGATAATTTCGCCTTTTGTCAATGGCAAAACTTGATTTAATGCCCCTGATTTACCGCCAGTGGCTTGAGCAGAACGCCTGATTACCTTGAGATTGCCGTACTCCTGGGCTAGTTCCGCTAACACATCGGGGGTTTTGTCGCTACTGTGATCGTCAATAATCCAAACTTCGTATTGCCCGTTAGGATATTCCAGATTACAAAGATTTTTGACTAATTTACCAATTACAGCCTCCTCATTTTTCGCAGCTACCAATATAGAGATCAAGGGCAATTCGCCCTGTATTTCTTTTTGGTAGCGGCGGGGTTTAGCAAACACTATCACCAAAGCATGAATCCCTAGGAGGGTAGTCAGTCCAAGGATAAAGAGAGAACCCCAGGAAGCTAAATGTAAGGCGAGGGTGCTACTCCAGACTATGGTTAAAACTAGAGCAGCTTTACCTCTACGCCCTTGAAACCGGGATGGTAAAGACAAATCCCGTGTTTCTACCACCGACTCCTCAGTTACTGATAGGTCAGACAACAAGGAGTTGAGTGGATCAAGTTCTTTGTAGGAATCGTTGTCGGGCCAGGAATTCGCTGGCATAAGTTACTTGATACAAAAACCAGTATTTGTCTACACCTCAAAAGAAGCTGGGAATCAGGTAACACTAAACTGTGTGAGTCAACTTTATCCCTCTTTAGCTGTACTAGATAGTAATCCGGTAGTAACTACGACTCATAACTTACTAGACAACTAGATGCGTTCCAAAATAGGGAACTGAGTTTGGGGCAAAGTAGCAACAGTTTATTGTTGGCAGAAAGTGCAATTACAGCATTTACCCCTTGAGGAGGGAGTATTTGCCGTATTATTGCGCCCAGCTTCAAAAAAGCTAATGCAGCCCTATTGTAACTGAGATTTTAATATTTCTTAGCAGTAACTTTTGATGCTGCTCTTGTTATGGGCGAATTCAGAGGTGTTGAAGGCAGCAGAGGAGAAATCCCATCAATAAATTTAGGACAGGGAACACCGGATGCTAGAGAATCCAAAATTTTGCTTTTGAAGCACTGGGAGAATCAATTGCTACCTTCTGCTTTTAACTGTGTGCATCATAAACTTTTTGGGAATACTTCATGGAGAGACACCTATATCCTCAGTTGTCAACTATGTCTTTTGAAAACATTCAGCCTGTGACTCCACAACAAGCCAGCGTTTATATGCCTTACATTCAAGGTACAAAGCGCAATTTACTGCCCTATGCTATCAGTCTCTATCAAAAAGGCATTTTGGAAGGACATCGTAAAATAGAAGCTGGTGAAAATGTACCCTTTGTCGTTTCTTGGAATGTTGCTACTCTACCTTCCGATTTAACCCGTTGCCGGATGCAGTTTGATGGTAATGCTGATTTAAGTTATGAAGTGATGATGGCAAGTTTTGAATTTATTAATTTTTTGATTGAATTAATGGAAAATTATAAACGTTATAAAATTACTGATTTTTCACAATCTTTCTACCGTAAATTACTCCGTATCGACGAATAATTTAGTTAATTTAATTCTTATGGGTGTCAGGGAAAGTTCTAATTCATCGCCCTTACACCCTTGTTGATCTGATTCAAGTCTCGTCTTGAGGTAATAGAAAATCTCAGACAAAATCATTTTTAAGTAAAACTAACAATCATATCTTAATACACCTAAAAATGATAAACTTTTAGTATAAATATATATTATTTTATCATAATAAAGTTACAGAAAAACAAGGATATTTAGGGAAATTTAATTTGGCGATCGCATCAGACTTCTGTCGGAAGGAACTAAAATTAATAAACACCTGGCTGGGTTTTACATCCTTTTGCAATTAGGAGTGCATGTGTGCCAAAATCTGCTAAATATTTGCTGATTGGCTCAACTGAGGCTTACAGTGGTAAGTCAGCAACAGTTTTGGGTTTGTCTCATCAGCTACAGCAAAAAGGATTAGAAATTGCTTACGGTAAACCCCTAGGCAATTGTTTGAGTACATCTGATGGCTCTGTAGTTGATGAAGATGTCCAGTTTATTACTCATAGTCTGAATCTCTCGGCAAACCGGATTGTGCCGACAATGCTGGCTTTGAATGAAACCAATGTGCAAAGACGCTTAAGTGGTGAAGACTCAACTGATTATCGTCAGTCTTTAATTGAGCAGTATTTACAAATTCCTAGAGGGGATTTAGTGCTGTTAGAAGGGCCTGGCGATCTGGTGGAAGGTCATCTGTTTAATTTATCTTTGCTACAGGTGGCACAAGTGTTAGATGCTGGTGTAGTGTTGGTCAATCGCTATCAATCGCTAATCTCTGTAGAGTCGATATTATCAGCCAAGCAGCGCATAGGCGATCGCTTGATGGGAATTGTGATCAACGACGTTCCCAGCAAGGAGTTAGAAACCGTGGAGAATTTCCTCCGCCCATACTTAGAAAAGCAAGGTATCGCAGTCCTAGGAATGCTACCCGAAAATGATTTACTTCGTAGTGTCAGTGTCGGGGAATTAGTCAAACAGCTAAACGCCGAAGTTCTTTGTCGTAGCGATCGCTTAGATTTAATGGTGGAAAGTCTAGCCATTGGTGCGATGAACGTTAATGCGGCTGTGAAATATTTCCGCAAACGGCGGAATATGGCAGTGGTGACAGGAGGCGATCGCGTGGAAATTCAACAAGCCGCCTTAGAAACTTCTACCCAATGTCTGATTCTCACCGGACAATTGCCGCCACAGCAGTTTATTCTCAGTCGTGCGGAAGAGTTAGAAATCCCCATTTTGTCCGTTGACTTGGATACCCTCACCACTGTAGAAATAGTTGACCGTACCTTTGGGCAAGTGCGGGTACATGAGCCAATCAAAGTTGAGTGTATTCGTCAGTTAATGGCTGAACACTTTGATAGCGATCGCCTCTTATCAAAGTTGGGTTTAACACCCGTCATTAGTCATTAGTCATTAGTCATTAGTTATTAGTCATTAGTCATTCTCCCCTGCGCCCTGCCCCCCTGCCCCCTGCCCATTTTCCACTCCCCGGAAATCTTAATTCAAAAAACTTAGTAGTATGTAACTCAAGTTCGCTTCGGATTTACACGCTCTTTGGTAGAATAGCTTGGTCGTTTAATCTGATTATCTCCGTCTTTGAGTCAGTCAATAGACCTCATCAACCTCGATACGTTAGCGCAAGAATTGGCGACAATCCAGCAAACCGGTTCTAAAAGAATTGCCTTGCTGGGTTCGCGCCATGTGCCAATCACGCATCAAAATCTCATTGAAATGATGACTTATGCCCTAGTTTTAGCGGGTAATCGAGTCATTACATCCGGTGCTACGGGTACTAACTCAGCTGCCATTAAAGGAGCAATGCGGGCTGATCCTAATTTGTTGACAGTAATTCTGCCCCAAAGCTTGGAACGCCAGCCCCTAGAATCACGGCAGCAACTAGAACAGGTTATGCACTTGGTAGAAAATCCTAGTAATGATAACTTGTCTCTGGCTGAAGCTAGTTACTTGTGCAATAAGGAAATTGTTTCCCGTTGTCAGCAGCTGATTTGCTTCGCATTTCATGACAGTCGCACTCTGCTACAAACTTGTAGCGAAGCTGAAGAACAAAGAAAGGTGGTGACACTTTTCTACTTTGATTAGTCCACAGTCAATAGTCAATAGTCCCATAACTCACCGACTATAGACTAATGGCTATAGATTATAGATTCATGATTATTTTTTTGTATGCGATCGCCGCAGCTGCGATATTAATTTACCTGCCATTTTTAGTTGTAGGGTATGCGCGTGCGCGAGTTGGCTATGATGTTTCTGCCCCTCGCGCTATGTTTGATAAATTGCCAGCTTATGCCCAAAGAGCTACTTGGGCGCATCAAAATTCTTTTGAAGCGTTCATGGTATTTGCGGCGGCTGCACTCATGGCTTATGTTACTGGTGTGAATTCTTCTACAGCAGCATGGGCTGCGATCGCCTTTGTTGTAGCTCGGTTGCTATATTCAATGTTTTATATTTTGAATATACCGCTATTGCGATCGCTAATGTTTGGCATTGGCTCTCTTAGCTGTGGTACTCTCATTGTCTTGAGTATCATTCAAGCAAGGGGGCATGGGGTATAAGGCTAATAGCATTGCTGAGGAGACAAGAAAGCAGAGGGAGCGGAGGAGGCGAAAGAGGCTTGCGGAGTAGGGAGCAGGGAGCAAGGAGGAGAGGACTTTCCCTTTTCCCCCTGCAAAGAGTCCCAATTCTTCTTTCCCAATCCCCAATCCCTTCCAGTCCCCAGTCAACAATCGAACATTTCAAGTGCAAGATAAAATATGGCTGCTACTTATTCCTTTGACATTGTGAGTGATTTTGATCGGCAAGAATTGGTAAACGCCGTTGATCAAGTCGTGCGAGAACTCAAGAGTCGTTATGATCTCAAGGATACTCAGACTACAGTTGAGTTGGGTGAACAAAGCATTACTATCGGCACTGATAGCGAATTCACCCTAGAGTCTGTACACAATATTTTGCGTGAAAAGGCTGCCAAGCGGAATCTTTCCCAGAAAATCTTTGATTTTGGCAAAGTAGAATCAGCTAGTGGTAATCGTGTCCGCCAAGAAATCCAACTCAAAAAAGGTATTAGCCAAGATATCGCCAAGCAAATTTCCAAACTGATTCGTGACGAATTCAAAAAAGTGCAAGCCTCAATTCAAGGTGATGCTGTGCGAGTGTCTGCTAAAGCTAAAGACGATTTGCAAACTGTAATCCAACGTTTAAAACAAGAAGATTATCCTGTAGCGTTGCAATTCACCAATTATCGATAACATCACAAGACACGGAGAATAATTCCTCCGTGTTTTTTTGAATCCTGAAAAATCAACTAAGAGCGTCCAGTCATCGCTTTTTGATATGCTGGTCTTGCAGTCATGCGTTGAATATACTTTTCAACGGCTGGGTAAGCACTTAAATCTAGCTTTAGCATCAAAGGAATATAAGCCAACATAGATCCGACAGCCACATCAGCAACGCTGAATTCATCTCCTAGTAAAAAAGGTTGCTTTTCAAAAATTTCATTCAGAGGAGTTAGCAATCGAGGAGTTTCTCGTTCTCGATTGGCTTCGATAAAAATACCAGTCCCCAGAGTGGAATTTGCGAATAGTACCCATTGATAAATGATGGCACGTTCCTCTGGTGAGCGGGTGGCTTGGTCATACTTATCAGCCAAATACAACAAAATCGCCCCTGATTCCCATAGCTGGAAATCCCCGTCTACAATGGTTGGAACTTTACCAATAGGGTTAATTTTTAAGTATTCTGGCTGGCGATGCTCCCCGGCTTGCATATCTAACAACACAAACTCATAGGGAACTGTCAACTCTTCTAAATACCACTGAACTATCGTTGCTCGACTACGAGAGCCGCCATACAGTTTCAACATGATGTTCTGAAATTAAAGGACTTTGTGAGTGTGAGAATGCTGTTTCACATTATCTTCTTTTGTGACCAGTCTTGAGGCATTTAGTAGCCGCTTGCGCTCTAGGGAGTATTGAAAACCAGTGTAGGTTGTTCCTTGAGGAATTAGTGCTTGTGCGCTTTCCCGACGCTTGTAGGTGCGCGCCGCCGCAAACACCCGTTGTACAAATTCATCAGCAAATTGAGCCGATTCAGGAAACCCGACTGGTAAATTTGGCTGCTGATGGTTTACGACTGCGCTGACTGTGGTGGCAACAGCTAACTTATATGAGGTAGGAATACCTTTTAACAGAGCTTCTAAAGCAGCCGAGGGAATCGGTTCAATAATTTCAACTTGATGAACTTCTCCAGCGTCTTTGATGAAGCAGGTGGCTAAACCGATAACAACATAATCATCAGCCGCTACATCAGGAGTGTTTTGGGAAGTAATTGTGGTTGTCATACAAAATATTGGGGAATGGGGTATGGGGCATGGGGGTTATAGCATTGTGCATGGGATTTTTCTCCCCCTGCTCTCTTCACTTTGGCATTTTACCAACTGGTCACTGTGACTACTGGAATCTTCTTAGAGATTAATATTTAATGTTTCAGGAATTTAACCTAAGAATGACGTATCTATTACTAGATTGGAGCATTAATTGTCTGTATTAGGTCAGTTTTCCGCTTTTTGTAGTTGCTCAAATCTAGCTGGATGCTTGTCTGCCAGTAATTCTTAACACAAATTAAGTGACACAAAAGCAAAACTACTATGACAGCAAAAACTTTGATTCTCTTGTCAAGAGCAAGTAACTCAGGTGATAACGCATGAACAGATACTCATTTCTAGCTTCTAGCGGTCAGCAAAATAACTGTCACCAATTTGTATCAAATAGTACAGTTTCGCCAAAAGAACAGGGATTTAACGGTGACAGTTCTTTACGCGCTTGTGCTTTGCAGTTAGCTCAACAAGGAAAGTACACGGAAGCGATCGCGCTGTTAACTGAGTTGATTCACCGCTATCCAGATAATGCAGTAGATTACAACAACCGGGGCTTAATTTATTTTCAAAGTGGTGCCATGCAAAAAGCTTTGCACGACTACAACACAGCCCTGAAATTAAATCCTAATTTAGCTAGTGCTTACAATAATCGTGCCAATTATTACGCAGCCTGTGGAGAATTAACAGCCGCCCTAGCTGACTATGATCTCGCCATTGATTTTAATCCAGGCCATGTGCGAGCCTGGATTAACCGAGGCATTACTTTACGCGACTTGGAACAATACGAACAAGCGATTGAGAATTTTGATAATGCCTTGCTTTTTGGTCAGCTAAAAGGGCATATTTGGGCTGAACGGGGTAGAACCTATCATCTTTGGGGTGATTGGAATGGTGCGATCGCTGACTATCGTCGTGCTTTAACTAAACTTCCTGCCCTGAATAATCAAAAAGATGTTCCTGGCTATCGCTTGCGTTTACAAATAGAAAATTGGTTAAATGAATTATTGCCATCTCATCTTAACTGGTAGATTTTGGCATCAGCTTGATTAGCAACTGCCGGCGAAAATAAAGCTATGATTCATATTTAGTTTTGACGTTTGACTTTCGCGTAGTATTACTAGCTGCTGAGGACTATGCAAAATTCAAAATCAAAAATTAAATATAATTTTTAATTTCCGTTCTGTGAATGATTAGCCCTAACAAATTAGCTGTTAGTGACTGGCATCCAAGTCCATTTTTTATACGCCACTATACTTGTCAGCAATTTTTATAATTCCCATCCCCAAATTAATATTTTTATTAGGGTGCGGTGTCTGAAAGATCAATTTCCTGGCCATACTGATCTGTTAACACCACCGGACGCTGATTAGCTTCAAATTTGAATACTTGTTCTTGCATCACGCTTTTAGTTTGACGGGGATCAAAATTACGGCTAAATTCTGCCTGTAAACTACTGACGCGTCTTTCCATTTTCTTGACTTCTGTCAGGAGTTCTACTAACTTTGCTTGCTGTGAGAAATGATGAGGTAAAAGTTGTAATAAAGCAGATATGGCTGCTGCGGAAATGGCAAAATTGACCGTTATTTTGGCTGTTACTTCTACAGCCATTACTTTATAAGAGCGTTGGCGAAGATGACGTTTTGGCCGGGGAGCAGCCGGTTTTTTCTGTATTGGTGGTTGTTGGGGGAGTCTAGAAGGTTGAAAAGCGTTCATGATGATCAAAAAAGAGAAATTTTCTGATTGAATAGCCAAGCCATTAACAGCCTGCTAGCAATGATTGCGGCTAATATTAGCCGACATATTACTTCATTTTTTCCAAATTGCTACACGTATATTACTTGTAAAAAAACACTCAACATACGTAGGTAACTGGTTGGCACAGCATAAAGCTATTCAGCCATCAGTTTATGGTAAATGCACCTTGTCTGCCAGGATTATTATCGTTTTAGGTGTTAATGTCAATTCCGAATTATAGTCTCACTTGTGAAGCACAAGTTACTGTATGATGTTATTTTTGCCGTTTTTTGGTATTTATCCAGTTGTGGCAGTTATTTCTGTCTAAAATATCAAATCAATAGAGATGTTGTAAATATTAAGACGCTAATTTATGCTGATTCTTTATAACTATATGGACAAATATAAGCTAATGGCTGACTTTAGCAATGCTAATTCATCAGTATCATTGGTGTTTTTATTGAAATAGATTTATAAAATATTACAAATTACACTTACAACCTCACTGGACAGACAAACCACTGCTAGAAACAACAATCAGGATGAGCCTGATTGTTGCCGCAGGTGGTAGAGCCTTGATTAAATGAGGCTCCAACACCTGCTGAAAAAATGGCGTTATTTATAAAGTTCGGTTGCTAAACGCCAAGCCAGAATGCCTGGAATGAGGGCGACAGCCAGAGCGATGTAAACTTGGGTATCAGAGATAGGCATGATGATAAACCTCCAAAGTTCTCAATAAATTTTGAACACTTCGATTACTACTTTTCCTTGTTTTGCCAAAAATGTGGAATATCTTGTTACAAGATGCAACAAAAGCCGGAATCAAATCGGTACTATGAGTTATTTTTCATTAAAAAAAGTTATAAAACTATGACTTGTTATCTAGGAATCGACTTTGGTACGTCTGGCGCGAGGGGAATAGTGATTGACGCACAAGAGCAGATCCAGACACAAGTGCGATATCCTTGGGAAGCTGGGGCAATTTCTGAGCCAGCAGCATGGCAAAGGGCTTTATTGACGCTGCTGGGGGCAATTCCTGAAGCTGTGCGGCGAGAAATCAAGGCGATCGCTATCAACGGCACTTCCTCTACAGTGTTATTATGCGATGCGGCTGGCAACCCTGTATATCAGCCTTTACTCTACAACGACGGGCGGGGTTCTGTGGTGTTGGAGGAGTTGCGGAAGATAGCACCGCCAAATCATACCGTTTTAAGTGCAACCTCTAGCTTGGCTAAATTGCTGTGGATGATGCAATTACCTGCTGTGAGTGCAGCGAGATATTTTTTACATCAAGCTGACTGGCTGGCGTTTCTGCTGCATGGTAAGTTAGGGATTTCTGACTATCACAATGCTTTAAAGCTGGGTTATGACGTAGAACAGTTAAAATACCCAGAATGGTTAGAAAATCTGCAACTACCGATTCAGCTACCCGAAGTTTTGTCACCGGGAACTGCAATTGGGGAATTACGTGATGAAATTGCGCGCCAGTTTTCTCTACCTGCTGATTGTTTAGTTTGTGCTGGCACTACTGATAGTATTGCGGCTTTTCTCGCCAGTGGTGCAACATCACCAGGCGAAGCTGTGACTTCTCTCGGTTCAACCTTAGTTTTAAAACTTTTGAGTCGTACTCGTGTAGAAGATGCGCGATATGGAATTTATAGCCATCGCCTGGGGGATTTGTGGCTGACTGGTGGTGCGTCTAATACTGGGGGTGCGGTGTTAAGGGAATTTTTTACTGATGCAGAGTTAGAAAACTTCAGTCGTGAGATTGATAGTGAGCAAGCTAGTGAGTTAGATTATTATCCCTTATTGAAGGCAGGCGATCGCTTCCCCATCAATGATCCGAATTTACCCCCAAGACTCACACCACGCCCTGATAATCCCGTCGAATTTCTGCATGGTTTGTTAGAAAGTATCGCCCGTATAGAAGCACAGGGATATGAATTATTGCAAAAATTAGGCGCAGATAGGTTAAATCAAGTATATACAGCCGGTGGAGGCGCAAAAAATCCCACTTGGAATGCAATTCGTCAACGACGTTTAAAAGTACCTGTAGTTTCCTCTGTGAATACTGAAGCAGCTTATGGAACAGCACTTCTGGCGAAATCGAAATTCTGAGATAAAACCATGTATTAGCCACAAATCAGTATGATTTGTTCAACAATATTTTTTAATTCCGTATGTCTCCCAGTGACAATTGATAGCTCACAGCAGATACTGGATTCATAAGATACCAGATTATAGGGTTCCAGGTTCATCTGGGCAGCTATTTGGGGTGTAGGTGCTTCGCCGTTGGCGAATGTCATCTATCCCCTTAATTAATATTGTGGGGAGTAGGGAGTAGTAATATTGTTCATTATTACCTTCTGCATTTCTCAATATTCTTTTTGATCCCAACTTAGCAATTTTTGTAGGGTGGGCAATGCTCAAAAGTCGATCCAATTTTTCTTGTTAAGTTGTCGGCATTGCCCACCTTTTGTTTATTGATAATCATCTAACATATCATTTAAAAATGTTTGACCAGCAACATCAAGATTATGATCAAGTGCAAAAGTAAGGCTACGTACTCGGATATTGCCAACCACAGCATCTAAAGCATAAGTTAAGTTAGTTGGATAAAGTAAAATAACCTCTTGGCAACTTTTAGAAACAGCGTAGGCTACCACTTGAGCTATATCTTGAGATGATGGATTATCTTGTGTTTTGTATTTTGTATCAATAATATATCGTGGCGTAGAAGTTGCAGCTTCATAGAGAACCAAGTCTGTTTTAAAGTACAGATTTTTGACTATATTGACTCTTTCTTGAAACTTGAGAGTAAAATTTGAGGGTAAGTGAACTTTAAGCCATTCTGCGATAAACAGTTCATACAGCCGATCCATGTTCACTAAAAAGGGTAGAGTAGCATTTTTACCTTTTTCATGGCTGGGTATAGTATTCTCTAAGAAAAATCGACAGAGATAATGGAGGATTTGGTAATCTTCATTAAGACGGTTGTATTGCTGCTTGATACAATATTGTGGTTGATAAGGTTGTAAGGTTACTAATCCTTGGAGTGCATGATAAGCTTTTCGGACTATTGCTGATACATTTTCAAAACAAAAACCGCTATGACTAATAATAGATAATGTCCAGGCAAGAATTTGATTTTCTGCAATATCAGCCGTGTTTTCTTCATAGTGACAGTTCAGTTTTACTTCCCACGGTTTTTGGATTATTCGTTGCACATTTAGCTTACCTCGCACATAGGTAAGCTGTTCTGTCTTAGGTACATAAGCACGATATAATCCTTTGCGACATCGTTCTAAAATTTTTTGAGCTAATATATAAGCTAGATTATTGTAGAACCCTGCCAAAGAATCACAATGTACTTCCCCTTCCAGAAAGCGAAAACTCTTTAAATTGTAGGCATATTCCAGCATTCCAAAAAGGTTTTTAATCGAGACTTTCGGATTTATATTGATAACTATTTCCGAACTTAAAGGAATGTAGCCTACCCATCCTTTAGCTTTCAAACACCATTGATCACGAGTTCTGTAGTTAGGAAATCCTACATCTACTTGTGCTGGATATTTTTCATATAGTTTTATTCCAGCTTCAACAGGTATTTCATCACGGTCAAAATATTTAGCTTGGTATTCTGTGAGTTGAATATTTTTTAAGCACACTGGATTTATATAAATAGACGTTTATCAATTTTATGCCAGCGAAATTCATCTACTTTATCTAGCTGGTTAAAAAAGTATTCCTCTAAGTAAGGCTCAATTTCCATTTGCCAGATATCTTGTATATCATCACGCAGATTATCTGTTAAAAAAAAGGAAATACCGATTTCGTAGTTTTTATCTGCGATCGCCTGATTTAATTGCTGTAAAATCTTAATCAAGTCCTCGACTGCAAAACCTGTTTTGAGGTGATATCGTCGCAATACATCATAGTTGGGACGAAGTTCAATAAACGCAAAGCGGCGGCGTAGTGCATGATCTATGTGGGAAATAGACCTATCTGCTGTATTCATCGTGCCAATAATGCGGACATTTTTGGGAATGGAAAAGGTGTTACCAGCAGCTAAAGGAATTTTTTTATCTCGGTACTCAAGTAAGTACATTAATTCGCCAAAAACCTGTGGAATATTAGCACGGTTTATTTCATCAATAATGAAAACACAAGTATCTTGGCGAGACTCAGCTTTTTTGCAAAATTTTAAAAATCTCCCTGCAACAAGTGGATATGTCAGTTTACCGTCTTGACTCCGGGGACGGATACCTTGAATAAAATCTTCATAAGAGTATGCTGGATGAAATTGCACTAATTCTGAAAAACCATCACCGCCGCTAATTAAGTATTTCGCAAGCTTTTCAGCAATATAAGTTTTACCTGTTCCCGGTGAACCATATAAAATCGCTTGGCCTTTGCGATTAATTGTGATTATCCATCTTTCTATTATTGTTTTTCCCAGACCTATTTCTTCAATAAGTTTAGATAAAGTATATTCTGGGTAATTAATTTCTTTACTCCCGTCAGTCTTATTTTTGAGATTGTAATTACTGAAGTGATATGCCTTCAACGCTACCAGCCAGTAACAGAACATATCAAACAAGTCACCATCTCGCAAAGCTGGCACACCTGACTGGCGCATCTCTTGTGCGAATTCTCTAATTAACTCATGTCCTGTACTGTTGGCTGCTGGATAGTCTGTTAGCGTTAGTTCATAGTTTGTATTCGCCAAGTAATTGATTACTTGTAACGATTTGTTGTTGATTAAAAGAAACTCATCTGGTTGGAGAGCATTAAGAATAGGTGTTAGCATTTCTGTGTGGAAATATTTGGCATAAGACATCTGCGAAAATTCCCTACAAGCTGCTAATAATTGCTGTGGATTATCATTACAGCAACGAACAAAATTTAAAATCGCAAGGGAAATTAGCTGCCAATCTTCTGGTTTTATCTCGTTTGCACTCTCAAACCATTGCCTTATATCTTTCGTAACAGATGAAGCAAAATGAATCCAAGCACCACTTTGATGATTCTTAGTATTTTGATCGTAGGGTAGCAGTTGAAGCAACACTAATTCTGTGACGTTTTCTCCTGAGTCTACTGCTGCTTTTATAGCTTCAAAATTACGGCGTGCCTGCTGACGCTGCTGAGAATATGAGTTGATATGACTTATTCCAGGTGCTGTGTAGGGATATGAAATTATGAATTCCTGAAACAACCTCAAAAATTCAATTTTTTTGTGAGCTATCATTATCATACATAATTTTTAGATTATGAGCTTTTTTATAAAAACATTATTGACTGGAAGAATCCATCATGATATCTTGCATCATTGATTGCAATATTTTAAACTCACTTTCCTTTAAATAACGGTAATTTTGTGGTGGTCTAAATTCGGGAAGTATTTCTCTTAATTGTGTTAAATCTATTGGCTCAGGTAAAGTTCTTAGATTTTTTACAAAAATACCAACCATTACTGAAGCACCATGATAATAACTTTGAAATTCTTGGGAAGTAATTCCAGCTATGTTTTTGACTTTATGCCAAAATTCATTTAAGTCTTTGGAAGATTTTTGAATTTCTATTTGAATAATCTGATCTACTTGAAATGAACCTACTAAAGCTTTTGTAGGAGATGAGACATAGACTAAAACTAAATCATCTGTATTTAAACGAGAACGTACACGACGAAGCTCAACTTGTTTTTTTCCAGAAAATATTTTTTCTGCATACTTGGGTTTGATTGAAAGTAAAAGTATATTTTTGTACATCAGTTATTTACTATAGGTTACTGTTACCTAAATTATATAACTTATTAAAACAATCATTACTGATTTTACAAGGTGATTGAAACGTTTCTTTTTTATTGATAATTTTTCGGATTGTCTGCAATTGTATAGGATATTTAAATAATTCTGTATAACTGAATCTAATTGCCATAATATTACCATTTTTATCTGGATTTATATTTAAAATATCAGCCAATTTATAGACTCCTAACCTTTGGAAACGTTGATAAAGATTTTTGGGTTTATCAATGATGATTTCATCTGCAAATGAGCAGGCTCGAATAGAGCTTATTCCGCAGTAATCAGCTTTTTCATCTCTTTTCACATACCATAGAATCCGACAGAGAGACTTTAATCCTCTTGAGTTCTTGGCTGATCTATAGTAAACAGCTTCCCGGTTAAAGGCAAGTTCTATTTTTGAGCCAAATAGCGTTTGCATAGCTAAATCTGAATCAAATAAATCTATTGCCCATTTGGGTTCAATAGAAATGATAAAGTTAGGTATCTCCGCATCAATAATCTTTAGCGGAAAAAGAAATTTTTCAAGATCTGTTGATAATTTAATCTCTTTAATAAAGCTCTTAGAATTAAGACTATTAGCGATTTGAAGGCAAAAATTGTATTCCTGTCCCAAACTGGAGGCTAAATTAGCTAGGCGTATTGATAACTGGGATGCAGTTTCAGCAACTGCTAAGTTTACCTTTAGCCATCCATTATTAAACTTGACGAAATTATCCTCCTGAATTGCATTAGTAACAGTTTCTTGTAACCATAAATCAGTGATTCTAGTAAATTGGCGATGTTCATTAGCAGAATGTAAAATTGATTGAAAAATTAAGTGCCTTGCTAGTGTGCCAGATAAGTGATTGTCTCCAACTCGTAACAGTGGAATTTCTAGCTCATTTTGCTTATGTTTACCATAGACAAATAAAGCCAATGGTTTATTTTCTTCCTCAAAAACTGCATAACAATCAAACTTTTCTACTTCAGCAATAAATCGGCGTAACTGCTGTTGAAATCCAGTTTTGGTTTCACCTTGATTGATACAAGTAAAATAATTGGTCAATAAATCTTCTTGTCCCTTTTGCACAGGTACTAGCTTTAGTAAAGTTCCAGCCAAACGTACAGGCTGATAATCAGGCTTATTGCGAAGCTCGTCTAATTGAATAACCAGTTCATTAGTAGTGATAACAGATAGGCGAAATTTATCATAAATTTCATTTGCAATATCTAAAAGTTCTTTTTTATTAGTTACAAATATATTAGATTCTGAGGCTATAGTTTTGACTAGATGGCGTACATTTAGTTCAGAAATCATTATATTTTTTTGAGATATAATATTCTGTAATTCTTGAACTGTTTTATCTAACAATTGACTGATATATGGCAGACTGATAAAACGTTGCGCTAGTTGTCTTTGCGATTTTCTTTCCTGATCATCAGTAATAATATTTATGTAGTTAAAGATTTCATCAGTTAAGCATATTTCTAACTCAAGCTCTAGCCAATCAGCTAACAATAATTTCGATTCATCATTATCTCTATCTTCATCAGCATATAAATCAAAGAATATATTTGCATCAATAACAACGCATAGTTTTGATTCAAATTTATGAATGTGAGTATTAGAAAATAGATTTTCATGCCCGTGATCAAACCACCAAAAAGTTAGCAGTTTTTTATCTTTACTCTTTCCTTCTTTATCATATTGTGGAACAAAACCTAATTTTGACCACATATCTGCTAAGTCATAATCACGACGGCAGTGTAAGCCAATGCCTGTATATTTTTCTTGAGTTATTTGTTTCAGGTGATTGACAAGTAATCGTGCAATTTTTTTGTTTTGATGCTCCTTAGCAACGCAAAGATGAACAATCGTGATTCGATCATATGAATGTCGATATAATAAATAGCCAATACATCCTGCTTGAGGCTCAAGTGCTACAAGTATATGGCGTTTTTTTGCACTTTCTGCAAAAGCACCTTTAGAGAAGAAGCCAAGTGTTGCCCTATTGGAATCCCCTAGTTCAATAACCGTAGCTAAATGCGGTGATGTATCATCAATCTCTTCAATTTTTATCTTGCTGTGTTTTGTCATTTCTTTTTACATCTTTAACTGGAACATCCACTTGCCGCTTTGAAGGCGTGAACAAGTAACATATATTACATATATAATCAAAAATATAGCCTTATAGCCAGTCACCGCAAGCTTTGTCTTTTTAAACCTGACTTCTAAAATATTATGGGATAGTGGATGTTCATTGCCAATATCTCCCGATTATCAGGAAATTTACCTACCAATCATCTGTAAATTCCCTAAATTCAGTCACAAACAATCAGAACGAAGAGATTTGACTCCTGAATTTCCAACATTATCATTACTCGTGTCCGGGTAACATACTTACCCCTTTAAACTCTGCAAAGCCAACAAACCAGCACCATAAGCAGGTTCATGCTGGGGAAACATCACCTGTACCTGGGGAAAAAACTTGATCATAGATGCGGTAAATCTCTGATGTATTTGGCATTTAGCCCGCCACACACTGCCTGTTGTCACAATTTCAAAAACTGCATCAAGAGGGAAAATCGCCTCAGCTACTGTAGATGTAGCTGTTACCAATTCTTTCACAGCATGATCAATGATATTATTAGCGACTTCATCACCTGATGCGGCTGCTAAATCTACAATTGGTGCTAAACCAGCTATTTGTTTAACTCCCCAACCTCGCCGATAAATAACCGCAATTAAATCCTCTATACTTTCTAAACCAAGATACTGTTTAAAATCATCTATCAGTCTTGTGTATTTCTCCCGTCCATCGTAAGCTTTTAATGCTGCTTGCATCCCAGCTACAGCAATTTGATAACCGCTACCTTCATCACCTAAAATATAACCCCAACCGCCAACTCGCTTGGTTTCTCCTTGAGAATTTCGACCGAAAAATATGGAACCAGTACCTAGTGCTGCCACAATTCCCACAGGATGACCAACTCCGCCCATTAAGGCAATAAAAGCATCATTACAAATGATAATATTTGATGGGTGTAAATCCCATTTTATCGGTAGATATTGGCTATTTATTAACTTTTGTAAGATATTTTTCATTATATCAATATCTTCTGCACGACCTACACCTGCTAATCCCAAACATACTGCTGTAATCTTGATATTATTTGTTAACTTCAATGCTTCCTTAGCTGCGGCATCAATTGCAGTCTCAAGAGATTTTAAGGCTGCTGCTTGTCCTATACTTTGATAATTAGATGCACCTGCTTGACCACGGCCTAACACTTGATGTATATCATCCATCAAAACACATACGGTTTTACTACCACCGCCGTCTATTCCTAAAACATAACTCATGGTTTTTCGTGGTATTTATTGTGTTTGTAGTAAGCAATTTAGGCTTAGATAACTCAGGACTACTAACTTGCACCTGTTACTTGATGATGATTTTTGTAGGGTGGGCATTGCTTGCAACTTGCTGAAAGCCTTAGTTTTATGTCATTGGATGTGCAGGGAGCGATGCTTATTGAGAAAGGTGCAAGATATGACAAGACTAAAGTCCTGACTACGAACTAGAAGTAATCAGAGTTGGCTTTTGAGTATCTGCTTTGAAAGGTATGAAAAATAGCGTAATCATACCAGGGATGGTTAGGAGACAAACTAAGATAAAAAATAAGGGATATCCCAAGGAATTTTGCAGATAACCGCTAACTATTCCGGGTAACATCATACCTAAAGCCATGATGCCTGTAGATATGGCAAAATGAGAGGTTTTATATTCTCCTTGGGAGATATACATTAAATATACGCTAAAACTTGTAAACCCAAAACCATATCCAAATTGTTCTAGAGAAACTAGGGGATACACCAATGTTAATGAAGGTTTAGTGTAAGCCATGTAAACATAAAATAGATTGGGTAGGTTCATGGCTAATGCCATAGGAAATAAACATTTTTTTAAGCCATATTTAGCTATTACCAACCCGCCAAGAATGCCGCCAAAAATTAGGGATATTACGCCAAATGTTCCATAAACTAAGCCAACATCTGATGTAGATAGTCCTAGTCCACCTAATTCTGGTTTATCTAATAAGAATAATGAGGCAATTTTTACTAGCATTGCCTCACCCAATCTATAGAGAAAAATAAATGCCAAGATGTTGAAAATTTTTGCTTGTTGAAAATAGGAAATAATAATTTCCCCAAATGGAATAGCAGTTGTTTTGGTGTGCCGTGGTTTGTCAGACTCCGGTAAGGGTAAAGCTAGGCGATGACAGATACATATTATTCCGAGGATAATGGCAGAAAAACCAAGTGCTAAACTCCAACTTAGGGGAATATTATTTAGCTTTTTTTCGAGTAATCCAGCGAAAACTACTAAAAAACCAGAACCAAAAATAACAGCCATTCTATAAAATAATGACCGAATTCCAGCAAAGAATGCTTGTTGTTCTGGTGTTAATGCTAAAAGATAAAATCCATCTGTAGCTATATCATAAGTTGCGGAAATAAATGCTCCTAATGTTAAAGCGGCTAGGGATATAAAAAAGAAATTGGGTAGTTGTAAGCAAACGGCTACTATACCCAAACAACAGCACATAGCCAATTGGGTATATAATATCCATTTTCTTTTTGTTGAGTAAATATCTACCAGTGGCCCCCAAAACATTTTGATCACCCAAGGTAGATAGAGAAAGCTAGTCCATAAGGCAATTTGTGTATTACTAATGCCTAGTTTTTTGTAAAAAATTACAGAAACCGTATTGATGATGATGTAAGGTATGCCAGAAGCAAAATATAAGGTAGGGATAAAAATCCAGGGAGAGATAGCTTTAGTTTGTTTTTGCATGAATTTTAATTAAACAGCCTGATTATGGTTTCTGGCTAGCTTGGCAATCTTTTCTGTGATAGAAAGACATTTGAAGATTATAAACGCCAATGGCAGAAACAAACCATGCCAAAAATCTGATGATAATTCTGATGATTGATGATGGTAAGTAATAATGCGGTGGTGATTTCTGGAATAGCGATCGCTTTAACTATCTACTTAGGGAAAACCTTAGCCTATAAATCATCTATCTGACGGTAAATCGTAATTTTAACGATAAATTGCGTAAACTTGTAGAGCTAACTGCCAGGAATTACCACGGGAGATAAATTCTAGTTGATTAATACTTATCTCTTCTGGTAGAAGGAAAACTAGATGGTAATTAATAAATTACTGGTAAGTGTTTTGCTAACTTAAATTATGAACATTATTGCTTGGATAATTCTGGGTATTATTGCCGGAGCTATCGCCAAAGCTATTTACCCTGGTCGTCAGGGTGGTGGTATCATATCAGCCATGATTTTAGGTGTAATTGGTGCTTTGATTGGTGGTACTTTGGTAGCTCTTTTACAAACAGGAAGGCTACAACTAACGGCCGCAACTCTGAGTATTCCTGGCTTAATTGTGGCAATCATTGGTGCAATAATTGCTATTTTCATCTGGGGCTTGGTAACTGGTAGTACCAGTGCTTAATAGGGTATAAAAACTATCATGGCTTATAGTGAATTTATTCCCGGCTAACCTTTACTTTTTACAACAAAATATCAAAACTCCACTACTTATATTAAGAGTGGAGTAATCAAGTATTGATTTTGGTATTCTATTGATGGCAGCAACACGCAACTGCTGATGGGAATTAGAGAAAAGTTATTTAAACGCCTACTTTCTGCTTTGACCAAACACCGTTTTCGTCTTCGTCAAATTTTTGATGTACAGCTTGCCAAGCGGCTTGTTCCGAGGTAAACTCATCACTGGTGTCATTCAAGACGGCGTTATAACGTTCAATGAATGTGTGTTGAGCCTCTGGTGAAAGATGAGAACGCACTTCAGGAGATAAATCTTCTGGACTATTGCAAGGCCCAGCACAAGGATGCACCAAGGTATTATCGATGGTGTTAATCTCTTCACCACCAGAACTTTCCAGCAATAATTGAAATTCGCCAGCGCGCTTACTGGGTACTTCTACCATCAGTAAAAACTCGCCTGCTTGTAAGCGGGTTTGGTAGACTGCGGCTTTATCTTCTGGCATTCCTAGAGTAGTTAAAACTGAGACTAAACCAGCACCAGCACTACCTGCGATCGCACCACTAGCAGCACCCAGCAGCAGCGCACTAATGGGGCCTGCGGCTACAATCGGGCCAACGAAAGGAATGAACAGTACACCGACACCTGTCAGCAAGCTGAGAAAAGAACCAAATAAGGAACCAAAAATTGCCCCTGTTCTCAAACCTCCCAGAATGACATCTCTTTTGGTGATAAAGCCTGAAATTCGAGTTTCTGACTGGAAGTTCCTACCCATGACCGAAATATGATCTCTGGGTACACCTCTGTCTAATAAACGTCGAATCACATCATCAACTTGTTTTTGTTCTTTAAACAAACTAGAGATAGTACGCTCTGCTTGATAAACTTCTGGCACTTGAATACTCCTCAGTTTGGGGTTTTTATCAAAAATTCATCATGTTCCCAGAGATACGGAGGATATTTAACCGTATCCCCCATCTCTGTTTCTCAGCTTCTAGTCATACTTTGGCGGCAACTACACGCCTACAGGAGTTCTAGTTTCTGATGTTGGTTGTATACCATCTGGCTGTAAGGCTTGTCCTTCAATGAATGAACGCAGCATCCAAGCCATCTCTTCATGTTCTTCCATGAGTTCGGTGAGAAAGTCAGATGTTCCTTGATCATGGAACTCTTCCGCGCTTTGATCTACGTGTTGTCTCAAGTTACGAATAATCTGCTCATGATCTTCCACGAGTCGAGCTACCATATCTGTAGCGTTGGGGACATCGCCTGAGTGTTCTTTGAGAGTAGCAATCTTCAGAAATCCTGCCATTGTTCCTACAGGATAACCACCTAAAGCACGAATTCGTTCAGCTAACTCATCAATATTCTCTGTCAGTTCCTCGTAGTGTTCTTCCCATAGTTCATGCAAACTGCGGAACTGAGGCCCAACAACATCCCAATGGTATTTTTTGGTTTTCACTAACAAAAGATAAGAATCTGCTAAATCTTGATTCAACAGATTAATTACACCTTGACGTTGTTCGTTTGTTAAACCAATGTTTATTGTCCGCATTGCTGTTTATTCCTAGTCAAGTTCATTTACTAATTTCACAAAAAATAGCTTTTCTCTGCATCAACCAGAGGAAAGATTATCAAACCTTAAGTAACTACAACTTAAGGATAGGTTTATCTGTGACAAGTAACAAATATAGTTGGTAAAATCCCAAAACTGAAAAAGTAAAATTAGTTAGGGACTTTCAGAGCAGAAAATATCCAAAATGTCGGGTGCGTCAGTACGAGAATCCCCAGCTATCCCAAGAAAATATTGTCATATCTTGCACCTTTCTCAATAAGCGTCAGGTGGGCATTGCTAATGAGGTAAAACTAAGGCTTTCAGCAAGTTGCAAGCAATGCCCACCCTACAAAAATTATCATCAAGGAACAGGTGCAATATGTGTGTATTCATACTGACACACCCTACTAACAGTCGATTTGAATAATTTATTTTTTGGTGTTACCTTATCTTTATGATGAAGAACTAAGACATCTACTTTCATTCAAGATTATCGTGGTAGTCACAAATTTAATTTATTTGTGACTGTTCTATCTCGGCTTATTGATTACCGGTTACTTTTTCCAAGAAATTTCTGACTTCATCTTCTACGCTAGTTGCAGCTTGAGAATTTTCAGGACGCTTCATTTTCTCAATATCAGCAGCACCTTGAACTTCATTGAGTCCTTCATTAGACTTTTTCTGAACTTCTTTCAATGAGGGGGGTGCAGACCTACTAACTTCGTCAGTTTTGCGTTGCGTCTCTAAAAGTTGTGTAGTGGCTTCAGTCGGTTCACTTTGGTAGCTTTCAATGGCAAAAGCTGGAACGATACTAGATATGAATATTAGCGCACAACTCAAAGCTACAATCACAAACTTGACTGGACTTAGCATAGATAAAACACTGTTAACAATCTTCATTTACAATCCTCCAAACATTCATAACTCAATCTTTTGGCAACTGACAAACTATTGCTTATGTGTTGTTCGATTAAGTTATAAATTAATTGACCTAATAAAGAAAATCTTCTGTGATTATCCTATATACTGAAGATAGGTAAATCATGCAGTTGGTTTAGCCAATATTTTCTTTATCACAGCCTGATACATTGACTATTTTAAACGGTAAATCCTAGAATTATGTATCGACCGAAAGAATGAATTAATATATTTTTTTTGATAATAAAATCATTCGTTAGGTAGAGCAAAAAAATAAAATTTGAAATAGATGATAATTCGCTAAATAAAAAAAATAAATATTAACTATCTAATAATTATGTAATGAATTCTCTTTTAAGTAAGAATACGCAAATAGATAACTTGATAATAAGCAAGTAATACCAAGCAATAAAACAGCAAAACTGAGGTTATGGTCGTGGTATTTTTCAGGGAAATTCGCGATCGCTGCCCAGGCTGTTCCGCAAATGCGCTGATGACTTCATGAGCCAACTTCATAAATTCCGCATAATTACGGTTACTTTAATTTGTGCTTTTGAGCAAAATTGCCACTATCCAGTTCATGAGGGTGCATTGATGATTAACCCTGTAACTAACGTGATTAGATGCAATCTGGAAAAGGCGAAAGAAGTAGCTATGAAGTGGGAAAAAGCTTCAGGTAATGAACTCAGTGCTTATTGTTTGGAAATTTTAAAGGAAATCGGATGTACTGATACCCAACTGCCAAACAATCTACAAACACGTGAACAACAATTAAATTTCATCACAGGTTTTGCATCTTTTGCTTTTGGGGAGGTTCAAAATGTTCAAAGCTGTAATTGAAGATATCTTTTATGATCCCGAATGGTCAGAAGATGCGACTTTACCAGCAACAGATAATGATTTGTTAATTTTGACACAACAGCTTTTAAATCAAGAAGTTCCCACCAATGTTTTTTTTCAAGCTATAGCTATTGCTGCTTATGATGGTGCATCCGCTTTCCGGTACGCTAATAACTATTTAGCTAAGGTTAAACAGAAGAACAAGCGGAAAAATTTGCTGCTATTCCGCAAGAATTGGCGGAAGTTTGAGCAAAATTAATTACTGGATATCTTAGCGAAAAATTCTTAATTTTTGAGCGTCGGTTTTTTATATCAGGGTGAATCAAGTCTTTTTCAACATTCAAAATTCAAAATTCCAGCTATATTCAGGTAAGTTAAGTATATTTTTTGGTTTCGCACACAGCACAAATAAAACCCGCTTTTTTAGCCCTAATCAAAGCGCAATAGTCTGTTTTCAACAGGGGGAGACGTATTGATTTAAATTTCTTTGCGTCCCCCCTGATAGGCGTTAGCTTGATTAACCATTAGCGGGAAACTCTGACACATGATTCTCCCGCAGAGGCAGGATCAGCAAAAACCGCTAAAGTATGATATTCTGGCGCGTTATCTCCATAGAGAACTCGAAAGGTGTAAAGCTTAGGTTGACCTTGGGCATCAGTAATTACAGTTAAAAGTGTATTGTTAGTCTTAGGTAAACCGGGGATGTTGAGTTTGGGAATGCGTCGCAGTTGCATGACATTGGCTGCTGAGTTTTGACAATCGCCTGTAACACCGCTTTCTTGACCAAACTGCATACACATGGGGCCATCAAAGTCTATTGTTACCTGTGATGGGTCATTGAGCCAGACTTTCCTGATGGTTTCACCTGTGGGAATAAAGCTTAAGTTTGTCCCTTGCTGATACCAGACTTTGATAGTAGGTATGACTCCCCCTAAACCCTGAGCCTGACAGGAAAAAATTGAACGGAGAACAGCATTATTAGCTGTAGCACGTTCTGCCAGGAATAAGATTGCAGCCGTAAAAATTAGCAGGAATACATTAGATAAATAATGACGCTGCCGGGGGGTTGTAGGGAGGGAAAAATAAGTTTTAATTGTCATTGGGGATGGCTTTCAAAACTGTACGGATTGATTGACAAATATTTCTACTTCAGTCCCGGCTGGTAAGATCCAAATGTTGGTTTGTTGCATCATTTGGGCGATCGCCTGTTGATTGCGCTGGGCAATTTGGGGAATCACAGAGTTTAAACCCCCTTCCAGCACCCCAGCTGCAATATCGCGCCCAGCACTACTATTGCTGACTACGGTACTACCACCGTTGACGGTGACTTGTGAATCGACACGATTATATAACTCTGCGGCTTTGGCAATTCCACCTAACAGAAATAGTCCCGCATCCATCCCAGCTATTGATGAGTTACGATTGGGGTATTGCTGGGCTAATAAAGGTCTACCTTGAGAAGCACGGATGAGTAGGGCATTTTCAGGTATATCTGTTTCTAAGAGATTACCGTTATTTTGCCAGATAACTTTAACTAATTTTAGTTGTACTAATCCCTGTTCAGAAATTCCACTGACTTGGGTTAGTAACTCGGTTTTTGCAGGTAAAGCGATCGCACCATCTACACTTTTTAAAGGTTCCCGCAACTGCACAACAAATAAGTTGGGATCATTGTCATCACCACTATTACCTCTGTTTCTCTGAGTTTCCCCAAACACAGCCGTAGCTAACACCGCCTTGGCAATTGTTCCTGGTTTCAGGGTTTTCGGACTGTGATTTGATGCTTGACTAATAACCACAGGTGCGCTGTTACCTTGGCTACTCCGGGGATTTGGGCGTGGTGGTGACATTTCGGTATTATCTACCGACTCAGGGGCAGCGACAGTTCTTATCGGTGCAGAGGAAATATTCACCTGCCCGTAGCTACCCAATTTAGCTAACCTTGACCATTCCTGGAAAGGGTCGGGTGCAGCAGGTGTGGGTGTAGAATTTGATTGTGCTGGCGGTGGTGGTGCTAACTGGGGAGGTAAGGCAGGTACTACGGGAACAGGTTGTTGGCGGTAGGGATTGCTGACAACTCGCTCGACTATCACAGTCCGTGTTTCGGGCTTGCTTGTTTTGGCAGTTTGTAACCGGTTGCGATCATTATTAGAATTATTCTGTGTAGTGGGGGTAAATGTGGGACGCACAGAGGGGGTAGTGACATTCCTGAGATTTTGTTGTGCGACTTTTACCGCCTGGGCTTGTTCAGCCAAAGCTAATTTAGTTTTGAGAGTTTCTACTTCTTGCTGTAGGGTGGCTTCTGGCGATAAATTGGCGGTTGGTGATGCCGTTGGTGATGCAATTATATTACGGGGCTTGGGCTTTTGATTGTTGATGCTCATCATCTGTGATAAAAAAGCACCCGCCACCACAACTATAGTGAAAGTCCCAGTAGCCACTAAGGCTAATTTGGCAAACGGGTTAGTGGCGAGGGGTTGCTCAGTTTGCACAGATGACACAGATGGATCGGCGATCGCCTGCTCATCTTGTGATGTATTATCAACAGTAGGAAATGTTTCAGCCAAACCCACTAATCTTGCTATCTGTGATTCCCAATCAGCAGCATCTACTTCTGTTTGGTCATCATCAGTAGTTAAACTAGCAAGTTGTTTAGGTGGAAATTCGGAATTCCCTGAGTATGGATTCATGGCGTATTACTTAATTTAAATTGCTAGAACATTTATCATCTTGCAGTTCGCAGATATTATAAATTTCTAATTTCGCTTCACCTAAACGGTAAGCTGCTAATTGCCAAGGTAGCGGCGAAGTTGGTAACACAGTTTTTTGCTCATCTATAGTTCTCACTAAAATTTGTTTATTAAACGGAATTGCCCGACCTAAATTGTCAGAACCATTAAAAATTAATTGATTAGCAAGCATTTCTACTTTCCACTCACCATCACCAATAGCAATAGGTTGAGAAATTTTTTGTATTACCAATATATGTTCATCATTGCGATTAATATTAGCAATCCGACCCGCAGAATTTAAGTTATTTATCTGTGATAAAAATTTTGATTGTAGATTATTGGCTAATAGTTGTGAGCTACTTTCCCAAATCGTTGCCGGGGGCTGTTTTGGCGACCAAGTTAACAGCAGAGTCATAGTTTCACCCACAAACCGACGTACAGTTTCCGGGTATCTTTCCATACTTGACTTAGGGTCTACCGTAATTGCACGACCATCAACCAATTGTACTAAACTACGTGGTGTGAGTCGCTCATTTAACATCTGTAACATCGACCCGTGAAACAAAAGCAACAGCAAACTCAACAAGTGTAACCCAAATGTGCCTACAGCAAATAAAGGAAGAATACTACTCTTTTTGGGTTCTGATTTAACTAATTGCATAAAAGCTGTGAATAAATTCAAAATTCAAACTACCCTAAAGGTAGGTTTACGCCTCCGTACTCTTTTCCTCAACTTCCTTACAGGTACGGAGAAGCAAGCTACGCATTAGCAAGACTGCGCCTACAATATTAAAAATTATACAACTCCTATTCACTGAGTTAGCCGGACTTCATCAAAAATTAAGCCTCAACGAAGCCCAGGTTTTCCCAGGTTTTTGGGTTATATACAAGTTATGCTAAAAAAGCATGATACCCTATTTTATCCGTGATTGGTTGATTCATTGTTGTTACTGTAACTCAATAGACTAAGAAACGCTATATATCAAACAACTTAACCGTAGCTTTCAATAAAATAGCGGAAATTTCCCAATATAAATGATGATGCCTCTGCGTTAACTGCTTGTTTATCTACTAAAATTACCTGCACATGGATTGGATTGATTAATATCCACATTGCTATAATCATCTATCAAACATAAATTACGAATTTCATAAATTTCTAACTTTTCTGCACGACTACTATAAATTGCTTTTTGTAAATCGGTGCTAATTTCAGGTAATGGATAAGGAAAATAATCTACTGCTCTTACAAGTACATCTTTATTAAAAGGAGTAATTAACTTTTTACCATCAAATTTTCTGGTTTGTACCAAGTCTGCCACCATCCCCACCCGCCACTTACCCGGAGAAATTTGGATAGGGGGATAAACGCGCTTAATAGTTAATTGTGCGGACATCGCTTGGTTAGTATTACTCGCAAAGATTTCTGGTGGAGTCATGTCAGCCAGCACACTTAAAAAACCTTTGCGAAAATCTTCGGAAATGGCGAAACTGGCAACCCATGTGCTAGTAGTTACTTTTTTACTGCCACCTGTGAGTGTTATTACTAATATTCCTGGGTCGGGTTTGGCTTTGGCGACTTCCTCAATAGTTTGTGGTGGGAGAGTGCCAGACCAATTAAATATCGATATCATAGTCTGACTGACAAATTGCCGAATTGCTTGCGAGTCTCTGGCTAATGTGTCAGTATTACCGATGGGTTGACCATCAATTGTTTGTATAAAGTGAGACGGTTTTCTCTGGCTAAATTGGCGAATATTCAACCCTTGAGACAGAAAGATAAATAATACAAGTAAATGTAAACTAAAAGTGGCGATCGCAAAGATTGTTAAAATACTGATTCTTTGTTTTTTTTTCTTCGTTAACAAATTAACCATTACTACTTTACCTACTAATTTGTCACCAACTACCGCCACATTTCTTATATTCTGTTACTCACCGAATTAGCCGTATTGCTAATAGCATTAAACACTGCGAAACCTCCAGCACCAGCCACAATCAAAGATAACAATGGAGCCAAAATCCCTAGAAAAATGATAAACCACATTAAATCAGGATTAGCATTAGGGTCTTGTCCAGGGCCATTTACTATCACGGCGGCTGTTAAAACCGCAATAATATTAAACGAAATCTTAGCAATTCCCGCCGATAAAAACCCGGTTAACCAAGCAAAAATCGGCTTACCAGCTACAGGTAACAAAGAACCACCCACCGCCAACGGCCCTAAAGCTGCGATGAGTAACATAGTAGCTTCGATCAAATTCTGAAAAGCATATTGCAAAGAAATTAAAAAATTTTTAATAGTAGTTTGAACAGTATTACCTAACAAAGCATTAAACTCAGTTTCCGAAACAATTACCGTACTAAATCTAATTTGATTAACTTGATTTTCTAGTCTATCTATCCAAACTTGATTACCATATAAATTTCTATATTCACGCCAAAGATTATCAATTCTTTCACTGGCTTTAGTCAAACATTGGCTTTGTTGTTCACCAGTCAGTGCTTGACACGGACGCAACAAAGACCCAGCCACTTCTTCCGCCACACTCATATTTATTGCTTGTTGATACACCTGATTAGCGTTGGCTGTAGTAATCACTTGCTGATTCACAGTATTAATCACATTTCTCACTCCCAATGTCAAAGTAGAAAGGATACTCCCATTACCAGTATTACTTAATAAAACAACTACAGTAAAAGGCCAAATCAAAGCCGATATTGGGCGAGAATATTCACTGTATATCAAATCTTTCAACCACTGGAGCATGAAAAAAAGTAAAGTGCCAACCGCAAAAAAAACACCCAAATTAGTTAATGCTCCATACAAATTATTATTAGTATTATTCTGCAATAAATCCAGCCATTGATTATCCCAACTTTCCGCCAGACGGCGTGCAGTAGTTGCACCACTATTAAAAGTATCAGTAATGCCAATATCAGCTAGAATTTTTGGATAGAGCCACATTGTAATTCACAACCTAGCTAGGTAAATAAACATCAAGCTTTTGATATCATATTTTACACCAGAAATCAGAAAAAGTTCGTAGTAAGGACTTTAGTCCTGATTGTCTCAAAACTAAAGTCCTTATACCGTTTCTTGATATAGCTTGCGTGGCGTAGCCATAGATGCGCTTTATTCTGCACGGTAGAGACTAGCCATGCTGAGTCTCTACATCATTTATTGGGTGCAACTACAAACAAAAAGCGTATTGGCGAATATGACAATTAATTATTGATATCTCTACCAAATAAATCTATTTGCGAAGTAGTGCGTAACAGTCTCGCCGCTTCTGCCGATGTATCCACACGCCGCGCCCTGTTGGCTACTTCCATCTGCTGAGAAATATTGGCTAAATTTAAATTTGTATATTGAATAAACTGATTTGTTTGCAGAGATTGAGCGAAGGTTTCAGCCATAATTTTTGACTGCTCACTTTGAACTTTTAGCTGTAAATTAGATTGTTCTTTTACTGCATTTATCTCTGTGTGTTTAGCTGCATCTGTTATGGTATTAAGAATTTGGTCAAAAATGCTATTAGAATCATTGGCGATTTTTGTAATATTATTGATTGTTGCCTGAGTATTTTCTAATTTATTTCTCATTCTTGTTTGCCCATCTCTACCCAAAACACCCTCTACTGCCGAATGGGTGATGACGCGATTGATTTCATTGCTAACTGCATCAGAATGCACAGCCTGATTATTTTCAAATTTATCAGGGATAGTATTAAAAAATAAAATATTTTGGCGAGCTTGTTTTCCGGCTTCTACGGGGTTAGGTAGATTTAATTCACCACGAGAAATACTCAGCGCATTTTGGGCATTGATATCTAAACTATCGCGTAGATTGTTTCTGAGATAGTTTTGTAAATCTGTTGAGTAATATTGAAAGTCAGTCCAAACTCTCCCTAATTGTGCCATTGCTGGCAAAACTAATAAAGTTGAAACAGCTAAAGTCAATAAAATAGTTTTTTTCATATATTTATCCCCAGATTGACACACTCCTGATTTTGGGAATTGTAAAAACTAACTACTGCGTAGTGTAGCTACTAACTGACGAGCAAACATAGAAATTGCTTCATATTTATTGCTGTAAAGCTGCATCATCTGTTGCCGGGCAGTTTGCTCATGGGGGTTGTTAGCGACTATTGCCAATTGTTCGTAACCTGGATAGTAACGGCAGAAGGTAGGAACACTGTTATCATCTAGAAGCCATTGACTATAAACTCCTTCTTTGCGGGGGAAAAAGCTTTCTGTGGCGTTGCGGGCAATAATTTCGCGGGGATATTTTAAGATGTTGACAAAACTATCTACTGCGACTGGTTGAATACGTCCAATTAACCGGGTGGTGAGGTTTTGTAAAATCTTGGATGCAGCTTTAGATTTGGCGATGGTATCGGGGTCTTGGGCTGATAAAATGACTCTAATCCCGGCTTTAGCACCGTTAGCGCATATTCTGCCCACTAAATCGGAAATTTGGTCAAATTCAAATAAAATTGGGGCTTCATCTATAAAAAAGATAGAAGCGGGACTACTTAAAGCGCGACGCAATGCCGCCGAATAAGCACTTAAGGATAGCACGGCTGCATCTTCGTTATCTGAAAGGTTTCGCAGTGCAAACACCAATAGTTGAGCATCTGTAGGAAAACTCGATGGTGCAGAGATGGCTTGCCCTACACGGCTTGATAGCCAAAACCGTAAACGTAGGTGAATTTGACTAAGTGCATCTTCAACTCTGTCGCTGACAGAATCTAGACGCAGATTTTCTAGAGAGCAAAAATGGAGAAAGTCTTTTAAGGTGGGGGTTTTTTCCCAAGCTGTACTACCGAATCCTCCTGCTATTGCCATTTGATACCGTTGTTTAATCCCTGCGTCGTTAAAGAAGGCACTTAAAGCCAAGTTGAGCAGAGAACGGACGGTTTGCGCTAGTAGTGGATTATCGTTGGATGAGCCTAAGACCATTGTCATCAAAGCTGATTCCAGAAAGGCGATATAATCGAGGAAGCGATCGCGCCGTTGTTCTGGAGGTAGCGATCGCAAATCCGGCTGTTCAAATAAATTATTTGATTGTTTAGAAATATCAAAATAAGCTCCGTTCCCCTCCATAAACTGGGCGTAATCAGTAAAGGTAGATGTACCATCCGGTTTGGGAAAGTCTAAGGCTACTACAGGTAAGCCATGCGCCAAAGCTTGGGTTAAAATTCCTGATACCAATACTGATTTACCTGCACGAGTGGTAGCGAATAATGCTAAATTTTTATGTTGATTAAATAAGTCTAGATGTATCGGTGTCCCACCTTCTTCCGCAATTAATTCAAAGCCATATTTATCACCGGCTTTAGTTTGCATCAAAGGCATTAAACCCGGTACTTCACTGGTTAAATATAACTGACGACGGTTAAAAGGTTTAGTTAATAATCCTTCCCAAACTATCGGTAAAGACTGTAACCAAATTTTCCAAGCATATTCAGTTTCTCTGACTACCTGCGCCGGGCGTTGAAAACAATTTTCAATATATCTTGTCGCCTCATCTAATTTCTCCACTGTCGGACGATGTACAAAAATGGCTAACCCTGTATAGATAGGAATAGCACCCTCATACAATTGTTCTTGAGCCGCAATCGATTTTTTTAATTTTAATTGCGCGTTAACATCAATAGTTTTATTTTTTTCTTGCGCCATGAGTGCTGTAATATTCGACTGCTTCAACACTCGTTGCAAGGTAGTTTTTACCAAAGCGGGATTTGCGGCTGATAATTGACAAACAATTTCTGTATCTACTACTGTCTCTCTAGCTAGTAGTTCCCATAAATACCGCAGTTGAGCAAATTTATGAGGCCAACCACCGGGTTTTTCCAGAAAAGTCAGCGCACCAATATATTTATTATTAACATGAATCCAACGCCGATCTGCACAAGGTACGCCAGATGCCATCAGCATAGTTGTACTGTGGAGATTTTCCATGAGCAGTTGGGTACTAGATAACTCGGAATAGACTTGTTCTTGTAGTCCGTTTTCATCTAGATTCACTAATTGAGGAATGGCTATGGCTGGTGTATCGTTAAACCTCCTCCAGACGTTTTCCCACAGTTCTTCAGTAGTCAGAGGTTTAATATCCAAACCCATTTTATTAGATAAAAGCTGTTCCCAACGGCAAAATCCTTGTTGGTAAGCTTTAATCATCATGCTTTCAATGCGCTGATTTTCAATCTCTGCAATCTCACCCTGAAAATTTAACCACCAGCCTTCAGCTTTCGCTAAGAGTTTTTCTACCCAATCATTGGCATGGGTGGCACTGGTATCAATAGTATATGTCACATAAATTCTTAAAAATTTCGGCTTGCGAATGCCGGCATTTGTCAATTCTTGTAATCTGGCTCTTTCTGCCATTAATAAATACTTGATATCCCGTGATGGGGCGCGTTTAATCAAATCTGCGAGTTCAGTTTGTCTCTGTTGATCAGAACTAAAAGAACCCAGATGTAATGTCATTCTTTCCCCATCGGGAATATCTTTCAATCCCGATTCAATATTATTAAATATTGGCTCTATTTGTTCCTGGCTTAAAGTAGTATGAATGCCGCTACACTCAAAACCAAAAACAAAGCAGAATTTATCTTTTTGAGTTCCTTGGGTTAAAATATAAGCACCAATATTACGCCCATCTAAGGCGATACGTAGCATTGTTGCTAGGTGTAAAGCATCTTCAAATGGTGTTAATCTACTTTCTTTTCCTGCGATAGCGACGCTTTGTTTTCCGATTTTTTGCTTCATGGTTCACTTCCAGTAAGCTGTGATAACGAGGAAAGCCTCTTGTCCACCTGGGAACTCCAATAAATTTACTTAAAAAACGCCAACTCCTACCACCAGTTAATATCCACCAAGTTCCCATTCCCCAACCAGCAATTAATGCAGTCCATAGCCATTTTTGAAAGTCATCTGGAAATAAACCCCCAAAAATTCCATGAATAATAAAGTATGCTCCTAAAATAATGACTGTCCAAGGAAATATTTGGTCGGCCGGAATTGGCCCTAATGATGGTTGAGAGCCTAAGATTTGATTAACTGGACGAAAATCTTGCTGTTGTTTATCAGACATAAATAATCGGGGAATTTAGCTGCATCTAATTACTACTACCAATTACAAAGCCTGTAAGAACATCTGCAATGGTAACAGCAACAACTACTAATAAAGGAGTTCTGGCGACACTTTGCCAATCCTCATCTTTACGTACTGCATTAATTACACCAATTAAAGACACAGCAATATAAAGTAGGTAAATTGCGCGTAATACATTGAAGATTAAACTAACAGCCATTTGGCTATTAGTGCCATTGGTAGAACCCTGATTAAATGTGGTATTGAAAAATTTCTCAGCCCTACCAAAAAATTGCGCCTGTGCTGGAGCAGCAAAATAATCCAAGCAAAATAAACTTAAAGTTATTGCTACTGCTAACATCTTCAAGATGACTCGCATTTTTTTTGGTAAGCGCACCTGTTGCTCAATTTTTTGAACTACTATAGCAATTAAACTACCAATTAGCAAACAAAACAACAAAATTGGACTTTTTAAACTGATGACGCTTAAAAATACGGCACAAGCTAACAAAAAAGGGACTGATTCAACTAATCTAATGCGCCAGATTTCTAATAAATTTCGCCAAAATTTTGATAATTTTAGGGATTTTTCAGTACATTTAACTAGGTAAACATTTAAACCATGACGCAGCTTTTTCGTATAAATACTCTGTCTAGGCATTGACTAATTTCCCTGATAATTCTTACCAATGTAAGTGTATGCCATTTATTTTGGAAATGGTGAGAATTTAATACGAGATTATCCTCGTTATTTGAATAAATATAGGTTGGAATTTCAACTATCTATCAATACCATAGGATGGTCAAAGTCTAGTTAATCAATTGAGAACTCGATTTAAAATCTACCTGGGTAAAGCTAAAACTTCAGGCAGAAGCATTCAGACAAAACTCATTGGCTATTGTTAGCCACTGATGGCTTTTGTCTTCCATCAAAATTGTTTTAATTAATTTTTGCTTCCTGGCTTAATTAAAAAAACTCTAGAAAAATTTTTAAGTAAAATCTTGCAATTAAACTGTAACTTTAATCACAAAATACAGATTGTTTGATTTTACGATTATGTCAATAAAGTTTCCGCAGACTAGATACCAGCCAGCAGAATGAGTTGATGGATTTAGTGGGTGATAGTGACAGACAAATTATGCCACAGTATGTTGAATTTTATTTGTAACAATATACAACAACTGAGTGCGATCGCACGGCATTGATCAAGAAGATATATCCTTTCTTCAGAGAAATATTCAACTCCCTTCTCTACGAGAGGCTGCGCCAACGGGAGAGGGAACTCTTAACGAGCAACTCTTAACAGTTCGTCCGTTCGTTCCCTCTCCCCACCCTTGGGTAAGACAGCCCCCCACCTTATTTAGTCCCTGTTCCCTGTTCCCTGTTCCCTGTAACTGTTGCCAGTTGCATAAGTTCTGACTGATTCATACCCCTAAACCATGCTTATGGCACAATGAGACAGATAACAACAGTATATTTACCAAAAAACTAGGATGAAATACCTTGAGGGGAAAGTGGCATTAGTCACAGGTGCAACACGGGGTATAGGTAAGGGAATAGCCATTGGACTAGGTGAAGCGGGGGCGACAGTATACATTACAGGGCGTAGGTTAGACAGCAACTCCGCTAGCGGTGAAGATATTGGCGGTAGTTTGAGTGAGACAAAATCAGCTGTAGAACAAGCTGGGGGTGTATGTATTCCCGTCCAGGTAGATCATAGCGACGATGAGCAGGTAAAATTACTGTTTGAGCGTATCCAAGATGAGCAACATGGACAACTCGATTTATTAGTCAACAATGTTTATGCAGGAGTTCAAGCATTAAAGGATGCTCAGGGAAAACCTTTCTGGGAAAGAGAACCAAGTCTATGGGATGCTTGTAATAATGTGGGTTTGCGTAGCCATTATGTAGCCAGTATCTTTGCTGCGAGGATGATGAGCCAGCAACAACGGGGATTGATTTGTAATATATCCTCTTGGGGTGGCTTGTCCTATATATTTGGTGCAGCTTATGGTGCTGGTAAAGCAGGGTGCGATCGCCTAACTGCTGACATGGCTGTAGAGCTAAAACCCTATAATATTACTGCGGTTTCCCTCTGGCCGGGAATAGTTGGCACAGAACACATATCCCGTCTCGCCACAGAAATGGAACAGCAAAACATTAATAATCCCAACACTTCCGTCATCAGTGAACGATATAACTGGGAAACACCCCTATTAACAGGACGAGTCATCGCCAAATTAGCTTCAGAACCCGATGTTATTCGCCGTACAGGACGAGTCCAGATTGTAGCTGAGTTAGCTAAACAATACCAACTGGTAGACCAAGATGGTAATTTACCTGTATCACTACGTTCTCTCAAGTTTCTCATCCCTTCTGCCCTACCTGCAATGAGAAAATATTCCTGGCTCATTCCTGACGTTAAAGTACCTTGGTCATTGTTACTACTGAGTACCCTAAAATCACCGCAGATTTAAGCGGATAAGTGGCGCAATTAGACATAGATATAATTTTCAGTTCGTAATCAGGACTTTAGTCCTGATTTTTGTCGCCTAGCGTCTCCAACAGAGGACTAAAGTCCTCACTACCAACAAAACTAACTCTTTTATTTTGAATTGACATGACGCAATTATCCCAAGCAGTTGTTTTGATTACTGGTGCATCTGGTGGATTTGGACAGCAACTAACCCGACAATTACTAGAGGCTGGTAGCCGACTGATTTTAACAGATATAGATGAAACCCTATTGCGTCAAAGAGTGGCAGCAATTCAACAGGAAGTCAAAACAGGTGAGGTACTAGCTTATTTAACCGTTGATCTGGCTAACCGTGAAGGATGTGAAAGCCTGTATCATCAAGTCAAAGCCCTAGATATCCCCATCGATATTTTAATTAACAATGCCGGAATTGCCTTATTCGGTCGCATGGATGAAATTCCCACCGAGAAATGGGAACGACTCATACAAATCAATCTCCTCTCCCCAATGCGCTTAAGTTCCTTATTTGTTGCTGATATGATTACTCGCCGCCAAGGACACATCGTCAATATTTCTTCCTTGGCTGGTTGGATAGCAACAGCTGGCTTAGGACATTATTCAACCAGCAAGTTTGGATTGCGTGGCTTTAGTGAAGGACTGTTCCAAGAAGTCAAAGACTACAATGTAAAAGTTACAGTTGTTTATCCCTTTTTTAGCCGTACCCCCATTCTGGAAGTAGAAAGATATGGCACTTTAGCGCAAGAATTTCAGGGACTTCCAGAAAATTTAGTTACAGATCCTGCCGATGTCATGCGTGCCACGATACAAGGAATTATCAACAATCAACTCCATGTATTTCCAGATAGAACAGCTAAAACCGCCCATCTACTCAAACGCTATTTTCCCCAGTTACTAGACTGGATTAATGCTGGATTCGGTAGGAGGTTAAAAAATGGTGACAGTAAGTAGCACCAGTACAACTCAAAATATGATCGATACCACTGATAAACATCTGATTATCGGTGCAGGATTTGTGGGATTGGGTATGGCTCAAGCACTCAAGGCTGCTAATATTCCTTATGATCAGGTGGATGCAAGTGACGATATTGGCGGTAATTGGTATCACGGTGTTTATGAAACCGCACATATCATTTCATCACGCAAAATTACCCAATTTAGCCATTTTCCCATGCCAGAAAGTTATCCCGACTTTCCCAGTGCCAAAAATATGCGGGATTACTTAAACTCTTTCGCTGATCATTTTGATTTGCGCCAGCATATTGAACTTAATCATACAGTTAGTTATGTCCGCCCAGTAGAAAACAATCTTTGGGAAGTCACCTTCGCTGGTGGCGAACAACGCATCTACAAAGGTGTTTTAATTTGTAATGGTCATCACTGGTGCAAACGTTTTCCTCAGTTTCAGGGAGAATTTAACGGCGAAATAATCCATTCCAAAGATTACAAACACCCTAATCAACTGTATGGTAAACGAGTTTTGGTGATTGGTGGTGGTAACTCCGCTTGTGATGTTGCAGCTGAAGCGGCGCGTGTAGGTGCTAAGTCTGTTTTAAGTATGCGTGAATCAGTATGGTTCATTCCCAAGACATTTGCTGGCGTACCATTTGCTGATTTAATTAAATGGTGGATGCCGGAATGGTTACAGAGGCTACTAACTTATGTAATTATCCGTTTGACCTTCGGCACACACAAAGATTATGGTCTACCAAAACCTCAACATCGAATCTTTGAGAAACACCCAACATTAAATAATGAAGTTCCTTACTATATCAAACATGGGCGTATCATTTTTAAGCCTGCTGTGAGTCGGTTAGACGGTTGGGAAGTAGAGTTTATGGATGGTAGTCGAGAAGCTTTTGACCTGATAGTTTGTGGAACTGGCTATTATGTGTCCTATCCCTTCCTACCTCCAGAACTTCAGCGCGTTGAAGGCCCAATAGTCAAATGTTATGGTGGTTGTTGTTTTGAGGACTACAAAGGACTGTATTTTATTGGTTGGGGACAAGCACGGGGTGGTGTTGGTTCGCTAATTTCTGCTTATGGTAAGTTTTTTACAAGTTATCTGAAATTACAGGATGAAATTAATGTGCCTATCGGTTTAGTGATGAAAAACCTAGGACAACAGCTACCCCAAACCCATCTTTCTGATCCACAGCAAATTTTTAGGCAGTTAAAATTGGCTAATTTTTTGTTGAAATACTTTGTCAAAAAAGCCCATCAGGTTGATAGTCAATATTCTCATTTTAGCAATAAACCATTGCCTTGTGAGTAGAGCGCAGGGGAGCAGGGAGAGGAGAGGAAGACAAAGAAGAAATTCTTTAAGAGTCAACAGTCAACAATGACTAATGGCAGACCTGTAAAATCTGGGTTATAAATGTATACAATACTTAATATATGGTGGAGAGTAGATTAGCGATCGCCGTACTCCTACAGGGAAGCAAGCTACGTGTAGCGTCTCGTAGAGAAGGCTTAAGCTTCGCTTATCGCTCTCATTTTCAGTTTAGACCACCAAATCGCATTACTACTGCATTGGCAACATCAAACCACAGTATCATAAGGTGTGTTTAGTATGAACTCAGTACCAGTAGTTAGGAAAGGTAGGCTTAACTCTGCTTTTAAGCGGTTGATGTCTATACACTGGCTCATGGCTGCTTGTTATCTAGTCTTATTTGTGACTGGTTCAGGTATGGCACGTCTAACTCGTGGAACTCCTTTCAGAAGTGAATTGTATGATTTTCACAAATCGATGGGGGCTTTAGTGGTAGCTTTGCTGACTTGGCGTATTTTAGTGTTGTTACAAGTGTGGTGGCGAAAATACACTAAACATTTACCCAAATTCACACCGGAATGGCAGCGTAAATTTTTCCTACATACTTTGCTGTATCTGTTTATGTTTGCAGTTCCCGTGAGTGGGTTCTTTTTTTCTAATTCATATCGCAGTAATAACGTTCGCTTGTTTGGTTTGACTTTACCTGATTTATTTCCACAAAATTCTGATTTGGTAGATTTAGGTAGAAGTATTCATTTTTGGATAGCGTATATCTTTTTAGTTTTTATCATTTTGCATACTCTACAACAGTGGAAAGTTGTGCGAGCTAACTGGCGACGGTTTCAAGGTTTTGTGATGAATTGGAAGCAGAGTAAAAGTATTTAACCTAGATGGTTTCACCTAACCGAAAAACTCTGTAACAGATGTTGATTTGGTTGTAAACTACTGGCAAAACGACTGTAAACAATTTTGTTTGCAGAGGCAGCATCAAACCAATAAATATCTTGAATTACTTGATAATTATTGTTATCAAATAATTCAAAATGTACTGAAGCGATATTATTGACACCAACTACTTCTCGTCCATCTTGAAACCAACGAGTTTGCCAAAACTTGAAAGGCTCTAACCAACGCCATCGAGAATTTTTAGCTGTTTTTTTAGCAGCTATTAAATCAGATATCTCGGTGTAATAATTAAAACTTTGAGTGCTTTGTCGTGGTATCCATTCTAGGACACAATGCCAATTAGGTTTAGTTAAAGCTTGGCTACGGGTTAATTGCTTGACTCCAATTTCTAGCATATTCGGCGGTTGATTCCAACCTATCCAATGGCGAATTTTTTCGGGTAATAGCCATTGTTTCAAGCGTGTATGAATAATTCTAGTGATTAGTTCTTCGTTTTTTAAGGCACTAGCGGTTAACTGCACTAAGACTGATGGTGTTTGTGAATTGTAAAGTGGTGCATACGAGAAGCGTGATACACAACTGTAGTGAATATCCCCAGTCAGAATTACTAATTTTTGACGTTGTTCACACAGAATGGTGAGGAGTCTGGCTAAGGCGGGAAAATTAATGTTCCAAGCATCGCCGACATCTGTAGAAAAAACTTGTTCACGTTTTAATTGCCAATGGTGAATCCAATCAATGACTTGCAAGCCAAAGACATTTGTGGGCGCAATTACAAATGTGGTAAGGTTTTGATTGTCTGCTGTTTGTTGTAAAGGTTGCAATAGTTGTTGCTGCATAGCTCTGGGACACAACAACATCGGTGGTGCGATGGGTTTTTGATTGGCTGGGTAGCCGCGCCAAGTGCGTGTATCTAAGACGATGACTTCATGACAATGACTCTTGATGGTGTAGTTCCAAGTCAAGGCTTCTGCATCTCGTTCTAAAATAAAGACTGCATCTTCCTGCACAAAATTCGGTAGGTTGGTGTGGGGATTGCTGCTAGGTATGCCGAGATAACGAGCGATCGCTGCTTCCGTTTTTGGATGTTGTCCTTTAAAATGTGACCAAGCTACAGCCGCATACAGCAACTTCTCACCATTCTCACCTGCTTTAAATCTCCCAGGCGTATTACCCCAGCCTTGAAACACGGCATAAGCTAATAAAGCATTCTGCACAACTCGCCGCCCTAGGGGATTTCCTAACACCCGCAAACACCAAGCTTGATTCAGGTTCCAATCATCAGTAACATCATGGTCATCAAAAATAGTATATGTAGGAATATTAGCCAAGGCACGACGCACTTGTGGCAGTGTTTGAATGAATTGGCGTAAATCTTTAACCGACTTTTGCCAAGACTTGATAGCATGAGGCTTACTGGTGACTCTATCTGCTGGGGGAAAGGCATCTGGCCAACAAACTTGTGACCAAGATAGGATATAAGCAGCGTAATATTCCCCCAAGCTGAAAAGATGACTGGAAACTTTCCCTGGTTTATTGTGTAATCCCGCCGTAAACCCAGCTACTTCTGTTGCTACTGCCGCCCTTTCTCCTGGGGGTAATTCCTTCGGTGTACGATAAATTTCATCTAAAGGTAGTTGTTCTTCCCAACCTAATAAAGCATCACCTAAACGACTGGCACACCACAAAAACGGGCTAGCTACATCATCCCCATAAATTTGATCTCCTGTTAAAAATAACTGATGGGGACGCTTCTGGGGTTGGTTAACGGCTGTCACAATTAAGCTATCAATAATTGGTAAAGCATCAAATCCATGTCCATGAGGTTTACGACAGGAAGCATGGACAATATGCAAATCTTCCAGCCGGTTAGGTGGGAGAACAAAGGTTGGTTTTTGATGTTGAAAATAACTAATATTAACTGTAGGGAAACGGTTAGAAGATAAGGCTTGTTCTAGGGTGAGGACAGTTTGATCTGCAAGGGTAAATTGTAAATCATAGGCATAGATGCAATCATTCGTTAAACTCTCCCCAATGGGAGACACCGCCGTAACAGCAACTACGTGCAGATATTTACCTAAAGCAGCTGTGGTACGTCGTCCCACAAATAAACATTTGTCCAACCTTTCACCATTCTCTGTGGTTCTATAAACCTTAAGTTTTACCTGGCAAGACTGTTTTAATGCCACTAATACTGTCACTGATTCCGGTGCAGTATGTTTTAGTATTGGCCCTGCCAAAATTATCGGTAGATCGTCAACAAAGCTTCCAGTTTGGTGATTCATTACGCAATAGACAAATTAATATTCGGCAACAAGTTTAACGAACTGGAGAGAGTCATCATTTCAGGGAACACCAAAAAATAAATTATCCAAATTGACTGTTAGTAGCGTGCGTCAGGATGAATATTTTCTTGGGATACTTAGGTTTTCTCGTACTGACGCATCCTACATTTTGAATATTTTTGGCTCTGGAATTCCCTAACAGTATTACAGAACCTCTCTCTCGTGTATTTACTCAAGCTTATGTAACGAATTTATAAGTCGTTCATGATATGAGTATGGTGAAATCAAACTATTCCCATTGACTGTGTTGGTGAGCGACTTGCAGTTACTCGCCTGGCTGCACAAGTGGATTAACGCAGCAATAAATGTAGTGTATCCTAGCTTAATAAAATAGTACAGTCTTTTGCGGTTGTATAGTTAAATTTTTACAGTATTTTCACGACTATTGTCGAATCATAACTTGATTTGCTAGATAATTTTTGGATATTTGATTACTATCTCTTGCTTAACTATAAATTCTTAGTGCATAAATCTTTTTATGACATTGACCAAAAGGTTGATTTTTTTCAATTATAAAATGGTTGTTCTTTCTGGTTAGCTGTTCATTAAAAGTTAAGCTTGAGTTTTTGATAATGCGTGATTGTTAGAATAGTCTGAGGAGAATGCAAGAGACAAACTCATGGTTACTAGCAAATTTGATAATACATTAGCTGCTATTGAGTTAAATGCAGCTAGAAAATTACACTGGGATTATAACGAATTTAAAGACTGTTTCAGTTTTACAGTTAATCAGGAAGCTATTGAGATATTCCCTAAACAAAATATCTTGGAAGAATCTGATTTAGAAATTTTAAAACAAGCTTTGTTAGATTATGGGTTTCAATACAAAAAAACTGTAAATGATTCTGTCTTAGTTTTTGAGAAAAATGTGGAATTAAGATAAAGTAAAATTTAGAACTCTGGAGATGAGGGATGGAACCATTAGCCCATCCCATGTTGAAATTAATTAGCTGCGGGCAATTCCTTCTTCGCGGGCTGCTTGTTGTACAGCCGCAGATACAGCAGACACAACACGCTGATCAAACACGGAAGGAATAATATGTTCCCGATTTAACTCTGAGGGGCTAACTAAAGAAGCGATCGCAGTCGCCGCTTGTAAATACATGGTAGTAGTAATTGTCTGCGCCCCACAATCTAAAGCACCCCGGAACACGCCAGGGAAAGCCAAAACGTTATTAATTTGGTTAGGGTAATCACTACGCCCGGTAGCAATAACAGCCACATCTTTAGTCACTAATTCCGGCTGAATCTCAGGAATAGGGTTAGCCATAGCAAAGATAATCGGATCTTTAGCCATAGATTTCACCATTTCTGGTGTTAACACACCCGGCGCACTCACCCCAATAAACACATCTGCGCCTTGTACAGCACCCGCTAGTGTACCTTGAGCTTTAACAGCAAATTCTTGTTTTTCTTCATTCAAATCAGTGCGAGAAGTAGATATAATGCCCTTAGAGTCGCACATCCAGATTTTTTCGGCTCCTGCTTTCCGCAACAGACGGGCGATCGCTACCCCAGCCGCACCCGCACCATTAATGATAATGCGGATATCTGTAATTGATTTTTGGACTAATTTCAGAGCATTAAATAACGCCGCTAAAGTGACAATAGCTGTACCATGTTGGTCATCATGAAAAACAGGTATATCTAACTCTTTTCGTAATCGCTGTTCAATTTCAAAACAACGAGGCGCGGCGATATCCTCCAAATTCACCCCCCCAAATACAGGCGCGATATTTTTCACCGTTTGGATAATCTCATCTGTATCTTGAGTATTCAAACAAATAGGAAACGCATCAATTCCCGCAAATTCCTTAAACAACATTGCCTTACCTTCCATCACAGGTAAAGCTGCATGGGGGCCGAGATTACCCAAACCTAAAACCGCACTACCATCAGTGACAATAGCAACAGTATTTTGTTTAATAGTTAAATTATAAACCTCTGCCGGGTCTTGAGCGATCGCAGTACAAACGCGCCCCACCCCTGGAGTATAAGCCATTGCCAAATCAGACACACTCTTAAGCGGAATCCGGCTAGCAATGCTAATCTTACCACCCCGATGTAAATTAAACGTGCGGTCATAAACACTCAACACCTGAACATCAGGTATAGCCTTAACTGCTTGCACAATCGTTTCCGCGTGTTCAGTGCTAGCAGCATCAACATTCAAGTCACGAATAGAAACTTGACGAGTTTGCTCAATTAAATCGATTGTACCGATATTGCCGCCAGTAGTCGCAATAGATTGAGCGATCGCCGCCAACATCCCCACACGATTGGGAATTTGCAACCGCAGAGTCACACTAAAACTGGAATTAGGAGTTAGGTTTGTCATTTCGATTAGAGATTTTAAATCTTAGATTGTATATTGAATTCCGCAGTAAACATCAAAACTAAAACTAAAATCCCAAATTTTTCCACCCCACTCAAAAAACGCCCCCAAAACAGAGAGCGTTTTTCCTCAACACCAACTCCTCACCTAATCCTCCGCGTTTCCTCCGCGCCCCTTTGCGTTTAACCCAGAGGTACAGCCTCACCACAAGCTAAATCTAACGGGAAATTGTGAGCATTACGCTCGTGCATCACTTCAATCCCCAAATTAGCCCGATTCAACACATCAGCCCAAGTATTAATCACACGACCATGAGAATCCAGAATCGAATGGTTAAAATTAAACCCATTCAAATTAAACGCCATTGTACTGATACCCAAAGCCGTGAACCAAATCCCCACAACAGGCCAAGCCGCCAAGAAGAAATGCAAAGAACGGGAATTGTTAAAACTGGCATATTGCCAAATTAACCGCCCAAAATAACCATGAGCCGCCACAATGCTATAAGTTTCTTGTTCTTGACCAAACTTATAACCATAATTAACCGACTCAACCTCTGTCGTCTCCCTCACCAGAGAAGAAGACACCAAAGAACCGTGCATAGCAGAGAACAAAGCCCCACCGAACACCCCCACCACACCCAGCATGTGGAATGGGTGCATGAGAATATTATGCTCGGCTTGGAAGACAAACATGAAATTAAAAGTGCCGCTAATGCCCAAAGGCATCCCATCAGAAAAGCTACCTTGACCAATGGGGTAAATTAAGAAAACAGAAGTAGCAGCCGCTACAGGTGCAGAGTAAGCCACACAAATCCAAGGACGCATCCCTAAACGGTAACTTAACTCCCATTGACGACCCAACCAGCAAAAAATACCGATCAAGAAATGCAAAATAATCAGTTGATAAGGGCCGCCATTGTATAGCCATTCATCCATTGATGCCGCTTCCCAAATCGGGTAAAAGTGCAAACCAATGGCGTTGGATGTAGGTACAACAGCACCAGTGATGATGTTATTGCCGTATAACAAAGAACCAGAAACAGGCTCTCGAATGCCGTCAATATCGACGGGTGGCGCAGCAATAAAGGCGATGATAAAACAGGTGGTAGCAGTTAACAGGGTAGGAATCATCAACACCCCAAACCAGCCAATATATAGCCGATTATCGGTGCTAGTAATCCATTGACAGAACCGATCCCAAAAGCTACCGTTTTCCCTTCTTTCTAAAATTGAAGTCATGGCTATGGTATTGATAAAGTGCAAACAACAATCTTTCTCAAGAAATAAAATTGAGAAATACGCTGTTTTTAATGACTTTTGCCAAATACCTTCTCCCTAATCGCCGGGATTCTGCTTACCTGCCTCACACTCAAAATATTGCTGATGAATTTCCCCAGGGAGATGGTAAAATCACGGGGAAACTTTTCCCGGCTCTATAAGTCCGGTTTTACATTAAAAATTTATATTTTTCCATAAACTTTAATTAAGGTTTACTAATATTTCGTCATAATAACTTATAAATAGTTAAAAGTAATACCTTATCCCCAGTGAGCATAGCTGATATTTGCATTAGAGACTTCCAGAGCAAAAAATATCTAAAATTTAGGGTAAGTCAGTACGAGCAACCCTAGCCATACTCAGAAAATATTTATTTCTTGGTGTTCCCTAAACTAGCATCTAAATGTCTTAATAAATAGATAATTGCTTGATATATTGGGATATGTAGTTAATTTGCTGGACTAAGATTTCAGTAATTTTACTGTTATGCGCTATCGCTAATCATTGTCGTTCCTCTTGAAACATAGTATAAATTCGGTATTTTACACAGAAAAGTAAATATAATTTGCTTTCAAATCACCTTGTTTATAAAAAGTTAAGCTTTGGTTAAATAAATTATATTGTGATATTATATAATGATTAGTTATTATATATTTTTTTTACTTAATTAATTAAAATAATCTCAACTGAAAAAGAGTTAAGTTTTGCTAAAAAACAAGATTTTAGCTAAGTAGCTTGATTAGCAATTAGCATAATCTAACAAAACATAAATAACAATTAACATAAATTAATAAAAATGAAAAATATTAAATTATTAGAGCAAATTTATCTGAATAACTGTGAACAAGACCCAATTAATATACCGGGCAGTATACAGCCTCATGGTATGCTGATAGTCTTGCAGGAACCAGAGTTAAATATTTTACAAGTTAGTGAGAATACGCGTGATTATTTAGGAATCGATGCTAAGTTTTTACTGGGGAAAAATTTAAGTTTTTTAATCCCCACAGCAACGATAAGAATTATCAAGCAATATCTAACACAAAAAAATTTATCTTTGATTCCGTTAATAGAAATTACTCTCAAATGTAGTAGCAAGTGTCAGCCGAAAAATCAATCTAACTCATTTTTAGGAATGCTGCATCGTTCAGAGAATGTATTAATCCTGGAATTAGAACCACAGCCATTCTTAAAAAGCAGTAAATATCTGGAAAATTATCAAATTTTAGAGAAGGCGATCGCTAACATCAATAATTCATCAAACTTATCCGAACTCTATCAAAATCTTGCTACAAGCGTGCGAAAAGTTACGCAATTTGATCGGATAATGATTTATAAGTTTGAAACAGACAATAGTGGGGTAATTGTAGCTGAAGATAAACAAAATCATCTCGAAACTTATTTAGGACTGCACTATCCTGCTACGGATATTCCTAGAATAGCAAGACAACTTTACTATGAAAAATGGCTGAGACTTATCCCCGATTTTAATTATCAGCCAGTGAAATTAATTCCTACAAACAACCCCATCACAGATACACCGCTTGATTTAAGTGGCGCATTCTTGAGGAGTGTATCACCCTTGCATATAGAATATTTGCAACACATGGGTGTAGCTGCTTCTATGTCTATCTCACTCATTAATCAAAACAGGTTGTGGGGTTTAATAGCTTGTCATCATTACACACCTAAAAAACTAGATTATGAAATTCGTAAAATCTGCGAATTTATCGGCAAATTTGCATCTATTGAATTAGTCAAACAGCAAGAAAAGCATTTAGGTATTTATCGTCAACAAGTAAAATTAATTCAGGAAGAACTGAGGGCATCTTTAGCCAATCAACTTGACTACATTGGTAATGTATTCAAGCGCAATGAAACTAATTTATTGGATATAGTTCAGGCTCAAGGTGCAGTTATCTTATTAGAAGAACAACTCACAGTATTAGGTAATACACCTAGTGAAGCGGCAATATATGAACTCGTCAACTGGCTGATGAATCGCAATTCTCAAGAGATTTTTTACACAGATTCATTGCCAAAAATTTACCCAAAAGCCAAGAATTTTCAAAATATAGCCTGTGGTATTTTAGCCATTTCTATTGTTCTCAATCAGAGGTCATATCACATTATCTGGTTTAGACCTGAACAAATTCAAATAGTTAATTGGGCAGGTAATCCTAATCAAACCTTATCTGTTGATCCCAAGAATAATTTACGTTTAACACCACGCACCTCCTTTGAATTGTGGAAAGAAACTGTTAAAGAGAAATCATTGCCTTGGCAACATTTTGATTTAGAAGTTGCCCAAGAAATGCGGAATAATTTAATGCTTGCCGCCTTAGAATTTTCTCATGCAGCCTTAAAGTTCGCGGCTGAACAAGCGGAGATTGCTAACCGTGCTAAGAGTCAGTTTTTAGCTAAAATGAGTCATGAATTACGTACACCACTGAATGCGATTTTAGGCTTTACTCAGTTAATGACTCGTAATCGTTCTTTATCGCCAGAAGACCAAGAAAATTTAGATATCATTAGCCGTAGTGGTGAGCATTTACTAGCTTTAATTAATGATGTTTTAGAAATGTCTAAAATTGAAGCTGGTCAACTAACTTTAAATGAAAGTTATTTTGACTTACATCGTCTGATTTACTCAATTAGAGAAATGTTCGCCCTGAAAGCCGCAGATAAAGGCTTAGAAATAACAATCAATCTGGGTCAAGAAGTAAATCAGTATGTGTTTGGTGATGAAGGTAAACTCAGACAAATACTCATTAATCTTATCGGTAATGCGATTAAATTTACTGTTGTTGGTCATATTACACTCAGAGTCTCTTATCTCAATTCTTCCTCTACCACAACACCTGTAGATCAGGTGATAATTGTCTTTGAAGTTGAAGATACCGGCCCAGGAATTCCCCCGGAAGATATGGATCTGATCTTTGAAGCATTTATACAGGCTAAAGGTGGACGGCAATTTATGCAGGGTACTGGTCTTGGACTACCTATTAGCCGTCAATTTGCCAAACTGATGGGTGGTGATGTGACTGTGCGGAGTTTTCCTGGTCAGGGTACAACTTTTAGTTGTCAAGTACAACTGACATTGGTGGATAAAATTGATGTTTTACCAGTTACACAAGTTACTCGCCGAGTCATTGGTTTAGAACCTGGACAATCGCCTCACCGAATTTTGATTGTTGAAGATATTCAAGAAAATCGGCAACTGATGGTTAAACTTTTAGAGTCCGTTGGTTTTGAAGTGTGTGCTGCTGAAAATGGTTTAGAAGCAATTAATCTTTGTGTAGAATGGAAACCCCATCTTATTTGGATGGATATTCAAATGCCTGTGATGGATGGGTATGAAGCGACTAAAGAAATCAGAGCTATGTCTGAAGGTAAAGATATCAAAATTATTGCTCTGACTGCAAATGCTTTTCAGGAAGACAAACAAGCTGTATTAAACGCTGGCTGTGATGATTTTGTAGCCAAGCCTTTTGAAGAAACGGTCTTGTTTAACAAAATGGCTCAATATTTAAATTTACACTATGTTTATGCAGACAATTCTCTGCTAATTCCTCCTGAAACTCCTAAGAAATTGCAAAAACTCACTGCTGCTGATTTACAGGTAATGTCTGCTAATTGGATTGCCCAAGTCCATGAAGCTGCGCTATTAATTGACGATGCTAAACTCTATAATTTATTTAATCAAATACCTGCATCTGAGCAGCAACTCGCTGAGGCACTAAAAGATTTAGTTGATAACTTTCATCTAGAAACAATTGTTAACTTAACTTCCCCAGGGTGAATTAAATATGTCTCTACCTGAATACTTTTATGAGTCTGGGCCAATTTTGCTGGTTGACGATACGCCAGATAATCTGCGGTTATTATCTAAAATCCTAGAATCAAGAGGATTTAAAGTTAGAAAAACTATTAGTGGTAAAATGGCGATTCAGGCTGCTCAAATTGAGCCTCCTGATTTGATTTTGCTTGACATCAATATGCCAGAAATGAATGGTTATGAGGTGTGTAGACAATTAAAGTCTCACCCGAAAACTGCTGATATTCCTATTATATTTATTAGTGCTTTAGACCAAACAGCAGATAAGATTAAAGCTTTTGATATGGGAGGAGTTGATTATATTACAAAGCCGTTTCAAGAATCAGAAGTTTTGGCTAGAGTGAACAATCAATTAATTATTCACCACCAAGAAAAACAACTAAAAGCACAAAATCAAAAACTACAAAAAGAAATTATCAAACGCCAAAAAATAGAAGCAGAGTTACAGAAAATTCAACGAGGTTATGAAGAAGATATTTTAGAATTGACTAATCAACTACAGCGATCGCTCGCTTTAGTAGATGCAATGCAGGTAATTACTACTACAATCTATGAACAATCACCCGTAGATATTTGGCTGCTAGTCGTCCAAGAGTTGGCAGTGAGTTTACAGTTTGAGGCTTGTTACTTCACTACTTATGATTCAGATTTTAAAAATTGTACCATTAAGCATCAATATGCGATCGCTCATCATAATTCCTTAGCCTGTAATGTCTCTCAACGGTTAGCAAAATTAGCCGAATTTTATCAAAAATCACTACCAGAACCCAGTTTTCAGTTTTGCTGGTGGGAACCTGAATCAAATCTTGATTTCACTTGTAAACACACAATTTTGCTTTACCCAGTTTTCGACACTCAAGGCATTATCGGCCATCTTTGGCTGTGTAAAAACCATCTTGAAGTATTTTCTGACTTAGAAACGCGCTTAGTCACACAAATATTATCTCTCTGTGCCATGTCCATCCTTCCAACCCAAGCATATCAGGGTTTTTAAAGATTTGATGAACCTGATTGACAATCATCTGCTAATTTAGTACATCTGTATTAAAACATTTCTGATTGTCTAGATTTCCCCAGCCAACAGGAGAGCATCATGAAGTTATCTAAAATCGACTTGAGCAATTTAGTAGCGATCGCTCATACTGATGGATATTTACAATTATTGCTCGACCGAGGCGAAGAACTGGAGTTGTTAGAAATTCCTGCACCCGTCCAAGCTTTTGAAGGACTGCAACAGCTAAATGAAATTGTGGCCGAAACTCCTGAATTACCTTATGTAGAAGCACCAATTGCCATGTTACCAGTTAGCTCATCAATGGCAAATGCTGTAGGCTACTGTAGTGATGAACAAGTATTGCAAGTTGAGTTTCACAACGGAGCAATTTACGAATATTCAGGAGTAGAAGCAGAAACCTGGGAAGATTTACAATCAGCAGAGTCTGTTGGTCAATTTTTTAACCAAGAAATTAAAGGTCGCTATGAATGCGATCGCCTAGATTATATTTGATTTTCAACAAAAAAATTTAATATCTAGAGACGTTAGGCGTAACGTCTCTAAACTCAGAAATCAAGCCCATCTACATTAACAAACGGCATCCTCAAAAGTACAAGCGATCGCTAATTCTGCGTGCTGTACTAATGTCTGTTTATCTAACATTTGTACCGCATATTGGGGAGTAACTGCTAATAGCTGTTCAATTCTCTCCTTCGCTGCTTCTACCACAGACTCTGCAAGGCTACCGTTATTTAAAGACTCGACAAAATCCTCAGCAATTTTATAAGTATGTTCAATTGAAGAAGTATGGATATTGCGCGAGACAATAAATAAATCACAGCCAGCGTAAAACGCCCGCGCTACCGTACCACTTTGAGTAAACATATCGGCAACAGCCCTCATATCCAAGTCGTCAGATACTACAACACCCTCAAAGCCCAGTTCTTCCCGCAGGATATTTTTCAGGATAGCCCGTGATAGCGTCGCCGGTAAATCAGGGTCGATTTGCGGAAACAGAATATGTGCTGTCATGATGATGGGAATCTGTTCCGCAATCAAAGCTTTAAAGGGTATTAATTCTCTGCTTCGCAATTCTTCCAGAGAGAGATTGAGTATTGGTAACTCAATATGAGAGTCCTTGTTAGTGTCGCCATGTCCCGGAAAATGCTTGGCACATCCCAAAATTCCGGCTTCTTTTAATCCTTGGTAATATTCGATACTGTGTTTACTGGCAGTTTCCGGTGTGATACCAAAAGCACGAGGGCCAATAATTGGATTTTGGGGATAAGAAAAAATATCTGCAACGGGCGACCAAGACAAGTTAATCCCCAAGGATTTTAATTCTATACCCGTGGCTTTGGCTACTTCCCGTGAGTGCGATCGCAACAGCAAAGCATAAGGAAATCTGGTAATTGGTAAAGGTGTACGTACAACGCGCCCTCCTTCATGGTCTAAAGTAAAAAACATAGAAGCGCGTTCAGTATATTCTCGTATTTGCTGGCTTAACTGCTGAAAACTTTGCAACCAAACTCTGTAGGGAACACCATTCACAAAATTTTGCCCGAAAAATATTACCCCTATTGGTTTGAGTTCATTGAGTGCGCGTTTATCCTCATCACTTAACTGAGTCCCGGAAATGCCAAGAATCAGATGATGTCCAAAGCGTTCTAGATTCTGTAACACTGGCATAATACTTGACCTGGGATTGATAGCTAATGGCTTAGATTCAACCTACAAAACATAGCGTGAAGTACCTACACTTCTGCAAGCAGTAAGTGTAGGCTTCCTGTCTCATTTGCCACTGCTCTGTTAG
>NZ_LUHJ01000068.1:210960-253314 GCF_001597745.1 Anabaena sp. 4-3 | reverse complement strand
GGTGAAACACTGCTGCGGCTACGATAGTTGGAGGGTTGCCTCCTGCCACAATTGCTCGGCGCCAGGTTGATTTTTTAAAAGAAATACCCAGATTATGGCAAATACATAATCTGGGTGTTTCTTTTTTTTTGAAATTGTCATTTTCCCTCAGCCTTTTTGTGCTTGTTAGTTTAAAGTCCAGTAATAAGATAGTCCAACAGGCGATCGCCCAATCATATCATTTGATTTTCTGTTTTTTCCTATATAAATGTTTGTGGCTGGTAATTGGAAACAACAGCAGCTAAATATTCATCTAATTACATTAGATAGAAAAAATTCTCGGTTGACTCTATGCGTCGCCAAATCACCGTTTATGTTCTCATGTTCTTACTATCGATGATTCTGACTAAGCTTTGGTGGCCTATAGATGATACTCAGTGCAACTCAGAAGCTTTTCTAGCATCAAAAAACCAAAAATTCCAAGTTCAAGCTACTAAGGTAGTAGTTCAGCCGTGGCGTGGTGAACACCATGTATATGGAATCTTTATGGTGCCTGACGAATACAAGAAAACTCCTTTTTTTGTCTTAACTGTGAAAGGTGCGGAAAGTAAATGTTCTAAGCCATTTGGTTACAATCAAAACTATGATGATATCTTCGCTGAACCAAACACTCATCTCATCAGAATGTATTTCAAAACCCGCGTTGCACTGCGGCTAATTCTCCAAGGTTTGTACTCTCAATTAAATAATCCACAAAACTGGACTTTAACTTACCCGCAAGCAAAGTAAGGAATGGGGAGTGGGAAGAGGGGGGAAATCTAGCGTCAGCTTTCCTACGCAGGCGTAAGCCTACCCGCAGGATGGAAGAATAACTAATAACTATTGACTGAGTGACTTGATTTGTTGATTTAACAATTTGTTAGTGGCATTGATGACAATTTGTGCAGAACCAGCAAAAAATGATCGTTCAATATTTTGGGGTATATCACTGGGTTGGTGGTAGTGCGGTGTACGGAGATTAGCCGTATCTGTTACTAACACCGCACCTACTCCTTGATACCAAAACGGAGCATGATCACTACGAAGAGTGTCTGGTGTCATTAAGCCTTTGAGGGGAATAGGTAGCTTTAAGACATCTGGTAGATTATCTATATCTGAATTGCTAAAGGCATTAAGTAAATGCAAATGTTCTGTATCACCGACGGCTACTAAAAAATCACCTTTGTCGCTGGGTGGAGTTACAGGCAAACCCGCCGGGTATTTCTGACAACCTGTTATGTAACAAGCGTAACCTACCATATCCATCACAATCACACCGCGTAGGTTTTGCAAGCGTTTTTCTTGAGCCACAAACGCTTTACTACCAATTAGTCCGGCTTCCTCTTTGTCAAAAAATGCTAGTTGCAAAGTCAAGGGTGTAGATGGAAAACTAAAAACTCGCGCTATTTCTAGTAGCACAGCCACACCACTGGCATTATCATCAGCACCGGGAGATTGATCAACAGTATCATAATGGGCTGCAACTAAAATTGCTCCGGCTGTGGTGTCAGTTCCCTGATGTTCAGCGAAGATATTCACACCTTCTGTAAACTTTTCTAATTTGGGTTGCCAGCCTAGTTTTCGTAATTCATTGATGATATAAGTACGAGTACGCGATCGCTCTGTTGTTGTGTAGCGTTGAAAATTTAACTTTTGAATATGAGTTAATAATTTATCAATAGATACTTGCGGAGCATTGTTAACTTCCTCAAACTCAGGCTGTGGTGACGGTGTGACGACTGGTACACTCTCAACAATTTTTGGGGAGTAACGCTGCTCAAAAAATGTGCTACCTCTACCACCAACAATTACAATTGCTACTAGCACCAACAACGCCAGCCAAATTTTAGCTTTCATTTCAGTTCGTATTTGCCTTTTAGACTAGGTTAACGTAACAAAAAAGAGTTGCAGCCTAGAATCTCCCCAAAGATATAACCGAAATTAGGAGATACGCAAACAAGGATAAAGTATAATCTTTTTATCTCCGCTACCAGCAGCTAATTTTTTACCATCAGGAGTGAAGGCTACAGTATAAACAGAATCATCAGCACCTTGATAAGTACAAATCTCTTGACCAGTTTCTACCTGCCATAATTTGACAGTTTTATCTTTACTACCACTAGCTAATATTTTGCCACTAGGATGAAAAGCTACAGAACAAACATCATTATCATGGCCTAATAATGTACGCATTTCTGCACCAGTATTTATATCCCATAACTTAATTTTCTTATTCTGACTACCACTAACTAAAATCTGACCATCTGGGCTAAAAGCCAAAGAGTTAATATTAGCAAACCAATCAGAATCTGTTTGAATAGTTTGAACTTGTTGCTTAGTTAAATACCAAATTTGAATATTCTTGTCTTTACTACCACTAGCTAAAATTTTACCATCAGGACTAAAGACAACAGATAATACATCATCAGAAAAACCTTTAAAAGATGATATTTCTTGTTTTTTTTCTAATGACCAAAGCTTAACAGTTTTATCTTGACTACCACTAGCTAAAATTTTACCATCTGGGCTGAAAGCAACAGAGTAAACTTTTTCTTCATGTCCTGTAAAAGTATGAATTTCCTTACCTGTTTGCACATCCCCAATTTTGACAGTTTTATCATCACTACCACTGGCTACAGTTTTGCTATCTGGGCTAAATGCAACTGCATTTACACTTCCAAACCATAAAGATTCACCATGTCCCTTTAATATGCAATATTCTTGATTAGCTAACACATCCCAAATTTTGATAGTTTTATCATCGCTAGCACTTGCTAACATTTTGCCATCAGAACTAAAGTCAACACTACGAACTTTACTAGAATGTCCTTTGAGAATTTGGACAGATACTAAATTTTGTAGATTTTTTTGGTTAAAAGTGTCCATGATTTCCGTGCAGGATCAAAATTTCAGCCCTTTGAAAAAGATTAGCACGGATATATGCTTCAAGCAATTTCTGGGAAGTTTGACGGCTTGTCTTTTGACATAATGGCTAATTTAACGTAAATTTCCGCATGAAACACAGGATTTTTCAATTTAGACACTGTAAATTGCCATGCGGTCAAAATTTGTTTTAGCATCAACTACTTTAGCTTGCCTGACTTTGTTAGTGAGTAATGGGCAAATTGCCAGAGGAGATAATCAACACAATCATCACTCAGAGCATGATCATAAAACAATTGAAATTCCTCCTGGTCAACCCATACCAAAAGTTGACTTAGTTGTGCATAAAGATTCCTCCAAAGGATGGAATTTAGAAGCTAAAGTTTCTAATTTCCGATTTGCGCCAGAAAAGATTAATCAAGCAGCTAAACCAGGAGAAGGTCATGGTCATATTTATATCAATGGTCAGAAAATCACGCGATTATATGGTTCTTGGTACTATCTAGAAAAACTCCAACCGGGTAAAAATGAAATCACAGTTTCCCTCAATGCCAATAGTCATGAGGCGTTAGTTCATAATGGTAAAGTGATTCAAGATACTGCAATTATTGATGTGCCTAGAGACTAGGAGCTAGGGGCTAGAGGGTAGGGGCTAGTATATTTTACTCAGCACTATCTTAGACTAGCCATTACCAGATATGTTTGATTTATTTTTAATGACAATTTTGGGTTTTCTGGGTAGCTTTGGGCATTGTTTCGGAATGTGCGGGCCGCTGACGGTGGCGTTTTCTCTGTCTCATCAACCGTCATCACCACAGCAAACATCCCCAAATAATACATCAACTTTAGAAAAACCCGCCACTACTTGGCAACAGCAATTAATATTTCATTTTTTGCTAAATTTCGGGCGAATGCTGAGTTATGCCTTAGTCGGGGCTGGCATTGGTGCGCTGGGTTCGGTACTGTTACAAGGTGGACAGTTGGCGGGTGTGGGTAGCGACTTGCGTCGTGTAATGGCAATTATTACTGGTGTGATGCTGATTTGGTTCGGGTTAGGACAAATCACACCTAACTTATTACCCCGCATTCCTTTGCTACATCCCCTGTTAAAAGGTGGTTTACATCATCGTCTGAGTACAGGAATGGTGAACTTGTCTTTACATCAACGATGGTGGACACCGATACTTTTGGGTATGACTTGGGGTTTAATGCCTTGTGGTTTTTTGTATGCTGCCCAAATTAAAGCGGCGGAAACGGGTAGTTTATGGCTGGGTACGGCGACTATGCTGGCTTTTGGTGTGGGAACACTGCCAACAATGTTAGGTGTGGGTGTGTCTACTTCCTTGGTGAGTCAAGACAGGCGGAGTCAATTATTTCGCTTAGGTGGTTGGGTGACGCTGAGTATTGGGGTAATTACTTTACTGCGGACTGGTGAGACAATGGTAGATTACACCGGACACGCTGCTTTGTTCTGTGTAATCATGGCGTTAATTGCCCGCCCCATTAGTAAATTGTGGGCTTCGCCTTTACGTTATCGTCGCGCTTTGGGAGTGGGGGGGTTTGTGCTGGCTGTGGTGCATACCACCCACATGATAGAACATTCCTTGCAATGGAATTTTGCTGCTTTTTGGTTCTTACCGCCAGAATTTCAACTGGGGATGGCTGCTGGTGCTGTAGGATTGATATTAATGACCCCCGCAGCTGTGACAAGTTGGGAATCTTTGCAAAAATCTTGGGGTAAACGCTGGCGACAAATTCATTTATTAAGTGTACCAGCTTTACTTTTGAGTGCTATTCATGCGGTGTTGATTGGTTCTCATTATTTGGGTTCTTTACGATTGACTTGGGGAAATAAATTAGCAGCTGTTTTAATGGGAATTGTCACCTTGGGAGTTTTGTTAGTGCGAATGCGCTGTTTTTGGTCTAAGTTAAACCTAGAAAAGTTTTATGTTCCCCCCACTAAATCAAACTAAAGCCACCCAAGACAAACAAGTTTCTGCACTTAAGGGTGTGTCAGCTATCCAGTATCTTTCATTTCTGAGTTGCTTAGTTCTATCCATAAATAATATTCCTCCTGCTGCTGCTCATAAAATAGAAATAGCAGGAGATGTTGGCGGTACTCTCCATATTGAACCGAATGATACTCCTCGTGCTGGAGAAGCTGCACAAGCTTGGTTTGCTTTGACTCGTAAAGGTGGTAAATCGATTCCTTTGACTCAATGTGATTGTCAATTAGCTGTGTACGCTGAACCTCACATACCTGGCGAACCTGCATTAATCGAACCATCATTAACGCCTGTGAATGCTGAACGTTATCAGGGTATACCTGGTGCAGATATTACTTTTCCCAAACCGGGAATTTATCAGCTACAGTTAACAGGCAAGCCAAAAGCTGGGGCAAATTTTCAACCGTTTGATTTGAAGTTTGAGGTGACGGTAGCTGCTGGTGCTGCTGGGATAGGGAAACCATTACAAAGCCAGGAAAATGTTGTGGTTGTGGAGAGTGAAGCATCATCCTTGAGAATGGGGGGAATTCCCATCTGGGCGATCGCTCTCTCCACTGTGGCAGTCTTGGGTATAATCTTGTTTGTCTGGCAACGTCAAAAAGGTAAAAGTTGAAAACCCCTGAAAAACAGCAACGCCGTTGCGTATTTCTTGCTGTCTTAGGTAACTATTGTGCATTGAAGTTAGGGGAGATGAGGTTAATTAATCCTCAATCCCCATGCTACTACTTATGTCTGTTTAAGTGCCATTGCCACGCATGGGCAACAATATCTTGAATATTTGGGTACTGGGGTTGCCAGCCTAAAATCTTTCTGGCTTTTTCACCACTACCAATTAAACTGGGGGGATCTCCGGGGCGGCGATCGCATTCTTGTGTTGGTATAGTTAATCCTGTCACCTGTTCGGCAGCTGCTATCACTTCTCTGACAGAGAAACCTTGTCCGTTACCTAAATTGAAAACTTCGCTGTCGCCACCTTTAAGTAAATACTCTAACCCTAAAACATGGGCATCTGCCAAGTCGCTGACGTGAATATAATCCCGAATACAAGTACCATCGGGCGTAGGGTAGTCAGTGCCAAAAATCGAAATAGATTTACGTTTACCTAAAGCTGTCAACAGTACCAAAGGAATAAGATGAGTTTCCGGGTTGTGATCTTCACCTAATAACCCATCAGGATGTGCGCCAGCCGCATTAAAATAACGGAAACGTACCGATTTTAAACCGTAAGCCCCATCAAAGTCAGATAAAATCCGTTCTACCATTAATTTAGTAGCACCGTAGGGATTGATAGGATTTTGGGGGTGGTTTTCCGGAATTGGTACAACGTTAGGTACACCATAGGTGGCACAAGTGGAAGAAAAGACAAAATTCTTAATAGATGCCGCCAGCATTGCTTCTAAGAGAACCAGTGTACCGACAACGTTGTTGCGGTAGTATTTAGCAGGGTCACTCACTGATTCACCGACATAAGCATAGGCGGAAAAGTGCATGACGGCGGCAAAGTTACGAGTTGTAAATAAATTATCTAACAGAGGGCGATCGCTGGTGTCGCCTTCGATCAACTCTACCTGCAACACCTTTTCCACAAGATCACGATGCCCATAAACTAAGTTATCTAAGATCACCACATCATAACCTGCTTGTTTGAGAGCTAATACCGTGTGTGAACCGATATACCCTGCCCCCCCCGTGACTAAAATACTGGGCTTTTCAGGTGACATAGTTTTTCCCTTTGAGTGACGACTACTCAATTAATGTAATTTAGTGGTGTACCAAATTACTCATCTGGAAAATTATAAATATTAGACGCATTGTGAAAAAATTGCACTAAAATCACTACGACAGTAGTCTTTGGTGTGAGGGTTGAGGTATTTTAAGTCAAATTGACAGTTGACTCTTAAATCCAGTTCGTGAAACCTCTAGGCTAACCCTTCAGGGTACTCGACGAGAACCCCATCGGGAAACGCCAGTTGCTTGATATCGAAGAACCCTTTTGACAGTTCCTTAAGTCGAAACTGTCTCACCACCGCACTGGTTCATCACAAAAGGAGATTTGAGAGTAAATATCTATGTTTTTACTGTTAAGCCGAGTATTGTTGTGGCTACTAATTGGTGTGATAGCCTACTCTGTGTTTCAGAGATTTTATCCTGCTGGAACTTTCGTGGGACGATTAGTTTTTGTCATTGTGTTGGTTGTGATAGCTTTATCATTTCTTAACCCCAATGAACCAGCTGTAGCTTCTTTGTGGAGGTTGGTATCCTTTCCCCTCAAACCTTTAGGAGCTTCAGTTTTGATGTTGATTTTAGCGGCTCAAAAAATTAAGGGAGGTGGCATCGATAAACCAGGGGGATATTTAGTTGGTTGGTCGTTGACAATTTTACTGTTGGCTAGTACACCTGCGATCGCCTATTTCTTGGTGAGAGCTCCTTTAGCAACCGGGGCATTTCTCCCCAATGGTCAACTATTATCATCTCCATCGTCAACACTTGTAGCTTTCGAGACACAAACCAACCCGATGCTAGTTACTGATGTGGTTCAGGATTCTATCTTACCCAGTTCTCAACTGAGTCAGTCCACGTTAGCATTCCAATACTGGGAGACGAAAATCCCCCCTTACCTGTTGCAGAATCCTCAACAAATTCGAGAAAGAGGATTAAGACTCGAAGACTTTGTACCCAGTGCAGAAACACTCCAACTCACAACACAAGTCTGGGAAAGTTATCTTAATCAAATTTACATTTTTTTACGTGGTCGTCAGTCCTAAAGTTCAAAGTCAAAAGATGAGGGGAGGGTATGAAGAGTAAAACTTTCTCCTGTCCCCTCCCTCTTGCCCTTCGATTACTCTACGACAACCCCTTTGGAAAACGCCAATCGCACCCTAGTGTCCGGGTAAATCAACAGAAATCCCCTGTTGTGCGTTTTGGCTGACTTCCTGCCCCTTGCCGCCAGCTTTACTTCCATCCATGAAACAATCTCGACGAATTGCTCAACTTGGTGCTTACCTACGTCCCCATTGGCGGGATGCTACTTTAGGCATCCTGGCTTTGTTGTCTGTTAATGGACTAGGGGTTTATATTCCCTGGTTAATTCGTGCTTGCGTTGACCAAATTGCCAAAAACGTGAGCTGGAATCAAATAATACGTTATGTCATCGTGATTATTTTGCTCAGTTCTGCTATGTGGCTGATCCGCATGGCTTCACGACTGTGGATATTTGGCGTAGGAAGACAAGTAGAATTTGACCTCAAACAAAGAATTTTTGAGCATTTACTCAAGCTGGAGCCTGCTTATTTTGCGACTAACACGATTGGGGACTTAATCAGCAGGGCTACCAGTGATGTCGATAATGTCAGGCGGTTGTTGGGTTTTGCAGTCTTAAGTTTTGCTAATACGATATTTGCTTACACTTTAACACTGCCAGTCATGCTAGCCATTAACATCAATTTGACACTAGCAGCCTTAGCAGTTTATCCCTTGATGTTTTTCTTAGTGCATTTGTTTAGTAATCGTTTACGTCAGCAACAGGCAGTAGTACAAGAAAAACTGTCAGATATTAGTGAACTTATTCAAGAAGATGTCAGTGGCATGGCTTTGATTAAAATCTACGCCCAAGAAGAAAATGAGCGTCGTGCCTTTGCCCACAAAAATCAACAGCTATTAGCAGCTAACTTGTCACTGGCAAAAAGCCGAAATACTCTGTTTCCTCTGATTAGTGGTTTAGCTGGTTTGAGTTCACTGATTATTATTTGGTTGGGGACAACGCAGATTGCTGCTGGAACTCTGGCTGTTGGCGACTTTTTGGCATTGCTGATTTACGTAGAACGTTTGGTTTTCCCCACAGCTTTGTTAGGTTTCACTATTACCGCCTACCAACGGGGAGAAGTCAGTATAGACCGTTTGGAAGCGATTCTGAGTGTCACCCCGAAAATTCAAGATGACACAGAGGCGATACATCTACCGCTAGCTGAGGTAAAGGGGGAATTGTTAGGGCGAAATCTCAGTTTCACTTATCCCGGTGCTACTACTCCGGCTTTAGATCAAGTGAATTTTCAGATTCACCCTGGAGAAACAGTTGCAATTGTGGGGGCGATAGGTTCAGGGAAGTCAACTTTAGCCAATGCTTTGCCTCGCTTATTGGAGATTGCACCCGGACAGTTGTTTTTAGATGGGGTGGATATTACTCAGATTAGCTTGGCAGATTTACGTCATGCGATCGCCTACGTTCCTCAAGATAGCTTTTTATTTAGCACTACCATCAAAAATAATATTCGCTACGGTGAGCCTTTGAGCGCACAAGAAGATGTAGAGTATGTAGCTCAATTGTCCCAAATTAACCAAGAAATTATTAATTTTCCGGCGCAATACGAAACTATAGTCGGTGAACGTGGCATTACTCTCTCTGGCGGTCAAAGGCAACGTACCGCTTTAGCTAGAGCCATTTTAGTCAATGCTCCGGTTTTAATCTTGGATGATGCCCTCTCTAGTGTAGATAATCAAACCGCTACACAAATTTTGAATAATCTCTCTCAGGGTAATGACAGTAGAACCGTGATTTTTATTACTCATCAACTTTCCGCCGCCGCCGTAGCTGACAGGATTTTAGTGATGGATAAAGGCAGAATTGTCCAAGTAGGCAATCACTCAAAACTATTACAAGAACCAGGGATTTACAGAGATTTGTGGAGCCGACATCAAGTTGAAGAATTACTAAATTAATGCTTTATTTCTCATGGCTGGGATGGCTGGGTGTGGGGAATTACAAATCTAGTTCTCCACTTGGCAAGTCTGGCTAGTATCATAGCCAATGGGCAATTAACTACTGAAAATTACATAGTTAATTACCCATTAATTGTTATTTATTTAAAAAGCTCCAACTTTGCCAAATATTGCGAAGATTGTTTTTATAATTAGTTGTAAATCATATAAAGGATGCCATTTTTGTTGATATTGTAAGTCTAAATCAACTATTTTTTCAAAATCTTTGATATGAGAACGTCCATTAGCTTGCCATTCACCAGTTAAACCTGGTTTGACATTCAAACGTTGCCAGTGGCGGTTGTTATATTTTGCTACTTCATCACCAGTCGGGGGACGTGTTCCCACTAAACTCATATCACCCATAAAGACATTCCAAAACTGGGGTAGTTCATCTAAACTGCTGCTGCGTAAAAAACGCCCCACTTTTGTCACCCGAAAGTCATTTTTGTTTTTAAAGACAAATCCGTCTGCTTCATTATCTACTAAAGATTTCAGTCTTTCCGCATCATTGACCATGGAACGGAATTTCCAAATCCGAAAGGGACGACCCTGAAGACCATAACGTTCTTGAGAGAAGAAAATCGGGCCTGGACTATCGAGTTTAATGGCGATCGCAATCGGTAGAAACACAATTGCCAAAATTGACAGCCCCACTATGCTGCCTAAAATATCCAACCCACGTTTGAATTTAGAATTTACTGAGGGATGATTGGTAAATTCTATCTTCCACTCTTTATAGCTAGTATCTAGCAATACTTTTTGTGAGGGTGTTTGATACATGGTAGATTTACTATCTTACTTTTAGTAACTCTCGTAATTTTACTGATTTTCCAGCGAAAATTAAACTTTAAGACCACAAAAACCGGGAATTTTACGGTTTTTTTACGGAAACTTTATTTACTTGCAGGTTAACATCAATTTTTGTAAATTTAAGATGAAGAGCAATCCATCTCTGACATTAGAATGGTTAGTATAGTCTAATACGTATTAAATAAATTATACACAGATACAATTAATACTTGTCAAATTGCAATAAGAGACAAGCAGCTATAGCAGTAAGGAGAGCAAATTTTAGCTTTGTGAGGAATTACGCAAGTTTCGTCATGAAACTTGCTTGTAGGGTGCGTCAGAGAAGATTATTCTGTAACAATTAACAGATTTTTGACATCTGACGCACCCTACTAATGTGCCAGTTGTGTCAGTCCTGTTTGGTAAAAACCCAATTATTCGCTATTTCCTAAACCCTGAGTTGAGTGACGGCAATATTACCAGAAAAACAAACATCTACATCACTACCGGGTGTACGTTCCCGTTTGCCATACTCCCCCACATAATAAAAATCATCACCATCAATGTGAAACTTGAGTGGTAAAGGTTTGGTACAAGGTTGACAGAAAACCATTTCAGGTTTTGGTTCTCCTGGTTGTAGATGGGGTAAATTCACATTCCAAAAGTATCCCGGTTCTAGGGGAAGGTGGAGTAACTCAGCTAAAACTTCAGCCGTTAACTTAGCTGCCAACTCCCAATCAAAATTGAGTTTAGCTTTACGATAGTGAGAGATAGCAATACCGGGGATACCGTGCATAGCTGCTTCTCGCACAGCTGCAACAGTACCAGAAATATAAGCATCAACACCCAAGTTTCCCCCAGCGTTGATACCTGACAAGACAAATTTGGCATCTTGGCAAATTTGGGTTAAGGCGATTCTGATACAATCGGCGGGAGTACCTGCGATCGCATACTCAACATCAGAACGCCGCTTCAAATTAATAGGACGAGTCGTGGTAACTTGATGACCACAACCAGATTGATGATGCTTGGGTGCAGCAATAATCACATCTTTACCGTTGACAGCTTCAGCTAAAGCTTTAATCCCTGGAGCATCAATACCGTCATCATTAGTTAATATTATGGTCACGTCGCCTCACTTTGACTTTAAAATTCCAACCTGTTCTCTATTTTGTGTCCCAAGTTGTGATTAAGTTACAATGATTTATCAAGGTGAGTGTCAACTAAACTATTCTGTGAATATCACCATAGGCACGATAAAAACCGCCACTAGCTGATTCACGTATTTCTTGAACAAGGTAACGCGCACCTTCAACACGAATATCCTTGGGAAACTGCACTTTCCAGTTAGAGTTGTACCCCTGAGAAACAACGCGAATTCTGAGTTTAGTTCCTTCTCGAAAGCACTCAACAATCACCCCAGAGCTAGTATTTGTAGTAGTTTCTAGAACAGATGAAGGTGCGACTCCTTCCCCTGATGGTGCTTTAATAACTACAGCTTCGGGAACTGTACCGGTTTGAGCAGAGTGAATCGCCGCTTCACTAGCATCAATGCAAGCCAAATAACCATCTGTAGTCACAAGATAAATATGGTGATCGAAAAACTGCATAGATAAAGCCGAACCGCAGCCTGTAGCCAGCTTCCACAGACGTTCTCCTAGCTGATCAAAACAATAAATCGAAGAACTATTATCTCCGGCAAACACATACTTACCGTTGAGTGCGGTGGCGCAAGAGTAAACTGCCGCATCACATTGATAAATTGAACCAACTTTTCCATCTTTACTAAAGCTGTAAACTTTATGGTTGCTTGTGCCGGCATAGACTGCGGATGCTTCTTGCCAACCAAACAGTACACTACCTTGAGTTTTCTGATGCCACAACATTCGACCTTCTTGGTGATCATACATAGTCACACCTTTACTGTGACCGTGATAAACACCAGATTCGTCACAACGCACCATCCAACCTGAATCACCTTGACTAAGACGAGTCCACTGTGATTCATCATCATGATCAATTGTTGTTACACCACCATTGGCATCAGAGACAGCTAATAGACCATCTTTGATATCTAACCAAAAAATATCAACATTCTCATCAATCTTGTAGCTCACTCGTGGTAGCTTACCAGTCAGGTCGTAAACATTGCCATCATCGCAACCCGCATAAATCCAAACATCATCAGCAACTAAACATTTAACACCATCAGGTAGTTTAAACCGATTGACTACTTCACCCTGATGATTCAAAGCAAAAACTTGGCCTGCTTGATTCCCTACCCAGCAACGTTTGGCATCAATGAAAACTCCAAAAGCGGCTGAGTTAGAAGCAAACTTCCAAAGAATAGGAGCTTGTTTAGCTTTGGAGACGGTACTGCTGATTTGGCGGCGTGTCACAGGACGCTTCTGACGCACACCCATGAGAGCTACCTCATACCCTTTTTTGAGTTTTTCTTTAATCTTTTTGCTAGCTTCTGCTTTGGCTTTATCTGGAGTCGGAAAAGTTTTTGTTTGAGTTTGTCCTGAGTCGCCAATACGACCGTAACGTATGGTTAATTCATTGTCTTTAACAGTCACTTCATAAAACTTATGAGAGCCTCCATTAGCTTCGGAAAGTTCTAAATATGTCTTTGCTTCTGACATAAGTTCTCTCTGGAAAATTAATTAAGGTTTCCAATATACACAGTGAATCGGCGTGTTCATCGGAGTGATGAACCAAAGTAACTACTAAATGAGACTGTGCCATGATTTATTGTGTTAAGTATGTTGCGTTTTAGCACTGATCTATATCACTGACTAATGTCTGAGGCGCGATTAATCAATCCTTGCAAGAGGTGATTCTGACATTAGTTGTATAGTATTTTTGGTGCTAGTCGGTATTATAGGATGATCAAATGAAACAGCTCCTCAACCCAGTTTTTAGGATGAAGACAATCCTCGTCCGGCTGATTTTACCTGTGCTGACGGTGATTTTAGCTTCCTCCCTATTTGCTACCTCTGCCCTAGCTACGGGTGTTTATCAAATACCCAGCCTGACAGCAGGCGATTCCACCTGGGTGATCGATCAAGGTGAAGTCATCAGCCGCATCAATGAAGGTCAAATTAGCAGCAGCTTTGAGAATTTAGCAAAGCAAAGCGGTAAAGAAGTCAGATTTGTGACAATTCGCCGCCTCGATTATGGAGAAACACCAGAAAGTTTTGCTCAAGCACTGTTTGAGACATGGTTTCCTACTCCAGAAGCTCAAGCAAATCAAACTTTGTTAGTTTTAGATACAGTCACTAACGGTACTGCAATTATTTCTGGTGAGCAGGTGAAATCGCTGCTTACAGATGAGATTGCTCAGAGTGTGGCTGAAGAAACATTAGCTGCACCCTTACGGGATGGTAATAAATATAATCAGGCATTTTTAGATGCGAGCGATCGCCTAGTTGCAGTTCTCTCTGGCGAACCTGATCCCGGCCCTCCCCAAATTGCTGATAATGTGCAAGTAGAAGGCACATTCAAAAAAGCCGAAGAAACAGACAAAGGTAATGCCACTGCTTGGGTAGTTGGACTATTAATTGCTGCCACTATCATCCCCATGGCAACTTACTATATTTATCTAGCTGTTCAACCATCCTCAGAAGGTTAGGGAATGGGGAATCGGGAATCGGGAAAATTACCATTTATTGCCCCATGCCCAATACCCAAAGCCCAATTTTAATCTTGAATGTACTCTTGCCCTGTTACTAAAGCGACTTCAGCACGGACAAATTCCCGTCCTAAATAGGCAGCGTGGTCTAATTGAGTTACCGGACAGGGCTGAGTTTCTTCAAAGATTTTCACACATAACTCTTTAGCTGTTCTACCACTAAAAACTGTGGTGTGAGTGCGTTCTACTTTACCCCTAGCCGGAATCACTTTACCTGTTTCTGGATCAACTGCTAAACCCCGGTCATCAATGATATTTGTAAAATGTTTGGCGTAAATTAAACCCTCAGCTCGATCCACGTAGATAATGAAATATCCACTGGGGTCAAGGTCAATATGACGCTGAGAAAGTTTATCATCAATTGCTGTTAAATTTTCTAGAATCAAATCCATAATCGTTCTCAAAAGTAAATTTCTTTAGTCAGGGTTTTTACACTCTAGATCCAGTGTAAATCTTGAGTCACCATATCTTTAACTATTATTTAAGATTTTCGGTTACTAAAAGGTAACTCTGCATTAATCGCCGCAATTTCTTGTGTCTCTAATTGATTAACTTCACTAATGTAAGGTCTGAGAATTTGCGCTAAACGATTATTGTAAAAGCGATGCAGACTGTAATTAGGTGCGGCAGGGAAACCACGCCGTTTTTTATGTCGTCCACCCGCACCAGGGTCAAATAATTGTATACCGTTAGCGATCGCCCACTCAATCGGTGCATAATAACAAGCATCAAAATGTAAACAATCTACTTCTTGCCAACTACCCCAATAGCGTCCATACAATCTATCGCCTTTATACAAGCAAAAAGACATACCCACAGGGTGACGGGCATCCTGTTCACTATAGGCGGCAAAAAATACCACCCGATGCCGATAATCAGCGTTTAGCTGCTCAAAAAACCGCTTGGTTAAATACTTGCTACCCCACCAGCCAAACTTATCACAAGTATCAGCATAAAACTGATACATCAACGGAAACAAAGACTTAGGAATCTCATCCCCAGTCAGGGGTTGTAATTTTAAACCAACCTTTTCTACAGCTTTGCGTTCGCGTTTAATATTGCGGCGTTGGTTAGCATTAAAAACTGCCAAGTAATCATCGAAATTATTAAACCCTAAATTTTCCCAGATATAACTATGGTGTAACCAAGGTGTAAAACCTTGGCGTTCTAACACTGGTTGCCAATCAGGATCAACATAGAGAAAATGACAGCCAGAAATGCGATGTTTAACACAAAAAGCGTCAATTTCATGCACCATCATCGCTGTAATTTCCTCTTCATCTTCCCCATCGGCTATTAAAAAGCGATATCCTTCCGTCGGGGTGAATGGTGTCATCCCCAAAAGTTTAGGATAATACTGCACACCAATGCGATCGGCTAACTCTGCCCACTGGTGATCAAACACAAATTCACCATAACTGTGTCCTTTAACATACAAAGGAGCAGCCGCAATTAATGTTCTGTCTCGCCACACAGTCAAATGATTTGGTAGCCAGCCAGTTTTAGCCGTGGCACTTTGGGAAGCTTCTAGATTATGCAGCCAATTCCACTCTAAAAAAGGCGTTTTTAGTGGTAAAGCTAGAGCATCCCAAGCATCTTGGGGTACTTCATCGATTTTGTTAATCCAAACAAGAGAGTAGCGCGGCTTGAGTTGTTCTACCATTGCAAGGTTTTGGTTACTGGGTACTGGGTACTGGGTACTGGGTACTGGGTAAGATTTTTGCTGATTCCTAGTTCCCCATGAATAGCGTAGTTCACACTACAGGTCTTTGCAGACGATAATGGAGAAAAACTTCTTGTTCTACGGTTTTGACTTCTAGCAATTGTAGGCGAGGTGCGAATTTAGCAATGAAGCCTTCACCATCTACGGGTGTGGGTGCTGTCACACCACCTAAAATGAGTGGACAAACCGTAACCCAAAGTTCATCAATTAAATCTGACTCCAGCATAGAAGCTACCAATGCACCCCCACCGAGTACCGCCAAGCGTGTTATACCTAAAGATGCTAGATGTGCTACAGTCGCAACCATGTCAATTTTTCCCTGTGACGTTTCAAAAACTAAAATCTGATCGAATTTAGGAGGAGATTCGCCGACAGTTGGGGGAAGTGTCCCTTGAGATTCTTCCCAAGACAACGCCCCGGCTGTTGTTGTCAGTAGCCAACGTTTGACAGGTTGTTGAAAAAACTTCATTTCCGGATTCAGGGTGGCTGACTGCGTAATGACTATATGAACCGGCTGGGCGGGTTTGCCCTGTTTGATTCGATGTTGCAGCAGCATAGGACGCGATACGGTCAATGTTGTACCGTAGGCACGCACAGTGCCAGCACCTAATAAAATGGCATCAGAGGCAGCAATTTGTTCTTCTAGGTGTGCTTTATCAGCACTTGAACCAAATCGAGCAGGCGATCGCCTATAATCTGCTATCTTGCCATCTGCACTCATTGCCAAAACTACTGTAGTCTGAGGACGATGTTGCACCATTGAGTTGGTTTGATAGTCTTAATGTTTTTCTTGCTGGTATGATGATTGGCAAAAATCACTTGAAAGCAAGTTACTGTTTACCAATTTCACCACTATATCTGTATGCAACACAACTCACTTTCATCTCTACTCAATATTAGTTTTGGTATAGCACATTGCTTTTTGGTAAGTAAACTTTTGATACCTTTACGGGCTGATGCCAAAGTGCAAGTAACTTAATACAATGTCTCATTTAGCTGGTTGAATTGCATATCTTGGCTGTTGTGGTTTGCAGTTGTGAAGTGAGACACTAGATGGCTAATCCCCGTCAATCATCCTTTAGACGTATTTTAGTAACAAGAATTTTGTTGCTGTTTGTGCCAGTTTTATTTGTGGGACAGATAGCAGCTTTAAATAAGGCACGCTCTAGCCTGTTGGATACTGCGCGGCAAAATCTGACAGAAAGTGCCACTATCAAAGGTGAGAAAATTTTAAATGCGATCGCTAATCTCAAAAATAGTTTATTACTTGCTAGTCGCACAGCAATTGTAGAATCGGGAACATCTGAAGAAATTCAAGAATTTCTCACTCAATTAACACAACAATTACCTCAATACGTCAGTTGTTTACAATTAACTAATTCGCGCAATGGAAACATTATTGCTAGTAGCTGTGAGCAAAATGTAATTGCTAATTTTAACTTATCTGTTCGTGAGCCAAGCTTAGATATTAAAACTGTAGCACCGCCCCAGCCAGGAACTACCGGTCAAAGAAATTCACCCAATCAACTGCAATTGGTACTATCTGCACCTGTGTATAATCGCTCTGGGCAACTGCGATATAATTTGAGTCTGCAATCAGCGTTATACCAACAAACTAAGAGTAAGCGCGGGTCACTCACGGGTAATACTATAGTGATTGACCAAGAGGGCATAATATTAGTACATCCCATAGCTAAGTATGTAGGGAAGAAGATTACCCAACACCCAGATACTGCCCAACTCAAAAGTATTGTCAAAAATGCGATCGCCGGCAAGAAAGAGTCGATTAATTTCTCCTTGGGAGATGGCAAAGAATTAATTGCAGGTTATACAGCGATTGCCGATCCCATCACACAAGAGCAACAACAAAAATGGGTAGTTCTGGCTGTCACAACTGTCGATGATGCCCTCTTAGGTTTAGAAGAAATCAAACTCATCCTCATTGTATTAACAGTTGGTTTAATTGGTGCCAGCTTGTTGGCATCATTATATTTAGCTCCCTACCTCGCAAACCCTGTAGAACAATTACGCGACTATGCCTTAAATATTCATAGTCACCACGCCGCCAACCCCGTACCCTATAACTTTAAGATTCGGGAGTTTAATCAACTGGCACAAGCACTAGACCAAATGGTTGATAGACTCAAAGCTTGGTCAGAAGAAATAGAAGTTGCTTGGAAAGAAGCAAAAACCGCCAACCAAACTAAAAGCCAATTTTTAGCCACAACTTCCCACGAATTACGTAACCCACTCAATATTATTATCAACTGCATCCGCTTAGTTAAAGATGACTTGTGTGATAGTCGCGAAGAAGAAATAGAATTTTTACAACGCGCTGATGAAACAGCTATTCACTTATTAGGAATTATTAACGATTTATTAGATATTTCCAAAATTGAAGCCGGGAAACTCTCTGTAGTGACAGAACCACTTGATTTAAGAAAAATCTTGTTGGAAGTTATTAATTTACAATCAGTCAATGTTCAACAAAAAGGTTTGCAATTAAAAATCAATATAGGTACTGAAGCCATTCCAGTGCAGGCAGATGCAGCAAAACTGCGACAAGTATTAATCAATATCATTAGTAACGCCACTAAGTTCACAGACGAAGGTGGCATTACAATTTCTACATCTGTGCATCATCAGGGCAAATCTCATGTTACCGTTACCATTACCGATACAGGTTTAGGTATTGAACCTGCTCAACAAGACAAACTGTTTCGTCCTTTTGTCAGGATAGACGGTAACAACACCCGGAAATTTGAAGGTACTGGTTTAGGTTTAGCAATTTCCCGTAACTTAATCGAACTTATGGGAGGTAAAATTACTCTCGAAAGTGCCGGACTCAACACAGGCACAACGGTAAAAATTACCTTACCATTAATTGATATTTCTTTATTACCTGTACCCGCCGCAGCTAAAGATAGTCAGCATTTGCCAAACTTACCAAAGCAGGAAACTCAGGAGCCAGAATCAACCGGAGTTAATAATTCTCAACCCCAACAGTTAGAAGCAGAATATCCCCAGCCAGAGGTAGAAAACAATTACGAGGTGAGTATTGTATCGCCATCCGATGTTCTACCTAACCTCTCCACGGCAGAAGTTTGTCTGAAAGAAACATTGAACAGTAAATGTTGAGCGCAGTCCCTACCCATAAATAAATTTGGGTAGGGTACAATCAACTGCCAACTTAGCGCATTTCGTCGTATTCATGAGTTTCCATGCGTCTGGCATCCATACCTGCCGGGGGTAGAAATTCCGCACGACGCATAGGCACTATAGGCTGTGTAGAGCCTTGATAGGGATGAATTACTTGTACTGTCCGGCTAGGACGTTGGCGCGGTGAGAATAAAGCCAAGACTCCAGCGACGACAATACCACCACCAATGGTAAGTGTGGCACCGCCAGCAGCCCAAACTATGGGGGAATGCCACCACCGTTCTTCCGATTGGAAAGCGGCAGCTGCCACTTTTTGGCTGTTTTGCTGGGCTAGTTGCATCTGTTGGTTGTTGTAGTTTTGGAATTGGAACTGGAGTTGCTGGTTTTGCGCTCTGAGTTGTTCGTTGTCATTTTTGATGCGTTCCAAGTCCATTTTCAGCCGTTCTAGTTCTACGCGCTGTTCAGAACTAGGAGCATTAGGTGGCTGACTGGGATATTGTGTTTGCCCATAGGGGGGGTATTGCGTTGGCGGTTGCATTACCGGCGCGACTACGGTAGCTGGCATTTGCGGAGTAACAGCGAAGTTAGGCTGTAGGGAGTTATTTGTCCCCCGGAGCAATAAAAGAGCCGCTAGTCCAGCTACAGCGACACCGCCAATAAATGCCATACTCTCACTCATCGCCTTTCACCCTCAACTGCGATGTCAATTTTACAACTTTTGCCTGACCCACTCTCACACTCATAATTTTTTAAGCCTAGTTAGTTCCACATAATACCCAAAGCGTAAGCTGGTATGTGAGCTAGTTTTTTTACCACTTAGGATGCTGATGTTAATATTCAAGACTATAAATATTAAATTGTCCACCAATTGCGGGTAAAAAAACTGCGTTGTTATACTTTTTAATCTAGTTTATCTTAAACATCAAGATGTTTTGATTGCTGCTTTGAGACTTTGACAGAATTGAGCGATCGCACTTAGTCCTTGTTCGGGTGTCCCTTCGGCTAATCGTTTGACAAAAGCACTACCAACAATCGCTGCATCTGCTCCCCATTCTCTAACTTGATGTGCTTGCTCTGGTTGAGAAATCCCAAAACCGACACCAATGGGTTTATCTGTAGTAGAGCGGATTTTCTGCAATAAATCAGATACTCGTGTTTCCATTTGCGATCGCATCCCGGTAACACCAGTGACACTCACCAAATAGATAAATCCTTGGGAGGAGCGAGCTATAGTTTCTATTCTTTCTGCCGAACTGGTAGGAGCAATTAACAGTGTCAAATCAATCCCCTTTGCGCTAGCTGGTTGCAGTAGTCCGCCAGCTTCTTCTAAAGGTAAGTCAGGAACAACCAATCCAGACACCCCAGCCGTGGCGATTTGCTCTAAAAATTTATCGATGCCCCGGTGTAAAATCGGGTTGTAATAGCTAAATAAAATGATCGGTGCTTGCAAACTCGGTGTAATTGTTTGCAGCATTTCCAACACCGCTTCTAATTTTGTCCCCCGTTGTAAAGCACGGGTAGCGGCGGCTTGAATTACAGGGCCATCCGCGAGAGGATCAGAGTAGGGAACACCCAACTCAATAAAATCAGCCCCATTAGCATCTAAAATCTTTAAAGCGGCGGCGGTGGTGGCTAAATCTGGATCACCAGCAGTAATAAACGGAATCAGAGCGCACTCTTGATTCCGTTTGAGAATTTGGAAGCGATCGGAAATAACGGTCATTAATCAGTAGTCATTATTCAATGGTCAAAAGTCAATAGTCAAACGCCTTCGTCTTGGGACTAGGAACTGTTGACTATTGACTCATAAAACACTTTACACCTGAGATTGTTCTTCCTGCTCAATCTCCGCTTGAATTTTCGCTAATTCTTCGGGAGAAAGTTCATCTAGGCGTTTTTGGAAAAAGGTTTCCTCATACTGCTCCCGTTGTTGATGGTAGGTCATTTTTTGCGACACCGCACGCAAGATATAGGTGGCTAACCAACCAATCAACCCAACGAATAGTAAGACTTGACTCCATATACCAGCTTGTTGACTATCTAAACCTACTACCTGTAATCCTAGATATGCCAAGCCACCAGCAATAAAAATTCCCAAGCCAATACCGAGAGCATCAATACGTCGCATGAGCGTTATGACCTACCAATCTAAGTTAAACTTCAATTTTGCGGGGTTTGGGTCGCAGATTCACAAACGGCGACAAAACCAACAGTCCGGGAAAGAACAAAAATACAAAAAAATACATGACGGTGCGCTCAATCGAGCCAGCCGTATACCAGCGTAGGTTGAGGTAAAGCATTAAAGCCACCGGGACAACTAATAGATAGGCTCCGGCTAAAGCCAGATATAGCAAGGGTACAATCATAAACTCTCTCTTGGGATGGTTCAGATTTATGGTGCATCTGTTTTCCATCATAGGCTGAACGTCGAGGCTGAAGAAACCCTATCTATTGGGCTTTTAAATGTTTCCCGCAAAAATTCCTGATTATTGCTGATCAAAATTATAAGTTAATGCTACAATTGCAAAGCTAGTCAATCAGCGTTAGTCTTGTGCAACAAGATGGTAAATGCTAAACCTATTTGGCTGCGAGGCATTAAAAGCAACTCTAAACCAGAGAAAACAACTCGCCCAATTTAGATAATTTAGATAAAAAGTTTTCCATCGCCCTAGACAAACCACGCAGTTGACGCTAAGATGGGAAAGGCGGTAAATAAAGCCTCCAACCAAATAAATAACTCCCAAAACAATGGGGGGGTGTGGCGGAATGGCAGACGCTACGGACTTAAGTAATTGAGCCTTAAAGAAGAAATTCTTTAAGTGTCCGCTCTCAAACTCAGGGAAACCTAAATCTGTAAGCAGACAAGGCAATCCTGAGCCAAGCCCGAAAATTTTAGGTACAAAAATCTAGAATTTTGGGAAGGTGCAGAGACTCGACGGGAGCTACCCTAACGTGAAGCCGAGGGTAAAGGGAGAGTCCAATTCTCAAAGCCAATGGGCAGTAGCGAAAGCTGCGGGAGAATGAAAATCCGTTGACCTTAAACGGTCGTGAGGGTTCAAGTCCCTCCACCCCCATAAAAATTAACAAGATTAGCCTGCTTAGAGATTCTATGCAGGCTTAACTGTACCTACTTTTGTGCAATTGTCACAGAAATTTGAATTTTGTTTGTCGTGTACCCCTCCGGGGAAGCAAGCTACGCGTAGCCTCTCGCAGGGAAGAGAGGACTTTAGTCTTCGTCATATCTTGCACAATTCTCAATAAGCGTCAGCCGATGCACTGCCAACAACATAAAACTCAGCGTCTTAGCAACTTGCAAGCAATGCCCACCCTACAAAAATTGTTATCAAGCAACAGGTATAAAAAAATCAGGACTAAAGTCCTTACTACGAACCTAGAACAACTACACAGTAAATTTTCACGACTTAGCTAGGCGTTCATCGAGTTGAGCTAAAGCAGCCCCAGCAACTTCGGCGATGATGCTGATGAGACGATACAAAGCGATCGCACTAATTACCACTGCCGAGGGAAAGCGATGTTGTAAAATGGCGATCGCAGTCACTTCAAACACACCCAACCCCCCAGGCGCGCCGGGAACTACAAACCCCAACAACCAAGCAAAACTAAAAGCACCTAATAATAAAGGAATTTGACTGAAATTTAAGGGCATCAGCGCAAACACAGTTAAAATAAAGCCCATACCCCGCAGTATCAAAAATATCAACTCTCCTAATAATGGTCGTAGGGGATAGCGTGCAATACTAACAGTAGCACTGGGCTGGGTGGTAGACTTCTTCGCCTTTAATTTAGACAAAACCCTAATTACAGGGTTTAAAAACCGGGGATGCACTCCACACAGTATGATTGCCAAACATAGCAACTGTATTCCTGGTAAAGTCAAAGTAATATTAGTAGCTGCAAATTGACTACCGAATAAAACAACTATGATTAAAGCCGCCGCCGCCATTAGTAACGGTTCTAGTAAAACGCTGAGAGTAGCTACACCCGTTGCAATATTGGCATTTTTCGCCGCCACAATGCGCCCGTAGTGATGCCACACATTACCCGGTAAATACTTGGCGACGTTGGTTTTGAGATATACTTGGATAAATTGGCTAGATGGTACTGGTTGATTTAACTCTTGCAAAATCCAAGTCCATATCCAACCTGCCCAGGTATGCGCTAATAAAGTCACACCAGTTGCGATCGCTAAAATTGACCATCCCACTTCATCAATGCGGATAGCTGTCACCTCAGCCCAGTTATCCTTTAAGGCTTTACCTACAAAAACTAACGTTATCCCTAAAATTAACCAGCGTAAAATTTGCTTGAGTTTGATAGTCATTTAACAGCCAAAATACCCAAAGCTAATACCAATTCTCTATGAAGTTGCACCAAATCAATGACGTAGAGACGTTGCATACAACGTCTCTACAGTGCGAAATACAGAGCATCTTCATCAAGAAACGGTATGAGTATATATCAAATCTTAAGATAAATCAGCTAAAAACAGATTCTGTCTAAAATATTGTTTTGTATATATCTTCCATGTAAGTATATTTTTTGACTAATTCTTTTTTAGATAATTTTAGCAACTACAAAAATAAATTAATATAATTTATTTAACAATTAATTTTTAATCAATTTGGCAAAATCATAGCAATATAAATAATTAAAAACAGTAAGTCAGTCAGAGAAAAATTAAAAAAAGCAAGGAAACCTCCGTACTGACTGCAAGAATTTTGAATTTTGAATTTTGAATTCGGAGCGCAGCGACGTGACACACCCTAGCAATACCAAATTAGGGATAATGTATTTTGAGATTTCACCAGATATTTAATCCTCTCTCTCCATAGTTAGATAAAATTGGCACATTTTGGGTAAAAATGATGTGACTTACGCTAGAGGACAAGCCAGATTTTACCTTCTAACATGAATAATTGTTGAGCTTAAAACAATATGCAATTCTCTGCTTATTTATTCTCTATAAATAAGCGAGTCAGCTTGTATTTAGTGAAAAGGAGGAAGTAATGAAAAGTTTAATCTCCTTATGGAAAAAGCTAAGACCACGCCAAGTTTTAACTGTATTTTTGGCTAGTCTATTGTTAATATTTAGCACTGCTTGTACTCAAGCAAATCCTCAAGGTTCAAATCCTAGAAATCCTGCTGTACAGGCTGGTGGTGCTAATAATCCTTATAAGAATGGTGGAGACAACTATACCAAATATAGAATGTCTACTGACCCCAAAGTTCATCAAGGAAATGACAGCGCGAGCTTAGAAATAAATCCACAAGTTTTGATTGCTGCGAATAGAGAATCTGAAATACTCTACCCAGGAGCAGAAACACCCACAGGAAGAGTTCTCAAAGAAGGGGAATTACCAATCATTACTGAAGAAGATTACAAACAACCCAAACCAGGTGGTTTAATTCAGCGTGAACCAGATGTAGGGACTCGCATTCAAGAAAGAATTGGCACAGTGCAAGAAAACATTAAAGAAGCTTCTGGTTTTATCAAAGAAAAAGCAGACGAAGCCAGTGCTAGACCTGAGTTACAAAAGAATCCCGCAGTGGGTAGATAGAAATTTGGAAATTTGACACACCATCAAAATTTCATCTTGGTTTACTTTGAATCGATGCAAAAAAAATCAGGAGTTATATAATGAAAAAAGTGATTGATTGGGTAAAAAACCTTCGTCCTCTAAAAGTATTTGCAGTGTTCTTAGCAGGTGTTTTCCTGTTATTAGTACAAGCTTGCAACCGTCCAGGAATTGCAGCCCAGCCACCCCAACCCAGCGCACAACCACCTAATGTGGAAAAATATGACCCTACAAAAAGTTATCCTCTAAATGCGCCTCAAGGTGGGATGAACAATTTTAGTGATGTAGATCCCAGAGCGAGAGCAGAGGAAAAAGCAGCAGAAGCTAAAGCCAAAGCTTTGCGGGATATGGCTAAAAGAAACGTTGAGCAAAAAGGTATTGACAGCACAGAGCAATATGTCCGCAATTATCAGCAAGGTACACCTTTTGGTCAAAGAGTGAAAAACTTAGGTGAAGACATTGGTAGTTCTGCTGAAGAAGTGCGGGAAGGTGTTGTTAAAGGAACTCAACGCGGACTGGAAAATATTAGAGAAAACACCCAGAATGCTACTGAAGATGTGAGTAAGAGTGTTCAGCGTGGTGCAGAAGATACGAGCAGAAACATCCAGCGACGTGCTGAAGATGCAGCCGATACAGTTAACAGAACCATTAGAGACGCTGCTTGAGATTAGTTTTTAGGATGTGAGGATGTGTGTAGAGACGTTGTATACAACGTCTCTACATTACATTTATAGGGGTAAGGTTTAACACACATCTTGCACCTGTTCCTTGATGATAATTTTTGTAGGGTGGGCATTGCTTGCAACTTGCTGAAAGCCTTAGTTTTACCTCATCAGCAATGCCCACCTGACGCTTATTCAGAAAGGTGCAAGATATGACTTTAACCTACAGGTTGTGTTAAAGTGGATTGCCAAGTCTGGAGGGCGAGTTGGTGAATTTCTCGCCAAGGAAGATTGTATTTTCGGGCTAATTCGGCACAATCTTCGTATTCTGGCTGAACATTAGCAATACGTTTATTTGATGCTTGTCCTTGCCATGCTAGCTTAACTCGCACGCTGCCATATTTAGTTTCTACTTGTTGAATTTCTCTGGCTAAGATGCTGCGTTGCTGGGTAGTGCGACGGATGCCTAAAGTGGTGGTTTCGCGGAATAAAATAGTTTCACAATCGAGTAGGTTTTCGGGATGGCAAATCACGGTGAGTAAAATTCCTGGGCGGGATTTTTTCATCCCTATAGGTTGGGTAAAGACATCGACTGCACCAGCAGAAAATAAGGCTTCAAATACATAACCTATGGCTTGGGGGTTTAAATCATCAATTTGGGTTTCTAATACCGAGATGGTTTCTAGATTTGGGCTAGTTGTTGCAGTCTCCTTGAAATTTGACTGTGTACTAGGAGTTTCGCCCAGCCACAGGCGTAGTATATTGGGGATAGGTAAATTGATTGTTCCTGCTCCTAATCCTATCTGTTTGATGGTAATTGGGGGTGTAGCACCAAAGTCTTGTGCTAGAGTGGTAGCGATCGCCGCTCCTGTTGGTGTCACCAGTTCCCGATCAATACCATTACTATAAACAGGACAATGCCGCATTTCCCATAACTTCAAAACGGCTGGAACTGGTACAGCCATTTCACCGTGGGCAGCGTGTACAGTTCCCCCACCCGTAGGTAATGGTGAACAATAGAGTAAAGGTAAACCTGTGGCATCGCTATCAATACCCAACCAATCTAAACCTAAGCAAGTGCCAACAATATCGACAATTGCATCCACAGCACCCACTTCATGAAAATGCACCTTCTCTGGAGCAATTCCATGTACAGCCCCTTCAGCTACCGCCAATTGCCGAAATACAGCCAAACTCCAAGCCTCAGCCCGTGATGGTAAACCAGCTTTGAGAATCATTTGCTCAATTTCTGGTAAGTGACGGCCATGATGGTGTTCGTGGTGATGATGGTGGTGATGGTGATGCTTTACTAAATCTACATCAACTTTAGTCGCTTGCTGACCATTTTTTTGCACCAGTTCCGCCCTTAACTGATATTCTGAGGCAATTCCCAAATTATTGAGGTTTTCGGTTAAATATTCTAAGGGAACACCTAAACTAACTAAAGCTCCCAAGCACATATCACCGGAAATCCCCGTAGGACATTGAAGATAAGCTATTTTGCTCATAAAAGTAGATTATTCAACTAGGTGTTGGCCTTACACAATTATTGTGATCTCATCTGTAACAATTCATTGCACTAAATTAAGGAATTGCCCGTCTGTGTAAATATGTGCAACGCTTAAGTTTAAATTTTCCCTTGAACACCGACTGTTACCTAAAACTTTTATGGCAAAAATTATCTCCGTCCATCCTGAAAATCCCCAAAGTCGCAGAATAGAGGAAATAAGGGCTGCGCTCTCTAGTGGCGCGGTGATGCTTTATCCTACAGATACAGTTTATGCAATTGGTTGTGATTTAAACGTCAAGTCTGCGGTGGAAAGAGTGCGGCAAATTAAGCAGCTAGCAAACGATAAACCACTGACATTTTTGTGTCCTTCACTGTCAAATGTAGCTACTTACGCCTTTGTCAGTGATACAGCCTACCGGATGATGAAGGGACTTATCCCAGGAACATATACATTTTTGCTACCTGCTACTAAGTTAGTACCGAAATTAGTACAAAGTCCTAAACGCAAAACTACCGGGATTCGCGTACCAAATCATAACGTTTGTTTAGCATTACTGGAAGCTTTAGGAAATCCGATTATTTCGACTTCAGCCCATCTCCCACCCGATGTGGTAGAGGATGGCAAAGTTAGTTTCGATGCAGAACTGGGATTGTCACGCGTGGAGTTATTTGATCGTTTGGATAAATTAGTAGATGTAATCGTAGATACAGGTCAAGAACCCACAGATCAAGTATCTACGATTTTGGACTTAACGGGTGATCAGCCAATGATTATCAGACGGGGTTTAGGTTGGGAAGCAGTATCAGCGTGGGTTGACAATTGAACTTGATAGCCTCCCCCGTCGGTTGCCTTGATCATGCCAAAAATTACTGTTTGGCGTTGATCATACCTACAATCACTGAGACTGGACACCAGAAGTTGGCAGAGATTGAGACATATTAAGCTTTTTAGCCATTTTGAAGGCAAAGCAAATAGGCTTATGTTAATCTCTATTCGGTGGTTCGTGAAAAAAGCGACACACTACCGTCTATGTAACTTTTTTTGATTGTCTACTGTCTGATATATCAGCAGTGCTTGTTATGGGCAACTCAGCCTGTTATCAGGTACTGTTCGGCCATTGCATTCAGGTGCAACACCACACCCAGGAAGAGTCATGAAACTAAACTTTGCAAATCTACCAACCTCCGCATCTGCTTTTGCCAAAGAAGTAGCTACCACACAATCACCCACTACAGATGCTTTACTCCAACAACTGTGTCAGGAAATGCAAACTCAGGTTAAAGCATCCTCTAGGTGTATAGAAGCCGTAGCGCAAAGGATTGCTAAAGAAGTTGAGCGTATTTGTGATAAAAGTTCGCGCATTCAAACCTCTGGCAGCGTTCAATCTTGGCAATTAACTTTATCGCGCCATCGCTTGCAAAAATGCCTCTATTATTATCAACTCGGTTCAAGACGCGGACGGGTGGAACTACATAGTAGTTTGGGGGCGATGGTTTACCGCCATGTCACCGTCGCCGGTTCGGAGTTGGGATTTGATGGGCGTTACAGTTTGATTGAGGATTTTTTACAAGCGTTTTACATTGAGGCTATTAAAGCTTTTCGCCGAGAAAATGAACTACCGGAAGTTTACACCCCACGCACACAGTTACAACTAGCTGAGTACATGGCGTTTACAGAGCAGTATGCCAAGCGTCGGATTAATTTACCTGGTGGCAGTAATCAACAATTAATTATCTTACGCGCTCAAGGTTTTGCCCGTCGTCAGCCTCAAGAAACAACTGTAGATATTGAAATGGCTGTAGAATCTGCCAAAGGAGAGGAGGCGGAATCTTACCTACGGAACTCGGCAGTACAACAAATTAGATCACAGATGATTGCTCAAGCTAATTTTGATCCATCTGAAGATTCCGAACGCGATCGCGTGATTGCCGAATTAGTCAATTACTTCGAGTCGCAAGGGCAATCTGACTGTGTAGATTATCTCACGTTGAAACTGCAAGACCTTTCTGCCCCCGAAATTGACGAAATTCTCGGTCTTACTAGCCGTCAGCGCGACTATCTCCAACAACGTTTTAAATATCATGTCCAAAAGTTTGCCAAGCAACATCATTGGCAATTAGTGCATCAATGGCTAGGTGCTGGTTTAGAACACAAGTTGGGTTTGTCTGCCCAGCAGTGGCAAACTTTTGTTAATACCCTATCACCAGAACAACAGCAATTATTAGAATTGAAAACGGCAAGTTACGCTGATCAAGCGATCGCTAAAACTCTCAAATGTACCCCCAAGCAACTGCAAAAGCGTTGGACTCAACTGCTAGATACAGCCTGGGCTATCCGCAACGGTAATAATGAAATGCAAACAGGCTAAATTTGCCACAAACTCACTACATTTCATCAGTGTTTTGTCTCTGAGTTACAGACATTATTACCAATAAATTACATCTACACCCATCTGCATAACGTCACAATTTCTGTATTTTTAGGTTCGAGTTATAGTAATTATGTACTATAGATTGGGGAATCTATAGGCGTTGTTTCGTGGGCGAAATCAAGCCTGTGTCAACATGTCGATGCGTTCGGTTGTTTGGGTTTCCCTGTGTAGAAACAATCCCCGAAATAGAATTTCGGTGAGTGTCAAAGCCCCATAGATTACAATAGGGAAGATAAAATTGATCAAAACAAACTTTTATTCTATAACAAGGCAGTCTCAATCAAAATGTTTGACGGATTTTGGGATAACGTTTTTCGCTACCCCCGCTACTTGATTACTATCATCTTAGGCATTATGCTCAACACCTTTGAGCCGCTATTCCCACTATTAAAACGTCCAGTTACCTTAGTGGCTCTTTTGGGTTTAGTCGTGGGTGGCTTGGCATTCATCACGTTTACTTTACGGGCAATGCTGGGCTTGAGTACAATCTAGATTAAGACTATACTGTGGCTTGGTCTGAAAAACAGGGTTTGTGTTGTCAGCTTCTTGTGCTGCCCTCTCTAACCTCAAGAAAGTTGTTGTTGTCTAACCTCTATGGGGAGGCAGGATTTATATGGCTACAAATCGCCGCGTTTCCCGTGTTGCTGAATTGATTAAACGGGAAGTTAGCCAAATGCTGATCAACGGGATTAAGGATGATCGTGTTGGTGTAGGCATGGTAAGTGTAACTGATGTCGATGTCTCAGGGGATCTCCAACACGCCAAAATCTACGTCAGTATATATGGTACAGAGGAAGCCAAGGCCGAAACAATGGCTGGTCTGAAGTCAGCCACAGGTTTTGTGCGTAGCGAATTAGGGGCGCGGGTGCGATTGCGTCGCACTCCCGAAGTGATTTTTATCGAAGATCGTTCGATTGAGCGGGGAACTAAGGTGCTATCCCTATTAAACCAACTCCAGTATGAGCGATCGCACCATGATCCCAATGAAAGTGATCAAGAAGTCGCAGAATAAATAACCGCTACCAAAGTGTCACCAGCAAACAATTAATCACCGTATCATTCCCCAACCATTTGACAGATGCGACTGGCTCGCGTCTGTTTCAATGTGACTGGATATCAGGAAGCAGAGGCAGCAGAGGAGAAAAACTTTTACCAATGACTAATGACTAATGACTAATCACTATTGGGGGTGAGAACCCCTAAACCTTTACTGGCTAAAAATGTTACGATTCGTTCACAAACAAATTCACCCAATTTCATCTCCTAATAACGAATCTGACTGCAAAAATCTCTATTTTGTTCACAATTGACCATTCTACAGAAATTTACTGACATCCCAGATGTTATGAAAAGATGACTTAAGTCATAATTACAACACATAAGGCTGACTAGCTATACCTCAAGTTGGATATGCCCTGATTTACATACTGTTACTCTAGAAACATCTAGTTTTAACCTGCGACAGATGTTAAGTTCTCCGAATCAGTTAGTCAGCAACATGGTTTGTTCCAGAAATTCCGGACTTACACAACGAGACTGCAAGGCTCACGGGAGAGCGTAAGCTGATGTTTCGGTTTCATCCGTAAGTTCATAAAATTATTAAATTATGGCACTTTCACATCTAGCTAGTGTAAGGTAGCCCTTAACTTGACTATACATTGACGTTGGCTAGAAATTTTGGGTCTGTTCAGCAATGAATATAGCTCCAAATTTCTAGAGATAGTTCTAGTGTGATGATTTGTGTTTTAGGGATGTGCTTTATGGACTTTGTTTTGTCGCCTCCCCAATTGTGCTTCAGTTTGCAAACAGCTTCAGTGTCAGGATTGCTGCATCCACAATGAATTGTTTGCTTGTTTGCCAGCAATCACTGGGGATTGGTAAGCTACACTATGCTCATAATGTCAGAATAATTTGACATATTTAACATTTATTTACATAATTTGAGAGGGTATAGCGTCAAAATGAAATTAGTTCCGTATAGCAAAATACAAAACCCTAAGCGCAAGTCTAATGCCTGTGATATTTCCCATAATGAACGGGAAAACTGTTTACGTGTAAATTTTGTGAGTAAAAACCATGAGTGTGAATACGGTACCCTCTATAAATTACTATTCTCTAGATGTAATTCAGGAAGAAGCACGCCGACTGGTACAAAAAGGAATGATTAGCCGACAGCAGCCAATATATACACTTTGTCAGTACATTCCAGCGCGAGAGTGGGTTTGTGTGGAATGTGAGTTGGAGAAGTGCGATTTCTTATTACGCGATCGCATTGGCGACCTGATTGGTCGTGAAGAGTGGGACAATGACTAATCAAAGATAATTCCAGGGTTGATTTCAGATTTTGGAGCCACTGCCTGACAAAAAGCAGTTGCTAGCCAGATACCGCAGGGTAGCCTCCGGCTGTTGGGGGTTTTCCGTTGTGGTAATTGGCATGATGGGGAGTTAACGTTGGATGAGTAAATATGGCAACTCACGGTTTATTAACAAGCTGAGGGGATAATCTCTGTTTTTAATCCCGCCTTCCCAATCCAGAATCTCAAATTGATCATTAAAGCTCAAGTTTTTTCGTCTGATTTGTCCAACTTTTCAGATAAAAAACCAATAGAAAAAAGTTTTTGTGTAAATCCGGTATTTGAGCTTGAGTATTTTGCTTAAATTTAAGACTGGAGCAGTTTTTTAAGATGAAACTGCTCCTTAATTTTTGATTAATACCTGAGTAGGAAGTTAGGACTCACGCAAGTGTCACACTCAATATCTATATGTAGAGTGCGTCAGCCTGCATCAATCCTGAGAATAAACTTGTGTTTGGCATCTGACGCACCCTACTAATGTACCAGTTGCGTATATGTCGTGGAAGTCTTAACCAGTATGCTGCTCTAAATACTGGTTAACGTCTTCCATCAGGCGGGTAAGTTCAGCTTCTGTAGTTAAACGGATGTTGATATCACGCACGGTGAGCAATACTTTGGCTGCAAAAGGTGTAGGCCAAATATTAGGATTACAGAAAATTTCTAAAAATACCTCTCCAGTGTGACGATATTCTAATGGGGGTTGAGGAGAGACTTTACCAGAGGTAGGTTTTGTCGCCACCGCTTTCAGGCGTTCCATCAACTGGGCGATCGCAGCTTTTAATTCTTGTGCTGCTGGCGGTGAAAAATTGAAAGACACAGAACCTTCAACCAGGTTCAGCGTCAGAGGCGTAGAAGGCATAAGCTGTTGATTATCAGTAATGTCATATCTGGCACCATTCTCAATAACCTCCAGGCGATGCACAGCCAACAACTTAAAACTAAGGTTCTTAGCAGCAGACAAGCAATGCCCACCCTAGAAAAATTATTATCAAGGAACAGGTGCAAGATGTCAATAATTGTACCGAATCTAGGTTAAATCGAGTTTGTGCATATCGCTAAACCTTCTCAATCAAATATCTCGGAGATTAATCCTAAAAATATGCTGTTATCTCCAAATTCTCTCCCAATATTTCTTAATGCCATAGTATTTTTTAGTAAAAATTAATATCAATAAATAGGCTGGATTTTTGAGGATTATAGCGATATATCATCCTGACAGCGTAAGACTTTGATACAATTGATTAGTGTTTAACCTTTGATATTAGGAGTACACTGAGAAGTCATAGAAGAGAGTATTAAAAATTATCTATGACTTACGATAACCGCGCTGAAGTCAGAAAGGTTTTAATCATTACCCTAGTCCTCAACTTGTTTGTTATGGGACTCAAAGCATTTGTCGGCTACTTTACAGGTTCTCTGAGCTTGTTAGCTGATGCTTTGCATAGTGTGACAGATAGTGCCAACAATATTTTAGGATTGGTTGCGAGTAAGTTTTCTTCGCCATACCCAGATCGTGAGCATCCCTATGGACATCATAAGTTTGAAGCTGTGGGAGCATTGGGAATTGCGGCGTTTTTAGGAATTGCTTGTTTTGAAATTCTCCAAGGAGCGATTGAGCGTATTCTCAAACAAGGTGGTGAACCTGTCAGAATTTCACCGCCTGAGTTGTGGTTACTGCTAATTGTCTTAGGTGTGAATATTTTTGTCGCGTTTTATGAGCGCAATGTGGGTAAGCGGGTAGGTAGTCAAATTTTAATCGCTGATGCTACCCATACTATGAGTGATGTGTGGGTGACAATCTCAGTGATTGGCGGTTTGATTGGGGTTTGGTTAGGTTATCAATGGCTGGATATACTGCTAGCCTTTCCGGTGGCGTTGCTGGTATTTTGGAGTGGTTGGTCAGTGTTAAAAGAAAATTTACCTTGGCTTGTGGATGCAATGGCGATCGCACCGGAAGCAATACACGCGATTGCAACTGCTGTTCCTGGGGTAATTAACTGTCATGATATTGCCTCACGGGGTATTCTCGGCCGTCAAGTCTTTATCGAAATGCACTTGATTGTGGATGCGCCGGATGTAGAAACAGCGCATCGCATCACCGAACAAGTAGAACGGCAACTAGAAACACGCTTCAGCCCAGTGAGGATTGTTATTCACGTTGAGCCACCAGCATATCAGTCAGAAAAAATTAGCTTTGAGCAGGGAGCGAAATAGTTACGGTAACAGGCAAAGCCCCTTTCTTGCCCATCGCTACAATTTTTTGAGCAAATAATTAATTCAATTATCGTAACTAATCTTAACAAAAGTTCATTCTTTTTAATTTGCCATAAACAGAGATTTACGTACAAAAAAGCAGGTTTTTCAAATAACTAATAGTAAAAAGTAGAGATGTGGTTAATTATATCTGCACTAATTGTTATCCTGAGAAGAGATACCGTTATTAATGAAAACGAATTAGGATAGTAATAATACTCTAATTTCAATACTAAATTACAAGTATATTCAAGTCAGTATGAGGACTGAAAGGTGAGCGATAACAATATTACAATGCCATTTACCGTAGATGTCAGCAACTGTAATAAAGAGCCAATTCATATTCCTGGACATATTCAGCCTCATGGTGTGCTTTTCGCCTTAGAAAAATCAGAATTAACCATTTTACAAGTTAGTAATAATAGCCGGGAAATATTTGGCATACATCCAGAGGAATTACTCAACAAGAGTTTAGATTTATTGCTAGATGTAGAACAAATTAATTTATTCAAAGAGTGTTTAGATCAAGAAGATTTACCAATTATTAATCCTATCGAGTTTAGTATAAAAATAGGAGAGAACATTGTTAATTTCGATGCGATAATTCATCGCTCTAATGGATTATTGATTTTAGAGTTAGAACCGAACTTATCTGATAAAAACAATGCCTTTTTCAAGTTTTATCACTTAGTCAAGCTAGCAATGCTGAGAATCCAAGGAGCCACTAATGTTAATGAACTCAGTCAAATATTAGCTAAAGAAATCAAAAAAATGACTGGCTTCGACCGCGTGATGGTTTATCGCTTTGATGAAGATTGGCATGGTACTGTGATTGCGGAAGAAAAACCGGAATACCTGACAACTTATTTAGGGTTACATTACCCTGCGTCTGATATTCCTCCACAAGCCAGAAAGCTATACACAGAAAATTTACTCAGACTAATTCCAAATGCTCACTATCAACCAGCCGCCCTTTTACCAATAAATAACCCTTTAACGAATCAGCCTTTAGATTTAAGTGGCTCAGTATTGCGGAGTGTGTCGCCATTGCATATTGAATATATGCAAAATATGGGCGTAAGGGCTTCTATGTCCATTTCAATCATGAAAAATAAAAAATTATGGGGGTTAATTGCTTGTCATCATCAATCACCAAAATATATTCCTTATGAAATTCGTAGTGCTTGCGAATTTTTAGGACAAATGACTTCTGTAGAAATGGGTGCTAAAGAAGAAAGCGAAGATGCTGAAGCCAAAATTCAAGCGAAATCTGTGCATAGTAAGTTAGTAGAATATATGTCAGTAGAAAACAACTTTATTGACGGGTTGATCAAATATCAACCAAATATTCTGAACTTAGTGAATGCAGAGGGGGCGGCAATTTGTTTTAATGGGCAATATTTTACTGTGGGTAATGCTCCTACAAAAGAAGATATTGATGATTTAGTAGAGTGGATTAATCAAAACCTGCATGAAGAAATCTTTTACATTGATTCATTAGCAACAGTTTATCCAGAAGCGGAAAAATTACGGGATGTAGCCAGTGGTTTAATTGCCCTTTCGATTTCCAAAACACAGAAAAACTATGTTTTATGGTTTCGTCCCGAAGTAGTGAGAACTGTTAATTGGGGTGGTAATCCTCATAAACCTGTAGAAATCACATCAAATGGTAGTGTGCGTCTTTCACCACGTAAGTCTTTTGAATTGTGGAAAGAAACCGTACTGATGAAGTCACTACCTTGGAAGTCTTATGAAGTGAATGCAGCACTAGAGTTGAGAAGTGCGATTATTGGTGTGGTGCTACGTAAGGCTGATGAATTAGCAGAATTAAATATAGAATTAGAACGCAGCAATAAAGAATTGGATGCTTTTGCTTATATTGCATCACACGATTTGAAAGAACCACTCAGGGGGATTCATAATTACTCTAACTTCCTCATTGAAGACTATGGTGATCTTCTCAATGAAGAAGGTAAGGAAAAATTAGGGACTCTGATTCGTTTGACTCAGAGAATGGAGGATTTAATTGATTCACTACTACATTTTTCACGGTTGGGAAGGGTTGATCTTTCCATGCAGCCGACTAACTTAAATGATGTAGTGCATCGAATTTTAGATATGTTAAGGCCGCGCATTGAGGAGACAGGTGTAAGAATTCATATTCCTAGACCGTTACCGACAGTGTACTGCGATCGCATCCAGATTGGCGAAGTCTTCAGTAATTTAATTGTTAACTCCATCAAATACAACGATAAAGCTGAGAAATGGATTGAGATTGGGTATTTAGACAATCTACCACGACCAATCACATTCTACGTGCAGGACAATGGTATTGGTATTCGGGAAAAACACTTTGAGTCAATTTTCCGTATTTTTAAACGCTTGCACGGGCCAAAAAAATACGGTGGTGGTACAGGAGCCGGGCTGACCATAGCCAAAAAAATTGTCGAACGGCATGGTGGTAAAATTTGGGTGGAGTCTGATTATGGTCAAGGCACCACTTTCTATTTTACATTGGATAGTTAATCATCTTTGGGCATTGGTATTGTAAAACATCAACTAACTTGTCTCCCTTCCTCCCCTAACCATTAAACCCTACACAAGCTACTGGGCTGCATTCGGGAAACCCCCCTACGCCAGTGGCTCTCCTACACTTCTACACGGCTACACCCCTAAAATCCCTTGTCCATGATTGGCAATATTGCCCAACCTTTACTGATAATTGAAGACAGCGACGAAGACTTTGAAGTTTTGCGGCGCATCATGCAGAGAGAAACTGTGTTAAACCCGATTTTTCGTTGTAGTGATGGTGATGAGGCTCTAGATTTTCTTTACCATACAGGAGATTACAGCGATGCCAAAACAGCCCCGCGTCCTTCAATTATTCTGCTGGATCTGAATTTGCCAGGAACCGATGGGCGAGAACTGATAGCCCAAGTCAAGCAGGATCAAGACTTGAGGCATATTCCCATAATTGTGCTGACAACATCTTCTAATCCCAAAGATATTGAAATATGTTACCGCTACAGTGTTGCTAGTTATATACTCAAACCAATTGATATTAATCGATTGGTGAAAACAATTCACACTTTTTTAACTTACTGGTTAGATATTGTGATTCTTCCTGATGCTCTTAGCAAGTAGTCATGGCGCAACCGCTAACTCTTTTAATCATTGATGATTCTCCTGAAGATCGCGAAGTTTATCGTCGCTATCTCCAGCAAGACCAAGAGCATTGCTATACAATTATTGAACAAGAATCAGGAGAAGAAGCGTTGGCATTATGTCAGCAGTTTCCACCTGATGGGATTTTACTAGACTTTTTACTCCCAGACTTAGATGGGCTGGAATTTTTGGCAGAACTACAAAAGTCTGTCAAGGAAGCTATGCCAGCCGTGGTTATGTTGACAGGTTACGGGAATGAAGAGCTTGCTGTCCAAGCGATGAAAAGTGGTGTCCATGACTATTTAGTTAAAGGACAGACAACCGCAGAGCGTTTGCGCTCAACTCTGATCTCAGCTATTACAAAAGCGCAGTTAAGCGCAGAACTCCGCCGCAGTCAGGAACAACTGCGGGAAAGTCAGAAGTTTATCGAACGCATTGCGGAAACAACTCCGGGAATTTTGTATGTTTACGACCTAGTTGAACAACGGAATGTTTATCTTAATGGTCAGGTAGTGAAACTGCTGGGTTACAGTTGCGAATCAATTCAAGCTTTGGGGGCGGAATTTTTACCTCAACTCATGTATCCTGACGATTTGGTGCAACTTCCTCATGTATTCCACCGCTTTAACTCGGCTGGGGATGACGATGTTATAGAACATGAGTATCGAATGCGACACGCCAACGGCGAATGGCGTTGGTTTTGCAGTCACAATTCTGTATTCACTAGGAATGCTGACGGTTCACCCCGGCAAATAGTTGGTACAGCTTTTGATATTACTGGACGCAAGCAGATAGACAAAGAATTGCGTGCGAGTAATGAGCGTTTCCGACTGGCAGCCGCAGCAGTCAATTCTCTGATCTATGACTGGAATGTTGAGACAGATTATGTCACGAGAACTCAAGGGTTGACTCGGATTTTAGGTTATTCTTTAGAGGAAGCAGAACCCACCTCTCAATGGTGGCTAGAAAGAATTCATCCTGAAGATCGAGATGTTGCTTGGCAGCAATTCCAAAGTATAGTTGCAAAGCAAAATCTTTATGCAATTGAGTATCGAATACTTCACAAGCATAATTATTATGTTTATGTCTTAGATCAGGGTTTAATTACCAGAAATCAACTAGGTAAACCCGTGCGGGTAGTAGGGAGTACAACTGATATTAGCGATCGCAAGTACGCGGAAGCCGCTCTACGCCAAAGTGAAGAACGCTACCGCTATTTGTCTAATGCTATACCGCAACTTGTTTGGATCACCAATACTCAGATTGAATGCGTGTACGTTAATCAACGATGGCATGAATTCACAGGGATGACAATTGAGCAAGCAAGCGGTTTTGGTTGGAAAAAAGCCATCCATCCCGATGATATCGAGTCAGCTATTCAAGCATGGATGACAGCCACACAGACAGGAGAATCTTATGAACAAGAATTGCGCTATCAAAAATATGATGGTAGTTATCGTTGGCATTTAGCAAGAGCCGTCCCCATCAAAAATGAGCAAGGAAAAATTGTTGAGTGGTTTGGTACCAGTACAGATATAGATGATTACAAAAAATTAGAAGCGGAACGTGACTACCTGTTAACACAAGAAAAAGCTGCTCGTGCGGAAGCTGAAGCCGCTAACCAAGCTAAAGACGAGTTTGTGGCTATAGTATCTCATGATTTGCGATCGCCACTCAGTGCTATTCTCGGCTGGGCGCAAATACTACGTCATCGCCAGTTTGATGAAACTATTTTTAGCCGTGCGGTAGAGATTATTATACGTAATGCTCATGCACAGGGAAAACTCTTAGAGGACTTGCTAGATATATCTCGCATCTTGCGGGGTAACTTACAATTGGAATTTAGCGCAGTCAATTTGGCTGCAATTATTGGTGTGGCTATGGAGACTGCTTACCCATCAGCCCAAGCTAAAAATATTATTTTAGAGTCTGTAGTAGAGCCATCAGTACCAATGATCATTGGTGATGCCAACCGCTTACTACAAGTCTTAGGTAATCTTTTATCAAATGCGATTAAGTTTACCCCAGATCAGGGAACAGTCACCGTCCGGCTATTACGCAATGAATCCGAAGCCTACATCACAGTCACAGACACAGGTATGGGTATTAGCCCAGAGTTTTTACCCTATGTGTTTGAACGTTATCGTCAGGCAGATCGTCAACATAGACAAGGGGGTTTAGGACTAGGTTTAGCGATCGCTCGTCACATCATAGAATTACACGGCGGCACTATTCAAGTCACCAGTCCCGGCGAAGGAAAGGGAGCGACTTTCACGATTAAATTACCATTACAACCACCATAACCCCCAAATAAGTAGAGACGTTACACATAACGTCTCTACACAACTATAAAGTTAATAACACCCTATTGACTGAGCAACTATTCCCATTCAATAGTTCCAGGTGGCTTAGAGGTAATGTCAAACACCACGCGGTTGACACCCTTCACCTCATTGACAATGCGGTTAGAAATCACTTCCAGCACATCATAAGGGACACGCGCCCAATCGGCGGTCATACCATCTTCGCTCTTAACAATCCGTAACACAATCGGATGGGCATAGGTGCGTTGATCACCCATTACGCCTACACTATGAATTGGCAACAAGACAGCGAATGCTTGCCAGTATTCATTATATAAGCCACGTTGGTTAATTTCTTGCCGCACAATCAAATCAGCGTCGCGCAGAATGTTCAACCGTTCGGCGGTGACTTCGCCCAAAATGCGAATTGCTAAACCAGGGCCGGGGAATGGTTGCCGTTGGACAATTTCTTCTGGTAAACCAATAGAACGTCCTACTTTGCGGACTTCATCTTTAAATAGTTTCCGCAGAGGTTCTACCAACTTAAATCTTAAGTCTTTAGGTAAACCACCGACGTTGTGATGGCTCTTAATTTTCACTGCTACCCGTTCCCCGGTTTGCGGATCAACGTTGGTGTCAGCAGATTCGATGACATCAGGATAGAGAGTTCCTTGAGCTAGATAATCAAAGGGGCCAAGCTCTTTTGATTTCTCCTCAAATACACGGATAAACTCGTGTCCAATGCGACGGCGTTTTTCTTCGGGGTCGGTGACTCCTGCCATAATTGCCAGGAAGCGATCGCGGGCGTTAACATACTCTACCGGAATGTGGAACTGTTCTTGGAACAACTTCACCAACCTTTCTGGCTCATACTTCCGCATAAAGCCTTGGTCAATAAACATACAGGTTAGCTGGTCGCCAATCGCTTTATGTAGCAAGAAAGCCAATGTGGAAGAATCAACCCCACCAGATAACGCCAAAAGTACGCGCTTATCGCCAACTTTGGCGCGAATTTCCCGCATAGATTCCTCTACGAATGCGGCTGTAGTCCAGGTAGGTTCGCATTCGCAAATATGATAAACAAAGTTGCGAATTAAGGCTAAACCGCCGATAGAATGTACAACTTCAGGATGGAATTGTACACCATACAGTTTTTTGTCGTGGTCAGCAATGGCAGCACAGGGAGTATTATCTGTATGGGCTAGCAATTCAAACCCTGGTGGCATTTTAGTCACAGAATCACCGTGACTCATCCACATAGTAGTACCATCTTCGACGTTAGTCAGGAGGTCTGTGGGGTCATCAATATATAGTGCAGCTTTGCCATACTCGCCTCTGTCAGCTTGAGCCACTTCCCCGCCGAGTTGGTTCACCATTAGCTGCATCCCGTAGCATACACCCAGCATGGGAATTCCTAAATGCCAAATTTCTGGGTCGCAGTGGGGTGCGCCATGACTATAAACTGAGTTAGGCCCACCAGAGAGAATAATCCCCTTGGGATTCAGTTGTCTTAGTTGCTCGGCTGTAGTGCGATAAGAAAGAACTTCCGAGTATACTTGAGTTTCACGGATGCGACGGGCAATCAATTCGGAATATTGAGAGCCGAAGTCTAAAATAACAATCATTTGACGCTCAAGCCGCCCAAATTCTTCTCCTGTTTGTGGGGCTTGTTCGGTTGGTAGAGTCACCACGGTATTCATAACGGGGAAAGTGTGAGTTTAGTAGATGTCGCTCTGTGTTCTAGGTGTTTTACCATTATGTACTGCTTGGTTAGGCAGAAAATGGTAGATCAGACTGTGACAAACGCTAGGTAGAATGCGCTTGCTTGGTCAATACTTTAGGTATTAAAAAGTATAAATTACCCTAGGGTAGCTACTGAAAAAGTTATTTATTGGAATTATTTATGATTATTCATATTAAATTAACATAAATTTCCAATTATGTTACAAGCAGTTTTGCTTTTGACGATAATTTGGCGATCGCGATCAAATAAAATCGAGCCACAGACTGTGATTGCTTGGCTTTGGCTGCTGTGACTGTGGATGTATTCTTGGCAGCGAGCATCAATAGTGTGGGCGATCGCATTGTAAACTGAGTTCACCCAATCACTACCCGTAGACTTATCTAAGACTCTTAAATGTTTTAGTGCAGCTTCTGCCGTCGGACTGTGAAACACTACCTCTAAATCTTCCTTGCTTAAACCAGCCAAAGCACAGTGAGATGTTAAAATTTCCCGTCTACCATCAGCTAGATGATGGTGGGTGTGAAAAATCCCACCCGCCAACTTCATCAGCTTACCGTGATAGCCAAACAATAAGATTTCTTTAACCCCTAACCTGTCAGCTTCGACTAACATCGGCCCTAACCAATTAGCAGTTTTTACCAATCTTTCGGGGTTAATACCGATTTTTGGGGCTAAATCTAAACCATTCTCGCCAATGCAAAACACCAGACTCTCAAAAACCCTAGCCTTTTGTTGTAACTGAGTCCGAAAAGATTCTAACTGTTCAGGTGTACTTAAAGGTTGAGAAATTCCAGAGGTTCCGAGTAAAGAAAGTCCTTCCACCACACCAAAAGCCGCATTAGAGGTACGAACAGCGAGCGATCGCCCCTCTGGTAAGATAATAGTCACCGTAATTTTTTCATCTGCTGCTAATAATCGCGATAAATTTGTTTGCAGCAGCCTGTGAGCATAACCATAAATAGCTGCTTGATTATCAGCATTGACTTGCTTACCAATTCCCTCTCCACCTTGAATAGTGACTTGCTCACCCGCAACTGTTCCCCATGACACCACCGCCCAAACAGGGGTATTTTTAGTCAAATCCAGATTATCACCCGGATCACTGCGAGTAATAGCCAAAGCCATATTGTCAGATAGCCCTGCTACCTGTTCTATGGGAATATCTGCTATTTGTGCAGGTGTGATTAAATCTACCGTTGCCACTTGTAAAGGTTGACGGTGACGTAACCAATGCAAAGCCGCCACAGCACTAGCACAAGCAAAAACAGGTAAAGTATATCCTGAAGTCATTGGTCATTAGTCAT
>NZ_LUHJ01000068.1:131433-210950 GCF_001597745.1 Anabaena sp. 4-3 | reverse complement strand
GTCATTAGTCATTAGTCATTAGTCATTAGTCATTAGTTTCTCTCCCCTGCCTCCCCTGCCTCCCCTGCCTCCCCTGCTTCCCCTGCCTCCCCTGCTTCCCCTGCTCCCCTGCCCCCTCATCTTCCTACACCCCTACTTCTGTAAGGAGAGACTGCATAGCTTCCCAGGAGATTTGTCTTTGGATATAACGGGGACTTTCAGGATTATAAGGGCTAGCTATCCGGTCAACAGTCATAATTGTTGCCTCATCTGGGATGACTGCCACTTCAGGATCGAAAGCAGTTGGACGCATCAAAGAACTAGAAAAACCTTTGAAAATCGCTACCTTATCTTGCTCTTCGCCGATTTCCACTGTCACCAGTAGGACTTCTTGAGGGCGTTTAATGGTGTATTGTTCTAGTCGCTTGCCTATGGAACTCATCTTAGAAACTTGAAATTTATAATTGCAGCGCAGCGACAGTTTACTGTTGTGTAGCCGAGCGTCCCTGCTTACCCAGCTTCACAAGGATAAAGTAGCTTAAATAAACCACATAAATTACTAAGCCGACTATACCCAAAAAGCCTAACATTGCGTGTTTACTATTGTGATGGAAATACTCTTTAAATAACAATGGAGCCTCAAACCAGACAAGACACTCAGGAGTTTTGCTCACATCGCTCGAAAAGGCACAACCCACAAAAGGCACAAAAGCTATTGCACCTAAGATACAATAAACAGTGACAGCCCAACGCCAAGATGTCAAAGTTAGTTTTAAAGGGCTACTGGGTAAATACTCAATTTCATCATTGAGATCCACCCAGAACCACAGGGAAATAGGAATGAGAATCAATCCTATCAATCCGGAAATAAAGCTGACTGGGTATTGAGCAATCATCAAATAAACTGTAATGGCTAGTAAGCTAGAGACTCGCCAATAAATAGTTAACAGCCGTTGTATGGCTTCAGATTTCTGCACATAAGCCCAAATCAAGAGAATTAGGGGAATTAACATGAGGAATAATACTGCCAGTCGGTAGTCTATCCAAACCCACTGGCGAAACCAAACTTCATTTTGCATAATTCTTGTCAAACTTTAAATATATATATTTACACTGATAATTTTCACGCCATACCTATACTTTGTGGGATTTTATATCATGTCCGTTTGAATAGTTATCATATCTGTTGGGGTAGGGAACAGGGAACAGGGAACAGGGAACAAGAAAAGATCAGCATCGAAAACTTATCATCAGTAATTAGCCGGACATGATATTAAGTGGTGTGGGAGTAGCGTCATTGTTATGGGCGTTACATCCGTCGCCATCATTATTATCCAGTTGACCTGTTTTGGGGAGAAAAAAACAAGCAACTTGCAGAGTTTGAACATGAATATTTTCCATCCACTGTAGCAAATTTTGGTAGATTTGCTTCATCTACAGCTTTCGCTATCAACAACTCGTGACGCTTAAACAAGCCCTCATTTTGTTGGTGGGTGGTGCTGAGTTTTGTGAGCCTAGCGGGGTTTTAGCCCGTGCTGAGTACAAATCCCAGTCAAAATTACCCTGTCAAAAGTTCCCAATTCCACAGGTGGGAGTGAGATTTAGTAGAGGAGTAGCGTACACAGAGCTAGGTGAAAAATATTTGTCAACAACCTCTGGTTGCTTGTGTTTTAGCTCAAAAAAAGTCTAGATTGACTTTTTATTCATCGTAAACACGACATTCAGCTGCTTCTGGGTTGTCATCGCAGTATTGTTCTAAGGAATTTTTGGGCTTGTTTTGGCGTTGGTGTGAGGCTTCAGCTTGCAATTCTTCAACTGCATCCCAAGCCGCAGCACACTCGGCTGAGTTGCTACCTGAGACATCACAGACAGCACGGGCTTGTTCTACTTCTGCTTGGATTTGGTCTTGTAAGTTTTGTGGTTGAGTATCGGTCATAGCTTTAGTCTCGTTGTGTGATGTTAGTACCAGTACAGAAAAGTTTCAAAAATTGCTAATCTTTTATGGAATCAATCACCATTTTACCGAATAAGCTGAATTAACTAATGTTGCAGCTTGAGGTATTGATAACAATTACAACATTCTGTGAAATCTATCCTAGATTCCCATTTATCTTTTAAGATTTTAGAGAGTAATCTCTGAAAAAACGCACGATACACTATATTGAGTGCATCTACTAGGGAATATTATAAAACCTAATACTGACTTTCCGGGGTGAGTAATCCCTGAACTAATGATCAAAACTTTGGTTGACATTTCCCAGGTTCGGAGGATGTGATTTTTCCCAGGAGAGTCATCAACTACCAGCCACAAAAGAAAAAGAAGCCCAAAACTCATGGCAGATCGTATGCAGTGGGCAAATGCCCTATCAACTCGTCCTTCCTTAGAAGCAGCTGTAGCAGAGGTGGTACAACGGGCTGTGTCATCGTTAACAGCACCTGCGGATTTGGGACTGGTGTTCATTTCTTCGGCTTTTGCCAGTGAGTATTCTAGGGTGTTGCCTTTGTTAGCTGAACAACTGTCTGTACCTGTGCTGATTGGGTGCAGTGGGGGTGGTGTAATTGGGACTGCGGCTAGTGGACAAACCCAAGAATTAGAAGCAGAAGCAGCCTTGAGTTTAACTTTAGCCCACCTACCAGGGGTAGATTTGCAAGTTTTTCATGTTGTGGCGGAAGATTTACCTGATTTGGATAGTTCCCCGGATGCTTGGATTGATTTAGTTGGTGTAGAACCATCGGCAAAACCTCAGTTTATTTTGCTGTCTAGTGCATTTTCTTCAGGAGTGAATGATTTATTACAGGGGTTAGATTTTGCCTATCCTGGCTCAGTAATTTTGGGGGGACAAGCTAGTGCTGGCGGTTTGGGTGGACGTTTGGCTTTATTTTGCCATGATGCTGCCGGCAATCAGCACCAATGCCTTTATCGTGATGGGACTGTGGGTTTGGCTTTGAGTGGCAATATTGTTTTAGACACGATTGTGGCGCAGGGATGCAAACCCATCGGTGAGCCAGTGCAAGTGACTAAGGCGGAACGTAATATCATTCTGGAAATAGATGAGAAAGTACCTTTGATGGTGCTGCGAGATTTGATTGCGAGTTTGAGTGAACAAGAGAGAATGTTGGCACAGCATTCTTTGTTTGTGGGTGTGGCAATGGATGAATTTAAACTGTCTTTGCAACAGGGGGATTTTTTAATTCGCAGTATTTTAGGGGTAGATCCCACAGGAGGGGCGATCGCTATTGGTGATATTGTCCGCCCCGGCCAACGGTTACAATTCCACTTAAGGGATGCTCAAGCCTCGGCTGAAGATTTGCAATTCCTTCTGGAAAGATATCAACAACAAGGCTCTCCCAATGCTGCTGCTGCCGCTTTAATGTTTTCCTGTGTGGGAAGGGGTGAAGGATTATACGGTAAACCTAATTTTGATTCTGGGTTATTTAAAACTTATCTCCCAGATATTCCCGTTGGTGGCTTCTTTTGCGGTGGCGAAATTGGCCCTGTCGGCGGTAGGACTTTTATACATGGTTACACCTCAGTATTTGGGATTTGTCGAGAATTGGCGGAAGATTAGGGGATGAGAGAGCAGGGGAGCAGGGGAGCAGGGGAGCAGGGGGAGCGGAGGAAGCGGAGGAAGGAGGGGAGATTTTTTCCCAATCCCCAATCCCCAGTCCCCAATCCCCAGCCCCTCACTTCCTGAGTTTGTCTAACAGTAGGGTGCTGTTGTTATCGATGCAAGCAGGATTACCTGTGTGAGCGATCGCGCTATAAGCTTGAATGTAACGACGCACTTTTTGCGGAAAATGGGGATAATCTAACAGTGCATCACCATTGGCTATACTTGCCCAAAAATCACGCAAGCTGGGAGCTAGTTCTTGTGCCTGATTTACTGGTAAACTTAATGGTGGTAGGGTAAGTAATTTCACTAGGAAGGGAAAGGAGCGATCGCCCATCCATTGCTTTGATAATTGTTGCAAGTCAGGGAAATTCGGGACTGATTCTACACGATGTGACAGGATTTGCAGCCATTCCTTACCTTGTTGATCACGATGAAACTCTAAAACTCGGTAAGGATGAGGATAACTCACTAAAGAACCGGTAGTAATATCATATACACCTTCAGCACAAGCCACATCCTGAACGTGTAAATGACCTGTAAATACTAGCTTGACTCCATAACGTTGTAGAATTTGCAATAATTCCGGGGCATTTGCCAACATATAACGATTTGCCATAGGATGGCGTGATTGTTGGGGTAAATGCTCAACGACATTATGATGTACCATGACTAACACCAGTTCATCATCTGCTGATGCTAGTACCTGTTCTAACCATCTCAGTTGTTTGCTATCCAAACACCCGATTTGCTTACCCTGTTCATTAAAACAGTTAGAATTTAAGCCAATTAATCGCACTCCCGGTAACAATTGCTGAGTGTAATACAACTCGTCGGTATTCTCATAACCAAACTTGCGATAATATTGGGGGAAATCAGCATAAGCAATTGATTGCTGATTACCCATCAGCACAGGTACGTCATGATTACCAGGGACAACATAAGCGGGAAAAGGTAATTTTGATAAACGTTCTTGTAACCAAATGTGGTTTTCTGGTTCACCGTGCTGGGTTAAATCTCCCGGCAGTAAAATAAAATCCAAATCAAGTTGTGTTAAATGTTCTATGACAGTTTCAAAAGCTGGAATACTCACCTCCACTAGATGAAATCTGTCAGGGTGATCCCAAATAGTATGAGGAAGTGCAATATGTAAATCGCTGACTACGGCAAAACGGAAGTTTAACACCATTGATTTTAGAAAACTGTTAAAAACGGTAGTTAAAGTAACACTTTTCCCAAAAGTATAACCTCTGCTTTGTCAAGCTGCGTCAGATTGCCTATACTTAATATTTTTACACAATTAACCGATGTGAAATGCTGTAATGAATATGGGCTGATGTGCAGTATTGAAATCCAAAATATATTGTCAATTTACTAATAAACAATGAAATTATTGATGATGATAATAAATAAATGACTATAGCTACGATGTATATCTGCTCTCTTTCCTATTTATTACAAGTCTGAACAGTGTTAATTGGGGATTGGTGAGTAGGCAAAATTAAATTAGTTAATATTTAAAGTTCAAGGAGTATTGAAATTTGGCAGTTATCCGCGTTCGTCAACACGTTAATCCACTGGCGCAAAAGTATCAAAAACCAGTCAATAACGTAGAGTGGGAAAAATTATATCATAACATGAAACAGCCGCTACATTTAGATATCGGCTGTGCTAGAGGCAGATTCGTGTTACAAATGGCGCAGATAGAACCAACCTGGAATTTTCTCGGTTTAGAAATTCGTGAACCTTTGGTAATAGAAGCAAATCGGTTAGCGGCTGAATTGGGTTTAACGAACCTGCATTATTTGTTTTGCAATGCGAATAACTCATTAAAAGTGTTGTTATCTTCCCTGCCACCGGGAATTTTACAGCGTGTGACGATTCAATTCCCCGATCCTTGGTTTAAAACGCGCCATGCTAAACGCCGTGTAGTACAACCGGAATTAGTAGCAGATTTAGCTAATTATGTAGCAGTTGGGGGAGTTGTGTTTTTACAATCCGATATGGAATTTTTAGCTGTAGAAATGTGCGATCGCTTTGCAGAAAATCCAGCATTTCAGAGAGTTGGCACAGGAGAATGGTTGCCAGAAAACCCCCTATCAGTCGCCACCGAAAGAGAAATTGCCACTCAGAACAAAGGTGAACCTGTGTATCGGGCTTTGTTTGAAAGGGTAGGGAGTAGGGAGTAGGGAATGGGTAACGGGTGACGGGTGACTAGATAAAAGTTCTTCTGCCCTACTCCTCCGCCTCCCCTGCCTCCTGCCTCCCCTGCCTGTTTAAAATTTTAAATTCCAGGCAGCAACGGCTAAAGCACCCCAGCCTAAAATAAAAGCTACGCCACCCAAGGGGGTGATTGCACCCAAGATTTTAATCCCCGTGAGACTGAGGGCGTATAAGCTACCGGAAAAAATGGCGATACCAACGATAAACAGCCAGCCACTAGCTATTAAAGTGGTTGGCGGCGATGGTATACGGCTAATTAAAATTGCTACTAGCAACAAGGCCAGAGCGTGATACATTTGGTAGCGAGTACCTACTTCAAAAATTTCAAGCGATCGCTCACTAATTTTCTCCCGCAGTGCATGGGAAGCGAAAGCACCGGCTGCAACTGACAAACCGCCTAAAATGGCAGCTAGGCTCAAAAAAATCTGCGTCATTAGACTTAGTTGTCAAGTTAATTAGCTATTAGACATCAAAATGATATGATACAGACCCTTGCTCATTGACTTGAAAATTAGCATTAAATTCTTTAGCTTTTTCATCTAAATATTGTCTGGCAACGGTTGCAGGTAGTTGTGATTGCATCGCAAAGCCTAAAACCGTAACCCTACCTTGATTTTCTGTAATCATCTGATAAAAAGTAGATTGTAGGCGATCGCTGAGTTGCTGCTGAAGGGCTTTTTTCTGATTTTTGCTCTGCGCGTACAATCCCCAACCCAGCCATGAACCTAAAATCATGGTAGGCAAGCCAAAAATTACACCTTGTGTAGCAGTAGCATTTAATAGAGTTAAAGCATTCCGATTAACATACTCTTTCACCAACTCCTCATTTTCACCTGTGGAGATTGGTTTAAGCATAGTATTTCTTTCCACCACCGCAGAGACAGAAGCAGTCAAAAACGTGAATCCGAGTGCTAATAACCACCCAGCAGCCAGCTTTTCAGCAGTCTTCATAATTTCACTTCTTGAAACTTTGTCTGTGATTGTAACCTCACTATGGTGAAAAAGGGAGTGGGTAGGAAAAGGGAAGGTAGACAAGGTAGCAATTCCCCCTCATCTTCCTCATCTCCCTCATCTCCCTTACTCCCGTCTCAATATCAGCCTGTGTACCATTCTGGAGTCAAAGGATTGGTAACTGGTGTTTCGGTGGCTTTAGTACCATCCATGATCCAAATTGTATCTGTACCTGTGGTTTGATCACGCCAGTAGAGGTCTGTCTTACCATCACCGTTGTAATCACCGAGGTATGGTGACTGAGACGCACCATTACTGGGTAGGAAGGCTTCGCTGCTAACGGTAGTACCATCCATTAACCAAGCGGTGTTTTCTCCGGTGGTTTGATTGTGCCAGAAGATGTCTGTCTTACCATCACCGTTGAAGTCACCAATTTTAGCTGTCCAGTTAGCGTCTAGTGTATTGAGAGTACCTTCGGTGACGAAGATACCATTCATTGTCCAAATCTTGTTCTCACCGGTGCTGGTGTTGCGCCAGAGGATATCTGTTCTGAAGTCACCGTTGAAATCACCAAGGACATAAGTCCAAGATGGGTCTTGTGATTGTAGATCGTATTTGGTGGCTTGAGTACCATCCATAAACCAGACGCTATTTTCGCCGGTGGTAGCATTGCGCCAGAAGATATCACTCTTACCGTTACCGTCGAAATCAACAATTGTAGGTGTTAAACCTACAGCTGTGGTGTCTAGGACGTTGGCACTGACAACTGTTGTACCGTCCATCGTCCAAACAGCGTTTTGGCCAGTGGTGGCATCATGCCAGTAAATATCAGTCTTGCGATCGCCGTTAAAATCACCAATGCTAGCTTCCCAACCAGGATCAACTTTATCTAAATAAACAAAGTTAGCTACTCTTGTGCCATCCATCAATGCAATAGCATTTTCACCTGTGGCATTATTACGCAACAAGAAGTCAGTTTTACCATCACTGTTGAAATCAGCAATTTTATAACTCCAGGTAGATAGGTCATATTGACCTAGAGAAGCTTCTTGTATAGTTGCTGCACCATCCATCAGGCGGACTAAAATCTCACCTGTTTGCACATTAATCCAAACTCTATCAGCTTTACCATCACCGTTGAAGTCTGGGGTGATGGCTGCGCTAGTTAGATAAGGATTGGGATTGGGGTTGGCACTAACAAAGGGAGATTGAAGAGGTAAATCTACTGTTGGGGAAAAAGAACTATTACTGTTGGGCAAGCTGATATTTAAAGCTTGCTTATCTTGAGAATTATCTAGCAAACTAGCAGTTTTTTTCAAAGATATGTCAAACGCATCTTCTTTAGGCATACTGGGTTTTTATTACTGGTTTCTCTCCCCTATTTAACTGTTGTGTCTGAGATAATTCTGTTTCTAAATAACATTTTTAAAATTTAATTTATTTTGTCAGCAAACATTCAATTGTTTCTAAAATCATTATTTCTATATATTTTTATTGTTTAATGATTTTTCTGGTTTTTAATTTTGCCAATTTTGAGGAAATCATCATTTAATGTTATGGTTTACGAATAAAAGCTAATTATGTATATTGTATTTACAGAATTTTTCTCAAAAAATCATTGAGGTGATAGTTGTCAAATTATCCTGATAATAATGTTTGAGAAAATCAACACAACATTTACATTGGTTGTTGCCATACTTTTTTAATCAAATTAAATGTTTAATATAAACAGACAAGCATGATTTAATAAATTACTGGAAAATTAATTGATTTGGTATAAACTGAATACAGGAAAAAAATAAACAGCAGAAATCATTCTGATTTGATCATGCAGAGTGTAGATTGCTGAGTGAGGAGAAGATTAAAAATTATTTTTTCCAGTCTCCAATCTCTTGTGTTTCTCCAAAGATGCTGAAGGAGAAATCAAGATTGGCTAGAATAACTTAAACTAGCAACTATCAATTTTTAGTGGCTAGCTGTGTAAAATAATACTATAAATTCACAAATAGATTAGCTATGCAATTAGAACATCGGCAGCGTCGTGAGCAGTTAATGGCAAAAATTGGGAATGGTACGGCGATTTTTCGCAGTGCGCCAATGGCGGTAATGCACAACGATGTCGAGTATAATTATCGTCAAGATAGTGATTTTTTTTACTTGACTGGTTTTAACGAACCGGAAGCTGTAGCTGTGTTAGCACCACATCATCCAGAACATCGTTTTGTATTGTTTGTCCAACCCAAGGAGAGAGAAAAGGAAGTTTGGACTGGTTATCGCTGTGGGGTAGATGCAGCGAAAGAATTGTATGGTGCAGATGAAGCTTACCCCATCAGCGAACTTGATGAGAAATTACCCCAGTATTTAGAAAAAGCTGATCGTATTTATTATCATTTGGGACGCGATCGCCATTTTAATGAAACAGTTCTCACGCATTACCAACGTTTACTGCGGACTTATCCCAAGCGGGGTACAGGGCCAGTTGCTATTGAGGATACTAGCACAGTCCTGCACAGCATGAGGCTAATTAAAAGCGAAGCAGAATTAGAGATGATGCGCCAAGCGGCGGCAATTGCTATTGAAGCACATAATCAAGCGATGGCGATCGCCAAACCCGGACGTTATGAGTACGAAATTCAAGCGGAGATGGAACGCATTTTCCGCTTACGGGGTGGGATGGGGCCAGCTTATCCTTCAATTGTCGCTTCTGGTGTAAACGCTTGCGTGCTGCACTACATTGAAAATTATCGCCAGATGCAAGCACAAGATTTGCTATTAATTGATGCTGGTTGTGCTTATGGTTATTACAATTCTGATATTACCAGAACATTTCCTGTAGGTGGGAAGTTTACAGCCGAGCAGAAGGCATTATATGAGATTGTATTAGAAGCACAGAAACAGGCGATCGCTCAAGTACAGCCAGGTAATACCTTTAACTCAGTTCATGATACCGCCGTGCGTGTTTTAACGGAAGGCTTAGTTGAACTGGGCATCCTCACCGGGGAAGTTGATAAACTGATTGAGGAAGAAAAATACAAACCATACTATATGCACCGCACTAGCCACTGGTTAGGTTTGGATGTGCATGATGTGGGTGTTTATCAACATGGTGAAGATAAACCCGTGATTTTGCAACCCGGTCAAGTGTTGACGGTAGAACCAGGAATTTATATTGTCCCAGATACGAAATTAGCAGAAGACCAACCAGAGACACATCCGCGATGGGTGGGTATTGGAATTCGCATTGAAGATGATGTGTTAGTCACTCCTACAGGACATGAAGTGTTAACGGCTGGTGTTCCTAAAGCCGTGGATGAAGTAGAGAGAGTTATTTAGTTAGGATTTACACTAAATATCTAAATGTAGAGTGCGTCAACCTGCATAAATCTTGCAAATAAACGAATTTTTGGCATTTGACGCACCCTACTGGGCTGACTAATGTGCCAGTTGCGTAAATCTTTTAAATTTCTGTGAGTGCATAAATCAGATTACTCATCCTTATTTAGTAAGTGAAGGTTTTAATTTCACACTAAAGAGGTAATCAAATGAAATTACAAAATATCGCCGCATCTGTAGCATTAGCAGTAACTTTACCAACCCTAAGTTTAGGAGGTTCTCACACAGCATTAGCAGCTACTCAACAAATTCCCACCGGTACAGTTGCCCAAATCTTAAATAAAGGGCTGTCAGTAAGTGGAATTTACTTGAATAGTTATGGTTCACAACAAGGTAATAGCTGGCATAAAGCTAATGATTCCTATGTGAATATTTATGGCTATACTCAAAAATTTAATATTCCTGAATTTAGTTATAAGGGTGCTGTTTTAAAACGACGACTTTACGTTTATAACGTTAAGAGTATTAAATCCCAAAAAATCACTATCGAACCTCAAAGTAATGCTTTTCAGTTAGACATTAAATTTGAAAATAAAGGTTCGGAAATCAAAGGAATGTGCCGCTATAAAAAAATAGGTGGTGGTTATAGAGACTGTATAAGGGAAGACGGAGCAGCCCCGGATATTAACTGGAAAAATCCCGGTATTAAAGTCAGATTAACACCACAAGCCCATAAAGGTGGGATTATTTTAAAACCTGTAAGTGTAGATGTACAGGGTGAATTTCAGATGAATGGTATCTGTAAAATAGGTAAAGATATTTGCGATCGCTTCACTGGCTATAAGAGTAAAATTAAAAATTCTGTTGCTAGTTCAGTGATGAACCAACTCAACAGTAACACTGTTAAAAATCAAATGGCAAATGTTAGCCGTCAAGGTTTATCACAGTTGAATATACCTCCCGTAAAATCAGTCACAATGTCAGGAGGTTACGTTAAGATTGAATTTTAGTTTTTTGAATTTTTCAGTTATTGAGAATGCAAACTTATGTGATAAAAACACAAGTTTGCATTTTTCTACTAATCAAGAAACTAGACAAGCTGCTAAATCTTGTTCTGCGGTGGTAATCAGTTTGAGATTGTAGGTTTCTGAGAGTAACTTGACAACATTAGGTGTGAGGAAAGCCGGAAGTGTGGGGCCAATACGGATATTTTGAATACCAAGGTGTAGCAGTGTCAGCAGAACTGCGATCGCTTTCTGTTCATACCAAGATAATACTAAAGATAGCGGCAATTGATTCACACCAACGCCAAAGGCATCTGCTAAAGCTACGGCAATCTTAATTGCAGAGTAAGCATCATTACATTGTCCCACATCCAGTAGCCGAGGAATACCGCCGATATTACCCAAATCTTTGTCAAAGAAGCGGAACTTGCCACAGCCTAAAGTTAAGACTATACAATCATCCGGCATCTTCTCCACTAACTCGGTGTAGTAATTGCGTCCCGGTTTCGCACCATCACAACCACCAATTAAGAAGAAGTGGCGAATTTGACCTTGTTTTACACCCTCAATTACAGTATCAGCGACACTCAACACCGCATTTCTCGCAAAACCTGTAGTCACCGTACCGCCATCTTTTGCTTCTGCAAATCCTGGTAGTTCTAAAGCTTTCTGAATTAATAGTGATACATCACCAATACTGATATGTTGTAACCCAGGATAACCAACAGGCCCTAATGTAAACACCTTGTTTTTATAAGATTCGTGGGGTGGCATCAGGCAGTTTGTAGTCATAGCGATCGCACCGGGAAAATGTGCAAATTCATGTGTCTGATTTTGCCATGCTGTGCCGTAGTGTCCGTAAAGATGTGGATAAGTTTGTTTTAATTTAGGATAACCATGTGCGGGCAGTAGTTCACCGTGAGTATAAACTTTAATATCAGTTCCGGCTGTTTGCTCTAGAATCGCTTTCAAAGCTAGATAATCATGTCCTGATACTAGAATCGCCTTACCAATTGTATGTCCCAAGGGTACAACTGTCGGCGTGGGATGTCCAAAAGTGCCTGTATTCCCAGCATCGAGTAATTCCATTGCTTTCAGATTCATTTGCCCAACTTTCAGGGCTACATCTAACCAGTCTGGTAAACTTTTATCTTGGTCATCCAGATGCGCCAAAACTTCATGGCAAAATCTGTATAAGTCTTCATCATGTTGACCAAGTTCTAAAGCATGGAAAGCATAGGCAGCTACGCCCTTAAGTCCATATAATACTGTTAGCTTGAGGGAAAAAATATCTACATTTTTAGCCGACTGACTGATAAACTCAAATTCTAAGTCTTTTCCTTGCTGAATTTGTTGTTGAGGATTGCTAGCGGGTTGAAAATTTGCGATCGCCGACTCCACAACAGCGTTACCTGTAGCTTGAATTTGTAACTTGAGACTATCACGTAAAGCGATCGCCCGATTCACAAAAGCCACAAAATCATCCACCGTAAAATTCACGTTTGTTAGTGTAGAGAAAAGCATCTCACAGGTAAACTCATCAGCATCCCGGCTGGTAATTCCTAGAGACTTAGCTTGTAGCGCGACTTGCGATAGTCCCCGCAAACAATGCACCAACAAATCCTGTAAAGCATCAACTTCTGGACTTTTACCACACGCGCCCCACTGATGACAGACATCGCCACGGGTTGTTTGTTCACACTGGTTACAGAACATAATTCGTTACTCAAATCTTCATGCTTCCAGCGTATTGTTTACCCTTAAGTAAATCCTTGATCTAAGTCAAAAGCATTTGTATAGTTTTGTTGCTTATAGTTTGCCAAACATAGTAGGGTGCGTCAGTCAAACAAAACCTTGCAATACCAACAAATTCTTCTACTGACGCACCCTACACATAGCATTTTCTAGCCTATTATCTGCGTTTATCTGCGTCCATCTGCGTTCAATTTACAACTCCCTAACCTATAACCTCATGTCATTTACTGAACGTGTCTTAGAAATCAAACAATTTCTCCAAAAGACACCAATTTTTCAAGGTGTCTTAGATGAACAATTGCAAGCAGTAGCGAATATTGCTATCCCCCAAACCTATAAAAAAGGTGAAACCCTATTTTGGGAGGGAGATGAAGCAACAGGGTTTTTTATCGTCAAATCCGGTAGAATTAAAGTCTTTAAAGTTGCAAATGCAGGTAAAGAACAAATCCTACATATATTTGGCACAGAAGAACATTTTGCAGAAGTACCCGCCTTTGATGGCGGAAGTTTTCCAGCCTCAGCAGCAGCCATAGAAACATCCGAGGTGGTGTTTATTCCCAGGTCAGCATTTTTGATGGTGTTGCAACAACATCCTACACTAGCGATCGCCATGTTGGGAACTTACGCCCGACATTTGCGCCGATTAACATACTTAGTTGATACCCTGTCGTTTCAGGAAGTCCCGGAAAGGTTGACAAACTACTTATTAAAGTTGAGCGATCGCAATGGCAAGGCTGATATAGTTGAACTCGATTTACCAAAGGGACAACTAGCTGCACTCTTAGGCACAATTCCCGAAACACTCTCTCGCGCCTTTTATAAACTCTCTCAAGAAGGACTCATTGAGATGAACGGGACAAAAATTCGCTTGACTCATCAGTTACTTAAGAGACAAGATGGCAAAAATGATTAATCAATATTTCCCGCACTACCGAATGTATTTCTTGGGAAGTAATCGTTTTTTTGATGTAGCTGACGTGGCGTAGCCATAGATGCAATTTTTACGTAACTATAGAAATCAGAACTTACGCTAGTGGCATATTAGTAGGGTGCGTCAGATAGCAAAAATATATTTATTGACAGCATTTAATCAGTCTGACGCACCCTACAAGACATATTTCAAGTGACACCTGCGTAAGTTATAGAGACGTTACATATAACGTTTCTACAGGATATATTGGGCATAGCTTTACATCCCCGCCTACTCTGGCATGGATGAATAGACAGTAACAAATATGGGTCAGACTTTTGCATTAATTAAGTCTACAGATTGTACTATCTACCACTACCACGGTCATATTTTTTCTTATTCACAAAAAGCTTCAACTCCATCTAATTAATTCAAATAAATTTCCTGGCAGAGACCCTGTATAAATGCTTAAATAATAAATAATTTAATTTTTACTTAAATAGTTGTAACTAATCAGAAATAATAGTATTCTTCACCATTATTATTCTTATGATATCAAGCGTAATTTCTATTTGAGCATTGGTAACAGATTCAAATACAAATTGCTTTCCTATAAACACAATTTACTCAAAATATAAATCTTCAATCTTGGAGATGCGAGTGATATGCAGTTGGCTAGTTATATTTTTGTCGAAACAGAGAATTTGCTGACTCATATCCTTAATTGAAAAATCTTAAATTTTAGGGTGACTGGCTCAAGAATCGTAACTAGAAATTGAATTTAACAGTTGTCTTCTGAAATTCCAATATGAGAATATTACACAGATATGCAATGCTCGTGTAGAATCTGTGTAGAATTTGTGCAGATACAGCACTTTGCAAGTAAAAGAAGTACAAACTTAATATGACAAATCTTGTGGCGTTGGGCAGGAAAGCCCGTCCTTATGTACTTCACTAACATGAAATATGCTGTAAATATATTAATTAGTGCTGAGTCCAGAATAGTCATCTCCTGCCTTGTGCCTAACCTTTGATTAGCCGTCGGCTACTGTCTCCTGGCTTCTGAATAATTACTTCAATCGATACCCCAATCCATGAACAGTTTCAATAAAATTTTCCGGCGCACCTAATGCTTTGAGTTTTTGTCTAAGACACCTAATGTGGGATCTGACTGTTTCTTCTACCGGGGAGTCATCAACAGACCAAACTTGTTCAATAATGCTGGAACGGCTTAATACTCGTCTACCATGAGCCACCAGTAATTCTAAAATTGCATATTCTTTTGGAGTTAATGATAAGGAGTAACCATCGTAAGTAGCTTCATAGGTACTAGGATTTAGCTGTAATTTACCCCATAACAGACTAATTGTGCTATTAGAACTACCTCGTCTGAGTAAAGCACGAATTCGAGCCATTAACTCTTCTAAATCAAATGGCTTGGCTACATAATCATCTGCACCTGCATCTAACCCAGCAATCTTGTCAGCTACTGTATCACGGGCTGTTAACATTAACACTGGTGTAGCGGAATTACGATATGCAGGATGATTTAGACCGATAGTACGTAACTGATGACAAAATCTAATTCCATCTAGCTTTGGCAAGGTTACATCCAGCACTACCAAATCATACTTCATTAACTCTGTGCAGTTCCAAGCTGCTTCTCCATCTTGGGCAATATCTACCACATATTGCCGTCTGTTGAGTGCCTCCGCTAGTACCTCTCCTAGTTGAGTATCATCTTCAACTACTAAAATTCGCATATTCTATCCTTTATTCAGCACCAGGCAAGCATACAGGCAAGACCTTCAATTTATCATGTATGCTTAATTTCTTAGAGATTATTTGTAAAGTAAACCTTAAATTGTAGGGTGCGTTAGCTGAGAGTACGGCACCGTATTTATTGGTGCGTTACGGCTAATTCCTACTCTCTCAAACGCGAAAATCCTTTCATAGCCGTAACACACCCTACTTAATATTTACTTTATAAATAGCCTCTTACTTATATAATCAGCAAGCAACTATTGTTCAACTCAATTTATGACTCAGCAATTGATGAAATGGCCTTTTCAAAGAAAAGGGATTGTGGGAGGATTCGGTTTAACTATGTTGTTGATGGCACTTATCTGTTTCGCTTCATTAAAGAACACAGATGAAATTAAACAGGGAGCTAACAGGGTGCAGCAGACATATCAAACTCTTAATACTTTGACAAATTTTTATGGCGCAATGACTGCCGCAGAATCAGCTAGAAGAGGATATATTTTTTTAGGCAGTAATCAAGATTTACAGCGTTATAAAATTGCTATATCCAATATGGAGGACGAACTAAAACTATTACAACAGCAAATACATTCTAATTTTATTCAAGAACAGCGATTACTACGTTTGAATTTATTAGTCAATCAAAGACTATCTCTTTTGGAACAATCTATAGAACTTTATCAAAGAAATAAAACAGCAGTATCAATACAAAATAATATTACTGATCGCAGCGTTCAAATTAGAGAAAAACTCTTAGTTCTAATTGCAGAAATTAAAGCGGAAGAACAAAACTATTTGCAAAGCTCACTAGAGCAATCAAAACAAAGTATTCAGTTGAGAATTTTCCTAGAAGTTTTAGGAATATTATTAATTATTATAGTAATACTAGGATTATTTATACTCCTTGAACAACAATCTAAAAAACGTGAAAAAATCAGATACTTAGAAAGCTCTTTAGCTCAAGAAAAAAAAATAGGCGACTTGAAGATACAATTATTCTCCATGATTTCCCATGAATTTCGTACTCCTTTGACAGTGATTTTACTGTCATCTCAATTATTAATAGAAACTCTTGAAGATTTGATAGAGGAAAATCAGTTAAAACACCTTTTACGTATTCAATCTTCAGCAAAAATAATGAATCATATATTAACAGATATATTAACTTTAACCAGAGCCGAAGCAGGAAAACTCGATTTTAACCCTCAAGTCATCAATGTAGAAAACTTCTGTTTAAATTTAGTTGAAGATTTGCAGCTTTTTGGAACAAAAATACAGATGATAGAGTTTCTTAAAGAAGGTTCACACTTTCGCGCAAATCTCGATGAAAAATTACTATATTCTATTCTCAGTAATCTGCTTTTAAATGCCATAAAATATTCAGACAACCAAGAAAAGATTTACTTGATATTAAAGTGTGCGGCAACCTCTACAGTTTTTCAAGTTATTGATAAAGGTATTGGTATTCCACCAGCAGAACAACAAAAAATTTATGAGCCTTTTTATCGATGTCAAAATGTGGAAAATATTGCTGGCACTGGTTTAGGGTTAGCAGTTGTAAAGAAATGTGTAGAGCTACACAAAGGAGAAATTTCTGTAGACAGCAAACTTGATGTAGGGACAACATTTACTGTCAGGCTTCCTCATACCCATTAAAAAAGACAGGAAACCTTAAGCCTCCTGCCTTCTTAATTTTTCAGCTAATTACAGTCTTTTGTCGGGTGCGTCAGAAGGGATAATTTGGTCAAGATGAACAAATTTTCAATATCTGACGCACCCGACTAATGTGCCAGTTGCGTAAGTCCTGAGCTAATTACAACTGTGGTACATACTGAACTTTTTCAGGTACGTCAGTGTACTCAGCTACAATTTGCCGGAATTCATCACCGTCAATGGTTTCTTTCTCAATCAACAAATCAACTAGGCGGTCTGTAACAGCGCGATGTTCCCGCATAATCTTTTTAGCGGTTTCATAGCAATCTTCTACAATTGTCCGCACTTGAGCATCAATCCTAGCCGCAATTGATTCAGAATAATCTGATCTGCTCATCCAGTCACGACCAAGGAAGACTTCCCCTTGTTGGCTTTCTAAGGATAGAGGGCCTAAATCAGACATCCCGAAGCGTGTTACCATTTGACGAGCCATGCCGGTTACTTGTTGTAAGTCACCACCTGCACCTGTGGTCACTTCAGCAGCACCGAAAATGATATCTTCGGCGGCGCGTCCACCCAAAGCACCAGTAATTCTGGCTTTGAGTTGGGAACGAGAAATTAAGCCTTGTTCTTCGTTGGGGGTAAACCAAGTTAAACCTTGTGCTTGTCCCCGTGGGATGAGGGTGACTTTCTGCACTGGGTCATGGTCTTTTAATAAAGTCCCTACCAAAGCGTGACCAACTTCATGGTAAGCAATTAAGCGTTTGCTCTTGCTGTCTACTAATGGTGTTCCTTCCATCCCAGCCACAACCCGGTCTACTGCGTCGTCAATTTCGCCGAGGGTGATGGCTTCTTTGCGTCTTCTGGCTGTGAGGATAGCGGCTTCATTAAGTAGGTTAGCTAAGTCCGCACCTGTGAATCCTGGTGTGCGACGGGCGATCGCTTCCAAAGATACACTAGGATCAAGTTTCTTATTGCGTGCATGGACTTGCAGAATTTCCAAGCGTCCTTTAATGTCTGGTGCATCAACAATTACCTGTCTGTCGAAGCGACCGGGACGTAATAACGCCGCATCTAGTACGTCAGGACGGTTGGTAGCAGCAATAATAATGATGCCTGTGTTACCTTCAAAACCATCCATTTCGGTGAGTAACTGGTTGAGGGTTTGTTCTCTTTCGTCGTTACCGCCACCGATACCAGCACCCCGTTGTCTACCTACTGCGTCGATTTCATCGATGAAGATAATACAGGGGGCGTTGTCTTTAGCTTTTTTGAACAAGTCGCGGACACGGGAAGCACCCACACCGACGAACATTTCCACAAACTCAGAACCAGAGATACTAAAGAATGGTACACCAGCTTCGCCAGCGATCGCTTTTGCTAAGAGTGTTTTACCTGTTCCGGGAGGCCCTACCAACAACACACCTTTAGGAATACGTGCGCCAACAGCTGTAAATCTTTCTGGCTGTTTTAAGAAGGTAACGACTTCTTGTAATTCTTCTTTCGCTTCTTCAATACCAGCTACATCGTCAAACTTCACCCCAGTTTTAGCTTCCATTTGGAAACGCGCTCTGGATTTACCAAAATTCATGGCTTGACCAGGGCCGCCAGGGATGTTATTGGAACGACGGAACAAAAAGAACAATCCGGTAATCAATAGAATGGGGAAAATCAAATTACCTAGAAGTCCCCAGATAGCTCCATCATTCCGCACTGGGTGAGCATCAAAACTTACATGTTGTTCTTTGAGCTTGCTAATTAACTCTGGAGCGTTAACCGGTAAATCTACCCGCCAACGTTGAACGCGATTTTCAATATCTTGGTCAAGGGCTTCGATAATCGCAGTTCTGCCACCTTCATACAGATCCACATTGGTCACGCGACCCGCATCTAAGTATTCCAGAAAGCGACCATAGGTCATGCGCGTGTTAGCTGCATTTCGGGTCATATCAGCAGGATTTCCTGCAAATGTTCCTTGCCAGAAGAAAAAGCCAATTACCAAAGCTGGCAATGTCCAGAGTAGGAGGACTCTCCAAGATAATTTCATTTTAATTTGCCTCTAGATGCCAATTTACATTTAGTTATTTCTAGCAACTCCAGTCACTAGATAGCTGTAAAACGGACGTTTATAACTCCATTTTGTTTAATTTGATTGCTGTTCAGGCATCACCATCAAGCTATAAGTGCCTATGTTAAATCTAAGATGCTGACAAGAATCTTAATTAAATTTAACTTAATTCTAATACAACATGGCAATTATGAGAGCAGGGGAGCTGAGGAAGCAGGGGAAGCAGGGGAGCGGAGGAGCAGGGGGAGCAGGGGAGCAGGGGAGCAGGAGAGGCAGGGGGAGAAAAATCAAATCCCCAATGACCAATGACTAATGACCAATGACCAATGACTAATAACTACTTGACTTCTGTCACTTGTAACGTATAAGGAAAATATTTACCTTTTTTGTAAGAACCGATCCAAACTTGGTATTCTCCTGGTAGCCATTCGCCAACTATGCCGGGATTTTTGCTATCTAAGTCGTCGTTACACCAAGTACCACCAGGGCCTTTGACTATGATGGTGGTGTCTTGTGGAGATTGCACTTGTAGTTTTAGGTAGTCAAATTTACTGGTGAGTTTGAGGGTATGGTCTGGTGTTTCATCCACAAACCCGGTACAGGGGCCAGTGGGTGTTTCTATTCTGCCTGCAACTTGCTTTCCTGCTACTGAGCCGCCACTCATACCCCTGACTACCAGGGGGTCTGGAGAAAATTTAGAACTGATGGTAATATCTCCAAATATCGGTGGCGTTTCTTGAGCGTTACTTCTAGTAGGAAGTGCCGATATAATGCCAAGGGTAACTATGATTAAAGATAATCTAATGCCTTTATTTAGCGTTGTTTTCAACATTGTGTTTATATCATCTTCTCAGTATTTGAGAAGACATTAATTTTACAGATGAAGTTCCAAAAATGAGAGAATTTGACTATAAATTTTAGATTGTTGCTCAGGAAATATCCATGAGTAGATGAGCAGTGCTGGGCTGTAACTTTGACTGATTTTCCTTATGCAGAGAGACACACATCTGTGTGTCCCCCAATCTAAAAATTTGCTAAAAATTGAATGGGTAGCGATCGCCCTAGGCTTAAGCTTTACTTATCGCCTGATTTAAACGGGTTTTGTCTAAACCAACTTGATTTAACAGCAACCAAGATTGGATCAAGTCAGGGCCATGTACGTCTCCAGTCAGTGCGGCTCTAAGCGATCGCATGACTAAACCTTTCTTGACGTTTTGGGCTTTTACTACTTGTTTTATAATGTCTTGTGCCGTAGTCTCTGTCAGTTGGGGTTGATTTTCTAAGGCGGTGATAATTCCCTGGAGAACAGCACCAGAACCTTCTTGTTGTAATTGTTGGCTACCCTCTGCACTCAGTTCGACTGTATCGGTGAAAAACATTTGACTCATCGCCACCGCATCTGTTAACCGAGTCATACTAGGAGCGATTAAACTGACTAACTGCTCTAACCAAGCACGTTCTCTACCATCAATTTTATATCCCGCTTCTTGCCAATAAGGAAGAATTAAATCAGTTAGCTGATCTACGGGCTGATGATGGATATACTGACTGTTTAACCAATCGAGTTTCGCCCAGTCAAATTTTGCCCCGGCTTTGTTGACACGCTCAAAACTAAAGTCTTTGGCGGCAGCTTCTAAAGTAAAGATTTCTTGTGTAGAATCTAGTGGCGACCAACCAAGTAAGGTCATGTAGTTATCTAAAGCTTCCGCCGTAAAGCCCATTTGCTTAAAGTCTGAGATGGATGTCACCCCATCCCGTTTGGAGAGCTTGCGCCCATCCATATTTAAAATTAAGGGTGTGTGAGCAAATTCTGGGATTTTTGCACCAAAAGCTTCATATAGTAGAATCTGCTTGGCTGTGTTGGCAATGTGGTCTTCTCCTCTGATGACATGACTAATTTGCATATCTATGTCATCAATCACCACGACAAAGTTATATAGTGGTTGACCAATTCCTGATTCTGAGGCGCGAGCGATGACCATATCACCACCCAAATCACTACCTCGCCAAACCATTTTACCCCGTACTAAGTCATTCCAGACGATTTCTCTGTCATCGTCGATTTTAAAGCGGATGACGAAACTACGCCCTTGAGCTTGAAATTCCGCTTCTTGTTCTGGGGTGAGGTGGCGGTGACGGTTGTCGTAACGGGGTGCTTCGCCTTTGGCTTTTTGGGTTTCGCGCAACGCTTCTAATTCTTCGGGGGTGGTGTAGCAGCGATAGGCTAAACCTTGCGCTAAAAGTTTTTGTACGGCTGTTTGGTACAAATCTAAGCGTTGGGATTGGAAAAATGGCCCTTCATCCCAGTTGAGTCCTAGCCAACGCAACCCGGTCATGATATTTTCTGTATATTCGGGGCGCGATCGCTCTAGGTCTGTGTCTTCAATTCGCAAAATAAATTGTCCGCCGTGGTGGCGAGCAAATAACCAGTTAAAAACAGCCGTCCTGGCTGTGCCAATATGTAAATTTCCCGTTGGGCTGGGTGCTATTCTGACTCTAACAGTCACAGTAGTTCTCTCTTTCGCAAAGCATGAATAAATTTAGCTTAATATTTAAGCTCTCAGTCCTGAATCCTGATAGAATTCTAGGTAAACAGACTGTACAGCATTAATCAACTGCCTATGTCCTATCCGTATCTTACTCAGGACTCAGCACTTGTTACTCATTTCTTTGAACGGGACTGACGGGGCTCGAACCCGCAACTTCCGCCGTGACAGGGCGGTGCTCTAACCAATTGAACTACAGTCCCTTGATTTCCAACCACTCTATTATGACGCGCCCTACAGGAGTTGTCAACCTCTGTGGGAAAATTTTTTCTAAAATTTTTTTCACCGAGCTGCGGTTAATTTCCTGCTCATTTGGCTAATTGTTCCATTTGACGCTGAGATGACAAATGCTGAAGCATCTGGGATTGCATTTGCTTGTACTGCTGCTTGAGCAGATTTTTACTCAACTGGGGTTGATTGACTGATGGTAGTGTCTGGCTTTGTTCTACCCAAATTTTTAGCTTTTGGCGTTGGCTAGGATCAATGTTGCTGCTGAGAACTTGAATACAGGAATGGGGTGGTTCTAGGGTAAAGCAAATAAGCGGATAGCTGGGATTGTTAGTTAGGGATGTCACCAACCGACGATTTTGGGGATGTTGCATATCTAGGTAACATGGTAGCCACTTAGGTTCTAGTTCTGGTTTGTAGAGTAGTGTTACCCATAAAAGCATGGGATGGGGCGATGTGACAAAAATAAATCGGTTGTGTATTTGGGAATTTAAACGCTTATGTATTTCTGTGGCTGGTAGCATCAGCCAGATTGTAGCTGCACTTCCTTGGGGGGTATTGATTAAATAAGGGAAGACTATTTCTTGTTTGGGTTTGTCTTCAGGCCAGGTAAGTTTTCGATAATTTTTTGCTAATGCTAGGAGTAGCTGAGAAGCTACGGTAATTTTTGGGGCAGTTTTAGCGGTGAAAGTTGAGGGTAAATTGGCGCACCGGGACTGTTCTAGACTGTCTAAAACTTGAAGAATTTCTGTCACGCTTTGGGGGCGATCGCTAGCTTTTTTCTCCAGACAAGCCATAATTAAATCGTTGAGTTTTGGCGGCGTTTTTAGTCGGGGATTGACATCTGTAATTTTTCTGGGTGGTTCAAAGTGATGTGCTTTATACCACGCGCCAAATAAATCGGTTTCTGGTTGCCAAGGTTTAGCTTTAGTGAGCATTTCAAACATCATCACACCCAAGCTATAAATATCTGAGCGACTATCTAATTTTTCTCCTTCTAGTTGCTCTGGTGAACAGTAGGGTAAAGTCCCGTGAAATCCTTTGTTGGTACTAACTGTAACTGCATAATTGACAAATTTAGCAATACCAAAATCGAGAATTTTGACTAACTGCCCTAATATGGGATCGGGAACAACTAATATATTGGCTGGTTTAATATCTCGATGTACTAAAGGGTAAACCTTCCCATCAATTTGAATCCCCTCGTGAGCGCACTGTAAACCTAAACATATCTGGCGTGTCAAATTTAAAAACTGGGGCAATGATAGGGGAATTAATTCTTTTAAACTTTTACCGTTGAGATATTCCATCACATAAAACGGTTTACCTGTTTCACTCACACCATAATCGTAGGCTCTGACGATATGTAAACTCTTTTGACTTAAGGCTGCACTCATGAGTGCTTCCCGCGCAAAATCTTTGCGGATTTTGGCATCAGATACAGTTTGGGTGAGAAATTTGATAGCAACTGGTGTTCCTCCCAGCACAATATCAGTTGCTAAAAAAACTTCACCCATACCACCGCTACCAATTAATCGTTGCAGTTGATAACGATTGGCGATTAACCCGGTACTTTGTGGAGATGCAAATGCACTTTGGTTCACTTTGATGACCTCTAATATCGCCACATTTTAATTTTGGCAATCAAAATAAAATATCGTTAGTTAGGTTGGAAAAATCGGCGAAAATTTTCAAAAAACTTAGATAAGCAATTTTTAAATTCTAGGGTTTCGATTTGATTGTTATTTGCTAATTTTTGCATAAGTTCTAGTTTCATTTTATCATATTCTTCTTTGAGAATTTTTTTAGCTTCCTGAGATGTAATTGCTGTCTTTGATTCCTCTGTATTTTTATTGATTTTTAACCAATCTATGAGTTGCTGTCGCTGTTTAGCTGTGAGTGTTAATGTGAGGACATGAGCGCAATTAGTAGGCTCTTCTAAGGTAAATAATAAAATGTGGTAATATCCTATATCTGCTAAAATTGTGGCTAGTTTTTGCCCTCTGTTTTCTGTTAAATTTATAAAGCAAGTGAGCCAACGAATTAGAGAAGATTTGGCATCGTATAGGACTGTCACCCACAAAATCATGGGGTAGACGGGTATTTTACTAATAAATTCTATAGTATGAGATTGATTTAAAAAATAAGCAATTTCTTGTTTGGGTAACATTGCCCAATAAGTGGGAACAACACCTTGGGTTGTATGTAGTAAATGTGGAAAGCCTATAGAACCTACTGGTTTATTTTTCGGCCAAGTTTTTTGTAAACATTCTTTTTCTGATATGGCGGTGACAGGGACTAACTGGACTGTTGTTTGAGTTTCCCAAATATCATGATAATTAGCATTATTTGCTATTTGGGTTTTAACTTGTGCTAAAACTTGTAATATTTGATGAACATTTTGCGGGCGATCGCCTACTTCTTTGGCTAAACAACTCATCACTAATTGTTGTAATTCTTGGGGAATTTTTAGTTGAGCATCGACTTCTGTAAACTTCGGTGGAGTTTGAAAGCGATGAGCTTGATACCAGCTACCAAAAGAGTTTGTTGGGGTTTGAAATGGATGTTTTGTAGTTAACATCTCAAACATTAAAACTCCCAAACTATAAATATCAGAACGGACATCCAGTAGTTTGCGTCCTTCCATGTGTTCTGGAGAACAGTAAGGTAAACTGCCAATAAAAGAATCTGTCAGTGTCATCCCACTGCGTTCTGTTAAAAATTTGGCAATCCCAAAGTCAAGAATTTTGACAATCTCATTTTGTTTGTCATCTTCGGTAATAAATATATTCTCTGGCTTGATATCTCTATGCACAATTGGATAAATCTCACCTTTGAGGCTAATACCTTGATGAGCGCATTCCAAACCTAAACAAATTTGATAACAAATATCGAGAAATTTTTCGGTTGTTAATGGTTTAACCTTAATAATCTGCTTTAAGTTCTTACCTTTCAGGTACTCCATCACATAAAACGGAGTTTTATCTTCTGTTAGTCCATAACTCAGCACTCGCACAATATTTTTACTTTTACGTCCTAATTGCGCACCAATAAAAATTTCTCTACCGAAGCGTTGAGATAAATGTTGATTTGCTAAACTTAGCATGAGAATTTTTAATGCAACTTTTCTCCTACCTTTAGCGGTATCTTCTGCTAAGTAAACTCGCCCCATGCCTCCTTTACCAATCAAATCTATGATTAAATAGCGATTGTTTAAAAATTTTCCAATATAAGTATCTGGTTCTGTTTTTGAATTGACCATATTTGGAAATTTGACGCTATCATATAATTTTAAAATCTGTTAAAATTAATTTTAACTCTCAGGTTTGAGAAATTGTGTAGAGTTAATTATGCAATATGAAACTTGCTGTAAAGCATTTTCAGCTTTTCATGAAAATTGCCTAAATACTATGTAACATATTGCTTAAGCAAAAGCTATGAGGAAATCCACGTAATCCCTAAATAGACAAAATTGCTGGGACAAAAAACCTCAGTATATTTACGGTAAAAGTACCAATAAATAGTGGCTCAGGACTGACTTTCACCAGCAACTGTGTTTTTCTTTGCTGGTGTCGGTGGTAAAAAAATCTTCAACTACCAACACCAGAGTATTTTCCAGACAGGAAGTTTTGCGTTGAGAATGGGGATGAGAGATTTTAATCTAGTGGTAAGAAACGATTTACTAACCTAGTAATTGCTGACTTCGTTGTGACTTTAAACGCTAGAATCTGGTTGCGTTGTATAGCATTAAAATTATTATCACTAATCAGGATTAATGCACGTTTACCATCAGGTAGCCTTGCGCCGAAAGTTAGTCCTTCTATGTTGTCTAGTGGTGCATTTATAGTTCTTAAATCTAAGATAAGTTTTTTCTGAACTGGTTTGATTTTTTGGGTATCGACTGCTAATAAACTATTGATATTCTTAATATTGTCGGTTGCTTTTAAAGAAACCTGAAATAAGGATACAGCAAACCCTAAACCTGTAAAAGACCTTTCTATACTTAAGAAGTTACCTTGATTATCTAAAGCGAGTAAATCTGGTAATCCACTGGCAAATTTACCTGTAAGATTAAAATATGATGGTACTGGTTCGGTTGGGTAAAGAAACTCTTTTTCTGGTTGATTACTCACCAGATTATATTGTAAAATTCGGCAAGGACTACCAAGATTAGGTTTAGCTGCTGAACCATCTTGAATCAGAGCATTTTCTGTGGCGGTAAATAAATATTTATTATCAGGTGTAATTGTGAGACTTTCAAAAGCTAAATTATTACGGATACCTTGCTGACCATTTTTATTAGGTAAAAATTTGTTGGGGATGGGTAGTGTGCGATTGACTTTACCAGAAGCTAAGGCAAATTCTTTAATAAAAGGTGGATTTAATCGACCAACATCGCCTTCTGAAGAAATAAAGACTGTTCCGGCTTTAGTGACAGCAATACCTTCTGTGTCTGTTTCGCTAGGTGGGAAAGGTTGATTATTCTCATTTAATAGTGTGGTGACAGCAACTGGAATTACTCCGCCTTCTTGTAAGTTACCTTGACTCAAATCGATTTTGAGGCTGTAGAAACGGGGGGGAGCTTTTTGACCTCTATCATCGGAAATAGCGTAATAAAGGTCATTTTGGGCATCATAGGTAATACCAGATAACCCGCCAAGTTCTGTTTTCTGGAAGGATAATCCTTTGGGTAATGTGGCTTGTCCAATGAACTCTAGGTTACTAATTTCAACAGCACTATTATCTAAATTAACTACAAAGAAGCTGATAATTAATATTGCGATCGCTAGATAAATTATTCTGGGTTGTTTCCAGATTTTCTTTTTCATGAGTCAGGCAAAAAAATCAGATTATTTTCCCAATCTATAGCAAGATATCACGCCTAATTGCAGACAGGTCTAGGGGTGCTGAGGCTAAAAACTTCTCTAGCCAGTCTTTGACTTGACGGGTGGCGCGACAGTCGTCTTCATTGTAGCGGCTGATGATTTCTATTAAACTGCGATCGCCTGTTTCTAACCATTGTTCATACCAGTAAATACACTTGGCACCACTAGCTTCTTGATCACGCCACTCAAAACCTAACCACCTAGCAATAGCTTTGAGGGCGTAACTTTCAATCGGTAAAGCTACCGTTTGGGTTAAGTATTCATAAATATCAATAAACCGATTCAGTAGGGGTTGTACTAATGTGTGAGGAGTACGGTATAACTTGGCTAGACGTTTGACTGTATCTAGTTCGTAAACACAAAAATGATAAATTGGGGCTTCGGGATATTGCCAAACTAAATCTAAAAATTGTTGCCAAATTAATTCTTCTTCTTCTGGCTTCTCTGCTAAAAAAGAATAAAATTCTTCGGTATTGGTTTGCTTATTCACAACCAAAACCCCTAAAAGATAATCTAAATTTAAGTCTGGCTGCGCTTCAATATCAAAGTAGAGTTCTACAGGAGAGTTACTTGTAAGATTCCCATTGGGCGGTGGGAAAGGTAAAATTATCGGTGTTTTTGCTAAAACTGATTGTGCTTGTAGAACTAATTTAGCTGCGACTTGAGCATCAAAACCTGTGAGATTTTCTAAAATAGAGGAACTGGTATTAGCCAAAGATTCTAATGTAGTGATAGAAAGACTTTGTAGTTGGCTGTAACGAATGGGTGTCACTCCAGGTAACAGTGACAGATGTTGCTGAGATTGAGCGATCGCATAACATTGACTATACCAAAGACAAAGATTACACTTCTGACGGGAAATAAATATTTCTGGTACAGTCGTCACCTGTAAACTCTCGATGAACTCCTGCAAAATTGCTTGCATTTGTAAAGTCCACTTAGACAAATCTACTGCATAGTTGGGATTTTTACTACGCAGAATCAGCCAAGCGGTTTGCGGTGCAACACCCTGCACTGTGGTTAAAACTTGGGCGTGAAAAGCGGTGGCAACTTGGTATTCTTGTTTGGGACGCTTACCGAGTTCTATATTGACAGGTTGATATACCCAGTCACCAAAACAAGATTCTCCTGGCTGTTTAACCAGTAAATCGGGACAACTGAGGAGGGTATAGTTGACATCCGGTTCTGCATCTACTAACTGACTGTATTTAGCTAACAGCACTCCTTTATAGATATACTCAACTCCACGCTGCATCAATTCTACAGTAGCGGCTTGTCCTGCTTCCCAGTTGCCTTTGGGATAATTGGGTTGGTGATATGTGTACTGAGCCACAATACTTTGATGATAAGCGTTTTTGTCTTGTTGCAGTTTCAGCAACAATTCACTCGGCGCATCTCGCCGACTTTTGTCACCGTGAATATCTAAAACAGGGCGGCGTTTACAGCGTTGGTATTGCAGAAGGTGTTCAGCATTAATTAACATTCAATCTGGTTAATAGTCATTAGTTAATAGTCATTAGTCATTAGTCATTAGTTATTAGTCATTAGTCATTAGTTTCTCTCCTCCGCTTCCTGCTCCCTGCCTCCCCTGCCTCCCCTGCTGCTTCGGCTCCCTCAATAGTCTCAGAGAATGGGAAACTAAGAAAATGGACTATTTTGAATTTTAAATTGTTTATGACTACTATTTCCACTGCACAGGCTAGGTTGCATCAGCATCGAGAACAATTTCCAGCTTTAGGGAATAAGACTTATTTTAACTATGGTGGACAGGGGGCAATGCCAAAAGCCGCAATGGACACCATTACCCAAACAATAGCGCATATTCAGCAAATCGGCCCTTTTGGCAGTGAGGCAGGGCGTTGGTTAACCGCGCAAATGCAAACTGTGAGAGAAGCGATCGCCTCTGAGTTGAATGTCACACCTGATACAATTGCTTTTACTGATAATGTCACTGTGGGTTGTAATATCGCCTTGTGGGGGATATCCTGGCAAGCAGGCGACCATCTTTTACTGTCTGACTGCGAACACCCTGGTGTAATTGCGGCTACCCAAGAAATTAGCCGTAGGTTTGGCGTGGAAGTGACTACCTGTCCCCTGCAAGCTACGTTAAATGAGGGCGACCCGGTAGCAGTAATTACAGAACATTTACGTCCAAATACTCGCTTAGTGGTACTGAGTCACGTTTTTTGGAACACTGGACAAGTGCTACCTCTAGATAAAATTGTGGAGGTATGCAGAAACAATCACACTTTCTTACTCATAGATGCGGCCCAATCTGTAGGTGCTTTACCTTTGAACTTAACAGAATTGGGCGTAGATTTCTATGCTTTCACAGGACATAAGTGGTTATGCGGGCCTGAAGGTGTAGGGGGTTTGTATGTGCGTCCAGAGATTCAGGAAAGTTTACAACCGACTTTTATCGGTTTGTACGGAATTATTACCAATAGCCAAGCCCAACCAGTGAGTTGGAAACCGGATGCAAGAAGGTATGAAGTATCTACCCCAGCTTACCCATTGTACTTTGGTTTGAGGGAGGCGATCGCCACCCATCAACAATGGGGAACACCCCAGGAACGTTACGCCCAAATTCGCCAGAACAGTGAATATCTCTGGCGCAGGTTAGCCACATTACCCCATGTTAAATGTCTCCGCACCGCACCCCCAGAAAGCGGTATTGTCTCTTTTCAACTAACTCACCAGCAACCTTTAAAGTTAGTGCAGTTTTTAGATTCCCAAAACATCTTAACCCGTACCATTGCTGATCCAAACTGCATTCGCGCCACCGTTCACTACTTAACTTTAGAGTCAGAAATTGACAAGTTGGTGGCAGCAATAGAAAAATTTCAATAGTCAATAGTCATTAGTTATTAGTCATTAGTTATTAGTACCCAAGATGAACCGCCCCATTTTATACATAGCTATCACAAACCACGGATTTGGTCATGCTGCCCGCACCGCATCAGTAGCGGCAACAATTCAAAAGTTATGTCCAGAAGTGCTGTTAATTATGGTGACTACCGCGCCCAGGTGGTTACTAGAATGTTATATTGATGGTGATTTTATCCATCGTCCCCGCGCTTTTGATTTAGGTGTAGTACAAGCGGATAGCTTGAAGATGGATAAAGAAGCGACTTTGACAAAGTTGCGAGATATCAAAAAACAGCAAAATTCCTTAATAGCTTCCGAAGTTAATTTTATTCGCCAAAATCGCGTGCAGTTGATATTAGCGGATGTGCCATTTCTTGCGCCTGTATTTGCGAAAGCAGCAGGTATACCTTGTTGGATGATGAGTAATTTTGGCTGGGATTTAGTCTACCGGGATTGGGGCGGCGAATTTGTGCCGATTGCTGATTGGATTAGCGAATGTTATCGAGAAAGCGATCGCTGGTTTCGTCTACCTTTCCACGAACCTTTACAAGCCTTCCCCCATATAATAGATGTAGGCTTAACTGGTGGCACTCCCCGTTACAGTGCCGATGAAATCCGTTCAATTTGGGGAATCACCGCACCACAAGACAAAACAATCTTACTCACCTTTGGCGGTTTAGGATTACAACAAATACCCTACGAAAAACTCCGCCATTTCCCCGACTGGCAATTTATAGTTTTTGATCAGACTGCCCCAGACCTAGCCAATTTTATCAAAATTCATGACCGTAAATACCGCCCTGTAGATTTCATGCCTGTCTGTAGCAGAGTCATATCTAAACCTGGTTACGGAACATTTGCCGAAGCCACCCTACTAGATATCCCAGTTGTCACCATTACCCGTGATGATTTTGCCGAAGCAGCATTTCTAGTAGAAGGGCTAAAGAATTACAATACTCATCAAATCTTGACACCACAGGAATTGTTTAACGGTAATTGGGAATTTCTCCATCAACCAATGCAACCAGCAAAGCAAACACAACCAATTGCCAAAGATGGAAATCAAGCGATCGCACAAACCATCATCAATTATCTCCACACTCAAAAAACCTAACAAAAAAACTCCGCGTACCTCTGCGCTTACCTCAGCGTACCTCTGCGTTTTAAAACTCTTACCCCTTACCAAACATGACTCACCACCAAAAACTGCTCAGAATCACAACAAACGGTAAAACCTTTCACAACATCACCTCAAAAATCGAGACAATAGTTGCCGAATCAGGAATAGAAACAGGACTTTGTACATTATTTTTACGCCACACTTCCGCCAGTTTAGTCATTCAAGAAAACGCCGATCCTGATGTACTGGTTGACTTAGCCAACTTCATGGCGAAACTTGTACCCGAATCAGGGCAATACATTCATGATGCTGAAGGTGCGGACGATATGCCAGCACATATACGGACAGCACTGACTCACACCTCTGAACATATTCCCATAAATTGCGGTCATTTAGTGCTGGGAACTTGGCAAGGAATTTATATTTGGGAACATCGGCAGCGTAGTCATACCAGAGAATTAGTTGTCCATATTTCCGGCTAGATTTGTCAACAAAATCTCAAATAACTGCTGGAGGTTTACAAATTTAGAGTAAACCTTTAGCTTGTTGTGCTTGTCATTTTTCAGCGCAAATAGTTAAGTTTGTTTATTTTAGATTAAAAAATGTCAAACTTAGAGATACAATTAAATTTATTTGCAGCTTTTAGGCTATTTCAATAAAAATGAAGCAAAACATTGTACCCAATAATGCTTTCCAGTTTATTGATGAAATTTTGAATCAACACTCTGTTAATCTATTAACTCTTAATCCCCATAAAAAAATCATGACCAGCTTTGAAGAAATGGGGGAAATCATACCAGAAATTGTTACAGATAAGCAAGTAATTAATGCTCTGCAAAATACATTAGAAAATATAGTTATTTCCCAAGTAATAAATTTCCCAGAAAATATCTTCTGGGATTTTGATTTTATGGTAATTAGTATGCTGAATCAGGCGTTAGAAGCTGAAGAGGGGGCGGTAGATTTTATAGAAATTTTTGGCAAAAAAATGGTAATACTTTCCGAGTTATTTGGTATTAATAATGCAATTAGATTTCGCTATGTCCATGATTTTATTTATGGTTTTGATTGGGCGAGGTGGGTACAAAAAGAGCCACAAAATCGCGGCAACATCCAGCCTTTTAGTTTAATGTTTTTAGATTATCTACTGCTGAAAGGGCAGGAACTGATACAACGCATTCATCTTGGGCAGTCCCAGTATTATAAGTTGTGTGATAACGGTTTTCGCAATCCTTTTGCATTCTCCCGCGAACCAGAAGATGAATATCGTTTATTAACTTATTTAGCGCAAGCCGAACTGATTCCTGTGGCTGCTTGGGATTGGAACGCTTACCCCAGTTGGAACAAACCTTTTCAGGAAATGCGTGAGCAATTAGCATTAGAGTTGAACATTCAACCGCAAAAACATTAATGAAAATTGCTGATTTAATTAGTTGGTTTGAAGCGTGGGCAAATCCAAGCTGGTGCGAAAGTTGGGATAATTGTGGCTGGCAGATAGAGCCGGGTGTGTTACAAGAGTCGGCGAGAGTGTTGGTATGTTTAACCCCAACTTTGGCGGTAATGGAAGAAGCGATCGCCTGTCATGCTAATCTCATCTTTGCCCATCATCCGTTAATTTTTAGTCCTCCCAAGTCTCTCTGCACTGGTGAACCAATTGCGGAAATGGCGCGGTTAGCCTTTACCCACAATATTGGGGTATACTCCGCCCATACGAATTTTGATCAAGTTGCAGACGGTACGGCAGACGTTTTAGCGCAAATTTTAGCACTTAAGGATGTGACTCCCATCGTACCCACTCAAGCCGGTTTAGGTTATGGCAGGGTAGGGTTATTAGAACCATCCTTGACTTTAGAGGAATTACTGACAGTGATTCACAACCGCCTGGCACCTCCAAAGTTAATCTTTTCCCCTAGTGCGGACTTACAGCAGACAATATCCAGAGTCGCGGTGTTAGGTGGTTCGGGAGCGAGTTTTATTTCGGCGGTAGCGAAAACAGGCGCGCAAGCTTATCTGACTTCTGACTGTAAATTCCACCAATTTCAAGAAAGCCGCGATCGCAATATAATTTTAATTGATGCTGGACACTATGCCACTGAACGCCCGGCCTGTAAATGCTTAGTACAAAAATTTCAGTCTTTACACTTAGATTGGGTGCAACTCAGCCGCAAAGATGAAGACTTCCGTCAGTTTTTTCCAGGATAAGCCAGCCTAAACCCCGGCAGCAACTCAGGAAAAATACGAATATTCGGTCTTTCCCAATCCCCAATTGTCAGTAAATGTGATCAGGATCACAAAAATTTGTCATTAAAATCACCAATACTGGCTGTTCCATATCAATTAGTAAGAATGGAAAATATTCCAAACTGGAGGTAATCAACCGCTTACTTTACCCCAACTACGATGATTCGCGCACTCATTGAATCTGCCTTCCAAACTGGATATCTTAGTGTTGAATCTGAGGGTTTACTCCATCAAGTGCTGGCTAATAAGTGCTATCAGCCTGAAGATTTGGCAGCTTTGGCAGATTTATATGAAGCTGTGCAGGCAGGTAAAATTAAACGAGAAGGATCTTCGCCAGTGGTTCTAGAGTCTCTCACCTCCTACAAAACTTGCTAATACTGCCCCATTCTGGCATTGATATCGTTAAACTGACTCAGCAAACCATCCTCATCTCAAAACTATTCGGGCTTTATTGTTGAAAACCGTGATGGTCAGCAAAAGAATGAGTTAAGATCAAATACATAGGGGTAACAGTCAAGCCGAAGCCCCAGGCTTCTCAGCAATGCCAATGATTACAAGTAGGCAAATTAAACAACCGCAATCGTCGCTTGATTTGGAGTATTTATTATTACATAATGGTAGGAATGACTTACCAGCAAATATTCATCTGGTGAGTAAAACTGCCGAATGGTTGAACTTCTATGAAGGAGTAGACATTCGCTAAATCACCCTAAAAGAGATAGAATCTTGGTGCAGTAACCACCACTGTATGACCCAAAATTTTCCTAGATGTATTAAACATACGATTAAGTGTTTGGGTCATTGATTCTGAACCGTGAAGCTGACCTCCTAGGGGTGTCATCTGATTGGGGTAAAACCCAAATTTTCAAAAGTTTAACTACGACGTTGTTTAAAAAGGCAGAAGCAGTACATGCTACACCGCAAGATTTATCAACTGTGTTGCGATGGGCGGGAGGTATGTGTTTTCTTGCGGGACCAGCAACGCTGGATAGAACGCGCCCGCATCATCGACATAGAGGGAGATTTAGTTACCCTGCGCTATGAAACAGATGAAGAAGACGAAATTTGTTCTTGGGAGGAGATGGTTCGTCTTGAAAGCATCGGTGCTGTGACTCAAAAATTAGCTTCAGTGCCACGCGGTAATATAGAGCCACTCCTAACTGAAGACTGTCCAGAAGCCGAACGTATCCGCAACCACTATCCTGAATCTAATCCTGAATAAACGCCATCGGGGCTAGAGGCTAGAGGTGTTGAGGCGAGAAGCTTGTCAACAGCTAGTAATCTTGACTCAGCACTCATCACTCCTGTTGTTTATTCATCGATTTATCAATCCTGAGTAAATTATCTTACTCAGGATTGATAATTTGTGAGGACTGGGGACTGGGGGATGAGGAAGCAGGGGAGAGAAGAAAAACTAATGACTAATGACTAATAACTAATGACTATTACCTGCTGGCCGTTCAAAAGCCGGACAATAACCTTCTAAGGTAACTCTAAAGTTATATAATGGTGAAGCCGGATTCCAACACCGTTGTCCTCTTTGGTGTCGGCAGGTACCGCAGCAATCGATATCAGGGGTAATATAGCGATCGCTATTTTGATTGAGCAGTTCTCGTTGGGTTAATCCTCTCAAGACTAATTCTTCCCCTTGCCAACGGGCTTCAATTAAACCGGTATCGGCAAACTGTCGCCAACGGGGATCGGCGGTAATCGCTTCGGGAAGGCTAATGTTAATCACCGTGCCTAATTCTGTCAGTTCACCTTCATAGTTTGTCTCTGGGGCGGCTGGTTGTAAAAATGTCTCGCCAATGGGCAATTCTACCAGCGTCCCTGGTAATGGTGAATGAACGTGGTAGCGGTTTTGTAACTCCTCTAAACTGGTTAAGTCTGCCAAGTAACTAGAGGAACCATGCACAAACACAACATGTTGCGGACGCAAGTTGTGAATTAACTGGGTAGTACCAGGGCCATCACTATGTTGTGCTAGGAGATAGGTTTCGATGGTTGTAGGTGTGGCATATTGTTTGTTAATATTGACATCAATTTTTTCTGGTAATAAAATTAGCCATGGCCCGGTTTCCGGTTGGCAGTATTGGTTAAAATCTGCTGTGATATCTGTGAGGACAATACAGGGAGATTTGCCCACAGTGGCGTGATGTTCTGGCAGCAACCGCCGCATCCGGGGACGGACTCGTTCATCCCAAAACAAGGGCTGATGGCGGGCAAAGTTTTGTACTGATGGGGGTAAATGCGGTAATAATTCCAGGTAAGCATCGCATCCTATAGCCACAGCACCATCAACCCAGATATCTAAGTCTCTGCCGGTGAAATGGTGATGAGAACGCAGCAGCATTAAGAGTTCTTGCCCTAAACCTAAAGCGGGTGTGGGAATTAGCACAGAACAACCATCTGCGATCGCCCGATTAATTCGTTCGGCTAGTTGGTTTTCTTGGTTGCGGCGGTGGGGGTGACGGGATGTACCATAAGTGCCTTCAATAATCAACACATTCAAATCCATTCCCCGCAGTTCTTCTAACCGCAAACCTTCTACTAACCGGGAATTTGATAAGAAAAAGTCTCCTGTGTATAGCAGCTTATACAGACGTTGCTCTGTGGTATAAGTGAGGAGAATGGCTACTGCCCCTGGTAAATGCCCAGCCGGAAAGATTTCCACAACTAGCCCATCATGTAGTTCGATAGGCGATCGCAATGGTAATGCGTGACAAAACTGGGGAATTGTTTGAGCTTCTTGATCTAGCCAATTCAAAGGTAGCAATTTACAGGTGACTTCACTGGCATAGATGGGTAAATTCGGGAAAGCTTGATGCAGAGAGAGTAACCCTCTAGCATGGTCTGGGTGGGCATGAGAGACTAAGACTAAATCTGCTGGTAACTCTGTGGATGTGGTGACACTCTTTTTTAAAGATGAAATGTCCGCCATCCCACAGTCTAACAGGATGCGATGTGGCCCCATCCGCACCAATAAACACACACCCTCATCGTGATGTTGAACACTATAGGGAAAACATTCTAGTTCAGTTGCTGTTTCCTGTGTATCAACACGAGAGTGTTCTGACAACTTATCTCTCATGCTTCCTTCCCCTCCAACCTCATTGTCATTGACATATCCCAAACGCCCCGTTTTATGCGGATTTGGGTTTTATAGCCTAGGGGTAAATTGCGTAGTGCCTCCCTAAAGCCTATGAATTTGGATTGTAGATTGGAGAGGACACCTCTTGCTAACCCGCACTGGTTATCAGAACCTCAGTCACGAGAAACTGTTGATTAACCCTCAAACCAAGGGACAAGGGAACTTGCCTTTTATTGTTGTGTGATCAATGAGCAGAGCCATTACCGTGGTAGTTGTCTGAATCATAAAATCCGTTTTTCGTCCCAAAAAACAGGCACGAAATCGTAAATATAACAGTTAAACCCACTAAAATAAGCTTTACTTCCATTGGATTATAACCCTCTGATAAATACTTTTTTATATTAATAGCTTGATTCACGCCTCTAGCGGAATCCCCAGAAAATCTTTACTATGGTCAGGTTGATTGGGGAATAGGTAGATTTACTCTATTTAGTTTAGATTGTAAAACTTTTCGGCTCTCCTGTCCATCGATGTAATAAGCCGTTACAAAGCATGAATTACCGTGGGGGTAGGCAGAAAAAGAAAGAGACCAACTTGTAACCACACCCACAACTATGAATATTTGTGACTGAGTTTTTATAAAAATAAGTTTAAATTATCCTTATGTCAGGATACAAAAGATTTATTTACTTATCAACACTTATGAGGCCACACTCTAACCAAGCTATTTGAGAAGATGTTGGAACAGTATTGCTATTAACATCAAAGTCTTGGAAACCTCACCAGCCTCTTTTCTACAAGAAGATGGTGAAATATGTAAAGACGTTTCATGAAACGTCTCTACATTTCTAAAGTTGAGAATGGAAGAAGGGTTTTTAGTATACTTTGAGAATTACCAAACTTCTTCTAATTCCTAGCCTGTTGAGCAGAAAATTACAAAAGTTGGGTTTGAGTTTTGGGTTGAGTGGACTCTCACCGAAACACAAAATATAATTTATACTTGTGATTTGATGTTAAGTTAGCTCAAGGGTTGGAGTTTATACTTTCTCAAGTTGCTTTTCTTTTTTGGAATAGCGAGTTTTAAGAAATCCTCCAAAGCCTACACCTAGGGCTAAACCTGTCATTGTCAGAGGTTCAGGTACAGCAGTTGCAGATATACCAAAAGTGCCACTACTGCCACTTTGTTCTCCACTCATCACGGCGGTGGCAAAAGTTGTGCCGTTAAAATCAAATCTCCCAGTAACCTGGTCTAGAGTTACTACAACAGTATCATTTCCTAATACTGTTCTAGTCAGGCTACCAGGGTCTAGGTGAAAAGCCAGTATGCCATTTATTCCGTCTAAAGTAACATTACCAAAATTAGCGAAGTTATCAATAGCTCCAAAGTTATAGACAGCAGAACTGGGTGCTGTGTTACTAACATTTGCAAGGTCAGCGATGGTCAAAGCGATGTTTTGCAAAGTGGCTGTCGTGTTTCGCAAATTAAAAAAGCTAGCGTTAGAGTTGTTACTAACTGTACCTGAAGCATTCGTCCATGTAATGGCAGTATTTGCAGGAGTTTGGTTGTTAGGACCTAAGTTAGCATCGCCACGAATGCTTATGTTCCCGTATAGCTGAATGGCCAAAGCAGCAGAAGGGGCAAAGGATACAACTGTGGCTGTTGCGGCTGCCATAGTTGCCCCAAGAAATAAAGATTGAAACTTGTTCATAAGATTCCAGTTTGTGGTTACGAGATTGGCGATCGCTGGTATCAACTAACAATACATTCTCACTTCGATATCAGTCATGTAAATTACATGATGTTTGCTGAAAATTCTTAATAGATACCAGTATATTTACGTGCCAGTATCACATAATCATCTTTAATTAGCAATCATATTTTTTATAGTTTATTTAGGAATAAATATATATTATTTTTCTCTATTTTCAGAGGAAAATATGGGTAAAATTTTTGTTAATCAAATCTCTAATTTAATCAATAAAAATACAGTAATTTTATAACTAAAATTGCATTTATCTGATATGTAATCACGAAAATAAAACTGATTTTCTTGATTTAAATAATATGATTCGGCTGTTATAAGTTTCTTTATGAAGCTGCAATATCACCCCAGCGAATGCCCCGACTGCCTAGAGGGGACTACAGGGGGTTCTAATCAAGCCCGTCTTGATAGAGAATCGGGATGAGAGTCTGTAGTGAGAATTGCTAAACAAAGATACCCGACGTTTGAAAGCAGTCGGGTATGTTGGGGATAACAAATAATCTGGGACTGTTATCAGTATGTAGAGAAAAATAATTTTTTTTGTTAAAATCTTCAAGCCTGTGGTGTAATGAGACTAGCCCTATGGGTGGCACTATCCCAAACTATCCAATTACAAGAATTATCTACCTCAGAGGGATTTTTCGTCACCTTAAAATAAAGCTTATTTCCACCCTTGACTTCAATAGCGAAGTCAGCGTTTTGAGCATAGACAACTATAAACCCTCGATCTCGCAGACAATACATAGCCCAGGCTTTTAATGATTGTTTATGTGGTTCGTGGGGAATGGCTGGCTTTGTGATTACGTCTTCAATAACTTGAAATATCTGCATTGACATACTATTATTGTGGGTCGCAACGAATTTCAATCATAAAGCCATCAGGGTCATAAAAATACACACCCCTACCAGTAGGACGACTGACTGGGCCATGAGCTATCTGAATTTGATTGTCTCGCAAAACTGCCACAGCTTGCTCAAATAATTCTGGGTCAATGTCAAACGCTAGATGATATGCTCTGGTAAAACTCTGTTCTGGGTTGGGATGGGGTGGGGTTAAATCCGGTGTCCCAAATAAATCTAAAATCGTACCATCGGGAGTGATGAAATTAGCAACTTTCCCCGATGCTACCAGTTCTACCAATGTTGTAGGGATTTCATCCCCAGTCAGTTCATGCAAACCCAGGATATTGCCATAGAAATGTCGAGATGCTTGCATATCTTGAACATTGAGGGCAATATGATGCACTTTACGCAAATTACCAGGTGCAAGGCAGCTGTTGACGGCGTTGGAACTAGATAACATGGCGGTTTAGAGAATCACCGGAGTTGGGTTTGTAGTTAGGACTGAAGTCCTGATTTTGAGAGAGGACTAAAGTCCTCACTACAAACAATGAAAGTTTTGGTGGGAATACGGTCAGTATTTCACCTATGAGTACAATTATATCAGTATTTCCGTGTACAGGATACTATTTGGCGGTGCTGGGTTTAAGAGCTAATAACATCTCCAATTGACTGGTAGATTTATCGGGACTGGTAGCGGTAACACCCAAACCACGAATAGAACTGAGAATAGCATTAGCTTCTGGGGGTATGGATTGAGTTGGTGCGGCAAAACGATTAACTAAGGACATGGTTTTGTCCATATCTAGGTAGAAGTAACCACCATTGGGTTTTTGCAAGGAAGCAGTGATGGCTTTAAAGGTATCGCTGTTTTCCAAAGATTGATTTTTGTTATTTGCCAGTGCTTCTGCTACGGGGCCGCCAACAGCTAAAAATACAGTATCTTGATCTAACCAACCGTGGGCGAATAAAGCACCTTGTTGCGGTATTTGCCATTCTGTGATATTTTTACCACCAATATTTCTGGTGGTGACATTAATTGTTTGGGCTTTGGCGAGATTATCTAATTTAGTTAAGGTAGCTTCGGCGGTTTTGCGATCGCTCGTATCAAAAACCATTGCACCCCCAAAACCTATACTAGCTAGTATACCTTGATTCGAGGGGATAGCGGCAAAGGCAAATTCCCCATTCATCCAACCAAAAACTTCTTTATCTAGGTCGATATTGACTAATTGGAGTTGTCCCCTGGCTTGTTCTAAAACTTGATTAAATTCGGGATATTCTTGAGATTGTGCTACCAGTGTTGACCAACTTTGACTGATTCCTTGGCCACTAATTAAAGCAAAAGTATCGCTGGGAAATTGCCCGACTATTTTAGAGGGAGAATTTTGATATTCAAACTTGTTGAGTTGGGGATCTAAGTTAGCGATCGCCTTTAATCTTAACCCAGCGTCATCCACACCCACAGCCGCTACCACTGATTTTACCTGTTGTAGCTGTTTTAAGGTTTGCGGTGTCAAGCTAGACTGGGGATTGGCAGCCACAAGTTGCTGGATCATACCCGGATAATCTGGGATGTAAACTTGAGCCAAGGAATTCTTCACATCTACATTTTTAGCCAAAATGGTATTCGCACCTGCTTTATTAGCCAAGGAAGGTTGACCTTTAAAAGCATCAATTGATTGTTCAACTGCTGGTTTTTCAGGAGAAAATACAATATAGCTATTATTTAAAACCGCCGTGTAGGTTGCCTTACCATTTTCTGACGCGGTTTCGGTAATTTTTTCGCCTTTATAATCAGTTTCTTTAGTTTTTACCCCTTTTTGTGCCTTTAATTTATTGGCAAAGTTTAAAGCACTCAGTTTATCTTTAATCCCCAATACCATTAAGACTTGTGGTTCTTGCTGTCGCTTAATTGGTGTTGGTGTTGCCGACGATTCTGTATTCAATTGGTTGGTTTTAGTGGGGTTTGGCGGTAACACAGCCATCATTACCCCACCCACCCAAGGTTTAATATCTTTTTCGTAAGTAATGTTACTATCACTCAACAAATCTTGATTCAAACTTTCAAAACCTTGAGCCAGTAACTTTTGTGCTTCTGGTGTACCGAATTGCTGCAACTTCGCCCAGGCTTGGGGGTCTGTAGTAATATAGGTAGCCATGTATGCAGAAGCAGGTACAAATTTAGCACTACTTAAAGCACCTGAACCATCACCAGAGGGGCCTTTGAGATATATATAAGCTGCTACACTTCCTGCGACAACTACAGCAGCACCAACCGCAGGAATTAAAAACTTGGATTTAGTTTCGGGCATTGTTATGATCCTCTTTTCCTCAAATTGTGACTGAGGTTAACAAAAACGTCATTGTAGAGTTTATGGAATTATTTCGTGATATGTACTGATTTTTCCGAATTAACTGGTAGAAATATGCAATTTCTGCCCTATTACTAGACAAAGACACCAAAAAATACTACAAAATCCTGACCAGTAAATCCGCAACCGAAATAGTCAAAATCAAAAAAAATAGCTTGGTGGAAACCAACAAGCTATCCTAAGCTATGGAAATAGTTTCCAGCTTTGATAGTTCATGAATAGCAACATGAGGTGCAGAGTATCCTGATTTGTCAGAGAAAATTGATACTCGACGCATTTGAGCATCAGTGTCTGTTTTCGCTGGCAGAGTTGACTGCACAGGACAAATAAGCGATATATTTTGGAAAATATATACAACTAGAAGTTTCAGTATAAAAGGTCAGTCATCATCAATGCCTCACTCTTATTATTTTGATACAGAAAATAACGGACGTAAATCTTTTGAGTTACCTGGGGCGAAACCCCACTACAATCCAGATCGCCCTGGACAGGTAGAGCATATTTTTCTGGACTTGAACTTGGATATTCCCAAGCAAAGTTACCAGGGTGTTTGTAATATTCGGCTATCACCGATACGTAACGGTATTGACCGCTTAACTTTAGATGCGGTTAACTTGAATATCGAGTCTGTACAGGTAGATGAAGTAGGGCAAAGCTTTGATTATGACGGCGAACAGCTAACTATTGAGCTATCTGAGCCTACCAAAGTCGGGAAACGGTTATTGATTGCGATCGCCTACTCTGTGGAAAAACCCCAACGTGGTATTTACTTTATTCAACCAGACGCACACTACCCCGACAAGCCCATTCAAGTCTGGACTCAAGGAGAAGATGAAGACTCTCGCTTCTGGTTTCCCTGCTTCGACTACCCCGGACAACTATCCACTTCGGAAATTCGTGTCCGTGTTCCCAAACATTTAATCGCCATCTCTAACGGCGAATTGATTGAAGCTAGAGAAGATGGCAATGACAAAATCTACCATTGGTCACAACAACAAGTACATCCTACCTACTTAATGACGCTCGCTGTTGGTGATTTCGCGGAAATTCGGGAAGAGTGGCAAGGTAAACCCGTTACCTACTACGTAGAAAAAGGACGGGAAGCAGACGCTAAACGTAGCATGGGAAAAACTCCCCGCATGATTGAGTTTCTGAGTGAAAAGTATGGTTATGCTTACCCTTTTCCCAAATACGCCCAAGTTTGCGTCAGTGACTTTATCTTTGGCGGGATGGAAAACACTTCTACCACCCTGTTAACAGACCGATGTCTATTAGATGAACGCGCCGCTTTAGATAACCGCAATGCTGAAAGCTTAGTGGTTCATGAACTAGCACATCAATGGTTTGGTGATTTATTAGTCATTAAGCATTGGTCTCATGCTTGGATTAAGGAAGGGATGGCTTCTTATTCCGAAGTGATGTGGACAGAACAAGAGTATGGTTCGGAAGAAGCAGCTTACTATCGATTATTAGAAGCTCGTAGTTACCTGAGTGAAGATAGTAGCCGCTACCGTCGCCCAATGGTAACGCACATTTACCGCGTCGCTATTGAACTGTATGACCGCCACATCTATGAAAAAGGGTCTTGTGTTTATCATATGATTCGCGCGGAACTGGGCGAAGAATTGTTTTGGCCAGCAATTCAGACTTTTGTTCAGAATCATGCTCACCAAACGGTGGAAACTATCGACTTACTGCGAGCCATAGAAAAAGCCACGGGTCGAAATCTGGCTTTCTTGTTTGATCAGTATGTTTATCGTGGTGGTCATCCTGATTTTAAGGTGGCTTATAGTTGGGATGGTGAGGCGAAGTTAGCAAAGCTGACGGTGACGCAAACCCAAGCCAAAGACAATAATAGTAAAGAGTTATTTGATTTAAAAATTCCCGTTGGTTTTGGCTACACCCAACCAGGGAAAACAGCAAAACTGCAAACTTTTACAGTCAGAGTACATGAACGGGAACAGAGTTTTTATTTCCCATTAGCCAAGAAACCAGATTTTATCAGCTTTGATGTGGGGAATAATTTTCTCAAGACTGTCTGTTTGGAGTATCCCATCCCAGAGTTAAAAGCGCAGTTAGTAGCTGACCCAGACCCGATTTCTCGGATTTATGCAGCTACAGCTTTGGCGAAAAAAGGCGGATTAGAAGCGATCAAAGCTTTAGCCGCAGCTTTGAAACATGATCCATTTTGGGGTGTGCGGGTAGAAGTAGCTAAAGAATTGGCAGAGATTAAGTTAGATCAAGTTTTTGATGGGTTAGTTGCGGGTTTAGAAGATGAGAATGCTTATGTGCGACGGGCGGTATTAGAAGCATTGGGAGAAATTAAAACTCGCGCTAGCTATAAGGCTGTAAAAAAGGTAGTTAAAGATGGCGATCGCAGTTACTATGTGGAAGCTGCTGCTTGTCGGAGTTTAGGAGCGATCGCAGCTGCTAATTTAGAAGATAAACCCAAAGAAGAAAAGGTGATCAAACTTCTACAATCTGTTTTAGCAGCAAGAGCCGGTTGGAATGAAGTTGTTCGCAGTGGCGCAATTGGGGGTTTAGCAGAACTGAAAACTTCAGCAGCAGCCCTAGATTTGTTACTGGAATACACTAAAAATGGTGTGCCGCAACCCTTGCGTTTAGCAGCAATTCGTGCATTAGGTAAAATTTCTGTAGGTCAAAGTCCGGTTAATTTAGAACGGGTAGTAGACAGACTTGCAGAACTAGCCAAAGAAACCTTCTTTTTGACGCAAATGGCGGTAGTAGCATCCTTGGGGCAAATGGAGACACCCAAAGCATTAGGAGTGTTGCGATCGCTAGCCAATCAAACAGCAGATGGGCGTGTGTGTCGCTCTGCCGAAGAACAAATTACCAAGGTGCAGAAAAACATAGGTACAGACACAGCCCTGCGTCAGTTACGGGAGGAACTTGATCAACTCAAACAGCAAAACCAAGAACTCAAAAGCCGTCTAGAAAATTTAGAAGCTAAATCTCAGACTGTTAAACATTAGACTGGGGACTGGGGAAAAATCAAGTCAAAATTTTTGACTTTTGACTTGTTTTATGCCCCCTGTCCCATGACTAATAACTAATGACTAATAACTAATGACTAATAACTAATAACTCAATTTCCAATGGGTGGAGCTAGAGGAGCGCGTCTTCTGCTTCCACCTCCGCCAATGCTATTTGGGCCATTGTTATTGATGATGTAAAGATTTTGAAATATTCTCATCATATCTTCGTAGAAGACTCCGGTTGAGGTATTAAACTCATAGCCGTAGGCTTGACGAAACTCATCAGTAACGCCTTTCTCCATAGCTATATAATGAGCGTCCCAGGCTGCGTCATCAACCACATAGCCACCGTAATCTTGCAGTGCATGAAAAATCTTTTTGGCGGCTGGTGTTTTTAATTGGAGAGTGGATTCAGACATAAATGGCGGAATTGCCAAGAGCGTTCCTTCCACTAAAGCCGGGTTTGTACCACCATAAGTAGTTGCTGCATAGCTATCAGCTCTGTCGGCTGGCCAGCGATATCCAGGCACACTTGCAGAATAATACAAATATTTTTTGGCCCATAGCAACAACTTGAGAGTGTGCCGAATTGGTTGACTACCTGTGAGTTCACCTTTGCGAATAGAGCCACCTATAGAAGACAGTCCTGAGCCAAAATGCGCTCCACCTATTCCCTGACCATATATATTCACATCAGGAGAATAGCGTTGACCATATATAGGCCCTCCTTGTACACAGCGAGCTAAAGGCGAAAGTTGTACCAAAGTTTGACCATCCGGCATGAGAAAAGCAGAAACATTATTTGGGGTACTATATGGCTCCAGTGTAGCGTCGGGAACAATTAAACTATCAGGAATCGGTAAGTAGAAATTCAGAAAATTACTACCCGAACATCTTTGAGTCCAGCTACCATTCGCATAAACAGGACGTTTGGGATCAGCAGTATTTACCTGGAAAAAATGCTCGTCATCTGATAATATCCTTCCCGCTTTTTGAATCTTGGCTGGTATGTAACGCGCACCTGAGCCAAGCGGCATATTCCAAATTGATGTGGACGAAAAGGGCCATTGAAATTTGTCTCGTGTCGTGGGGAAGCTAGATGTTGCTGGCAGAGTAAACAAAAGTGTAGCTATCAGACTTGCTAACACCGCGAATATACGTAGTCGCCACTGGCGTTTATAGAGTTTTGAAAGGAAAGACATGAATTTAGCCTGTAATCATTATAACAACATGGGAATATACATAAAGTTCCCATTTGCGCCTGATAACTAACAAGCAACTAAAAATTGCTGTACTTTTATAAAGTATAATTAAGAAGAAGATACAAAACATTTGGGCAGTAGACAACAGCTAAACCGCCAAACTGCTGCTATATGTTCTATATCGTTTTTTTTATAAAAAATTATTGATATCCTCAGCAGCGTAACAGCTTGCAGTTCAAAAAACCAACAAAATTGTAAATTTTCCAGTAGTAGAAGAGGCAAACAAAGGCGTGGGTCAGTATCAACCTGGTCAGCTAAGACGCTACAATCCAGACGCGATCGCTCGTTATTATCGCTATCGCCCTTGGCAGGTTTGGGGGCGGTTAATAACAATAACTTGGTCTTTTGCAGTATTTGTTTTCGGTCTGAAATGGGATGAATGGCAAAATCAGGTCGAGCAGAACCGAGAAAAACGGGCTACCCAGTTAAGAGAGTTACTCACCAAGCTAGGCCCGACATTTATTAAAGTTGGTCAAGCCCTGTCAACCCGTCCTGACTTAATCCGCAAAGATTTCTTAGAAGAACTGATCAAACTACAAGACCAATTACCAGCGTTTGATAATGCGATCGCCTATCAAATTATCGAAACTGAATTAGATAAGTCAGTTTCTGAGATTTTCAGTGAACTGTCGCCTGCTCCAGTCGCGGCAGCTAGTTTAGGTCAAGTGTATCGCGGTCGTTTGTTCACTGGTGAAGAAGTAGCGGTAAAAGTACAACGTCCGTACTTACGCCCAGTTCTCACCCTCGACCTGTATTTAATGCGTTGGGCTGCTTCTTGGTTAGCCCCTTGGCTACCTCTGAATCTCGGTCATGATCTAACTTTGATTGTGGACGAGTTCGGCACTAAGTTATTTGAAGAAATTGACTACCTCAATGAAGGTCGGAATGCGGAAAAATTTGCGAACAACTTCCGCAATGATCCCCAAGTCAAAGTTCCGATGATTTACTGGCAATTTACCAGTAGTCGGGTTTTAACGTTGGAGTGGATTAACGGCTTCAAGCTAACCGATACAAAACGAATTAAAGAAGCAGGTTTAGATCCAGAAGCAATCATCCGTATTGGTGTCACCTCTGGCTTACAACAATTATTAGAATACGGCTTCTTTCACGCTGACCCCCATCCTGGTAATTTGTTTGCGATGCCTGATGGTCGCATGGCTTACATTGACTTTGGCATGATGGATCAGTTGGAGGAAACCACCAAGGAAACGCTAGTTGATGCAGTAGTGCATCTGGTGAATCAAGACTACAACGATTTAGCGACAGATTTTGTCAATCTGGGTTTTTTAACTCCAGACACCAATATTGCTCCCATTGTCCCGGCATTAGAGGCGGTTTTAGGCAATGCCATTGGTAAAAATGTCGGAGACTTCAACTTTAAAACTATTACCGATCAGTTCTCAGAACTGATGTATGAATATCCGTTTCGCGTCCCTGCCAAGTTTGCTTTAATTATTCGTTCTCTGGTGACGCAGGAAGGGATTGCTTTGAGTCTCAATGCCAATTTCAAAATTGTCGAGGTGAGTTATCCTTATGTGGCTAGGCGGTTGCTGACGGGAGAATCTCCCGAACTCAGGCGGCGATTACTGAATGTCTTATTTAAAGATGGTAAATTTCAGTGGCAACGCTTGGAAAATTTAATTGCGATCGCCCGCACCGATGGTAATTTTGATATATTGCCTACCGCCAGAATGGGGTTGCAATATCTACTATCTGATGAAGGTAAATTTCTCCGCCGCCAGTTGGTACTAGCACTAACAGAAGATGATCGACTCCACACAGAAGAAGTACAACGTTTGTGGCTTCTAGTTAAAGATGACATCAACCCCAATCGGCTGTTAAATGTAGCAATGGGTTTACTAGCAGATTTATCTAGAGAAGGAGTAGCTGCTATTCTACCTCAAGCTACATCTTTAGCATTTTTTGATGACAAAACATCAAAAAATCAACAGTAAAAATCAAAGTTTTTACTCGCTCATTGAGACCATTTATTTTTTAATTTTTGGGAGTCTTCATGTACTATTATCCTCTGCAACCGCCATATTTTCTACTATTTGTGGGCTTGTTTATGGCAATAACTTCTGGTTTTGCTTTATCTGGCACACTGCAATCAATTGTCCAAAAATGGCAAAAGAATAATCCAGAAAATCCCTTAACTAATGCTGCATTCCGAAAAAGATTATCTGTACCTTTTCTGGGAATTACGGCGGGAGTTTGTTTATTTATGGCTTCAGGGTTAGAAATATTCGGCTTTCCCTCCTTTCTGGCGTTAGGAGTTGGTTTACCCCTGAGTATTTTGACTTGCTTATTAGTGTGGTTGCAGTTGGGAAGTATGCTCACATTTGCACAACGTCAAGGACTGCGATCGCTAGATTTAGATTCTTTACCCTAAATACATCAGGCTAACCCCTGCTTTTTCCTAGTCCGCCCATGCGGACTTACACCACTTGAGAGATAAATCAGGTACACATTTAATATCATCAATCTTGTGGGGTGGGCAGGAAAGCCCGCCCTTATGTACTTCACTCAGATGAAATTTACTGTATTTATGTAAAATTTTAGTGATTTACTCATTTTTTTTCGGGAAAATTACGAGACTTTAACTGAATTTTCTGATTTTTTGGTTTGAAAAAATTTCTAGCCTTCTCTTGCCAACGCTGGAATTGACTTGGACGCTTAAAATTTTTTGGTCTGGCTTCAGGTGACTTTAAGTAGCGATAATGTAGGAAAACATCACGATAGGGAATACCAACATCTTCACCGCTACAAAGCCGCGTAAAATCTGAAGCATATACACTCATGTAATGAAGATAAGTTATCTGTTTCCCTTTATCGTAAAGAATATTATCTACAACATCAAATTTAGAAGACCAATGACATCCAGTTCCTTCACCATGATAAGCATAATTATAATAGGAAATTCCACTACGTAAAACTAAATAGTTGATCAGCGTTTGATCAGATGCAATCCAATGTAATACATCAGCTTCACCTGATTCCAATTTATCTAGTAAGTCTGCTAACATTGTCTGATCAAAAACCGAGTTTTTAGAAGCAAACCAACCAGAACAAAAAACATCATTTCTGATGTTTTCTCTTTGAAAAACTTCCTTGATTTTTTCTTCTGTCCAATTAAAAATATAGTGGAGATCGGATTTATATTGAAAATCATTTGTCAGCCAATCATACTCATCTAACCTTTGGTAAACTTCATCCAGTGGCTTCATCAAAAGTGTATCACCATCAAAGAAGATAAACTTGTCAAACATTCCATCTAGACAGCAAAGTTTACGGTATCTTTGAGTGCGGAAATTAGGTGGTAAACCCTGTTGTTTCATTAATTCTTGTGATCTAGTATGGGCTTGACATACACGACTCCCAAATTCTTCCCAACGAGCTAGAGAAGCAGCGTCATCAAATAAGGTGACATTTTTTCTAGTCTTAATCTCTGCCTTGACTTTTTCTAATCTATGATCATAGGGAATCACACAAACAGGAATTTCTCTACCAGCATTAACTTCTATACTGTTGAGTAAAGCTACTAATTGGTCATAAACTACGTCATTAGCTAGGGTGTAAATACCGTTAACCATAGGAATACTCCTCAATCTTAAATTCAGTTATTTAATTAAAGAAAATAAACGACTGGTGACTTTAGGAACCAAGGCAAATTTACCATGATGTAGATAACGATAGTGTTGCCATAATTGCCAATAAGGACTACCAGGCTTCATTTTTATCCCTGCCCAATGCAGATATTTTAGTCGTTTTCCTTTGTCATAAAGCATATAATTTTGTTGTTGGAAATTGGGAGAACCTGCCCAACTACCAGCACCTCCCCCTGGAATTTTGACGAGATTGCCACGTTTGGCAATTAATTTGAGAACTAAAAAATTTAGAATAGGTTGGTCTGTAACTCCTTCTGTAAAATCAAAATATTCTCGATGTTCTGCACATTCGCGTAGTGTAGCTTCCATTTGTTCCTGAGTTATAATACCCTTGCGTGAACCCCAAAAGCCACTATTAAATACATCTTCTAATTGTGCGTCTGTAAAAATTTGTTGCTCTTTGACTAAGGGTGAAAAGATATTTCTTAGCTTGTCATTAGCATGGTGATAGTCACAGCAGAAGAAATCAACTTCTGAAAGTTTGTCTAAATTATCGGCAATTTTTTCAAAGACAACAATATCCGTGTCGATATAAATGAACTCATCTAAAGGGCCAAACCATGCTACCAATTTACGCATTTTGTTTGGTAGAGCTAAAAAATCTTGAGCAAAAATTTCTCCTATACGATTGGTAAATTCCTCGACAAGTTGGAGATAGGGAAAAACTTGTACTTGATGTAAACTAGACAGTGTATCTGCTACTTTCTGATAATTTTCATTAAATGGGATGAGATAAACTGGAACTTCTAAATCGTAACAACGAATGCTATTGAGGAGTGCGATCGCATTCTCAATTACGCGGTCATTAGCAACTATATAAATTCCCCTAGTCATAAATAATCCTTATTTGATTAAATTGATTTTTTTCAAAGCTCTTGTCAGTAAATTCGTTGCTGGAGCTTGATAAGACTGTGCAGTAGTGGTGAAATTTGGACGGTTTTCTGGTTCGTGCAAATAACGGTAGTGCAGGAATAAATCTCGATAGGGAAAATCAATATTTTCACCTGCACATACTGCTTGAGTCACTTGAGGAGGAACTCCAATATAATGCAGGTAAGTAAGTCTATTACCTTTGTCATAAAGAATATAATCTTGTTCTTCAAAGTGTTTAGAAGTAGCAGAACAGCCTGTTTTTTGATTCTCTGGTAATTGTTGAGCAAAGTTATAAGTTTTCAATCCAGACTTCATCACCATATAATTGAGCAGTGGTTGTTCACCCGCACCGCCATACAAAATTTCGGCTTCACCATTTTGGAGATTTTCTATCAGCCAATCTGTTTGTTCTGAATTAAACAAGCCACGTTTTGCGCCATAGAATCCTGAACAAAATATTTCTGTATCGAGGCGTGATTGGGGGAAAACTTGCAGTAATTTAGGTGATTTGGTATTATATATTTTACTAATATCTTTAAATTGAAAATCGTAAACAATAAAGTCATAAACATCTAGCTGATGAAACACTGCATCCAGTGAATTCATGACTAAGGTATCTGCATCTAAGTAGATAAATTTATCGAAAGGGCCATCAAAAGCACAAAAACGACGGTGTGCGCCATAGAGACGGTGTTTACTAGGATTCATCCGTTCTGCTGCTGCTTTTAGCATAAATTGATCCCAACGATTAATCGATGCTTGATCATCGTAAAGAAATACATTAGGACGTTTAGCTATTTCCTCAGCAATGCGTTGTGTTTGCTGATCAAAAGGATAAATACAGACAGGGGTTTCTTTGCCTAATATCACATCAATACTGTTGAGCAAAGCCACTAATTGATCGAAAACATAGTCATTAGCGAGGGTGCAAATACCATTCATAATTTCTTAGGATTGAGAAACAAAATTAGACAGCCAATTGAGCAGATTTAATTTATGTAAAATGATTTGACGGGCTTCGGCGATCGCATCCTTAGCCGCATACCAAGCATCAGGAGTTGCAGTTACTTCTTTGATATAAGCAATACCTTTTTCATCTAAACTAGGTAAGCGTAAAAAACTACCTGGTGGTAATAACTTATCAGCCGCCGCACCACCATAATAAATTGGTAAACACCAAGCCAGCAAAGCATCCCATAATTTTTCGCTGACATACCAATCGTTTTCAGCATAATTTTCAATGGATAAATTGTAATAATAAGGAGACATTCCATACCACTTATTACCCAATTCTCCTGATGATTCTGCCCATTGAGGTAAATCGCGTCCATACAAATGACACTGAACTTCACTAGATTGCAGGAGTTCTAAAAACTGCAATCGACGACGATGATTAACACTGCGGTTAATTCCAGAAGTAATCCAACTGCAAGCAGAAACTTTTTCGGGTATGGGCATTTCATTGAGTTCCCGAAATGAGTTGCTATGATACCAAATAGCTGGCATATAATCAGGAGTAGGAGCAAAATCATCCGGGCCTGAAACATACCCACAATACTGTTTTGCTTGTTGATAATTGTGCTTAGTAGTTTCAATTACCTCATCTAATGGCGGTTCTCGTAACAGATAAATTATCCTTTCTTGGGGTACATTTCTGATGAGGGATTCCACATTAATTTTTGGTTTTGGGTGTTTTCGTCGTAATTTATCTAGCCAAGATTGTGGCTGGTTTTTTTTAGGGAAATCAAATTGATACATCAGCAAAAAATCTGGTTTTTCCGCCAATGCTTGCATTTGGATATTTCCCCAAACTCCAAAGGGATGTGGAGTTTGTTGCCATAACCAATCACCTCTTTTGTTAAGATTACGATAACCGCTAATCATTCCGACAGTTTTTAAAGACATTTTCCTGGTGAGTTATTAGTGAATACTTAAAATGGAGTTGGTTGATTTATCCTGTGATGGCAGGAAGCAAAGATTGATCAACATGGCTGAGAATTTTAGCGGCGCGATTTTCCCAAGAAAATTGCTTGACAAACTCAATCATTTTCTCGTAACCATCTATCTTTCTAGGATGAGTTTCTAACACCTGTTGCAGACAAGCTACAAATTGACTAGGGTTATCAGGTTCACACCAAGCAGCAACTGCCGGGGTATTTTCAAACTCAATTAATGAGGGAATTCTTGTGGCAACAATCGGAGTACCAGAGGCTAAATAATCAAATAGCTTCAGGGGAGAAGTGAAAGTTGCTGCTTTTCCTAAACAATGTGGATGAGCTAAAATGTCCGCAGCTTGCAGCAGAGAGGGTAAATCATTATGTAAGACGTAGCCCAAAAATTTCAAATTATTAACTTGCTGATCTTTTACCAATTGCTGATAGTATTCCACCTCCTCTGGTTTACCTCCTGCACAAGCAAATTGTACATTGGGCATTTCTTTAGCAACATCAATTAGTAAATCAATTCCTTTAAATTTCTGTAATGCTCCTGCATATACTACTAAATGCTTTCTGCCATCTTGCAATAACTTTCCTCGCCAAATGGCAGCTTTTTCTGGTTGTCTCTCTATAAATAAACGATTAAAACCATTGTGTAATGTAATTACTTTTTCTGGTGGTATGCCGTTTTTTATCATGCTTTCCCGGACTGTTTCTACAACTGTTACGGTAATTTGTAACAGGGGGTTATGCACAATTTCTGGCTCAAATTGTTTATCTTCATGATGATGATGTTCGTAAATTGCTGGAATGCCATTTTTAATTGCTGCTTTGATAAAGTTCCAGCTACGACTATGTACAAGTTTGGTGTAGGGGATAATATGAACAGGAAAATAATATTTAGTAGCTATAGTATTAGAGTTGGTAAATTTGCTCTTAAAATAATCAATTGGCCAAGGCATTGGTAAAGGAGCAGCTTTTAATTTATCTTGAAGATTGTAATAATTAATTAATTTTGAGTCGATTTTTCGTGGTTGAAAAGGACGAGCTAAAGAAAGAGGGTTAACTGCTGCTAATCCTTTTTGGGGATAAACTAGAACTGTAGAATAACCTAAATTAGCTGCTCCGTTAGCTGCATTGGTAGATTGTACAAGGTGAGCTTCTGGTTGGGGTAACTCTGAGTTCACGAAAAAAATATAGTTGTTGTGGGATTTTTTCATATTACATTTTATCCATTGATACTATTTTCAAGCTTGCCTAAGTTACTTAAGAGATAAGTTGTATATTCATAAGCTTGGCCAATTAGTTTATTTTGTTCTTCGCTGGAATAAACTTCATTATCTAAGAGGTTGCAAAGACAGCTAACTAGAGGATTTATACAATTGCGAATATCAACAAAAATATGATTTAATTTTTGATAATAGTTAGTAATTCGACTACGGTTTTCTTCATCTAATTCCACCAATAATCCTTGATTTTGCTGATTGATAATATCATCACAAATATCTATAGTGTTAAGAATTCTCCAGGCTGATTTGTACGATTCTTGAATTAATCCCTGGCGTTCTTGAGGGTGATCAACCAAATCATCAAGTACGAGGCCGAGTAAACCCATCATCGAGTTTAATTGTGTGCGTATTTCATAAGAAACCCGGCTTAATATCTTACTCTTTTTTTCGGAAGATTCAGAACTACTAGAAAATTGCATTGAGTACAAATGTGAGTAGTAACCACCTTTTTGTAAAAGTTGCTCGTGGGTTCCGACTTCAACTACCTTTCCTTGATCTAAGACGGCGATTTGATCAGCGTTTTGGACTGTGGAAAGACGGTGAGCAATTACTAAGGTGGTGCGATCACGACTCAAATCATCCAAAGCTTCCTGTACCAAACGTTCGGAAACAGTATCTAAAGCACTGGTAGCTTCATCTAAAATTAAGATTTCTGGGTTTTGCAGCAAAGCGCGGGCGATCGCTAATCTTTGTCTTTGTCCACCGGATAACATCACACCGCGATCGCCGATGATTGTCTCAAATCCTTGTGGTAATTTCTCAATAAATTCGTAAGCATTTGCCCGCTTTGCAGCCATGATAATTTCGTCTTCAGTAGCTTCTCGGACACCATAGGCTAGATTATTTCGCACTGAGTCATTGAAAAGAAAAGTATCTTGACTAACTACTCCCATTCGCTTTCGCAACGATGAAATATCAAATTCACGTAAATCTTTACCGTCAATAGTAATATTGCCAGAGGTGGGGTCATAAAATCTGGGTAATAGCTCTGCTAATGTGGATTTACCAGCACCAGAACCCCCTACTAACGCTAAAGTTGTACCACGGGGTAAATATAAATTTATCTCTTTGAGTATTAACTTCTCATTGCCTGGATAGGCAAATGACACAGAGTTAAAATGCACTCCCTCCTGTAATTTTGTGTATATCACATTACCATTCCTCATGAATGGCTTATCATCACGACGTAAAAACTCACTAATAATCTTGACGCTGGGGGAATTATTAGCAAAGCTACCCCGAAGACTATTCAACTGAGAAACTAAGGGTAACAGTCGCAGTAATACTAATAAATAAGTCAGTAGTACAGCTGATAAAGCAGAAATTTGTTCAGAAAAGAATGTTTTACTTAAAAACACAATGAACAGCAGGGATGTAATACCCATCACTTCACTGACTGGCCCGATTAATTCGGAATTTGCTTGAGAATTAAAATCTGCTTTTTCCCGCTCATGAATTAACTGTTTCAGCTTTTCATATTCTCTGTTTTCGTTGCCTGTAGTTTTGACTAAACGAATACCATTGAGTGTTTCCAGCACTGAGATAGAATAGGCTTTTGACATTTCACTTAGCTGCTTGCCAAACTTCCGAGAACGCGCAACTACAGATTGATTAATCAACGTCACCAATGACAGCAAGATTGTGGCAGCTATAGTTAATTGCCAAGAAATTGACAATAACAAACCTATAAAAACTAAAATAGTAGCAATCAGGACAAATAATTTAATTGCATTCCCTATAGAAGTGGCAGCACGTCCAATTTCTCCACCCAAAAGGTTGATGATATCACCAACTTTTGTTTTCGCATAGTAATCTATATCAATATTTAGTAATAAATTTATTCCTTCTTCCCGGATATCCGATGTTAGTCTACGGGTTAAAGTTTTCGATACTAATGAACTAAAATATGTAGCTAAGTTTTTTAAGGTAATTGTGAAAATAATTGCTCCCGCCATTACTCCAATGCGGTAGTTTTCTGGAACTTGATCAAATGGAGTCATGATAGCTTGGAGTAAAGCCGGAGAGCCTTTTAAGTCTACTGATTGCCCCACTATTCTTAAAATTACTGGCACAATCAGAGCCGTACTCACCCCATTAAATAAAGCTCCAGAAAATCCTAATAATATTGTCAGCATCACTAACCCTGGGTAGGGTTTCGCAAATTTTAGTAGTAGGCTCCTGGTAGACATTTAATTATTTAGGTAACAGTGGTGGATTTTTGGGAAATAAACCTTTAAGCCTGGGATTAATTTCTAATTTCTTTGCCAGCAATCATCTTCTTGTACTATCAACATCTACAAATTAGTAATCACTGATTGTAAAGTAGAAGCCATAGCATCTATACTGTATTTTTCTATACATCTTATTCTAGCTTGACGACCTCGCTCGTTAGCTGCTTCTAAATCTTGAAATATCAATTTAATTTCTGTTGCCATTTGTTCAGGGCAAGCAGGCTCTACTAAGTAAGCAGTATTACCGACAATTTCGGGAATATCACCAACTCGTGTTGCCAAAACTGGCTTTGCCATTGCCATACCATCAGTTAATTTCAAGGGGAATTGCGCTAAAGCCGCCGATGTATTCCTTTGGGGAACAACAATCAGATGTGCAGCCGCTACAATTTTCGGCATTTCTGTAGGCGGATACTTTGGCAGTTTGATAATCCAACGCCCCCATTTTTCCGTGAGTTGAGTATCATAGTCATCGTAAGGGCTACCACCCACAATCACCAGTTTTAAGTCAGGTTCGTTGAGTATATCCAACGCCATTAGCACATCTTCTACACCTTTATATGGTCTAGGCGCACCGGGAAACATTAAAATTTTGTAGCCTGACAAACCATAATAGGCTCGACTTTTTTCTGCATCATAATGTGTAGGATTAAATAAATCAGTATCTTTGCCATTGGGGACATAAATCCCACCGAAACGTTCTTGTAAAAACTTTGTGTGAATGGTGATTGCATCAGCTTGTGATGACATCCCTTCCACAAATTTTAAATATAGGGGATGATCGGGATTGCGTAACGCACCATCCGGTTTGAAAATGTCTCGATAAAGTTGCTTTAAAGAGGGGTTATACTGCCACTTTTCGCCACCATACCAACTGAGTTCCCAATCATCGATATCTAAAATTACAGGCCGATGTTTTCTGATTTTGTGCCATAAGGATAAACCTAAAGTTGTGGGTTTAGGTCTCATCGCATAAATAATATCACCATCCAGTTTTTTTAAAAGTTGAGCCGCCGACAATAAAAATTTTGGGTATTTATGACCTATAAATTGATTTATCTGAATTGCAGATGGCGGAAATACTGCTGCTGTCTCACCAAAAACAAATCCTAAAATCTCGACTTGATAGTTCAGCTTCTGTAGTGCTTGAGCCAGTAGAAAGGAACGAACAGAACCACCTCCCCACCTTCCTGCACCAGCAATGGATAAGTCACTGACAACTATGGAAATCTTCAACTGGGATTTATTCTCCTGTAGCTTCACGATTTTATATTTCCGTGATAGTTTAATGTAATTACAATAGCGATTAATTTTTTTGGTCTATAATTCGCCAATCAAAAGTCAGAATTCATCTGGCTTATTGTGTGTGACTGACGGATGAATATTTGTGGAAAACCAAGCCGAACTTGAGGCACAACAAGTCTTATATATTAGTGATCTAAAACTCTATTTTGCCTGGGTAGAGTTTTTTAAATTCTAAATTTTGACTTTTGTTGATTGTGTTAGGGATTATGAAGTTGTTTGGTTAATTTTAATTAAATATATCCTCCGTAATAATACTGATATTTTTAAATATCTGTGTAAATTGTATCATATTTTTTTGACTGTCAAGGCTATAGTCATCAAAATAGCCTCATCCATGAGAATATTTGAGTTAGCTTTGTTTCTAACTGAAGTGTATGCTGGCTCAACCAGCATCAACATCATTGGAATTACCAGTTGACTAATTTAAGTTGCCCCATTTGGATTTGGTCAAAAATACGATTAATTTGACGACGCTTGCCGTCACTTATGTCATCACCGTTATTGAAAGCTGTAGAGGTAAACAATTCGTAGTCTTGAGGACTGATTTTACCAGAGCGTAAAATTTTATCCGCAAGTTTCTTGACTTGCACCTCTGATGGATGCTCACTGTAAGTGTAGATGTCGCTTTGGTAACTACTCATATATTTTTTCTTTCAAGACCAAGTTTGATAGCGAAATTTGCTTCTTTAGTGAACAAGAAGATATATGTAACAATTGAAAAACTATGTAAAATTTTCACTAAAAAATACTACGTAGTGTTTTTTTGTACATAATTTCTTGGGGGTTGGGGGTGCTAAAAAGCACAAAACAAATTTAACTTTGGATTTATAGTTATTCCCAGAGCAGTTTTACTGATAAATCAAGATATTCTTTGTTGTGTGTGAGTACATTTTCAGTGTAAGTACGGTTGTGTATTATGATCGTTGATAAAGAGTTAAGCTGTAATCAAGAAAATATATCCGTAGTTGATATGGCTTTTGTGAAGAAATTAATTAATTACTGGGATAAAGAATCGTTAATAAATATAAACTGTTATCCAGTGAGGGAGTAGAGCCAATGCAGATTATCCGTCTTGAGGCACTCTCAGACAACTATATATTCCTGCTACATGACCATAAACAAAATATTGCGGCTGTTGTAGATCCGGCAGAGTCTCAACCAGTTCTCAAGCAACTGGCACAATTAAATGCGGAATTAGTGGCAATTTTTAATACACATCACCACCATGATCATGTAGGTGGTAATCAGCAGTTAATGCAAAAATTTCCGCAAGTAAAAGTTTATGGTGGTGCGGAAGATCAAGGGAGAATACCAGGACAACAGGTGTTTTTGCAACAAGGCGATCGCGTCAAGTTTGCTGATCGAGTAGCTGAGGTTTTCTTTGTCCCTGGCCATACCCGCGCTCATATTGCTTACTACTTTCCACCGGAAACAGCCGACGAACCAGGAGAATTATTTTGTGGTGACACCCTGTTTGCTGGTGGTTGTGGTCGCTTATTTGAGGGAACACCTGCACAAATGGTGGAATCTTTAACTAAACTCAGGTCTTTACCAAATAATACCCGTGTGTGGTGCGCCCACGAATACACGTTAAAAAATTTACAGTTTGCCCTGACAGTAGATGGTAATAATACCGAACTACAAAAACGCATTTATGAAGTGAAAACACAACGCAGTCGCCAAGAAGCTACAGTACCGTCACTGTTAGGGATAGAAAAGCTGACCAATCCCTTTTTACGTTGGGAACAACCAGCACTACAATTAGCAGCTAACAGTAGTGATCCAGTGCAAACCTTTGCGCGAATTCGGGGAATGAAGGATATGTTTTAGTTACGAGTCATTAGTCATTAGTCATTAGTCATTAGTTTTTCTTTTTCCGCTCCCCTGCTCCCTTGCCTACCCAATCCCCAATCCCAATCCCCATTTTTAGATTTTTTCGCAGATAATAGTTGCGATCGCCCCCTACCTTTCGCTAGGATCTGTAAGCTTTGGGGTATAGTTACAGCTGCTTGGGATACAGCTACACTCATGTAGATGATCCAGCTGCAACCCAAGTTAATGAGATTTTACAGGAAAAACAGAAAATCATGGCGAAACGCGTACAATTAGTTTTAACTCAGGATGTCAGTAAACTAGGAAAATCTGGCGACTTAGTGGATGTAGCTCCTGGCTATGCTCGGAATTATTTACTGCCTCAGAACTTGGCAACTCATGTTACTCCAGGTATTCTCAAGCAAGTAGAACGCCGTAGAGAAATCGAAAGGCAGCGTCAATTAGAACTCAAACAACAAGCACAAGAACAAAAAGCCGCTTTAGAAAAAGTTGGCAACTTGACAATCGCCAAACAAGTTGGTGAAAACGAAGCGATTTTTGGTACTGTCACTACTCAAGATGTGGCTGATGCTATCCAAGCAGCGACAGGCCAAGAAATAGATCGTCGTGGTATTAGCATCCCAGATATTGGCAAGTTGGGTACTTACAAAGCAGATATTAAGTTGCACTCTGAAGTCACAGCGCAAATCAATATTCAAGTAGTGGCTAGTTAAACTAGGGACTAGGGACTGTTAAGAAGCTCTTGAGCAGGGGAGCAGAGGGAGCCTCTTGAAGCAGAGGAGGCAAGGGATCTCTGAGCAGGGAGAAACGGGGAAAGTTCTCTCCCCTGTGCATCCCTGCAACCTGCCCCAATTCTTCTTTCCCAATCCCCAATCTCCAATCCCTAATCCCCAATCCCCAATGGATAGGTTATGGCTGAAGAATTAAGTTTTGCATCGTTGGGTAGCGATCGCCTACCTCCCCAAAATATCGAGGCGGAAGAGGCAATTTTGGGAGGCATCTTACTAGATCCAGAGGCGATTAATCGAGTGAGCGATCGCCTCAAACCGGAAATGTTTTACATTAGCGCGCACAAAGACATCTATCAAGCCGCACTGCGTCTACACCAACAAGGGCAACCCACAGACTTACTCTCAGTCACCAGTTGGTTAGCTGACCATGACTTACTCACTAAAATAGGTGGTAGAAATAAACTAGCAACTCTTTTAGACCGTACAGTTTCCGCAGTCAACATAGATGCCTTAGCCGGGTTAGTTGTAGAAAAATACTTGCGACGGCAATTAATCAAAGCCGGAAATGAAGTTGTTCAACTCGGTTACGAGACAGAAACAGAGTTACCCGTAGTCCTCGACAAAGCAGAACAGAAAGTATTTGGCGTTACCCAAGAAAAACCCCAATCAGGATTAATCCACATATCTGATGCTTTAATTAATAACTTCCAAGATATTGAAGAACGTAACCAAGGTATCGCTTTACCTGGCATATCCTCTGGATTTTATGATTTAGATTCAATGGTGAACGGTGGTTTTCAGCGTTCTGACCTAATTATAGTTGCTGGCAGGCCGGCAATGGGAAAAACCAGCTTTTCTATGAATATAGCTCACTACATAGCTAGTAGTTTAAGACTACCAACAGCTATATTCAGCTTAGAAATGTCTAGAGAACAATTGGCACAACGTTTATTAGCAAGTGAAGCAGCAATTGAAAGTAGTTATTTGCGGAGTGGTCGCATTAGTCAGAATCAATGGGAACAATTAACTCATGCCATTCAGATTCTTGAAGATATGCCGATTTTTATTGATGATACTCCCAATATAACTATTACAGAAATGCGTAGTCAGGCACGAAGACTGCAAGCAGAACAAAATACAGAATTAGGTTTAATTTTAATAGATTATCTGCAATTGATGGAAGGTGCAGGTGATAATCGTGTCCAAGAATTATCTAAAATTACCCGTTCTCTGAAAAGTTTAGCGCGGGAGTTATCCGTCCCGGTGGTTGCACTTTCACAGCTAAGTCGTGGGGTAGAAGCACGCACTAATAAGCGTCCGATGTTGTCAGATTTAAGAGAATCGGGATCGATTGAACAAGATGCGGATTTAGTAATCATGTTATATCGAGATGATTATTATAATCCTGATAGTCCTGATCGCGGTATTGCCGAGGTGATTATCGCCAAGCACCGCAACGGCCCCACTGGGACTGTTAAACTATTATTTGATCCGCAATTTACTAAGTTTAAAAATTTAGCGAGACCAGGTAATTATTAAATTCTGTGGTTAAAACCGCACTTTATACAAATCAAATAATTCTCCTGATTGCCGTGTCACTACCTTCCCACCGGCAGCTTTAATTATTTTTTCCCATTCAGCGACAGGTTCTAGATACACTTCCGCACCCAAATAAGTTTCTAGAACTGCCCAATCTTCTGCTAAAGGCTGTGCGGAATTCAGGATATCAAACACAAATTGTCCGCCGGGTTTTAAGACTCGTTTGACTTCGCCCAAGACAATATTCCAGTATTCTAGGGGAAAATAGCAGCTAAATCCTGTAGCGATCGCTAAATCAAATTGCCCTGGAGCATAATTTAATTGATGCGCCGCGCCCAATTCCACACCTTTAAACAGCTTAGAATTCAACTGCGAACCGCGAGCATTCAGCGTATCTCTGGCTATATTACTGATTTCTTGCCCATAAAAAAATGCTTGCCAATCTCGCCAAGGATAGATTAAAAAGCTGACACCGCAACCAATGTCTAAACAATGCTGATTTTTTTGCGGTTTAGCAATTTCCCAGAAAGGCGAAACCAGTCTCCCTGTCAACAACCCCGAAGCCCATTCTTGAAATATCGGCATCGCCTGCACTTCTGCTGGCAGTTCAAAAGATTGATTTTGATACTGTTTATTAAAGCGTAATGCTACCTGTCCTAACCTCTGTTGCCATTGATCAGAGTGAGCATTTGCAGAAAACAGACGACTTTGAGCAGGATTTTTAGACATTTTAAATTAGAGATTAGGCATAGTAAATGGGGCATGGGGCAGCAAACAAGTCAAAATTCAAAATTTTTGAATTTTGACTTTTGTAGCTTGCTTCGACCTAGGAGTATTTTGAATTTATTTGTCCCTAGTCACCAGTTTTTATTTAACGTCAAGTAATTCCACGTCAAATAGTAGGGTAGCGTTGGGGGGAATCACACCACCAGCACCACGCGCACCATAACCTAATTCTGAGGGGATGATTAATTGACGACGGCCACCGACTTTCATGGTGCTAAGTCCTTCATCCCAGCCTTTGATTACCTGTCCAACGCCGATGGTGAAGCTAAAGGGACGATTGCGATCGCGTGAACTATCAAATTTACTACCATCTTCTAAAGTACCAGTGTAGTGAACTGTTACTGTTTGTCCACGTTCAGGTGTTGCACCAGTTCCTTCTTCTAGTTCAACATATTTCAAACCGGAAGGGGTAGTAACGACGTTGGAGGCATCAGCCATAATATTGCTCGCTATTAAGGTATTGTTTTCTGTAACAGTTGTGGGTGCGGCTGGAGTTTGGGTTAAAGAAGCTGCTACAGCAGATTCCTGCTTACCGCCAATTTGTGACAGTACCAAAACTACAACACAGACCAGCATTAAGCCCACGCTGAGTAAAATTGCTTTCAAAATTAGCCCTCCCTATTTGGGTGGTTTGGCAATGATCATTACCAACAGGACACAATTTAGTTTAAATCACAAGGATATCCTAACGCCAAAGCTTATTTTCTAAATCGCGTATTTGACGTTCTAAGCGGTCAATTCTCCCCCGTAGTTCATCTACCTCAGACTGGCGCGCTACTCCTAAATCTTGCATCATATTTCGCATTTGCCTTTGCATTTGGGTTTCCCAAGTTCCCTGCTCTGACTTTAACTGTTCTACAATGTCATCCATTACAGCCTTAGCTTGCTCAGGATTGAGTTTACCGTCTTTGACTAATTCATCACTCACTTGCTTGAGTTTGTCTGCCACTAAAGACGTTGTGCCAATACCGAGCATCATTAACTGCTGCAACCAGTTGTTGCTATCCATACTCTTTTCCCGTTACTTGTTTCAACCCAGCCGACCTGAGCTTGTGAGTGTGTGTAATCAAGCTATGCTGGAAGCGTAGTTATTCTAGCCTACAACTCTATTTTGGCAGATTGGCAAAGGCATAGGGTGAAAGAAGATGATTATAGAATTTCTTAAGTTTCAAGTGGCTGCTGGCATGGCAGCCAGTTTTATCCAGAAGGATGCAGAAATTTGGACAACAGCTTTGGCTAAGTATCCAGGGTTTTTGGGTAAAGAAGTCTGGATTAATCCCCATGACTCTACAGAAGTTATATGTATCATGCGTTGGGCAACTAAAGAGCAGTGGCAAGCCATACCCCCAAGCGAGTTAGAGGTGATAGAGCAAGAGTTTAATGCAGCGTTGGGAAATAGTTATAAGTTAGTAGAGTCAAACGAGTATCAAGTCCAGCTTAACCAAAATTGAGCGATCGCTAATTAATAGTCATTAGTCTTTAGTTATTAGTCATTAGGGAACACCAAAACATAAATTATCCAAATCGACTGTTAGTAGGGTGCGTCAGGATGAATATTTTCTTGTTATAGCTAGGGGTTCTCGTACTGACGCACCCTACACTTTAGATATTTTTTTTATCTGGAAGTCCCCTGCGTCCCTGTTCACCTGCTTTAATGTACTAAAATCAGAATGTTTCCTGAATTGTGTTGAAGTTGTGGCTACTGTCTCTTGTCCCCACTGTCACCAAATAATTGACAGTCAGGCTCTTACTTGTCCCTATTGTCGCACAGCACTGAAAGCATACGGTCATCCCGGAATTCCGCTACACCGTGCTAGCAAAAATGAGTATCTGTGTGACAGTTGTACTTATCATGCTGATAATACTTGCAACTTTCCCCAACGTCCCTATGCGAAAGAGTGTACCCTTTATCAAAATATTGCTGAACGGGAATCTGAGTTAGCACAACAGGGTGCTGCTAGTAGTTGGCAAGAAACTGTCAAAAATTGGCTCAAACGCCATCAGCCTTTGCTGTTAATCCTGGGTTTATTATTTATCTGTTTGCTGATAGCTGTTTCAACATCTTGACGGCAATTTGGGAATAATTAAGTAGTAAGTTTTTGCCAGATATGACTAATTTGTATGATGCCTGTTCTTTCCCATTTTCTCAGGCAGAAATATTCATGACTTGCATCAGTTCTGCTATCAAAAGATTCGGTTCTATAGGTTTATTCATGTAGCTTTGAAAACCAGCTTGCAAAGCCAGATTGTAACTTTCTTCGCAACCTAAAGCCGTCAGAGCGATCGCCGGAACAGTTCGCGCTGCTAAAAGTTGATTTTCTCTGACTTGTCGTATTAATGAATATCCGTCTATATCCGGCATAGCAATGTCAAAAATTAATCCATCGAATTGAAATTGAGCGATCGCCTCTAAAGCCTGTAAGGCAGTTGTTGCTGTTGATACCTTAATACCGTAGCTTTCCAAAATACAAGCAGTTAACAACAGACTGTCATCATTATCATCTACAACCAGAATATGCAAGCCTACTACTAAATCAGAGTGATGCTTAACATTTTGTGAATGTAGTCTTTCTGAATGATTTGCCAAGATATAGTTGCCTCCTAATTTGTCCTATTTAATTACGGAGGAAGTCATCATACAAAGCTAGCTGATATCTAGCTGTCTGACATGAATATGTTAACTCACTTACCATACCACTTAAATCAGTTAACAGTAATTCTCAGTCTCTAGTCTTTAATCATTATTAGGCTGAAGTATAAGATTTAATTATGAAATATATTTGATTTACTATGTCAAGTTTTATTGCAGAATTTGTTTCAAATTCGTTACAATTATTTACACAAGACAACATATTGAGCTAATAAACCAAAAATCAACCAAGTTGTTGATCACTACGTAAAGCAGCAAGGTTGTTGCAGTTGACTAGGCGGAATTATCAACTGAATTGTCAACGCCGTCAAAAAAAAGGTTTCTTGTAAATTTAGTTCATATCAAACTGACTTCGGTATCGGTATCTTCCATATCTTCCACTAACATTTGGACTTCTCCCAATCACCTCGGTTTCATAGCCGGGGTTTTTTGTTCATTGTCAATTTTCGATTTTTGCTAATAATTCATGTTGGATGAGGTTCTTACCTTTATTTGTAGCAGTATACATTCATGAGTCTGCTTTCTCAATTACGCACAAGAAAAAAGTGGCATAGGCTGATTTGGCGTTGGTTCACGCAGGGGTATAGATAAAAAGTTTAGATTTTGGTCTATTAAGTTATTTTTTGACAATAATTGTTCGCAGGATATTGCTAATTGAAAGTAATAGATTCGGCAATTAAATGAGTGTTAGCTATAAAAACACATCTACCGATAGAGACATTTAAAACTTATATATAGAATCATGATACTGATACGACAATAACTAAACAAATATAAAAAACCACTACTATGGCTCGTTTCACTCAAATCATCCAAAATACCTTAATTCGCGTCCTGGCTTTTGTATCTGTTGGCATCAAAAACACTTTTGGTTTAGTTGGAAATGCTTTTAATGCTTTTTCCAGGTTATTGGGATTAAATAAGCCTGGTTATTTTTTAGACTCTGAAGAAGCAAAAAGCATTAAGAAATCTTCAGAAAAACAATCAACGGAAACCCAGCCAGATACCACACCGAACATTTCCACCTCTGAACGTCGCCGTCCAAGTTCCAAGATGGATTATTATATTAAAATGGCGAGTGAGATTCAAAACAAGTAAAAAACTGTGATGCGGGTAAGCAAGCTATGCGTAGTTTCTCTGAGAGGAACTACGCATATAACCCCTACTACTAGAAACTGAAAATTAAGCATGAAGGTTAGCTTGTTCTTGCAACCAAGGATCTACAGGTTGTCCATCTTTACGCCGCAATTCAATTTCTACTACCATCACCTCTTGAGAACCAGGGGGAGCAGGTTTTTTATGGAAAATAATCTCATAGTCTAATGGATTATGATTGCGTTCTTTTAACCATTCTTGCACTTGGGTCGTAGCAAAGAATGATTGTCCTTGTTCAAACATCCGAGTAATCTGCATTTGCAGTGTGTAGGGATTGATTCTACCCATTGTCGATTACCTCTGCTAAGTACGTTTGATATCAGGTAAAATACCAGTTGCACATAATTTGATGTTAGTTGAGAAACAGCAAGTTACCGTATAAATATATATTTTTTAAAATTTCAAATTATTAAATACGGAGAAAAGAGATACCTCCACCGAGAGATACCTTTACACTAATTTTACAATTTCTATTAGCAACATCTCTATTTTAGCTAACATCAAGATGCCTTTGATCATCGTCAAAGCCTTTTAAAAATAGGATTCTAGATTTTCAGATGACTAAATAATATTGTCTGAAGATTTTCTCTGTATTTACACTGAAAATAATAAGATACAAATAAGTTGCTAGTTATTTTTCATGAGGTATGACATGATGAGATTAAGTGAAGCTAACTAATAAAAACTTGTGTCACAGTCATACTGCAAGCTCTGAGGAAATTTGCTGTATTAATATCTGCATCTTTCCGATTATCCGTGTTAGCTCAATTCTCTAATCTCTTACTGCAAAAAAATCAAAAATAACTATTGATATGTTTCATAACCGTTTTTTATCTCGCATTAGTTGTTTGATCGCTGTAACAGGTGCAGTTTTGATGCCAGCCGTAGCCAGGGCAACTGTTGCGGATAATACTCAATTTTTAATAGATTGGGATCAGCTAGCCAGTGGATGGACTGCCCCAAGTTCGGGTCAAATTCGTACCTTTAATGCCGGAGAAGGAACGGTTGACTTGAAGTTTGAGCTTGGTTCACAAATCAATTTTGTGGGATTTGGTGGTAGTATAACTCCTGCTATTAGCAGCACTCTTAATGGTAGTCAGGGTGCAGATAACAAAAGTTTACATTTACAAATAGATGCACAAGCAGTGGGTTTGACCAAGGGGAATAACTCAATGACTATGACTACTAGCTTTAAGGGTTTTACTAACCCTCTCACCGATGTTTCATTCATGCTGTATGACATTGACATTAGTAGAAACTCATGGCAAGACAGAGTAATTATTAAGGGATTGTTGGGAAACCAAGTTGTTAACCCGATTTTTACCCCAGTTTTAGCTCAAAACACCGTTCAGATAGTCGATACTTTCACCCTAGATGGTATTAGAAGTCTGTCGGACAATGAGAACGGAGATCAGGGTAGTGTATTAGTCAGCTTTGCTAGTGCTATTGATGGTTTTGAGTTAGTTTTCACCGATGGTGATGACATCAATCCGTCCATAAATCCGCGTAATCATGGTATTGGGATTGGTGATATCAAATATAGAGGAACTGTTCAAAGTGTTCCTGAACCTACTTCTATCTTAGGTCTTTTGGCATTTGGTACTTTTGCTGCAAGTTCACTCTTAAAACGCAAACAACACCACGCTTAATGATCACATCATTTTATTTTGAGGGTAGACCTTTGGTCTACTCTTGATTATTTCATAGTTATGGGTTCGGTAAACCTCATATTCTGAAAGTGATTAGTTGCAGACAAAACTTACAGATCACGAGGAAAAGTCAGAAAAATGCTGGAGTGCGGGAAACAGTAACACAAAATCTCTGCGGTATCCTCTAAAATTGAAGCTATAAAGTCAATTGAGGAGCCACCAGGATGCAAGTTACATTCGATTCTGATAAGCGCAAACTGCTATCAAGTCTGTGTCATGGGGCGATTTTCTTTAGTACAGCGTTAGTTTCCATTGGTGTTCCCATTGCCATAAACTTGGTTTCTGATGATCCAGTTGTCAAAAGTAACGCCAAAGAATCGATTAATTTTCACTTTAATGTCTGGTTCTGGGCAACTGTGATTGCTGTACCTGTTGGGATTATATCTTGGCTGACCTTTGGTCTGGGCGGTCTTTTGTTTTTCCCTTTGGTGGCTTTTGGGTTTTTACTGCACTGGGGTTTAACTATTTGGGCGTTAGTTCACTGTTTTACCCAACCTGATGAACCGTTCCGTTATCCGTTTATTTTTCGGGTGTTTTAATTACTTAAACTGAATATTAAATTTGTTGGTAGAAAAGGGATTTAGAAAATCATCCCTTTTTTATTTATGATGCGATATCTTCTACTATTCTCAATTAGCGTCAGGTGGGCATTGCTTACCAGTTGCTAAAATATTTAGTTTGACGTTGTTAGGAATGCCCACCCTACAACAATTGTCATCAAGCCGCTTTTCTATTTTATGATGCGATCGCCTACTATCCCCTTCTTCTTTCATTATGGGTCAAAATCTTCACCATCCGCCAATTTCTGTGATCATCCCTACACTTAACGAAGCTGCAAATATTACAGCAGTAATTAATACGATTAACCCCAGGATAAATACAGAGATTATTGTTGTAGATGGTGGCTCACAGGATGAAACTGTCGCCCTAGCCCAATCATTAGGTGTAAAAGTTATCTCATCTTCTCCTGGTCGTGCTGTGCAGATGAACGCAGGTGCAGAGGTAGCTAGTGGTGAAATTTTGTTGTTTCTTCATGCAGATACTCGCTTACCGATGGGGTTTGATGAGATGATTTCTAGCGCATTACAACAGCCGCAGGTGGTAGCAGGTGCGTTTGAGTTGCGGATAGATGCGGCTTTAGGGGGGTTGCGCTGGGTCGAAAAAGGAGTAAACTGGCGATCGCGCCTTTTACAAATGCCCTACGGCGACCAAGCAATTTTTATTACTAAATCTATATTTAAAAAAATAGGCGGTTTTCCAGAACTTCCCATCATGGAAGACTTTGAACTAATACGGCGTTTGCAACGTATAGGAAAAATTACTATAATTCCTGTACCTGTTGTTACTTCTGCCCGGAGATGGATAAAAAAGGGAGTCTTTAAAACTACCCTGATTAATCAAATCGTGATTATTGCTTATTTACTCGGAGTCAAACCAGAACGAATTCGCCAATGGTATCGTCAACCCCCTGCGGGGGAATTCAAAATTCAAAATTCAAAATTTAAAATTTAAAATTTAAAATATTACGGATAAATATTAATTGAAATTTAAGCTATTGCTAATGAAACTGACATATTCTAGTGAAAGGTCATAAAAAAGGAAATTTCAGGAATATTGTGTTTTTTGACTGTGGTCATCAGTATTACCCCTAAATACTGGACAATAACAGTAAAAACTTAGGTAATCCCATGATTCCAAAGCATCAACGGCGATTAAATAGCAAACTCAAACTACTGCTGTTAAGTTTGATCGTGGTCATTCTGATAATTATTGCTAAACAATTCAACTTTTCAATAGTTATCAACCAATTAGTGCTGTGGGTTGAGAGTTTGGGAATTTTCGGGGCGATCGCCTACATAATCATTTACAATTTAGCTACATTGTTATTTATCCCCGGTTCTCTGCTGACACTCAAAGGTGGTTGTCTATTTGGTGTGTTTTGGGGTTCAGTCTATGTGTTAATCGCCGCAACAGTTGGTGCAACTTTGGCTTTTCTCATCGGACGTTATCTTACACGTGATTGGGTGGCGCGACAAATAGCTAAACATCCGAAATTTCAAGCCATTGATCAAGCTGTGGGTAAAGAAGGATGGAAAATTGTGCTGTTAACGCGCCTTTCTCCAATTTTTCCCTTCAATTTATTAAATTATGCTTTCGGAGTGACGCAGATATCTTTAAAAGATTATATATTAGGTTCTTTAGGAATTATTCCGGGAACTGTGATGTATGTTTATATCGGTTCTCTCGCCACAAATTTGGCAATGGCGGATATTAATCATCAACAGGTTACGCCAGAAACCCAAATTATGCAATGGGTCATCCAAGGCTTAGGATTAATGGCAACTGTAGGTGTGACGGTGTATGTCACGAAGATTGCTCAAAAGGCTTTAGCTCAAACTGTCGTCATGGAGGTAGGAAACAAGGAAAGAAAAAAATTTTAGTTTTTCCAGCAGTAGCAATATATAACCTTTTCTAGTCTCCTGAGTATAAATTTATCTGCGTTTATCTGCGTCCATCTGCGTTTAATAATGAAAAATCAAAGTATAGGAAATTTATTTAACAGTAGAAATGTCAGATTAATTAGTCTAACATTTTTGATGGTAGCGATCGCCTACTTCATCCCTACAGATTTTGCCTGGGCGCAAGCATCAGCGAATAGCAATTCTTTTAATCCCCAGACGATTTTACGTGATGCTTTGCAATGGATTAATAGTATAGGCACATGGGGAGCGATCGCATTTATCTTACTTTATATTATTGCCACCGTCGCCTTTTTACCCGGCTCAATTCTCACCTTGGGTGCTGGAGTAGTCTTTGGTGTCGGCTGGGGTTCTGTTTACGTATTCATCGGTGCTACCCTAGGAGCTACAGCCGCATTTTTAGTAGGACGTTATTTAGCCAGAGGTTGGGTAGCGCGGAAAATCGCAGATAACAAAAAATTCGCCGCAATTGACAAAGCAGTTGGTAGAGAAGGCTTAAAAATCGTCCTGTTAACCCGTCTATCCCCTATATTTCCCTTCAACTTATTAAATTACGCCTTTGGAATTACAGGAGTTACACTTAAAGACTACTTTATAGGTTCAGTAGGGATGATACCCGGAACTATCATGTACGTTTATATTGGTTCTCTGGCGGGAAACCTCGCCATGATAGGGACTGACAGCCAACCTACCAACCCCACAGCACAATGGACAATTAGAATTATCGGTTTTCTCGCCACTGTCGCCGTGACAATTTATGTCACCCGTATCGCCCGCAAAGCTTTAGAAGAAGAAGTTTTATAAGTTCGTAGTGAGGACTTTAGTCCTCTCTTGTATGCGCCAGTCTTGACACCATGAGGTGGAATGTCCTGATTTTGAATTGGGAATTTTGAAAGTTAAATTGTTGAGGGAGATATCGCCGATGTCCAATTCTGAAATCAACAGAGTGATTGTTCGCCCAGTAGATGAGTATAACCAGAAGTTGATTGCTCATGTCCATCCCAAAAATTGGGTAAATCCTCAACCGGCTGATTGTTATGACTTAGTGGTAATTGGTGCTGGTACGGCGGGATTAGTAGTAGCGGCGGGTGCGGCTGGTTTGGGTTTGGGTTTGAAAGTAGCGTTAATTGAAAAGCATCTCATGGGTGGAGATTGCTTAAATGTCGGTTGCGTACCTTCTAAAACTATCATTCGGTCGGCGCGGGTGGTGGGTGAAATCTGGAATGCTCAAAATTTAGGGGTAAATATTCCCAAACAACAGATTAATGTGGATTTTTCCGCAGTTATGGCGCGAATGCGGCGAGTACGGGCGGGAATTAGTCATCATGACTCGGCGGAACGCTTTGCATCGCTGGGGGTTGATGTTTTCTTGGGTAGCGGTCGATTTGCTAGTCAAGATACTGTAGAAGTTGATGGTAAAATTCTCAAGTTTAAAAAAGCTGTGATTGCTACTGGTGCAAGGGCGAAATCACCAGCTATCAGAGGAATTGAAGACGTAGGTTATTTGACTAATGAAACGGTTTTTTCTTTAATTCAACGCCCGGAAAGGTTAGCGGTGATAGGTGGTGGCCCTATTGGTTGCGAATTGGCGCAAGCATTCCGGCGTTTGGGTTGTGAGGTGGTGCTGTTTCATAGCGGTTCTCATGTTCTCAATAAAGAAGATGCTGATGCGGCGGAAATTGTACAGCAAGCGTTGATTCGAGAAGGTATTCGCTTGGTGCTGAATTGCAAGTTAGAAGAAGTGGTGACTGTCACCGAAGGAAAGCGGTTGTATTTTTCCTCCAATACTCATCGAGATTCGGTAACGGTAGATGAGATTTTAGTAGGTGCGGGACGTGCGCCGAATGTGGAAGGATTAAATTTAGAAGCTGTGGGGGTAGAGTATGACAAACGCCACGGTGTCAAGGTGAATGATTACTTGCAAACTACCAACCCCAAGATATATGCGGCGGGTGATATCTGCATGAATTGGAAATTTACCCATGCGGCTGACGCTGCGGCGAGAATTGTAATTAAGAATGCGTTGTTTTCTCCTTTTGGGTTGGGACGTTCTCAATTGAGTAGTTTAGTCATGCCTTGGGTGACATATACTGATCCTGAGATTGCCCATGTGGGGATGTATGAACAGCAAGCCAGGGAGATGGGGATTGATGTGGAAACAATTAAGATACCTTTTAGTAGTGTAGACCGAGCGATCGCAGATGCCGAAGAAGTCGGATTTTTGAAAATTCATCACAAAAAAGGTACTGATGAAATTCTCGGCGCAACTATTGTAGCGACTCATGCAGGTGAGATGATTTCAGAAGTAACGACAGCAATAGTTAATAAAATTGGTTTAAATAAGTTAAGTAATGTGATTCATCCCTACCCCACCCAAGCTGAAGCTATTAAAAAAGCCGCAGATGCTTATCGTCGGACACTGCTAACACCCAAGACAAAAAAACTTTTGGCATTTTTGACCAAGTTTTCTTGATGGAGATTTTTCTCACAGATAAGTAGTGGATTGACACAGCTAAAATAGTGCAATAGATGTAGGTTGGGTTAAGCGTAGCGCAACCCAACTAAGATATTGGTGTTGGGTTTCCTACGTCAAACGCCATTCGCCCCAAGCCGGGAAACCCGTCAACGGCGATGGCTCCCCAACCTACAACTTTTTTGCATCCTTTTAGTCGTGTCAGTCCAGTAGGTTGGGTTAGTGGAGAGTACGACACCCCAAAGTTTAAGGATTATTCACACTCGCCTCTTTGATTTTGAGTTGAGTTTGTAGTTGTTCGAGTGTTTGTAGGTTGGCTTGCTCGAATCTATAATTGAGCCATAAAAAACTACCACTAAATGAAGTGACTGCCAGGATAAAAATCGCAATTAATAATCTGACTTGAGAACGAAGATATTTAACTTCTCTGTTCTTATCTTCTAATATTATTGGTAAATCTTGCTGAATTGGTACCTGTTCTACAACTATTTCTGGCTGTGTTGGAATTGCTTTTTTAAACCTCACCTGATCATGCAGCCAATTCGTAATTAGTTGGGGACAGTTTTTCTTAAACCATCGCCAAGCAATCATTCTGAATACAGGCTTAGAAAATCTGGCAACTTTCTTAACTGTCCCATTTATGGCGTATGAATTAAACTTTTGATTAATCAGGTTAGTAGCTCCTACATCATACAAACAATCTATGATCAACTTAACTGTTGTTTCTTCTCTGTATGATAAATTCTCTAACAAAAGTAGTACATCATGGATACGCTGTTCTTCCATGATTTCTTCTGTTAATTTTGGTGACAAAGGAATTGATTTGTTATTCGGTGTATCCATGACAATCATACTTGATTTTGTTTTCATGTAGGTGTTGATTTCTCAAATTTGGCTGCATCAAATCTACAATCTAAACTAATTTACATTTGAGTCAGTGGACAATTGAAATTGTAGTAAAAACTGAGTTTTTATCTAAAGTGTAAGTGACAAAAGGATGAGATTTATTTACACAAGAGATTATTAGTTTAGAATCAGTATTTGCTACAGACTATGTTTGTAGATTTACTGATGCTGTGATCACCTTATCATCAACAGTTAACTAGGTTAATGACTGCGTAGCTACTTTTATTTAGATATTATTGAGTATCTCAGCAGTAGGTTGAAGTAATCAAAGTAATGATTACAAACATCACGTTTATCAATATATACTATAGCATAGCAGTATATTTATTTGAATTAGCTGGGTTTAATGTAACATAAGGAACAAAAATCTTAATCAGTATTATTGAATGCTCACTAAAAAATACTCAACCTCTCACAGAAGTCGAGTATCATGTTTTTCCATGAATGATATAGGATGATTATTTAATTTATATGAATTTTTTGGGATATTAATAAAATAAACCTCTCAAACATTAAATTGGAGAGGTTTATTTTTAACTGGATCTAAGTTAAACTGTGGGTTGATGATTGCACATCCATCTGTAGTAATAATCTAACCGATAAAAATGTCGGTGATAAATTAAGCCCTTGCCATAGACATTCTGCGGCAAGACTCAGCACAACGGCGACACATATCAGCGCAAGCCTTCATTTGTGAATCATTCTCGAAGCGATCGCAATTCTGAGCGCATCGTTCACACACCTCAGCACAAACAGCACAGGTACGCACATCCAAGTCAGAACCACGTAACATAAAATTAGCACTGGTTTGGCAAATCTCAGCGCAATCGAGCATTAATCGTAGATGCTGTGATTCTGTGTGCATACCACCTTTTGTGGTGCAGTAGGCAGTAGCAGTATTTAAACAAATATTAGAGCAGTCTAAACAGTTTTGAATACATTCTTGGTTTTGTTGGTTAACTTTTTGCAAGGTTAATTGTTGTATAGCCATATTCAAAGCCTCTTTGATGAATTGTTATGATCGAGTTCAATCACCTCATAGGCTTTAATTTAGACGCTATGTTAAAACTGAGCGTCTGACTATAGTTGTATTAATAAATATTGCTAAAAGAGTATGAAACAATGTTCCATAATAGAGAGATAAAAAATTAATATCATGTTCGATTAAATAGTTATCATCCCCGCATTTGTGCAGAATTCTCTTTTCCCTGCTCAGAACTTCCCTACGCCCTGAATAATCAATTTTTCACCTGACAAGACAGGACTTACGCAACTGGCACCTTAGTAGGGTGCGTCAGATGTCAAAAATCTGCTGATTTTTACCATATTATCTGCGCTGACGCACCCTACAAGAAAGTTTCATGATCACACTTGCGTAAGTCCTCAAGATATAACCTCATGAGGCTGGGCATGAAACATAGGATATCAGCCACTTTGCCAGACACCATATCTAAAGTAGGAAAAATCACCATAAGTTTAACCTCTCATCTGCCACTATCCCTTAGACTAAGGGCAGCAACCTTGTTCACATTGGTCGAGGAAAGTGAAAAGTGACGGAGACGAACAATTTAAACTCTGCCCTTCAGGATGTGTCACGTAGGGAATTGCGCGATTTAGTGCGGACTCAACTGCGAATGCTATTAGAAGCTGGAGACTTACAAGGAGCGAAAGCGATTCTTGTACCTGTGCAGCCTGCGGATATTGCGGAAGCGATTGAAGGTTTACCAGAAGCAATGCACGCTTTGGCGTTTCGCTTACTTTCAAAAAGTGAGGCGATTGAAGTTTATGAATATCTGGACTATAGCGTGCAAGAAAGGCTGATTGAGGAACTAAAAAGTCAAGAAGTCCGGGATATTGTCGATCAAATGTCTTCTGATGATCGAGCGAGGTTATTTGATGAATTACCTGCAAAAATCGTCAATCGCCTCTTAGAACAACTTAGTCCTGTAGAACGGCAAGCGACAGCTTTACTTTTGGGTTATGAAGCTGGTACAGCTGGGCGGATAATGACTTTAGAATTTATTGCGCTCAAAGAAAACTTTACAGTCACTCAAGCCCTAGAAAGGATGCGCCGACTAGCTAATGCCAGTGAGATGATTTATTATCTTTACGTGACTGATGCAGCTAGACGGTTAACGGGGATTGTTTCGCTGCGGGAACTGGTGACATCGCAGCCTGAGCAAATTATTGGCGAGATTATGACACGGGATGTGATTCTGGTTCACACCGATACAGATCAAGAAGAAGTAGCCAGATTAATTCAACGGTATGATTTTTTGGCTGTGCCGGTTGTGGATAGAGAAGACAGATTAGTGGGTATTGTCACCGTTGATGATGTGATTGATATTTTGCAACAAGAAACTACTGAAGATATCTACGCCGTGGGTGGTGGTGTACAGGCTGATGGCGATAATTATTTTCAGATGGATTTATTGCAAGTAGCCCGCAAGCGGGTATTGTGGTTATTCGTGTTGCTGATTACTAATACCGTCACAGGCACAATTATTAAATCGCAAGAAGATATTTTAACGAAAGTGGTGACATTAACGGCATTTATCCCGTTACTCACGGGTACTGGCGGTAATGTGGGCGCACAGTCTTCAACGGTGGTAATTCGGGGGATGAATACTGAAGAAATTAGATCCCTTGGGGCGATGCAGGTGATTGGCCGGGAAGCGATCGCTGGTGCTTTGTTAGGTGGTATGTTAGGTACTATCGCCACAGTCTGGGCTTTCTTTTTGCAGGGTAGATTAGAAGTGGCGATCGCTGTAGGTAGCAGTTTAGTAGCTATTTCGGTGTTAGCTTCCGTTTCTGGTTCCGCACTACCATTTTTATTTCGGTTGCTGCGTTTAGATCCGGCGTTGATGTCTGCGCCATTTATCACGACAGCCGTTGATGTTCTGGGCGTTTTAATCTACTTCAACTTAGCACGGATAATTTTACAGCTCTGATGATGTGTCTGGGGCGATGATATCTCCCGTACCCAAGTTCAGTATCATATCCTGGTCAGTAATTAGTTGGCTGAGTTCCTTAACTTGTAAATTCATTTGCTCACAAGCTTGCTTCAGTTCTCGTGCAAATGTATTGATATCATCACCATAGCCACATTGATAAGCAGCAGTTTCGATTCCCTGCTTGGCATTAGCCCTAGCACAATCTACTAAATCTGTGCCATGCAATGGTTTTGGAGATGCCATAAACTTTAGTTGCTATCTTTTTAAATGTTTTTCCTTAGCTAGATTACCAATTGTTTCGTCTGCAATCATCCCCCCATTGATAGACACAATCATGCAAAACTCAAATCATTCATCAGCAAATGACTAAGGGATATATCCCCGACTTCTCAAAGAAGTCGGAGATTTGGGTATGACGTTTTTTAGTGGAGTTACTGATTAACCATTGACAATTTCGCCACCATTGGGATGTAAAACTTGACCGGACATATAAGAAGCATCATCAGAAGCTAAGAAAACGTAGCTGGGAGCAACTTCTTCTGGTTGTCCTGCTCTTTGCATGGGTACTTGTTTGCCAAAATTTGCCACTTGATCGGCTGGGAAAGTCGCGGGTATTAAAGGTGTCCAAATCGGGCCGGGTGCAACTGCATTTACCCTAATTCCCTTGCCGATTAAATTTTGTGATAAGGAACGAGTAAAGGCGACAATTGCACCTTTTGTAGATGAGTAATCTAGCAAATACTGATTACCTTTATAAGCTGTGACCGATGTGGTATTGATAATTGCACTTCCTTCTTTTAAATGTTTCATTGCTGCTTTAGTAAAATAAAACATTGAAAAGATATTAGTGCGGAATGTGCGCTCTAATTGTTCTTGACTAATATCTTCAATGCTTTGTTGGGGGTGTTGTTCAGCAGCATTATTGATGAGAATGTCTAGTTTACCAAACTCATCTACTGTTTGTTTGACAACACGCTGACAAAAAGCTTCATCAGCAATATCACCGGCTATCGATAATGCCCGTCGTCCATGTTCTGCTACTAAATTTTTAGTTTCTTCCGCATCACCGTGTTCTTCTAGATAAACAAACGCCACATCTGCACCTTCTTTGGCAAATGCGATCGCTACAGCACGACCAATACCACTATCTCCACCTGTAATTAAGGCGACTTTATCCTGTAATTTACCACTACCCCGATGTTGCTCATCTTGTGCCTTGGGTTTTGGTCGCATTTTAGATTCAACACCAGGCAATTCTTGTTCTTGCGGTGGCTGTAATGTTTGTTTTTTTGGCATCAGATTACCTCGAACAAAAGGGAACTTAACACAGCAGAAAGTTGCCAAGACAACAGTCACAAACCTGAATTATGTAATTTTCATCTGACAGAAATTAAACCTTGGATTGGCAAGCCAACCCAAGGTTTAATTATTCTCTTAATCCCACTTGCATCTGCAAGTTTAGGCTGTTTTACCCCGGATATTAGTCATACGACTAACGTTAATTATTCTCCTCACATCCAACACACTAAGGTTTATATGCACTAATCTGAACACGGAAAACAAGTACACAACTCTCTTGCTGTTTGAGGAACGATTGTGTTCGTTCACCTGATTTAAAATTACCTATCAAATCCCAGGTATTTATCGCCCCGCAGATGGAAAGAAAATCAAAATTATTTCAATCGAAAGACAGATTATAATAAATTTTTGTCCAGGTATTTATTGATTTTTGATTACTATTAATGTCAACTCGAACACTGGGACTAGACACAAACCTGTATGAATATTTACTATCTGTTTCCTTGCGAGAACCGGAGATATTAGCGCAATTGCGGCAAGAAACAGCCCAGCATCCGATGGGGAGGATGCAAATAGCACCAGAACAGGGGCAATTCATGGCCTTGCTAGTCAAATTATTAGGTGCAAAGAAAACCTTAGAAATAGGTGTATTTACAGGCTATAGTGCCTTAGCCGTGGCGTTAGCCTTACCCCCGGAAGGTAAGATAATCGCCTGTGATAACAGTGAAGAATATACAGCGATCGCCCGTCGTTATTGGCAACAAGCCGGAGTAGGCGATAAAATTGACTTACACATCGCCCCAGCCTTAGAGACATTAGATAAATTACTCGCAGCAGGTGAAGCAGAAACCTTTGACTTTGCCTTCATCGATGCCGACAAAAGCAACTATGATCATTATTACGAGCGATCGCTAAAATTAGTCCGCCAAGGTGGACTAATAGCCATAGATAACGTTCTCTGGTCAGGCAGAGTAGCCGACCCTCAAACACAAGACAACCGTACCACAAAAATCCGCGCCTTTAATGCAAAACTCCTACAAGACCAAAGAATCACACTCAGCCTAGTACCCATAGGAGACGGCTTAACCCTAGCCTTAAAAAACTGAACTTCCACCTTTGCGCCCCTCCGCGTTTCAAAATACCTCAACTCTCCTCTAGCCTCCGCTAGAGGATACAACCGAAAAACAGTTTTTGACACTCCCCCGTTGATAAAATGGGGGAGTGTCAACATAATTTCTGCTTTAACTCGTCTTAGCTTGTTTTTGTTCGTTGCATTTTTAACTGATACTGTCGCCATTTTTCCTGTTGACGCACTCTTTTGTCGGCGGTAAGACTATCAAAGCAGTGAGGACAGGAAATACCTTGTTCATACTTGGATGATGTTTTATCTTCCTCAGTTAATGGGTGTCCACAACAGAAACACAACTCATGATTTCCTACTTCTAAACCATGACTCACAGTTACCCGTTCATCAAACACAAAACATTCACCTTCCCATAGGCTTTGTTCTGCGGGGACTGCTTCTAAATATTTGAGGATACCGCCTTTGAGGTGATAGACTTCAGCAAAACCTTGTGATATCATATAAGATGATGCTTTTTCGCAACGAATCCCCCCAGTACAAAACATCGCTACTTTTTGATGTTTGTTCGGGTCAAGGTTTTGACGCACATATTCAGGAAAGTCTCTAAAAGAATTGGTTTGCGGATTTTGCGCCCCTTTGAAAGTTCCAATATGTACTTCGTAATCATTGCGGGTATCAATCACAATTACTTCTGGATCAGAAATTAAATCATTCCATTCTTCAGGGGTGACGTACTTTCCTACTTGTTCATTGGGGTCAACTTCCGGTAAACCTAATGTGACAATCTCTTTTTTTAAACGCACCTTCATGCGTTCAAACGGGGGTTGTTCTGCCGTTGATTCCTTGTGTTCTAAGTCTGTGAACCGTGGATCAGAACGCAGATAAGCTAGAACTGCGTCTATAGTTTGACGAGAACCGGCGATCGTGCCGTTGATTCCTTCTTTGGCTAACAGAATTGTTCCCTTAATGCCTTGTGCTGAACAATAAGACAACAAGGGTGCTTGCATCTCCACACAATCCGGCAAACTGACAAATTTATAAAATGTGGCAACAATTTGAGTATTTTTTTCGTTCATCCCTTTGTCAAAATCAAAACTATCTGGTATAGTTATTTTAGTTAACTAAAATACTCCACTTTTTTATTTTAC
>NZ_LUHJ01000068.1:103730-131423 GCF_001597745.1 Anabaena sp. 4-3 | reverse complement strand
TTTAGCTCAGTTGGTAGAGCGCCTGCTTTGCAAGCAGGATGTCAGCGGTTCGAGTCCGCTAACCTCCATTTTTGTGTAGTGTTAAAGAATCATTGTGAAGGCAGCAACGGAGCATCAGCGTCAGGTGGGCATTGCCAATAACGTAAAATAAGAATTTGAGCCAATAGCTAGCAATGCCCACCCTACAGAATTGTTATTTACCGGAATGCTGAAAGACTAGCGAAAGATTATTCGCGGGCATTTGGTAAGTTGCTTGTAAACTGAGATGGCATTGACTAGCTGCGGCGACAACATCCTCTAAATTACGGACACCCCATTCAGGATTTTGAGCGCGTAAAGATTCGTCAAAGGCTGCATTACTGGGGGCTGTATGTTCTCCACCTCGTTTATAGGGGCCATATAAATAGAGTATACCGCCTGGGGGTAAAATGCGACTTGCACCCGCCATCAGTCCTAAACAAGCTGACCAAGGGGAAATGTGAATCATGTTAATATTGACTATGGCGACAATGGGGGAATAATTCCCAGATTTATCTGTCTCTACAGGCCATATTGGTTGTGTAGCGTCAATTTCTAAGGGTGGATAGAGATTATTGCCGGGAGAGTGTTGTATCCATGCTGTGATACTAGCGCGTAATTCGGGATTAGGATCAGATGGTAGCCATTGACGTGGGGTAAGACGAGGGGCAAAAAATACGGCGTGTTCACCAGTACCGCTTGCCACTTCTAAGATAGTACCATTTTCGGGTAATACTTGTAATAGCACTTCTAAAATGGGTTCGCGGTTGCGTTGTGTTGCTGGGGCGTATTTTCTCGCGTCTTGTGGTGTGTTCATGCAGTTGTGTGGCGTATTTTGAGGATTGTTCTCATAATTAAACTAACAGTAGTCATTAGTTATTAGTCATTAGTCATTAGTCATTGGTTTTTCTGCCTCATCTGCCTCATCTCTTTCATCCCATCGATTTCTCGGAGAGTCCCTTGCCTAAATCAATCACATCTGTTCAACCACCACTGAAATTTATTCCGCACCGTTTTAACTCGCTTGTGGTGAAAATTGTTCACGCTGTGCTACCATTTATCTTAAGATTTCGGACTCGTCCGTGGCTACCTGCGGGAATTGTGCGGGTGGAAGCTGAAAATGCGGAAGTGTTGGCGGAATTATATCAACAATTCCAAGCTGGTAAAATTCGCTTGATGATGGCGTTTCGTCACCCAGAGGTTGAAGATTCTCTGTGTGCGCTGTATCTGCTGGCTTACATTGTACCACGGGTAGCGCGTCGGCAAGGTATCCAGTTACAATACCCTATTCATAGTCATTTTATGTTTGATAGAGGAATGACTATCTGGGCTGGGAAATGGTTGGGGTGGTTGTTTTCTCGGTTGGGTGGTGTACCTGTGCGTCGCGGGCGGCGATTAGATAAACAAGCGATTCAAACTGCACGGAATTTATTTGCAAATGGTCAATTACCTCTTGCAGTTGCCCCGGAAGGTGGTAATAATGGTTATAGTGGGCTTGTTAGTGACTTAGAACCGGGTGTAGCACAAATGGGGTTCTGGTGTGTAGAAGATTTACACAAAGCTAGCCGTCCTGAGACTGTGGTGATTGTGCCGATTTCAATCCAATATCATTATATTCAACCACCTTGGGCAAATCTGGATCGGTTGTTGAGTAAGTTAGAAGCTGATAGTGGTTTATCAGTTCAGTCTAGCAGTGATGGAACGCATCAACCAGAATTTTATTATCAACGTATTTGTCGGTTGGGTGAATATCTGATAACTGAGATGGAAGAATTTTATCGTCGCTTCTATCATCAAGATATCCCGCAAGCTGTTTCTGAAACCTCTGCTAATTCCAATGAGGTGTTAATTGCTAGGTTACATCGTTTGTTAGATACAGCTTTACAAGTTGCTGAACAATATTTCGGTGTGCAACCACAGGGTAGTTTTATCGACCGTTGTCGTCGTTTAGAAGAAGCTAGTTGGAATTATATTTATAGAGACGATTTGCCTGATGTTAATACTTTACCACCTTTCAAACGCGGTTTAGCTGACTGGGTAGCTCAAGAAGCAGATTTGCGAGTACAGCACATGAGGTTAGTTGAAAGTTTTGTGGCTGTCAATGCTAGTTATCTGCAATCACAGCCGACTGCTGATAGACTGGCGGAAACGGCTTTGCTGATGTTTGATATGTTGTCACGTATTCAATCTTCTACTTTACCAGGGCGATCGCGTTTAGGTTTACGTCGGGCAAAGTTGAAGGTGGGTGAACCTATTTGTGTGACTCAACGCTGGGAAGCTGTTCAGCATGACCGTCAAGCGGCTAAACGTGCTGTGAATGAGTTGACTAAGGATTTACAATTGGCTTTGGAGGAGTTAATTAAGGATTAAATCTGATAGTCTCTCAAACCTAACCCCCCAACCCCCCCTTCCCTACAAGGGAATGGGGGAATGTGTAGAGACGTTTCATAGTTTCATAAAAGTTTGTCTGGTGTGATGGGTAGGTGGCGGATACGTTTGCCTGTGGCGTGATATACTGCATTTGCGATCGCACCTGCTACGCCGACAATTGGTAATTCTCCTAAGCTTTTTGTTCCCAAGGTGTTGACGTGAGGATCATGTTCTGCGATGAATTCTACTTCTATGTTGGGAATGTCGGCATGAACGGGAATTAAATAGTCAGACAGGTTTGCATTAATTATTCTACCAGTGTGAGCATCTATTACTGTTTTCTCCATTAACGCCATGCCAATTCCCCAAGTAATTCCGCCTATTACTTGACTTTTGGCGGTTTTTATGTTGAGGATACGTCCCGCACTGTAAACGCCGACGCAACGTCTAACTTTAATTTCGCCTAACAATTCGTCAACTGCTACCTCGACAAATACCGCACCAAAGGAATGTTTAGCATATTGTTTGCTGTCTGGGTTGGGTGCGGTGGTTTCAGTGACTTCTAAACTTTCTAAGCCATGACGTTGTAAAATCTCGGTGTAGCTGTCGCGTTGTGATGGTTGGGATTTTGAAAATATCTGTCCTGACTCTACGCTGATATCTTCTAGTTTACAACCATAAAGCGGTGAGTTTGAGTCTGCTATTGCCATTTGAATTAATCTTTCTCTGGCAGCAGTCGCCGCTTGATGTACAGCCGGGGACACACTCGCTACTGTGATAGAGTTACCTGTAATGGGTGCTGTGGGTAAATTACTGTCACCTAGTCTAAAGTTAATTGGTTGCTTGGTTATGTCTTCACCTAACCCCCTAACCCCCTTGTCTACAAGAGAAGGGGGAATATGTAGAGACGTTGCATGCAACGTCTCTACATTTGTGGAAGAGGGGTTTTCCTCTGTTTGTGAATAGTAAGCTAAACCTAACGCTTCAGCTGCAACTTGAGTCATGACTGTATAAGTACCAGTACCGATGTCTTGCGTTCCAGTTTGTACGCTGACTTCCCCTGTGGCGAAAAGTTCGACTTTTACGGTTGCAGTCATGGAATTTGTGGGAAATGTTGCACTCGCCATTCCCCAACCTATGAGGAAGTTACCATCTCGCATGGTGCGGGGTGTCGGGTGGCGTTTTGACCAGCCGAAAATTTCTGCACCTTTTTGATAACATTGTTTTAGGGATTTACTTGACCAAGGTAAGCCTGTATGGGGGTCAATATCTGCATGATTGCGTAATCTAATTTCTATCGGGTCAAGATTTAAGGCATAAGCTAGTTCATCTATTGCTGATTCTAAGGCAAACATCCCTGGTGCTTCTCCCGGCGCACGCATAAATGTAGGTGTACCTGCATTTATCCGCCCTAACCGATATTTTACTTCTAAGTTAGGACAAGCATACATCATGGTAGTTGCTGCACCTACGGGTTCGACAAACTCCTCAAACATGGAAGTTAAGGATGTGCCGATGTGTTTGATTAAGGTAAACTGTCCTTGTTTGGTTGCGCCTAGTGTCAGCTGTTGGTGAGTTTCGGATCTATAGCCACAGTTAGTATACATTTGCGATCGCGTTAGTACAACTTTCACCGGACGCTGCACTTGACGGGAGGCGATCGCCGCTAATATAGTATGAGAACGTAGCAAGGCTTTACAACCAAACCCGCCACCTAAGTATTTTGAGATAACGCGGATATTTTCTGGTGGTAGGTTCAGCACCTTTGCCAAACTTTTTTGTGTGCCGGAAATACCTTGCGTCGTTTCATATACGGTTAAATTATCTCCTTCCCAAAAGGCGATGGTGGCAGATGTTTCTAAGGGGTTATGATGTTCTGTTGGTGTGGTGTACACCTGTTCAATTAAGATATCTGCCTGTGCTTTGCCGGCTGCAATGTCGCCTCTGGTAATTCTACCGGGCATGATGCCGAAAAAGATAGATTCTGGCTCAAATACTTCTGGTAGTGCTTGCGCTATTGTGACTGTCGGCGTTGCTGCTTCGTAGGTGATGTTTACTAGGGTGGCAGCATATTCAGCTTGTTCTAAGGTTTCGGCGACGATAATAGCCAAGGGTTGCCCATCGTAATGAATGATATCATGTTTTTCTGGTTGTTGATCTGGTTGCTGGGAAAAAAAGGGGATTTTGATTAAGTCGGGGGTTTGCTCATAGGTGATGATATCGACTACTCCAGGGGCAGCTAGGGCTGGGGTGGTGTCTATGGTGGTTACTTGACCTTTGGCGATCGCGCTTCTCAATATTGCTCCATAGGTGAGGTTTTCTCTGGGTATATCGGCTGTGTATTCGGCTTTTCCTGTGACTTTTAGGTTGCCTTCTACTCGGTTTAGGGGTTTTCCTATGATTTTATTCATGTCTTTTTGTGGGGTGTTGGGGATTTATTTGGCTCACGCAGAGGCGCAGAGTCGCAGAGAGAAGAATTAGAGAAATTTAAACTTTTCTTCTCTGTTTCTCTGCTTCTGGAGGGTGATAATATAATACTTGTTATTCGCTGAGGGCGCGGAGTATGGCGCGTTTTAGTAGTTCTATTTTGAATTGATTATGTTGTTGGGGTTTGGCTTGTTTTATTGCTAGTTCTGTTGCAAAGTTTAAGGTGTTTTGGTTGAGGGGTTTATTTTGGAGAAATTCTTCTAGTTCCCACGCCCGCCAGGGTTTTGTTGCTACTCCGCCAAAGGCTATTTTTGCTGTTATAATTGTTCGGTTTTCTATCTCTAAGGCTAGGGCTACAGATACTAAGGCAAATTCATAGGCGGCTCTATCTCTGACTTTTAAATAGTTGGAGTTTCTACTACAATTATTGTTAGGAATTTCTACAGCTACAATTAATTCTCCCGGTTTTAATAGGGTTTCTTTGTGTGGGGTGTCTCCCGGTAAGAGATAAAATTCATGAATGGAAATTTGGCGTTCTTTTTCTAGTCCTTGAATACAAATAATTGCGTCTAATGCTGTTAAGGCTACTGCTAAGTCTGAAGGATGAACAGCTATACAATGTTCGCTTGTTCCCAAAATGGCGTGCATTCGATTATAGCCGTTTATTGCTGCACAGCCTTCTCCTGGTGTGCGTTTATTACAGGGAAAAGCTGCATTACGAAAATACGGACACCTGACTTTTTGTAGTAAGTTACCTCCTACAGTCGCCATGTTTCTCAGTTGGGGTGATGCGCTTTGATTAATTGCTTGGCTGATGACTGGGTAGTGTTTTTGAATATCAGGATGTAATGCTACTTCTGTGAGTCTGCACAATGCACCTATTCTAACTCCGGTGGCGGAAGTTTCAATTTTATTTAAGGGTAAGCTGTTAATATCAATTAATGTTTCGGCTGTCTGAATTCTATCTTTCATTAAGCCTAATAAATCTGTTCCTCCGGCTATAAATGCGGCTGTTTTATCTTCGGTTAAGGTGATGATTGCCTGTTCTTTAGTTTTAACTTTAGCATAACTAAATGGTCGCATCTTCTATTCCTTTGACTACTTCTTTAATTGCTGCTACAATATTTGGATACGCTCCACATCGGCAAAGATTACCACTCATTTTTTCGCGAATTTCTGCCTCTGATTGCGGTATTTGTTCGGCTAACATTCCTACGGCTGAAATTATTTGCCCGGATGTACAATAACCACATTGAAAGGCATCATGGTTAATAAATGCTGTTTGCATGGGGTGGAGTTCGTCATCTTTGGCTAATCCCTCGATGGTGGTAATTTCACTGTCAATGTGCATGATTGCCAAAGTCATACAAGCGTTAATTCTCCGACCATTTACTAATATAGTGCAAGCTCCACACTCGCCGCGATCGCACGCTTTTTTAGTCCCCATCAAACCTAACTTTTCCCGCAGCGCATCTAGCAAAGTTACGCGAGGTTCTACTTTCAAGGTGTAGGAGGTATCATTAATTAGCAATGATATCTCTACCTCCTCTGGACTGAAGATTTTTAATTGTTCCTCGCCCAATTTATTACTTATGATAGATGATTTTTCTTTATTCATAATTTATTGTATGTCTATCCAATTATCTTCATTATCTCTCTTTTGGAACTGAATTTTTCTGGCATTTTTAAATAACTTTTAAAATATAGTATTTAAAAAAAATGCCAAACAAACATATAAATCCCCAATTATTAAGTCAAAAAGTTGCAATTATTGGTGCTGGGCCTGGTGGTTTAGCGGCAGCGATCGCTCTTGCAAATCTGGGTTTGGATGTGCAAGTATATGAAAAAGCTCAAGATTTGCGTCCGGCTGGCACTGGTTTAGGACTATCTCCCAATGGCTTGAATTGTTTAGAAGCCATATCACCAGGAATTATCAACGCCCTCACCAGTTGCGGTTGTCTGGTGCGTCGGGCGGTTGTCAAAAGTATGACGGGAGAAACCATTAAAATTAACCCCACCACCTTCTCAGAGAAATACGGACAGCCTTTGTTAACTGTTTGGTGGTGGCGATTACAGCAAACTCTAGCATCTAGATTACCATCAGCAACTATTCACCTCAATCATCGTTGTATCGGCTTTCAACAAGATGAAGACGGTGTAGAAATCTATTTTGAGCATGGTAAAACAGAATATGCAGACTTGCTCATTGGTGCAGACGGGTTACACTCCGCCGTCAGAGAAACGTTATTTAGCGAGGGTAAGCCGAATTATCTCAGTAGTATGTGTTGGCGTGCCGTCGTTGAATATCATCATGAACTGTTTGATTCCTATGACTTAGTGTTTGTCAAAGGCAATCAACAATTTATGTTTCTGCTGAATGTGGGAGGCGGTTACACCAGTTGGATTAGTCGGAAATTTATACCTAATTATACACTTTCTCAGAATGCAGAGCAAGTCAAGGCAAGGATTCTTGATGAATTAACAGGCTGGGATGAATCGTTTCGGGCGGTGGTGGAAGCCACACCAGCCGGACAAATTTGGGAGGGGCCGATATGCGATCGCCCACCGTTAACCCACTGGAGCAAAAATCGAGTTACACTGTTAGGTGATGCTGCCCACCCCATGGCCCCAGCAATGGCGCAGGGTGCAAACAGCACCTTTGAAGATGTCTGCGAACTACAAGCTTGTTTATCTCAAGCTGCCAGTTTGACAGAAGCTTTAACTACCTACGAACAACGCCGCATTCAACGTACCAGCCTCATTCAAGCCCGTAGTGCAGTAGGTGAGATGCGATACTACGATATCGACGCTGTGAAACAAACCCAAGAACAAGCCGCACCCAGTCATGATAGTTTTCCAGACTGGCTTTATAGTTACAAACCACCTGCTGTGTTATGAAGTTTATTTCTGAATAGATAAAACAAGTATTTTGCTAAATTCTTGAGAGTAACTATAAATGCACGTTATCAGCCGCAGAATTTTGCGGGACTTTTGTCAGGCACACACAGATGTCTGTGATGCGCTTTATGATTGGTACAGGGTAGCCACTAAAGCTGAATGGAAAAATCTGATTGAAGTTCAGGCTATTTATCCAAAAGCAGAAGCGGTTGGTAACTTCACAGTGTTTAATATTAAAGGCAACAACTACCGCTTAATTGTTGATATTGTTTACGAAACTCAAAGAATTTATATTAAATATGTCCTAACTCACGCCGAATATGATAAGGATAAATGGAAAAATGACCCGTATTTTTAATCCTGAATCTTACGGTAAGTTGTTAGCTGAGTATCAACCAAAAACAATTACCACGGAAGAAGAAAATGAACAAGCAATCAAACTGGCTTTAAGCTTAGAACATCGTCCCAATCGTACACCAGAAGAGGAGATGCTGTTGGAACTGCTGGTAACGTTAATTGAGAAGTTTGAGGAAACGCATTACCCTATTCCCCAAGGTACACCCAATTCGATGTTAAGGCATCTCATAGACGCACGCGGCATTACTCCAGAAGCATTAGCTGAGGTAATTGGATCTTTGGAAGTTGTACGAGAAATTATAAATGGCGATCGCACCATAAATCAAGCAGAAGCAAAATTACTGGCGGATTATTTTCATGTAGATGTCAGCTTATTTACATAAATCTAATTATACACATATAGAAATTGAGTTTTAGGTTAGGCTAAACCCTGTAACTGGGTCGCCCCCAGTCAAAAACGCCGTTGTTTGATTAAAGTTTGGTAGGCTAAACATCAGTAGTTTAACGCTACCAATTCTTACATAAAAGTACCGAAATATTGCTAACTCGCAGCCAATTTACCCCAACCGACGTAAGGTAACTTCGCCGCAGTCGTCCGAATTTGCTCAGAATTTGCCACCAACTGACCGCAAGCATCCCAAGCACCGGAAACAAAGGCGGTTCTCGTTCCTTCACTCATGGTGACAGGGGCGGTAAAATCACCTACTTGCACCTGTAAAGTTTCTAAATTCACTGTCACAGGGGTTTGGGGATTAGCTGCAACTAATTCTTGCAGTTGTTTCACCGTCACCGCATCAGCTATTAAACAAGGTACACCGATCGCTACACAATTACCAAAGAAAATTTCCGCAAAGCTTTCACCGATCAGGGCTTGAATACCCCATTTAGATATTGCTTGGGGTGCGTGTTCCCGCGATGAACCACAGCCAAAGTTACGGTTAACAATTAAGATATTCGCGCCTTGATATTGGGGTTGATCAAAGGGATGCTGACCATTTAAAGCGGTGCGATCGTCGATAAACGCCGCTTCACCCAAACCATCAAAAGTAACCGCTTTCAAATACCTCGCGGGGATGATGCGGTCTGTATCAATATCATCACCCACTAAAGGTATACCACGTCCAGAAACTTGTTTAACTTCACTTACCATATCAATTCAAAATTCAAAATTCAAAATTCAAAATTCTTTGCACCAGCGTCACGAAGTCAAGCATGGGTACTGGGGATTGGGGGCTGGATTTTGCCCCCTGTTCCCCTGCCTTTTAGAGTAAGTCGCGCACGTCGGCAACTTCACCTTTAATTGCTGCTGTCGCTACCATTGCGGGACTCATTAGCAGGGTGCGCCCGGAAGCTGAACCTTGTCTACCTTTAAAGTTGCGGTTGGAGGAAGACGCACTAATTTGTCTACCTTCTAGTTTGTCGGGGTTCATTGCCAAACACATGGAACAACCGGGTTCACGCCACTCAAAGCCGGCAGCTTGGAAAATTTTGTCTAATCCTTCCGCTTCTGCGGCTTGTTTGACTCTTTCTGAACCAGGAACTACAAAGGCTTTCACTCCCGCCGCTACACTCCGACCTTGGGCGATTTTCGCTGCTTCTCTTAGGTCGCTGAGTCTGCCGTTTGTGCAGCTACCAATAAAGCAGACATCAATTTTAGTGCCTTTGATGGGTTGACCGGGATATAAATCCATGTAGCGGTAGGCTTCTTCGGCTACGAAGCGGTCTTCTTCTGCTAGTTCTTCCGGTTTGGGTATCAATTGATTTACGCCGATACCTTGTCCGGGGGTAATTCCCCAGGTGACTGTCGGGGGAATATCCTCAGCTTTGAAGACTACAACATCATCATATTCGGCATCGGCATCACTCTTGATTGATTCCCACCAAGTCACTGCTTGCTCCCAGTCTGCACCTTTGGGGGCAAAGTCTCTATTTTTGAGATAATTGTATGTGACTTGATCGGGATTGACATAACCGCATCTAGCACCGCCTTCAATGGCCATGTTGCAGACTGTCATCCTTTCTTCCATGCTCATCTGCTCAAAGGTGGTTCCGGCGTATTCGTAGGCGTAACCTACACCACCTTTTACGCCTAGGGTGCGGATGATGTGTAAAATTACGTCTTTGGCGTAAACGCCAGGGTTAAGCTTGCCGTTAACTTCTACTCTGCGGACTTTGAGTTTAGATAATGCTAAGGTTTGGGAAGCGAGAACATCACGCACTTGGCTAGTACCGATACCAAAGGCGATCGCACCAAACGCCCCATGACTAGAAGTGTGGCTGTCTCCACAAGCAATCGTCATTCCTGGCTGGGTGAGTCCCAATTCTGGGGCGATGACGTGGACTATCCCTTGGTTGCCTGAGCCGATATTATAGAAGGTAATGCTATTTTCTTGGCAGTTGGTTTCTAATGCTTGGATCATTTCTTCCGCCATGCGATCGCTAAAGGGACGCGCTTGATTATCTGTCGGTACGATATGATCCACGGTGGCGACGGTTCGCCCTGGAAATAACACTTTTAGTCCTCTTTCCCGTAACATGGCAAAGGCCTGGGGACTGGTAACTTCATGGATTAGGTGTAGTCCAATAAATAGCTGTGTCAGCCCTGAAGGAAGTGTACCAACAGTATGTAAGTCCCAAACTTTATCAAACAGGGTTCCTTTGCTCATAGGTAAATCGTTAGGTAACGAGTCAGAGTTTTTATCGTATCAAAAAAAGTCTCGGTTTTACTGTTTGGGGTTAGGAGAAAGAGGAGAGGATTTAAACGCAAAGGAGCGCGGAGGTAAACGCAGAGGTACGCGGAGTGGTGAATGTTTCTATTTGGCAGGGTTGGTGAAGGTTTAGGGTGTGTTGCGAATTTGCCGATAGCGGGCTTCTGTTAAGGAATAGATGCCGTATGCGATTAAACCCAAGGCTACTAAGCCTAAAATCCAAGGGCCGAAGGGTTGTTTTCCGAGGGTTGCTAATGCTTCACCTAATCCTTTGGCTTCACTTGCGTCAGATTGATGGGCTGCTTGGATTAAGAATATACCAATAATACTAAAAACGATGCCACGGGCTGCAATGCCAAATCTACCTGCGCGTTTTGCCCAGATTCGCTCTTTGATAGACATTTCTTGCATTTTCAAGTGACGGAGAAATTTACATTTATATGCTTTGTATAGGTAATAAATACCAACACCAATCACGATTACGCCCACTAATCCCACTAGAAATCTTCCAAAGGGTTGAGCTAGCAATTTTGCTGTCCAGTCTTCAGTTGAATTACGATTACTACTACCCACTCCCATAATTAGCTGTACTGCTGCTAATGCTAAACCTGCATAAGCTAAAGCACTGAATGTATAGCCTAAACGTTTGGCTATTTGTTTTTTACCTGTTTGACGGGAGCTTTCTGGGTTAAAAATCGCCTGTACTAAACGCCAAAGTACGTAACCAATCAAACCAACTGTCAGAATACTTAATAAAAATTTTCCGAAGGGTTGGGAGACAATTGTTCTGAGTGCGCCACTGGTATCGGTAGTTCTACCACCCAGTCCAAATGCTGCTTGTGCTGCCAGGAAACCTACAACAAAATAAACTACTCCTTTGGCAGCATAACCCAATCTCGCTAAACGCTCAAATACAGGATGAGCAACTGCTTGTTTGACTGGTTTTTGAATATTAGAAGGTAAGTTATTTCTTGTCATGTTTTTAATATTTTCCTAATACTAATTAGATGGTTTATTCGGGTAAAATGATGAGATATTTGCCTTTTTTATTTTCTTTTTTGTTGCCTCTGCCATAACCACAGTCCAAAACTAATAATAATTATCACTAAGACAACCAGAGAAATAGGACTGAGGTATTGTTTCACTATCTGATAATTTTGTCCTAATATATAGCCGGCATAGCTTAATAAGCCTACCCACAAAACTGTGCCGAATGTTGAGTACAGCAGAAATGGGATTAATGACATTTCTTCTAAGCCAGCCGGAATAGAAATATAAGTACGAATACCAGGAATTAGGCGACCGAAAAAAACTACAGCCCCACCGTAATTTCTAAACCAACGCTTTGATTTATCAAGATCATCCCCAGATAAAGTCAACCATTTACCATACTGATTGACCCATCTTCTTAACCTTTGCTCGCTAACTAACTTGCCTAGATAGTACCAAGGCAATGCACCGATTATTGAGCCTATAGTCCCTGCCAAAATTACCCAAGGCAAGCTTAATTTACCCTGCTGGACAGTGAATCCTGCTAAGGGCATAATTAATTCTGAAGGTATGGGAGGAAAAATATTTTCCAACAACATGAGGAAGGCTATACCCAAATATCCCATCCCAGAAATAATATTAGTAATCCAATCAAGCATAAAGTTTTTATCTACAGGGTAAAATGAAGCCAAGAAATAGCTAATCAAGTTTGCTGATGGCTGCACTTATTGATAATTCTGCTGTTATTGAGGTTTGATTATCACCTGCCGAGTGAGGTAATTTCTGAAAACCAAGGTATTAATATTACAAGCAATACAGGGAGTGGGGAGGCAGGGGAGGCAGGGGAGGCAGGGGAGGCAGGGGAGAGAAACTAATGACCAATGACTAATGACTAATGACTAATGACTAATGACTGAAGTTAATAAAAAGCGATCGCCTGCTAAGATTACAAGCGATCGCTGATATTGATTCCTCAAAGTTATCTAATCAATTCAATGGCTCAACTATACTTCTTAAACCATTATTATTAAGTATTCCCACCATCGCCTCGGCATTATCACGACTGCTAAATACTCCGGCTTGCATGACTCTGCGTCCTTGCCATACTGTGGAAAATGCACCAGGAGCTAAGTATTTTACTAATTCTTGCTCTTGTTCACTCATCGCTACTACTACCACACGATAGCGTAAACCTGCGTTGGTAGATGAATTACCACTATAGTTAGTAGTTTCTGTGCGGTTGGCTGAAACTTTTCGCATATTGCGGGTGTTCCCCAAGGGGATATTCCCACTAGGTACTGGCAAAATGTTAGTATCTCGTGCAGACTCTTCTAATGCAGGTATTGATTGGCTTTGTTGTCTCACTTCAGGTGGCAATGAAACAAAATTTGATTGATTGCTGTTTGGCTGTGGTTGTTCTGGCTGGGGTGCAACAAATTCAATCGTGTTTTTATCTATCTGCACAAAGTTTAGCTGGGCTGTTTGGGCTGGTACGGGTGGTAATGCTGTCGGTTTTCTGGGGGAGACTGGGCGGCGGGTAATTTGTCGATTTCTGTTTGTTGTTCTGTTGGCGATCGCAGCTGATTGTGTTTGATTGTATCTAGGTATAGTCAGGGGTGCGTTGGCTGATGTCAGTGGTGATGTTTGGCTGCGGTTTTGATTTCTGAGTTGATTGTTATTGTCAGCTACACTAGGGGCTATAAAGTCAATTTCGCCATTCTCAGGTATTTGCTCAAGCACTTGATTGTTAGCAGTAGCTACTGATGCGGTTATATTGACTTTACCAGCGAGGCGTTGCTGATTAATCGTGTTACCAACCGCTACAATTTCCTGTTTCGCCGCACTAGCATTAATGTCATAGCGGCGATTATTCCGAAATTGATTACCACCGGGTTCGCTAGCGTTACCCAAATCTGGTATTGCTTGAGCGATCGCAACTAAACCATCTTCTCTACTGCCTTCAATGATATTCTGCCGTAAAATCGGACGAGCGTTAGCTTGAACTATCATCCCTGCACGGTTGTCTTGAATTACATTGCTGACGACTACCGGCGCAGCATTTTGGGTAATATTAATCCCAAAACCTGTTTGTGCAAACACATTTTCTCTTACCTGCCCTTGAGAATTACCACTGATCGTAATACCGTTGGCTCCATTGCGATAAAAGTAATTTTTAGTAATTGTGCTAGCACTATTACCCGCTACCGCTACGCCATCTTGAGTATTGCCTGTAAACGTATTGTCTGCAATGATTGTCTGGCTCGATTCGATCCATACACCATAACCACGGGGGTTAGAGTTCGTTACCGTTACCCCACTTACCCCGGCTTTGTTCGCACCAACAATGGTGACGTTTTGTCCCCCAAAACTACGACTGAGAAATTGTCCACCGCCTTGAATCCTGATCCTTTGTCCTTTATTCTCGGTATCACCTTGAATAAATACACCCGGTTTTAGGATGAGGGGGAAAACTTCTCCTGTATCTGCACTATAAGCACCAGGAGCTAGCTTAATTATTGTATTCGGGGTAGCAACTCGTAATGCTTGGGTAATCGTCCGCCAAGGCGCATTTTCACTACCATTACCTGTGGTGTCATCTCCGGCATTGGGGTTGACAAACAGTACATTAACCTGGGAAAGTGATGTTTCACCCGTAGAACTTTGAGTGGAAACAGTCGGTACTTGAGCAACAACGCTACCAATGTTGATGCTCAGTGAAGTTATCGTGGCTATACTCAAGCTGCATAATATAGATAACCCAAAAACTGGATACCTTGCGAATGCCAAAGCAGTGGGCTGAGTCTGCAAATTGTTTAAATGATGATATTTTGGCGCAAACAGGAAGGAAATCATCTTCACACCACTCCTTAGAAGTAATTATAAATATTCATACTTCCCATATTCAGTATGTCGTTAATGTTATCCGTTCTATTGACCGATTGGCTATTTTGCATACAAAGTAATTAAGGAGGGAACTGGGGATTGGAGACTGGATACTAGGGACTAGGAAAAATTTTCTCGGTACCCAGTACCCAATCCCCAATGCCCAATCCCTGATCCCCAGTACCCAAAACTATGCAAATCGATTATGCAAAAGAAGTTGCAACTATGAAAGAGGTTGGCTATTACGATAAAAACATCACTAATGGGGTTGTTGTAATGGTCGAGCCATACAGCCAACAAAAGCAAATTCAACAGGTTGTTCACCGTATTTTAGATGCTAATCTAGACCGCGCTCGTGAAGGGTTGCGAATTATAGAAGAATGGTGTCGTTTTGGGTTAAATAACGCCGAAATGGCTGGGGAGTGTAAACACCTACGCCAAGAGGTGGCTATTTGGCACACTGCGGAATTACGCGCCGCCAGAGATACAGCAGGTGATCCCGGTACTGAGTTAAGTCATCCCCAAGAAGAACAACGCTCTAGTATTAAGGCATTGTTACAAGCTAACTTTTGCCGGATTCAAGAAGCTTTCCGGGTGGTGGAGGAATATGGAAAACTCTATCATCCCAATATGGGTAAGGCTTTTAAGCAGATGCGGTATCAGGTTTATACCCTGGAGAGTGATTTAATGGGGTATCAGCGTCATCAACTTTTATGGCGATCGCGTTTATATCTGGTAACATCTCCATCAGCAGATTTATTAAGTATTGTAGAAGCAGCCCTTAAAGGTGGTTTGACTTTGGTACAATACCGCAGTAAAGATGCTGATGATAGTGTGCGTCTGGAAGAAGCTACAAAGCTGCAACAATTGTGTCATGCTTACGGTGCTTTGTTGATTATCAATGACCGCGTAGATTTGGCTATGGCTGTAGATGCAGATGGGGTACACTTAGGACAACAAGATATGCCCATTGCGATCGCTCGTCAATTACTCGGCCCTCAACGTTTGATAGGTCGTTCCACTACCAACTCAGAGGAAATGCAAAAAGCCATTGCTGAAGGTGCAGATTATATTGGTGTAGGGCCTGTGTATGAAACACCGACAAAAGCAGGTAAAGCGGCGGCGGGTTTAGAATACGTGCGTTACGCCGTAAAAAATAGTTCTGTTCCCTGGTTTGCGATTGGGGGCATAGATGTGAATAATATCAATGATGTGATTGATGCAGGAGCAGAAAGGGTAGCAGTAGTGCGATCGCTCATGCAAGCTGAACAACCTACTTTAGTCACCCAATATTTACTCTCCCAACTTAATCGCGTCCAACCAGACAACCCATCAATGTTTTAAGGTGCAAACATCCGGCTTATGTCTCATGAGATTAGCCTTCAGGTAAACGGGGAAACTCGTAGTTGTGCTTCCCTTACCCCGTTACCTGATTTACTCCAACAGTTAGGTTTTAACCCCCGCTTAGTAGCTGTAGAATATAACGGCGAAATTTTACATCGTCAATTCTGGGAACAAACTACAGTACAATCAGGCGATCGTCTCGAAATAGTCACGATTGTCGGTGGAGGTTGAAAAATAGTCATTAGTCATTAGTCATTAGTCATTAGTCATTAGTCATTAGTCATTAGTCATTAGTTATTAGTCATTAGTCATTAGTCATTAGTCATTAGTCAACAGTACCCACATATAAAGAACGGTGTAGAGTTCTACGGTTGGCTAATTCTTTACCTTGGCGGCCTAGTTTTTCCCGCAGTTGTGAGTCTTGAGATAGTTTCTTGAAAGCTTGAAATACTTCATAGCCAGATTTAGGATTAACTAATAGACCGTTTTCTTCATGGCGCACTATGTCCAGTAAAGCACCATGACGAGAAGCAATTACAGGTTTACCAAAGTAACTGGCTTCTAAGTAGACAACCCCAAAGCCTTCTAAACCTCTAGCTTTTTTATCTGCAACGCTCAACATAGCAAAGATATCACAGGCGGCATAATAGGCTGCTAATTCTTGATGAGGTACATATCCAGCAAAGTGTACCCGGTTTTCTACACGCAAGCATTGCGCTAAAGCTTTTAATTCTGCTTCACAGTTACCTTCACCGCAGATGAGATAGTGAACATCAACACCGATAGTTAATAATAGTGGTAAGTTCTCAATCACACGCTCAAAGCTTTTTTGCTTGATTAAACGTCCTACGGAGAGAATGACTATAGACGTTTGGGGAATATTATAAGCCTGACGGATGCGATCGCCTAACTCCTCTAAATTTTTGCTATTGTTTCCCAAACCAAATTTTTCTGGTCTAATTACCGGGTGAATCACATGGGTAGGGGTTGCCAAGCGGAAGGTATTTCTCAGATAATCTTGGGTAGAGGAACTATTACAAACAATGCCGTCGGCACGTTTTAGGGTAAGCTTAAAGAGCGATCGCCATAGAGGATTGCGAATAGCACAAGCTATATCCTGACCATGCAAGTAAATAAAACAGCGCACAGGTAAGATATAACTCAATAATAACAGTGAGGGGAAATCGTAACCGTGACCCCATTCAATATAGCGGTAACGATAGCGAAAATACAGCTTAATTGCGAATACAAATGAGAAGATAAAATTCAAAAGAGGCTGTAAATAACTACCGATAACATTCCCCAAGAAATTTTGCAGATTTAGCCAGCGATACACAGGAAACTGTTGTGCTTTATCAAAAACTTGATCACCCGCACAACTAGCCGCCAAAACAATTACTCTTTCTTGATCTTGAAGACAGCGATTGTAGAGATATTCACCAATTACAGCTTCTTTAGGCAGAAACAGGCGTGATATCACCAAAATATCCGGGGATGCCGTTGTTTCTCTGATGGGGGTTGCTAGTTGCGAGACGTGTTCCATGTTGGTTTCGTGAAATTGAATGCAAATAAGTTCTAGGGTTTCAACTTGCAACTCAGGCAAAGTAACTCATAGGAATTAACTGATTATTTGTCATAAAAACTGACATTTTCTCTTGTCATCGGCTACTGTCTGTTTCCAGCAGCCAGAATCTTTCCTCCATATTGACATTGCAGAAATTCAACGCAGATAGTTCACTATGGTATAAATCTGATAGGTTTTATGACTAAACACTGATATGTAACAAAACTGAAAAACTCGCAGCTTGGCATCAAATTGCGCCAATTTTTTGACTCTTGGTGCATCTGTTATCCCAAATAAAATATTGTCGTTTTATTTACTTCCTCCCCTAATAAACGCCACAATAATTTTTACTGAGTTTTTGATAGATTTCAGTATTTAATTTTCTCCTCTTTTTGATTTTTAGCCAACAATTAGAACCGAAAGATAACCATTTCAGCATTTTTTTGTCAAAAAAATTTACAATCCTTCATGAAACTAGCTAGAGTAGAGATATTTACAGCCTTGTTAGACACTCTGTACTACCTAGCACCATTTTCAATCACCTAGGGTGGGCAATTTCCACAAGGTCAAAATAATAGTTTGAGCAAATTTTTCATATTGCCCACCTGAATTTAATTGCAATCAAGCAACTGCTGCAAAGTTTAAGCGAACTTAACCTTATGACGTTATAGCTATATTTTAGAAGAAGAAATATAGAAATGTTGTTGTTAATTATGTGAAGTATTTGTTAATTGTTTGTTGATTTTGTCTCGCTAAGATTTAGGTATTTTGGCAAAAGTGATGCTAAAAAATCCGATTTGTAACTGTAATGAACTCATGAAAAATGCTGTTAAATTTACAAATTATCAACCTTAATTAAAAAAGATGATGATTTAGAAAATCTATTTGATTATTGACAAAAATTTGTACAAATCGAAAAATTTAATTACCTATTTCCTATACCTGTAAGGGTTGAGCAATGGGAAACTCCTACTTTTTTTACATAAAAAAATATCTGAAAATCCTGAAGTTGCTCCCAATGCTGACTCATCTCCCCCTACACCCGCGTTAAGAGCAACCGCACAGACTTGGGGAGGGGTAATCATTAATTAATTCCAAAGTTCCTTCAAAGGGCTGAAATTCTGAGGTACGGTTATCCACTACAGAAATCCCCCTTCAGTTGACTGCTGACCCAAGTTAAGACGCGGTAGATTGGATATGTAGCCAAAAATATGAGCGTACATAAAGCTACTACCAATCAAAGACTGCTGATTACGGGCTGGTATCACTTACCCACCTCAACGCTCTGACAAGAGAAAAATAATTAAAGAATATCGTTTTTCATGCAACTGTGATTATGCCTAAAAAAAGACCACTCTCTATCAAACCTTTGTTAAAAACCTTTGTCACCCTAGGCTTGGTGTTGACATTGGTATTTAGTCACGCTGATGGTGCATTAGCAGCCCGTAGTGGTGGCAGAATTGGCGGTGGTGGGTTTAGAGCGCCTAGCCGCACTTACAACCCCCGCCCCTATGCACCTCCTGGTGGTGGATACTCTACACCTTATCCTGGTGGTGGTTTTGGCTTTCCTTTCTTGATTCCTTTCTGGGGTATTGGGGGAGGTTTTGGGGGTTTGTTTACGATTTTAATTTTTATTGCGATCGCTAACTTCTTAATGCAAACTTTCCGCCGTGTCTCCAGTGGTGGAGGTGAAGAAGTCGCCTACAGCAGCAACCCCACTGTCAGCGTAGCGCGTTTGCAAGTTGGGTTATTAGCACAAGCCCGTGATTTGCAACCAGAACTCAACCGCATCGCTGAAACTGCTGATACCAATTCCCCAGAAGGGCGCACCGAAGTGCTACAAGAAGCTAGTTTAGCTTTGCTGCGTCACCCTGAATATTGGGTATATGCTGGTGCTGGTACACAACAAGCAAAATTAACTTCGGCTGAATCTCAGTTTAACCGTCTAGCACTGGCAGAACGTAGCAAGTTTAGCGAAGAAACTTTGTCTAACGTCAATAACCAACTCAAAGCAGCCCAAGCGCAAGAAGCTTTACCTGCATCTGGTGAACTCGATAACCCCACCCGTTTATTTAGTGAAGGCCCTGGGGAATATATTATTGTGACGTTATTGGCGGCAACTTTGGGTAAGCTTGAACTTCCTACTGTCAACAATACTGATGATTTGCGTCAAGCTTTGCGACAAATGGGTAGCATTCCGGCTGATCAACTTTTGGCTATTGAAGTGCTTTGGACACCTCAAGCTGAAGGTGATACTCTTACCTCTGATGATTTGTTAGCTGAGTATCCTGATTTGACTCTGGTTTAGAGTTTGTCTGTGAACATTAGAGACGTTGCATGCAACGTCTCTACATAATTTATTGGGTGCAACTTCATTTAAAATTGGTATGAATACTTGCAGGTCGTATATTTTTATCTATCTTCTCAAACTAATTTCTGTAGTCTTCATCTGAAATACCACAATCCTAGATAAATCAACTTCCGGTTCTTCCGGGGTGTATGGTTGATTTTGGGCTTGTTGAATGATTGAGCCTAAGATGAATATAGCTAGCATGACAAAAATTAAGACGAAGGCACGTATAAATATATTGCTAGGACGATTTTGCTGCATATTTCTGCTGTAATGCCTTCCATAGTCGCTAGTCCTAACATAATCTTCTCTGATGAGAATTGAAGACTCTCAAAAGTTAGAAATACTTTGGTGGTAACATCAGCCTTTGAGAATATTTATGCCAAAAATTATGCAGGTTGTAAATTTTTTTTGAGAAATTAACTCTATATAATTAGTGTAGTAGTAAGATGATGATTTGAGTTGAAAATATATTGATAAATTACATATTGAAAAACTGTAATTTAACAAAAATATAACAACAGCAAAATATATTAATTCTCTAGCTGGTAGGCACAATTAACAGTTTAGTCAGTGTTTACTTACAAAGGGAATGCAAGCGATCGCCTCCCCGATCAATTAAGATCAGAGGTGATCGCCGGAGAAGGCTTTGAGTTTTGAGGTAAAGGATTCACAGCGATCGCTACTGCTTGGGGTAAACTGCCCAATGGGTGGATGATTCACGGACACCGGCAGAGATTTCGGTTGTGGGCTGGGCTGAGGAGGTGCGGAGGAATTGAACCTGGGTGTGATAGTAGACACGCCGACACCTACACCAGAAGCCACTAATGTCCTTTCTGCTGGCTGGGCGGCTTCTTGGTTAACAGCTTCTGGGGATGGAAGATTAATTAGCTGTAAGGATTGAGAGTGATTGATTTCCTGTGGATGCTCAACATGATCTGGTAAAGCTGGAGTTACCTGATATTCCTGATGATAACTCTTGGTTTTCTGAGAGATAATTGGTTGGCGGGCAAATGGTAGGGCTGGTGCCGTGGAATCAGTTAAGCTTTCCGGGAATTTGCTACAAATCAAACGCTCAAATTCCATATTAAAATGATAAATCGCCTGACCTCGGCGATGCCAAAATGCCAAGATTTGCTGGACGGAAATACCTTTATAGCGTCCTTGATACAGGGCTTCGATCACGGCGAGATGCAACCAATCAGGTGGATATAGTTTTTGCCAACGATGAATTAGTTCAGTAGCACTATAGCCACTGAGGTCAAAACTATAATGAATCAGTAGAGAGGCTGCTAATTTGGCGAAAGTTTGGGGTAATGATGTTGACATGGGAGTTTTGGCTGCTGGCAAGAGGTATAAACTATTTACCCATCAGACATAGCCTAGCGTGTTTTTAACTGTAGGATTTATTACCTAAAGTTGCCAAGTTGATAGACAGTGTTTCTCATTTTACTTGGTCAACTGCCAGGTGTCGAAATAATATAGGGTGAATTAATACTTGGTGCTTGTTGAATCGCTACTAAGGCTTGATAAACCATGACGGCGACTTCTGCCCGTGTTGCTGCCCGTGTGGGGATGAGTTGTTGGGGATTGGGATAGTTGGCAACGATTCTTGTTTGTGTTGCGGTGGCTACTGCCTTACGGGCATATTCGGGGATCGTATTACTATCAGTGTAAATGAGTAAGCGATTGCTATCAACTGCCGGTAGAGCTAGTCCGTTGACTAGAGAAACAATCACCTGTAGTCTCTGCACATTTTGCTGAGGGCGAAAAGTGCGATCGCTAAATCCACTGACAAAGCCACCAGTCGCCGCAATTTGTAAAGCCTGATAAGCCCAAAAGTCCTGGGGAACATCAGTAAAATTAATTGGTGGACGTTTGGGAGTCGGGTTAAAAGCCACAGCCACCATTGCCGCATACTGGGCGCGAGTCATGGGTTGATTGGGTTGGTAACTACCATCGGCAAAACCATGAGTGATCCCCATATTGGCTAAACCCCGAATAAATGGCTCTGCCCAATGTCCGTTTAAGTCGGTGAAGGCAGGAAGCTCGACTTCTGGGTGAATAATATAAGGAGAAGCGATCGCTGGTTCTTGGCCAGTAGCGACCAAGGCTTGATAAATTAAACTTGCCACCTCAGCGCGGGTGATATCTCGCAGAGGTTCTATGTAGCGAGTGTCGGGATAGTTGACAACCAGCTTTTTTGCGGTGGCGGTGGCGACAGCATTAGTTGCATAACTGGGAATTTGGGCGCGATCGCCATATACACTTAAGACATTCGCACTACCACCCGTCAATTTTAAGCCATTAACCACAGAAACTATAGCTTGCACCTTAGTTAAATTTTGTCCTGGTCGAAATGTACCATCAGGAAAGCCACTAATAAACCCCATCTGTGCAGCCTGTTTAATGGCTGATGCCGCCCAAAAATTTGATTTAACATCCTTAAATTGGGTTAGTTGATTATTAGCAGGTAAATTAAAAGTCTTAGCAATCAACGCCGCATACTGGGCGCGGGTGATGGGTGAATTAGGGGCAAAAGTCCCGTCAGGAAAACCGCTAATGATACCTTTGTTTACCAACGCTTCCACAAACGCCCCAGCCCAATGTCCTGCTAAGTCAATAAACTTAGTATTAGCTAACTGTACAGGATTATCCGTTGTCACCGACACAAAATCAACCTGTCCCTTGACTTGGGTAGGATTTAACTGATTGCCTACAGAAATTAACGGCTGTGAGGTGGTATTTTGTAAATCAAATTCGCCATTGTCATTAAAAATATTTCCCGCCGCATCTTGGGAGTTACCCAAATCAGGCAAGGCGTTATCTTTGATTAACAAACCACCTTGGGCATTTTTGACAATCAGATTTTGACGCAATACCGGGCAGGCGTTCCGCGAAAGAGCGATCGCTGTGCGATTATCAGTTAATTTATTATGGGCAACTAAAGGCGCAGCAAAATCACTCAACACTATGCCCAAAGGTTGCTTTTGAAACACATTCCGCAATACTTCGCCTTTACTATTGCGTGCCATGAACAAACCACTAGCGGCATTCTGCACAAATACATTATCTATAATTACAGGTTTAGCAGTACCGCTAATAAATACACCTTCTCGACTGCATTGAGTAAAAGTATTATGAGCTATATTAGGTCTTGTTGATTCAATCCAAACTCCAGTACCTTTAGTTACAGGATTAGTAACAGTTACACCCCGAAGACTACTATTATTTAATAAAAGTAAGGTGACATTCTGCACCCCAAAACTAGGGCTTTGATATTCCCCACTCCCAGAAATTACAATTCCCCCACCTTTGTTAGTTTCGTTACCTATCACAGTCACCCCGTCAGGAATTATCAGGGGAAACCTTTCTCCACTAGCACTGTTATAATTTCCCGGTGCCAGTTGAATAATTACAGGCGGACTGACTTTTAAAGCCTGGAGGATGGTTTTTAACGGACTTTGCCGAGAACCTGTATGAGTATCTTTTCCGGTAATGGGGTTGACATAGACTGTAGTAATGGGAGTCGGATTTACCATTGATTCTTAAACAGCAATTGTTTAAATTCAAATTATTTTAAACAACCCTAGTTATAGCAGAATCAAAGCCTGTCGGGTATCTAGGTATATAATTTATGTTTTATAAATTACAATCTCGTTGGGGATAGATCCCCGACTCTTGGATAAGTCGGGGATCTAAAATTCGTTATATATTGATGACATCTTCGTAGATTTCAGCCATTGTAAGCGTTAATCCTACTGAGTTTAAGTTTAAATCATCTGTTTGTCCTAACGTTTCTAATAACCAATTGCCTCGACTATCTCGACGATAAACTTCTATTTTGAGTTCATCTTGGGAAACTAAAACATATTCTTGTAAACTTTCTAAATTGCGGTAATTAACAAGTTTTTCGCGTCTATCTATAGTTTCTGTACTGGGTGATAGCACTTCGATAATTAAACAAGGATAATTTAGATAAAAACGGTCTTTATCTTCTCGGTCACAGGTGACTGTAACATCAGGATAGTAAAATAAATTTTTGCCTTCACTAGCTAGATTGATTTTGATTTTCATGTCAGCCATGAAGACACTACAGGAACTACCCCGCAAATGGGAACGTAGTCTTGAGTAAATATTCCCTGCTATCAAATTATGTTCTTTGCTACCGCCAGACATAGCAAAGATTTGTCCACCGAGGTATTCGTGACGCAGTTCGCTAGATTTTTCTAGTTCTAGGTATTCATCGACGGTGAACAGGTTGATGGGCGATCGCATGGTTTCACCTTATGCAATACTAGCTTTACTTTCTATTATGTTGGGTGTCACATTAGTCAGGTGCGTCAGATGTTAAAAATTGGTTCATGTTTAGATGATTTATTCTGACGCACCCTACAAGAGAGTCAGAAATCCGGGAGAAAATGTCAAATAGCAATTTCTGGGAGATTGGCAACTTGTATGAGATTTCACGCGTCAACATCGTAGCTGAAGCCAGAGTATCGGTAAAATGTCAATATTGTTGAGTACCCTAGTCAAGTTGCGATCGCCAGGAAACCGATGATTGAAGTTGAACATCTGAGTAAAACCTACGGTTCCACCCCTGCGATTACTGATGTGACTTTTAATGTCGAACCAGGGGAGATTTTAGGATTTTTGGGGCCTAATGGTGCTGGTAAAACTACTACTATGCGAATTTTGGCGGGTTATTTACCTGCAAGTGGTGGTACTGCGAAAATTGCAGGTTTTGATGTGCATGATGACTCTCTAGCTGTGCGTCAACGCATTGGTTATTTACCAGAAACCCCACCGTTGTACACAGAGATGACGGTGGAGGGATTTTTGCATTTTGTCGCCCATATTAAAGGTATACCAGCCGGCGATCGCCCGCAAAAAGTAGACGCAGCCCTCAAACGCTGTAACCTCGCAGAAAAACGCCAAGTTCTGATTCGCAAATTATCTAAAGGATATCGTCAACGAGTTGGTATTGCTCAGGCGATCGTTCATGACCCACCAGCGATTATATTAGATGAACCCACTGTAGGACTTGATCCCCGGCAAATCATCGAGGTACGCAACTTAATTAAAAGTCTCGCCGGTACACATACCATTATTCTCTCTACTCACATTCTCCCAGAAGTTAGTATGACCTGTAGCCGGGTTGCGATCATTAATCGGGGTAAGGTCGTCGCTACTAACACACCAGAAAATTTGATGACACAGTTGACAGGTGGCTCAGGGTATGAATTAGAAATTGAAGGAGAAGCAGCCCTAGCCAAACAAGTCTTACAAAAGATAGGGGGTGTGAGTCTGGTAGAATCTGTACCGGGAAGTCATCCCAGAGACAACCGCAGTTACTTGCGGGTGCTTGCACAACCAGGAAGCGAACCTGGAAAAGATATTGTTGCAACTTTAGTACATTCTGGGTTTAGTTTGCATGAAATGCGACGGATTAGTGCGACATTAGAAGATGTCTTCTTGCAACTGACGACAGAAGAAAAGAACCTGACAAACTTGAGTGACTCACCAGCCAATGAAGGAGAAGCAGCGTAAATGGGTATAGTTTTCAGCAATATTATTGCCATTTATCGCCGGGAGTTACAGAGTTATTTTGTCTCACCTCTAGCTTATGCGATCGCTGGTGTATTTTGGTTTCTCGCTGGGTTATTCTTAGTGATGATTTTACTAGGCCCAGAAGGGATTTTACCATCAGTCACCTTCTTAGATTTACAAGCCCAACAATTAGGCGTACCAGTTCCGCCTGTTGATGTCCCCTATGAATTTGTGCGAGCATTTTTAGACAGACTCGGTTGGCTATTGTTATTTATTCTACCAATCTTATCAATGGGGCTGTACGCCGAAGAACGCAAGCGGGGAACATTAGAACTTTTAGCTACCTCACCCGTCACCAACTGGGCGGTAGCAGTCGGGAAATTATTAGGAGTGGTGACATTCTTCATCACCTTGATTTTACCATTAGTTGTGTTTGAGGCGATCGCCATCAGTGGGTCTAATCCGCCCATGTCACCCACAATTCCCTTAGTCGGACATTTAGGCTTAATCTTATTAGCAGCCTCAATTCTCTCCTTGGGAATGTTTATTTCCTCCTTAACAGACAGTACAATTCTCTCGGCTGTCTTCACCTTCGCCCTAGTTTTATTACTGTTATTCGTTGATTTAATCGGTAAAAATATCGGCGGAAACATCGGAGAAGCTGTCGGATATTTATCAATTCTCAAACATTACAACACCCTAATACAAGGCATTTTTGATAGTAGTGCCTTAATTTTATTTGCTAGTTACATTTTCTTAGGTATTTTTCTCACAGCCCAATCAATTGATGCGCTAAGATTCCAACGTAATTAGTTATGAGGTTAGGGACAAGTAAATTCAAAATTAAAAATTCAAAATGAAATAAATTTTTACAAGAATTATTTACTTTTGAGTTTTGACTTGTCTATGCGCCATGACTAATAACTAATGACTAATAACTAAATAATATGAAAACTATCCCACAAAAAAAACTTTGGAAATATTTATTTTGGTTAGGCCCTTTTTTCAGTGTTGCGGGTTTAACGGCTGGCTTAGTGTCAGAAACATGGGGTATAATTCCCCTAGTGTTTCTGATTGTCGGAATTGTCATCAGTGGCTTGTGGGTAGTATGGCAAAGCCAACGCAGTCAATGGTGGCAAAAACGTTCTACCCAAGCTAGTGCTAACGCCATAGTTGCAACTTTGGCGGTATTAGTAATTTTGGGATTAATTAACTTTTTAGGTACTCGTTACCAACTGCGGACAGACTTAACAGAAACCCAGTTATTTACCCTCTCCCCCCAATCACAAGAATTAGTCCGTAACCTCAAACAACCTGTTAAAATATGGGTGTTTGATGTAATTCAAAATCCCCAAGATAGGGAACTACTGCAAAATTATCGCCGCAAAAGCTCAGACTTTCAATTTGAATATGTTGATCCCCAAAGTAGACCAGGATTAGCAGAGAAATTTGGTGTTAAAGATTATGGGGAAGTTTACCTAGAATCTGGAGATAGACGGCAATTAGTACAATCAGTTAATGTTAATGAACGGCTGTCAGAAATTAGGTTAACAAATAAACTACAACAAATCACAAGCGATCGCACAGCTAAAGTTTACTTCCTTCAAGGTCATGGCGAACACGCAATTGAAGGTAATGAAAGTGCAATTTCCCAAGCAGTGCAAGCATTAGGTGATAGAAATTACAACTCATCACCCTTAAATCTCACAGAAACTAACAAAGTTCCCGATGATGCAGACGTTGTAGTTATAGCCGGGCCAAAACGCGCATTATTTGACGCTGAGGTAACAGTTTTACAAGACTATCTTAATCGTGGTGGTAACGCCCTATTAATGATAGACCCCAGTACCGACCCCAATCTTAACAGTTTGCTTCAAGAGTGGGGAGTGCGTCTAGATGATCGTTTAGCTGTCGATGTCTCTGGTGCAGGTGTAGGACTAGGCCCTGCTGCACCTATCATTACAGATTATGGTCAACACCCAATTACTAAAGACTTTGGTAATGGCATTTCATTTTATCGCCTAGCCAGACCTTTGGAAGTTACCCCAGTTGAAGGCGTTCAATCTACACCCCTGCTACAAACTAAAGCTTATCCTAATAGCTGGGCGGAAAGCGACCTACAAAGCGAACAATTAGAGTTTAACCCCGAAAAAGACCTGAAAGGGCCTTTAACGTTAGGTGTGGCTTTAACCAGAAAATTACCAGCAACTCAAGCAACAGCTACACCCACAGCG
>NZ_LUHJ01000068.1:55901-103563 GCF_001597745.1 Anabaena sp. 4-3 | reverse complement strand
TCACCGACACCAACAACTCAGGCGACAGCGACACCCACACCAACAACATCACCGACACCAGAACAGAAATCTGAACAACCTGCAAAAGAGTCAAGGTTAGTAGTCATAGGAAATTCAGATTTTGCTACCAATAACATATTTCAACAGCAATTAAATGGTGATGTTTTCCTGAACTCAGTTACTTGGCTAAGTCAACAAGACGAACAACCCCTGTCAATTCGTCCCAAAGAACCAAAAAACCGACGGATAAACCTGTCAACAGCACAAGCTAACCTGTTAACAATATCCTCGCTGTTGGTTTTACCATTAATTGGATTTGTAATAGCTGTGTTGATTTGGTGGAAACGCAGATGAGGAGATGAGGGTATGAGGGGATGAGGGGATGAGGGGATGAGGGGGATAAGGAAGCTAATGACTAATGACTAATGACTAACATAATGAAACTACCAAGAACTACTTTAATTTTGGTTTTATTAGCGTTGGGGTTGGGTGGTTTCGTGTATTTCTATGAAATTCAAGGGGCGACTCAACGACAAGAAGCTAAGGAGAATAAACAGCAAATTTTCTCTTTTGCAGAAGATGATGTACAGTCTTTGAGTATCCAGACTGAAAAACTCACCTTGAATTTAGAACGGAACCCTCAGTCTAGTAACCCTAAGTGGCTACTCAAATCTCCTGTATCTGAACCAGCCCATGAGCCTATTGTCGCTTATCTCACGGATTTGTTGGTTAAAGGTAAGAGCGATCGCACTTTATCTGTTCCAGCTAACCAAGCGGCAGACTTTGGTTTAGATCAACCCCAAGCAACTATCAATATTAACCTGAAGAATCAGAAAACCCATCAGTTGATTTTGGGTAAGTCTGATTTTAACAATCGTTTTGTCTATGCTCAAGCTGACCCCAACACTCAACCAGATGGTAATATAAATGTACTGTTAGTTTCCACAGATTTTAACAACGCAGTCAATCGAGAACTAGCCGAGTGGAAACAACCCACAAATCAAGGTGAGAAAGACTCTACACCAACTCTTCCTACACCACCGACTTCTACACCAACACCAACAAATAGCCCATAATCACACAAGTTTGTAGTAAGGACTTTAGTCCTTATTAAATTATTTAATATAGTTAGATTTATTCACACCCTTTTGCTGTTTTATGACTCAACCCACCGCAACGTTACTAATATCTTGTCCTGATCAAAAGGGATTAGTTGCAAAAATTGCCAATTTTATTTATTCTAATGGTGGTAACATCATCCACGCCGACCAACATACAGATTTTGAAGCGGGCTTATTTCTCAGCCGGATTGAATGGCTGTTAAATGGGTTTAATTTACCACGCGATTTAATTGGCCCAGCATTTAATGCGATCGCCCAACCTTTAGGAGCTAAATGGGAGTTACACTTTTCTGATACAATTCCCCGTATTGCTATTTGGGTAAGTCGTCAAGACCATTGTTTATATGATTTAATTTGGCGACAACGTGCTAAAGAAATTGCTGCCGATATCCCCTTAATTATTAGTAATCATCCTAATTTAAAAACCGTAGCTGACCAATTTAACATCGAATTTCATCACATACCTATCAGCAAAGATAACAAAGCCGAACAAGAAATAAAACAACTAGAATTACTACAAAATTACAAAATTGATTTAGTTGTTTTGGCGAAATATATGCAAATCGTCAGCCCAGATTTTATTACTAAATTCCCCCAAATAATTAATATACATCACTCATTTTTACCAGCATTTGTAGGAGCAAATCCCTATCATCGCGCCTTTGAACGTGGGGTAAAAATTATTGGTGCTACAGCCCACTATGCTACTCCAGAATTAGATGCAGGGCCAATTATTGAGCAAGATGTAGTCAGAGTTAGCCACCGCGACGATATTGATGATTTAATTAGAAAAGGTAAAGATTTAGAACGAGTTGTTTTAGCTAGAGCAGTGCGATTACATTTACAAAATAGAGTCTTAGTTTATGGTAATCGCACCGTAGTTTTTGAGTAAGAATATTAAACCCTTTCTCTTCAGGGAGAGGTTTGGAAATATATCGAACGCAGATGAACGCAGATAAACGCAGATAAAAAACTTAATGATCCTCTTCCTCTCTGCGCGACGGACACTTTGCTCAAGTCGGCAAAGCCGCCCACGCAAGTGTCCTCCTCTGCGTCTCTGCGTGAGATAAATTAAACCTTCTCCTTCGCCGGGGTAGCAATACCTCGCTTGACTAAATTACTCTCTAACTCTTGAATAAATTTCATATCTTCATATAATAGAGATTGATAACTATTAACAGCCGAATTCTTCTCTAAAAAAGTGAAGGCTTGACGAAATTGCTCAGGTGTCGCTGCAAATGGCGCATCAAAGTGACAGGAAATAATCTGTTGAAAATCCCATTGCGCCACTTGTTCCGCCCAAATTATTACTTGTTGCGGTGCTTGGGGAAGTATCAGGGTTTGCAGTATTGGTGCTACAAATGGTCTACCATTTCCCCGTAAAGCAGTAAATGTCTGTTGCCAATTTTCTCGCCAACGAAAGGGAAATAAACCAAAGTAGGCTTTTGGTGCATGATTTGGGGCTTTGATGGCATCGCGCAACATTTCACCCCATCCTGTGATTTCCATTGCACTAGGACGAAAATATATGGCAAATAAACAAATTCTTTGCCATCCTTGGCGACGGTTGGCGGGATTATCTGCAATCGGTTGGTGTGCGTTTTCCCTGGCGTGAAACAGTAAGGGGTAAGGATCTAATTGTAAGATTTCTGGTGGTTCTTCTGGTATTGATAACACAGAATCAGTCACAAGTAAAGTATGCGATCGCCTGTGATACATCGCCACTTCTACAAATGAACCCCTCCCCAAATTAATGTCTAAAATTGCATAGTCTAACTCATCACCAAAGGGGGCTTGACTACTATCTTCTGGTAGTATATGGGTGCGTTTTTGCGGAAACCCTAGCCAACTCAATGGTAGATTAAAAGGAAAACTCCACTGATGCGGTGCAACAAATACCCGCGCTGCGGGAAACTGTCTTGCAAAAGGCCCGACAAAGATTTTATGTTCTAAACCAGAACTGGTAGGCAGAATAATATATTTAACTGCTCCGTGTTTGGCGACTAAATTATTCACTAGGCGAACACATTCAACAGTCGGAGCTATAGGTGCATATACCAGCAACCCACCTGCATCCAGCTTGATTACTGTCATCCGAATCGGCACTATAGTATATAGGATGCCGTGAAGCTGCTCGAATGTCCAGATGGTGTCTTTGACTATTTCTCGGCAAAGTGTGCGCCGTCTGCTGTAGGGATACACTGGTAAAGCCAGCCAGAACGGCCAAAACCAATCTCTGGGATTATCTTTTTGTGACTCTACCCGTGAGTTTATCATCTTTTCTTCATGGCATACTCCTTTTTTATTTCTAACATTCGGCATAGAGCTTGAGGAATCGAGTATCGGTTAAGATAATTAAGAAAGATTAAGTTAGTCATTGGTCATTAGTCATTAGTCATTAGTTATTGGTCATTAGTCAACAGTCAACAGTCAACAGTCAACCATCAACAGTCAACTATTTCCTCGATAAAAATGAGTCAAACTGCCCTAAATCTAGTTGCCATCTCTGTTTTTATCATGACTTTATCGGCTTTATTGGGGCCGTTAATTAATTTATCTCCTACAATTCCCGCCGTTGCTACTTTCACTATTTTGGGCATAGCAACTTTTGATAGTTTTAGTTTACAAGGCAAGGGTGGTACTATTTTTTTAGATTGGATTGCGAGTTTTTCACCACAACATCGCGATCGCATTATTCACCACGAAGCTGGACATTTTCTGGTAGCGCACCTTTTAGGTATCCCCGTTACAGGCTATACTCTCAGTGCTTGGGAAGCTTGGAAACAAGGACAACCAGGACAAGGTGGTGTTACTGTTAATGATGAAGAGTTAGCATCCCAGTTACAGCAGGGTAAAATCACTACCCAAATGTTAGAGCGTTACTCTACTGTGTGGATGGCTGGTATTGCTGCTGAGAGTTTAGTCTTTAATCAAGCTGAAGGTGGGTTTGATGATCAAAGCAAACTCGCTGCTGTTTTAAAAACTATCGGTTTTTCTGATGCTGTTTGTCAGCAAAAACAAAGGTTTCATGTCCTGCAAGCCAAAACTCTGTTACAAGAAAATTGGCCTAGTTATCAAGCTTTAGTTGCAGCTATGCGAGAACGAGCGACAATTACCACTTGTCAGCAAGCCATCGCTAACTGTAAAATAGAGGCTATGAGCTAAAGGTGAGCAATAGACAGAGGTTTAGCGGTGCAAAAGAGAAACATCCCTTGCCTCATGGCTAATCATTCATGAATAAAGACTTGTTTAAGAAACCGCTTTGAGTTCTGAGATGGCAGATAATTGCTCCCAATTAATCACTTGGTTACGTCCACCGGCTTTAGCTGCTAATAAACATTGATCAGCACGATCTAACAAACTCATACCATTGTCGTCGTCACTTGGTTCGAGACTGGCTACTCCTAAACTAATAGTGATATTGAGAGTTAATTTATTATTAATAGCAAATCCTTTCTTTCTGACTACGCGATTCAGGCGTTCAGCTACTTTTTGCGCTTCTTCACTGGTAGTCTGAGCCAAAACTACCACAAATTCCTCACCCCCATAACGGAAGGCGGTGTCTTGAGAGCGCAAATTGTGGCGCAGACGAGCGCATAATAATTGTAACAGGCGATCGCCTACTAAATGCCCATGCTGATCGTTAACTCTCTTGAAATAGTCTACATCCAGAATAATCAAGCTCAATGACAGATTTTGACTGCGGGCTTTGTTGATTTGTCTGGGTAAATCCCATTCTAAAGCCCGACGATTGTTTAAATCTGTTAAGGAATCAGCTAAGGCGATCGCTGACAGGAGATCATTCGTATTCATCAGTTCCCGATACTTTTGCGCTTTCCGCAACCCAACTGTTAATTGCCCCAATATTAGGCTTTTGGTTGCTGACGCAGTTGTTACGCGATCATCTGCTTCTTGAGTTAACAGCCAAATATAAGCATCTGCACCCTGGTTGAGTGCATTAGCCGTCATCTCAAATTCCCATTCCCAACCGTGTTGCTTTCTAGCTACGAGTTGCTCTTGACGATCTTCTACAAGAATGCAATGTATCCAGGATAGCTGGCTTTGCTGTTTTAACCAGCTACAAAGTTCGATGCTGCCCTTCAAACTTGCTTGCACAAATATGACATCGGGGGGCGCAATTTGAATATGCGACACTACCTGATTAAAATCAGTGATCACTTTTAAGTTAAAAGTGTTTGCATCATGAATCTGATCGGGAAGCGTAGCCAGAAATTTATGACTCCCAAAGACCAGAATGCTCATTTTCATTGCTGTGCTTTTTGCCTTTCTGATTACTATGATTCAAATTGAAATTTCCGTGTATTTATTGAGTTACTCTGTCTAGAGATATTTCTCTATATTTGTATAGTCTTACTCTTTATCAAACAAAAACCTGAAATTTTAATATCCTCTTAATATCTTTAATTACACAGATAAATTTTGGGTAAATCAGAACTTTCATAATAACGCTATGCTTTTGTTGTTTTTAAACAGTAAAATTACTGAATATTTTTTTGAGCATCATATAGTTAAGGTAATCTCTAAGTAATCACAGTTAAATTTAATTGCTATAACTAATAATTTGCCTTTTTCGGATTAAGAATACATAATAGTTTTACTTTGGCAAATTCTATTTATTGCTGTTTTCAGTATAAACACTTAAGCAAAATAAAGGTTTTCATGTTCATGACTGGTTTACCTAAGTAATTCCTCTGCACATACAAGTGTATGACTTCTACGGACGCGAGCAAATAGGTATACCGCTAAATCAAATCTTGATTCCTGGTTGATTAGCCCAAACTTATGGCAATAATTAATTATCAATATATAATTCTACAATAGAATAGTGATAATTAAGATAGAAAATTGAGAAAAAATTACACAGCAGATTTAAGGTAAATGAGGGACAAATTTTAGGAAGAAAGTCTTATGCTAAGAGACTTTCAAACCTGTTCCCTGGTGTATTTACTGAATTAGTCAAGATAAATCTGGGAAAACACTAATTATTGCCATATTTTTCTCCTCACCCGGCTGTAATTATCCAAAATGATTTGGGCAGATGTAGCTACATCCAGATTTAACTGATGAGGAGATTAATCAATGCTTAATAGCCTTCTATAGAATAACCACTGGCAACAATTACTTGCTTAATTGACTCTTCAGAAGCGTCTGATTTTACAGTCACAGTTTTATCTTGGACATTGACATCAACTAAAGCATCAGGCTCCATCACATGAATCGCATCGGTGATTTTTTCGGCACAAGCATCACAAGCAATATTTGGAACTTTTAATTTTAGAGCCATCACTTACCTCAATATTGATTCTAATTCCTCAAGGATGATGAGAGTGCGTCAGATGTGAAAAATCTGTTGATTGTGAGCAAATTCTTTTTCTGAAGCACCCTACAAGATTCTCAAGACTTAACTCTCAAGAAATATAGGGAATGGGGTGTAGGGGTGTAGGGGTGTAACAGCAGGTGTTTCTTTGATTTTTGGCTAGCGTATTGTGCGCTAGTTAGAGGTTGATATCTTGTAAGGTTGATTTTCAATGAGCGTAGTGTGGACAATGCCGATAGCGTAAAAATCAAGATTTGAGTGAATTTTCCAGATTGCCCAACGGCAGTTAATTGCAATAACGCAACTAATGCAAGATGTAAATTGAGGATATCAAATTAGCTAGCGATCGCTCATCTGACTAAAGATAGGTAATTGCAACATGACATACAGAAAAGCACATCATAATCACACAGCACTGTACAGAGGCATAAATTCGTGGCAGTAAAGGAAACAAAATGCAAAAATATAGAGAGCTACTTATGAAAAACACTTAGTAGATATACGTCCCCACAACATCTAAGTCATGGCCTAGATATGTTTTATTGGGGCATACTGTGTCTGTAGCAGAGACAAATGCTTCTGTGCAGACGTTCCCTAGTTGATTTACACTACTTTTTAAGTTCGACCCATGTCTTTAAACCCGCAGCAACTCAGTGGTAATGAAATTCGCGCCCAATTCCTTAATTTCTTTGCCCAAAGGGGACACCAAATTTTACCTAGTGCTTCCCTCGTGCCAGAAGACCCAACTGTGCTGCTGACAATCGCGGGGATGCTACCATTTAAACCGATATTCCTGGGGCAGCGCACACCAGAATTTAACCGGGCGACAACTTCCCAAAAGTGTATCCGTACCAACGACATCGAAAATGTCGGACGCACCAAACGGCATCATACATTTTTTGAGATGCTGGGTAACTTTAGCTTTGGTGACTATTTTAAAGAACAAGCGATCGCTTGGGGTTGGGAAATTTCCACAGAAGTATTTAAACTCCCAAAAGAACGCCTAGTAGTCAGCGTCTTTGAAGAAGATGATGAAGCCTTTGCAATTTGGCGAGATAAAATTGGCGTAACAGAAGCCAGAATTAAACGCATGGGCGCAGATGATAACTTCTGGGTATCTGGCCCCACAGGCCCCTGTGGCCCTTGTTCAGAAATTTATTACGACTTCCACCCAGAACGAGGCGATGATAACATTGATTTAGAAGATGACACCCGGTTTATCGAGTTTTATAACCTCGTGTTCATGCAATACAACCGGGACGCAGAAGGTAACTTCACACCCCTGCAAAATAAAAACATCGATACAGGTATGGGTTTGGAGAGAATGGCGCAAATTCTCCAACAAGTGCCGAATAACTATGAAACAGACTTGATTTTCCCGATTATTCAGACAGCCGCTAAAATCGCCGGAATTGACTACCATAACAGCGACGAAAACACCAAAGTTTCCCTAAAAGTTATCGGGGATCATGTCCGTTCCGTCGTCCACATGATAGCAGATGAAATCCGCGCCTCCAATGTAGGACGGGGTTACATCTTGCGGCGACTAATTCGGCGAGTAGTGCGTCATGGTCGATTAATTGGGATTACTGGCGAGTTTATCAATCAAGTTGCCGAAACTGCGATCGCTCTCTCGGAATCAGCATACCCGAATGTGCGGCAACGGGAAGCGGCAATTAAAGCCGAACTGCAACGAGAAGAAAGGAATTTCCTCAAAACTTTAGATAGAGGTGAGAAACTTCTAGAGGAAATTATCCAACAGGTGAAACAGCAAGGAAAAACCTCAATTAGTGGTGAAAGTGCTTTCACTTTATATGATACCTACGGTTTCCCCCTAGAACTCACCCAAGAAATCGCCGCAGAAAACAACCTCACCATTGATGAAGTTGGCTTTAATGTCGAGATGCAAAAGCAAGTCGAACGCGCCAAAGCTGCACATGAAACCATCGACTTAACAGTGCAAGGTTCACTCGACAAACTCGCGGAACACATCCACGCTACAGAGTTTTTAGGTTATACCCAACCTGCGACAACGGCGAAAGTTGAAGTTTTATTAGTCAGTGGTGTTTCCCAAGAGGAAGCCGAAGCCGGAACAGATGTGCAGATTGTCTTGAATCAAACCCCATTTTATGCTGAATCAGGGGGACAAATAGGCGATCGCGGTTATATTTCCGGTGATGGGGTAGTCGTACGTGTGGAAGATGTCAAAAAAGAATCAGATTTCTTTGTCCACTTCGGACGCATCGAACGGGGAACCCTGCGCGTAGGCGATAACGTCACCGCCCAAATTGATCGCGCTTGTCGTCGTCGCGCCCAAGCTAATCATACCGCAACCCACCTGTTACAAGCAGCCTTAAAGAAAATTGTGGATGAGGGGATATCTCAAGCCGGTTCTTTGGTATCCTTCGACAGACTGCGCTTTGACTTCAACTGTCCCCGTGCGTTGACAGCAGAGGAAATTCAACAAGTCGAAGAACAGATTAACACCTGGATAGCCGAAGCCCACTCAGCCAAAGTGGAAGTATTACCCTTAGCGGAAGCGAAAGCTAGAGGTGCTGTAGCGATGTTTGGGGAGAAATACGGCGATGAAGTCCGGGTGATTGATTTTCCTGGCGTGTCGATGGAATTGTGCGGCGGTACGCACGTCAGTAATACTGCGGAGATTGGTGTATTTAAGATAATCACTGAAGCTGGTGTAGCTTCTGGGGTGAGACGAATTGAAGCTGTATCTGGCCCGGCGGTGTTGGATTATTTGAATGTACGGGATAAAGTAGTTAAAGATTTAAGCGATCGCTTTAAAGTCAAACCCGAAGAACTACCAGAGAGAATCACCACCCTACAAACCGAACTGAGGAATACTGAGAAGCAACTAGAAACACTCAAAGGACAATTAGCGATCGCTAAATCAGACAGCTTACTACAAACAGCCACCACATTAGGCGATCATAAAATTATAGTCGCCGAATTAGAAGGCGTTGACCCCGAATCCTTAAAAACCGCAGCTGAACGCTTACTACAAAAAGTTGGCAACGGTGCAGTAGTATTAGGTTCAGTTCCCGAAGCAGGGAAAGTGAGCCTAGTTGCAGCCTTCAGTCCTGAAGTCAACAAAAAAGGCTTACAGGCGGGTAAATTTATCGGTGCTGTAGCCAAAATTTGCGGCGGTGGTGGTGGTGGTAGACCAAACCTAGCCCAAGCCGGCGGACGCGATGCCAGTAAATTACCAGCAGCCCTAGAACAAGCGCAGAAAGAGTTACAGTCAACCTTGGGTTAACAAACATCTTGCACCTGTTCCTTGATGAAAATGTTTGTAGGGTGGGCATTGCTTGAAAGTTGCTCAAAGCTTTAGTTTTACGTTGTTAGCAATGCCCACCTGACGCTTATTGAGAAAGGTGCAAGATATCTATCACTTAAGCCTTTGCTTAACCCATCCTTTATTGATTTTCGTGTATTATTTTAATTCAAATGTACTATATTAAGGTATCTAACATACCTGTCTCAATAACGTAAATGCTTTCAAAAGTACCGACCTTGCCAGTAAAATCAACACTTCCGAAACCTTTTTTGAAATGGGCTGGTGGAAAAAGTCAGCTAATTGAGCAAATGAGTAATTTTTTTCCCAAAGAATTGCAAGAAGGAGCAATAACCAGGTATATAGAGCCATTCATAGGAGGTGGCGCAGTTTTTTTCTACATAGCACATAAATATCAAATTTCAGAATTATTTATTTCTGATATCAACACAGAATTAATTATTGCTTATAAAACAATTAAAAATAACGTAGATGATTTAATTGAATTGTTATCAGATATTGAATCTATGTATTTATCTTTTGATGAAGTAGAAAGAAATAACTACTTTTATCAGATAAGAAACAGGTTTAATCAACAAAAAAAATATATAAACTTAGATGATTATAATTCTGCTTGGCTAGAAAGAACAGCCCACATAATTTTTCTCAACAAAACTTGTTACAATGGACTTTATCGTGTAAATTCCAATGGTCATTTTAATGTACCAATAGGTAAATATAAAAAGCCATTAATATGTGATAAAAGGAACTTAAAAGCCGTAGCTAAAATCTTAGCAAGAACACAGATTTTAAATGGTGACTTTAGTGATTGTGAAAAATTTGTAGACAATCAAACTTTTGTATATTTTGACCCACCTTATAGACCACTTAATGATACATCATCCTTTACTGCTTATTCACAACAAACCTTTGATGATACTCAACAATTAAGGCTAAGAGACTTTTTTCAAAGCCTAGATAAAAAAGGAGCATCACTACTATTAAGTAATTCTGACCCCAAAAATACAAATATCAACGACAATTTTTTTGAAACAGCCTATAAAGGTTATCGGATAGAAAAAGTCAGAGCTAAAAGAAATATAAACAGTAATCCATTAAAAAGACAAGCGATTAATGAATTATTAATCCTAAATTATTAATTGATTGTTGAGTTATGCCAATTCTCTATGAGGTTGCACAAAATCAATCATGTAGAGACGTTGCATGCAACGTCTCTACAGTGCAAAATAAAGTGCATCTATGGCTACGCCACGCAAGCTACATTAAGAAACGATATTAGTGAAGGAAATATGAAGTTTCATCCTATTTTTAAAACCTATTTGGATTGCTCTAATGAAAATGATGTGTTCCAATATTTTCAGAGGACATTGATAAACTCTATCACTATTTGGGATTACTTTGTTGATTGGCAAAAAATATTAAAAAAATTGCAGAATGTAGAAATTCATCTCAATACTTTAAATTACTTAGTGGGAAAAGAGGATATAGAAACAGAATTTCGTAACCTAATCAAACAGTATCCTCAAGTGATAAATACCATTCCCATACTTATCGCTTGCCGAAATAGCAACTTCCAAATATTAACAGATTACACACAAGGTAAATTAAGTTATCAATATTTGAATTTTGATAATCCAATTTTACTTACTGAATCAGACATTGATGATATTTTAGAGTTTACGAAGAATACAGGTGTTTTAGAACTTTTCCGCAATAAAACAATTAAAAGTATACCAGACTATGTTTTAGGAATAGAAGTTGGATTAGATACTAACGCAAGAAAGAATCGTGCTGGTACAACAATGGAGACAATACTAGCCAATTTAATTAGTGCAATATGCCAACAAAATAACTTTTTATTTATGCCACAGGCGACATCTGAAAAAATATTCTCACAGTGGAACATCAACGTTCAGGTAGATAAATCAAGCCGTCGTTTTGATTTTGCCATCAAACATCAGAATAGCCTTTACTTAATAGAAGTAAATTTCTATGGTGGAGGTGGTTCTAAACTCAAAGCTACAGCAGGAGAATATAAAACACTGTTTGATTTTTTATCACAACAGGGACACAAATTTATTTGGGTTACAGATGGCTTAGGTTGGAAAAAAACTTTACGACCTTTAGCAGAAACCTTTCAGTATATAGATTACACTTTAAATCTGAATATGGTAGTTAGTGGATTATTGGAAGACATCATCACACAAAATTTATAGTTTGAATCATAGTGCCGTACTCTCCACTAACACACCCCACATATACTTAAAATCCCTTGATTAACCTCACACAGACACAAGAAACCCTTTGCGTCTTTGCGCCTCTGCGTGAGCTTTTAAAAAATTTTTTCCGCAACACGAAAAAACAAAGACATGAGAGCCAAAAAATCTCTCAGCCCTCATGCCATTAACCCTTAAACAACCACAAAATTAACCAACTTTCCAGGCACAACAATCACCTTCTTAATCTCCTTACCCTCAATGTAACGCTGAGTCACCTCAGACTCCAAAGCAAACTTTTCTAAAGCCGCCTTATCAGCTTGCGCCGGAACTTGAATATCAGCCCGCTTCTTACCATTAATCTGAATCACCACAGTAATTTCATCAGCCACTAAAGCCTCCGGTGCAAAAGCAGGCCAGCCTTGAGTATGTACTGATGACTTATTCCCCAATAAATGCCACAATTCATCAGCAATGTGTGGCGCAAAAGGAGCCAACATCACCACCAAAGTCCGAATACCTTCGGCATAAATGGGCGAATTTTGGCAGTTAGCATCAGTCAAAGCATTACTCAACTTCATCAATTCCGAAACCGCAGTATTGAATTGATACTCATCTTCTAAATCTTCCGTCACCGCTTGGATAGCCGTATGAACTGCCCGGCGTAAATCCTTTTCTGGCTTACTTAAATCAGAAAGTTGTGCTTGCTTGCGACATACCCCAGCTTCCACATACTCCGTCACCAAACGCCAAACCCGATTTAAAAAGCGGAATTGCCCTTCAACATCAGCTTCATCCCATTCCAAGTCTTTTTCGGGTGGTGCTTTAAATAAGATGAACATCCGCGCCGTGTCTACACCATACTTAGCAATCACATCCTCTGGTGCGACACCATTACCCTTTGATTTAGACATCGTGGCATAAAGACGCTGCAAAGGTTCACCCGTTTGGGGGTCACGGGGGTTATTGGGGTCAACCAAATGGGAAGGAATCCATTTATCTTTACCACCCTTGTTAGGGTTCATGTAAGTTAAACCCTGTACCATCCCTTGCGTCAACAAACGTTCAAAGGGTTCATCAAAATTCAATAAACCTCTATCCCGCAAAACTTTGGTAAAAAAGCGCGAATACAACAAATGTAAAATCGCGTGTTCAATACCACCCACATATTGATCTACAGGCATCCAGTCATTAGTTTTGCCTGACTCAAAAATCTGCTGTACGTTTTGTGCGTCAGGATACCGCAAGAAATACCAGGAAGAATCAATAAAGGTATCCATTGTATCGGTTTCCCGCTTCGCTGGAGTGCCACAAGTTGGACAAGGCACATTTACCCAGCTTTCCAACTGTGCCAACGGTGAACCACCCCGGCCGGTAAACTCAACTTCCTCTGGTAACTGTACAGGTAAATCAGCGTCCGGTACTGGTACTATCCCACAATTGGGGCAGTGAATCACGGGAATCGGTGCGCCCCAATACCGTTGTCGGGAAATCAACCAATCTCGGAGGCGATATTGCACCCGTTCCTTACCGAAGCCGTGTTCTTGGGCGTGTTTTGTGATTGCTTGCTTGGCATCTGTGGAGTTCATGCCAGTAAAAGCACCGGAATTAATTAAAGTTCCCGGTTCAGTGTATGCCTCATTGTAGTCAACCTGTACCAGTTGTGTAACTTCCTCTGTCTCTGATGGGGGAGTTAAATCAAACCCGGCGACATCTTTGGGGTCAGCGATGACAAAATCAATGGGCAAATCATATCTTTGAGCAAATTTGAAATCCCGTGCATCATGGGCAGGTACACCCATCACCGCCCCAGTACCATACTCATACAGTACATAGTCAGCAATCCAGATGGGTACTTCTTCCCCGGTGAAGGGGTTAATTACTTTACCGCCAGTGGGAACGCCGCGTTTTGGTTTGTCTTCGGCGGTACGTTCCAACTCACTCTGATTTGTCACCTCATGAATAAAGGCTTCTACTTTTGCTTGTTGGTCTTTGGTGGTGACTTGCTTGGTCAGGGGATGTTCTGGTGCTAATACTACGTAGCTGACACCAAAAACCGTGTCGGGGCGGGTAGTATACACAGCAATTTTTTCATCGCTACCAACGATAGGAAATTCTAAATACGCGCCTGTAGATTTTCCGATCCAGTTAGCTTGCATTAACTTGACTCGTTCCGGCCAACCTGGCAATTTATCTAGGTCTTGGAGTAATTCTTCGGCGTAGTCGGTAATCTTTAAAAACCACTGGCGCAACAATTTGCGCTCAACTTTCGCACCACTGCGCCAAGAACGTCCTTCACTATCAACTTGTTCGTTGGCTAATACAGTGTGGTCGATGGGATCCCAATTAACGGCTGCTTCTTTTTGGTAAGCTAACCCCATTTGCAAAAATTGCAAGAAAATCCATTGTGTCCACTTGTAATAGTCTGGTGAACAGGTAGCGACTTCAGAATCCCAATCAATGGATAAACCAAGACGCTTTAATTGTTGCCGCATTTGGGCAATATTTTGATAAGTCCATTTAGCAGGAGGTACACCCCGGTCAATGGCGGCGTTTTCTGCTGGTAAACCAAAGGCATCCCATCCCATTGGATGCAGTACCCGATAGCCCTGCATTCGTTTGAGGCGGGCAATCACATCGGTAATTGTATAGTTACGGACGTGACCCATGTGTAGGCTACCGGATGGGTAGGGGAACATGGATAAAGCGTAGAATTTGGGCTTGCTGGTATCTGTAGGGGTTTTATCTAAGCCAAGTTCTGCCCATGTTTGTTGCCATTTTTCCTCAATTGCTGCTGGGTTGTATCGGGAATCCACCGAAAATTCTCCTACTGGATCTGTAATCTGGTCTGCCTCCATATTGTAGTTGATGGTAGGCAAATCAATCAGTGGGATTAAACAAGGGATGGCTGAATTAAAGGCAAAAATTTCTGATAGAGTGCAGGTTTTTGTTTATGGGACACTCAAGCCAGGGGAAGCGAATTACCAAGAATACTGTGCAGGTAAGGTAGTAGCAGCCCAAAGAGCAACGACTTTGGGTAAACTGTTTGCTTTGCCAATAGGCTATCCAGCGATGACAAATGGACAAGAGCTAATTCACGGTTACTTACTTTCTTTTGCTCACCCTGGAATTTTAGCAGCCCTAGATGAGTTGGAAGATTACGACCCCACGCGACCAATTTCAGAAAACCTTTATCATCGCCAGCAGATGGAAGTGTACAATCTGCTGGGTTTATCCCTTGATTGGGCTTGGGTGTATCTGATGCACCCACAACGGGTTAATCAGTTAGGAGGAATTCACCTACCTGATGGCTGGTGGAGTGGCTGCGGTTTAGCAGGGAGTGGGGACACATAAATTTAAAATTCAAAATTCGTCTTGAAAAGTTTCCTACGGCGGGAAACCCGCCTACAGAAATTTTCGCAAAATTCAAAATTAAAGAATGTTTCAGGAATGGGGGTGTAGGGGTGCAGAGTAAATTTTACCTCAATGCCCAATGCCCTGTGCATCGATGCCCTATGCCCAATCTCTAAATGTTCTTAATTTTGAATTTTTAATTTTGAATTTTGAATTAATTAAGGCCTGGGTCAATTTCTCCTTGCTGTAGTATCTTCAAGTTGACTGGTTGTTCAGAAGATGAAACTGCTGCCTTGGGAATTTCGATCACTGGATTATTTATAGCCACCATCAAAGGTGAGGACGTTACTGTTGGTTCTGTGGCAGTTTGGGTAGGTTGGCTAGGTTGTATTTGTGGTTGTTGTGCTAGTTGCGGTATGCCAGATTCTCTTGTTGGCAGCCAGCCTGATATTGCACCAATCACACAAGCAGCAATAGCCGCACCACCAAAAGTTAAATTTAGCCGAGAACGACGATTAACACGCGCAAATACTTCTTTGGCGGTTGTTTCTGGGGAATGCTGGGGTGTTGGTACAGGCATAGTCCGTAAAGCCTGTCTCAGCTTTAATAGTCTGGCATACAGACGCTGAACTGCGGCATCATTGGCTAACCATTCCTCTACTTGCTTGCGTTCGTCGGCTGTCACTTCGCCGTCTAGGTAAGCACTCAATAATTCAAAGCGATCGCGCTTCACCATATCCATAGCACCCGTTGCTTTCTTGGTATGCTTTGCCATCTCATTTGGTAGGTCTCTCGGACGTTGCCACCGACAAGATTCATGAAACTGAGAATCAGTAGTCATATTAACATTATTACCAATTCATCGACGGATCAAAGGAGTGGTCAATTCTGAGAGCATAGTTATTAAATTGTTCTCCTGATGGCAGAAGCACGATCCACTTTCCTCACAATTCTTAATCAATGCTTAAATTCTGCCATAGGGCAGAGTGAAGATACTGTAAATTAAATATCAAGATAGTTTTGCAATTGAGTTTGCAATCTTGATCTGGCTCTAGCGATTCTCGACTTGACTGTTCCGAGGGAAACTCCGGTGATTTCGGCTATTTCTTCATAGGCCATGCCTTCGATTTCTCTGAGAACAATTGTAGTCCGGAATACTTCTGGTAAATCGGCGATCGCCTCACGTAACTGCTCGTAAAACTCTCTGGTTGTCAGTTCTTCCTCTGGCCCTGGAGTGTCTCCAGCTATTTCCCAATCCATTTCACCGTCATCTACTGAACGGGGTGCATCCAGTGACAAAGGGCTAACTACTCGCTTGCGCTTACGCAACTCATCATAAAACAAGTTGGTGGCAATGCGGCTTAACCAGCCCCGAAATTTAGATGGTTCTTGTAATCGGCTAATATTCCGATACACTCGAATCCAAACTTCTTGAGCCAAATCAGCTCTATCTGGCCAATCTGGAGCTAGGTGGTACAAAACCTTATCAACTTGGCTTTGATAACGGCGCAAAAGTTCTGCAAACGCAGCACGATCTGGGCGCATTCCCATTTGACAGCGCAAAATCAAATCGTGGTTAGAGAGTTTGTCAACTTGCACCGATGCTTCTGAGTACCTCGCATCAACGGTTGACCAGGATACAGTAATCGATTGACTCATAGATCGTACTGGCTGTAAATCATCCCTATCTATTAGACCCGGTAATTGGCAGCTTGTTCCAGAATAAGTGACGGATTTGAGACTGGAACACTGAGTTATGGCACTTTGGGTGCATTTCTGTTTTTGCAAGATGTCACTGTTGCTAATGAGTAATTACCTAGTAACTTTGTTGGACTATTGCTAACTATCTATCTGTTAGGTTACAGCAATCATATACTTTGTGCAGATCATATCATCTGACTACTTGAACTTGACAAATAGTGTGTCGTATGCTGCAAAATGATAGCTACCCAGTATAACAAAAGTTCAGTTTTGAATGAGGCTAGTTTCCTGTGAATTGGCAGTTTCTTTTAAGAGTGATTTTCGAGACAGAGTTTTTAAATCTTTGATGATGTAATTTGAGTTACTAGATAATCAGATGAAAACCTGAATCATCTGGCAGCTAGTTAATTGATGAGCATTGATTTTTATTCACAGGGAACTCTTAACGGGCAACAGGCAAAAGTCTCATCCCCATACTTCAAAATCGGGGATTTGTATCAGTAAGTATTGAAACTTCGTGGCTGGCACTATCTCGTGTCAAATACAGAGAGGCAGATATAGCCAGCAAATGACTAGCTTTGCCCCTAGGAATAGAGTTTTACTGATGGTAAATGATATGTCCAATTATCCAGCGATTACCGGGATTTAACTCACAAAAATGTTATTTTTCCGGTCTCTTTACTAAAATTGTGGTTGATGGTTTTGTGTCGTTTTGGTAACTATCACCAGAATTGGCTTGCTGAGGAACACGAACTTGAACAAATAAATTGAGGGCAAATGTAATCGTGACTGCTAGCAATAGTTTTTCTAACATAGTCTTTCTCCCACCCACACCATTCAGAATTTATTCTTGCACTAGGAGATTGATACTGATAAATTTTAAGTTAAAAAATTTATCTTGGGAATACCAGATAAACACGTAGGCAATCCAGAAATTTTTTCACTGGAATGTTCTCATAACTTTAGTTTGCCCAAGGGTATTAGCTTCTTTATGAGGGAACAGATAAGAATTGATAAATTCTTGATAATTACATCATCAAGTCATTCAATGAATTAGCTAAATATGTCAGGGATAAACAATAAGCGATGGCAATGGTAAGAAATGAATCTCTAGTGCGTATGGTGATGTTTACCTGCTGTGGCACAGCCATCTTATCGCTAGCTGTCCATTGGCGCATTACGGCAACGCAAGGGCAGTTTAAACCACCAACCTCCACTACAGCTAGTATCAATGGGGTTGTTTACAGGGGAGGTTTAGGAGAAACCGCATTTGGCGCATCTACACCTCCAGAGCAAAAATCCCCCAGGGCTTCCCAACCAAAGTCCTCGGTGATTAAGCCTGATGATAATGGGGATATTATCAGCGAAAATGTAGCTTTAGCCACTAACTCACCGAAAAAATCACAGTTAGTAACGCCGGAACGAAAACAGAATTCACCTTCTGCGGCTCAACCCCAGTCAATCCTGGGGTATATTTTCCCTCAACAACGATCATCTGCGCCAAGCAAAAATTCCCACAGACAAGTGGTGGTAGATTTAAGCGATCGCCGCACTTACGTTTATGCGGGAGATATAGTTATAGCCAGCTACCCAGTAGCTATAGGTAAGGAAGGTTGGGAAACACCAACAGGTTCTTTTCAAATTCAACATATGCAACACGATCCAATTTGGCAACACCCGATAACCGGTAAAATTTTTCCGGCTGGTGCTGATAGTCCTTTAGGAGCAAGGTGGATCGGTTTTTGGTCAGATGGACGCAATGAAATCGGGTTTCATGGTACTCCAGACGTTCATCTATTAGGAACTGCGATTTCTCACGGCTGTTTAAGAATGCGTAACTCTGATGTGCGCTTGCTTTATGATCAGGTAGCTATAGGTACGACAGTCGTAGTGCGTGAATAATCGTCAACAGTCTCACAGTGAAAATAACAGTACAGACGTGACTCGTCGCGTCTGTACTATGAATTTAGGTTGAGGATTTTTCCTCAAAATTTGGTGCGTAGACTTGTAGTAAGCTACTCATTTGACGCAATAACTCGTTACCTGTAGTTTTGCCTACAACTGGTGTTCTTTGATCGTGACGATTGCCAAGGTTACGGCTGATAGCTTCATTAACTTGCTGAACAATTAATTCTTGCAGTTCAGCTTTAGCACGTTGACGTTGGTAGTTAGCACCTTCTTCTGTGGTGGCATATAAAGGTGGGAGACGGTTGAGAGTATAGGCGGCGATATCTCCTACATCTATGGTTCTCTCACTGGTAGCTTCAATTTCTGCAACGCGGGCGATCGCTTCCGTAAGTACCAATTCTTCCATGACGTTAATAAACTGTTTGCGAGGTACCGCCACTACCTCACCAGTTAATAATGCGCCCATCAATCGATCTAACGCCATGTACTCTTCAATTGAGAGTTCTGAAGCGTTGTCACAAATGTGTCCAACTTCTGCTTCCATTGCTGGTGTGAGATAACCATCCTGGAGAGCTTGTTCTACAATTTTTGCAATACTCATAACACTCATTTTTATTTCAGCTACCCAAGCAAGGTAAGGACGGTACCGAACAAAATTATTTTGCCTATATTATCGAAAAAAATATACCAGAATTCACAGCACAGCGATTAATCACACCGCTACTATTCCCATTTTTGTGTTTTCCAAGGTGTGGGATCAACAGATTCTCCATGCACGTACAAACCCCAATGCAAGTGGGGGCCTGTAGAAGCACCTGTTGAACCTACTGTACCAATTAATTGTCCAGCCTTGACAAAATCACCTTCTTTGACGTTAATCCGATTCAGGTGCAGAAAAATACTAATCACTCCTTGACCATGATCAATACCAACTGTGTTGCCATGTACTCGAAATCCTTGCGATACAGTACCTACTAAAGCAACTTTACCGGCGGCTGGAGCAATTACACGCGAACCAGAAGCACCAGCATAGTCAAGGCCACGATGGTAGTAATCATTGGCAAATTTACCGTTATAGTAGCGACGTACACCATAAATCGTACTGATACGCCCTTTATTTGGTCTGAGAAATTTGCCATTCCAATATTTTTGCGGTGTTAGTAAGGTTTTAAACTCTGCTACTCGATTGAGTTCGTATTCAGTCGCCCTACTACCAGACTTTCCTGGTGGTAAATTAATACGCTGTACCGGAAATTTACGATTACTTAATGTTACAGCTAAGTTTTTGGACTGACCTTCGGCAGCAACTTTAATCACTCTATTACCAGACTTTTCCAAGGGAGTTGTAGGTATCAACGCTCGGTATTTCTTGGGTGCAATTTTGTATGCTGGGTAATTTTTGTTTCCCACAGACACCTCTGGAGTCATACCATTGTTTGGATTGTCTAAATTGATCAATACAGATAATGTATCGCCCAATCGAGGTTTAGCAGGATTCACCTGTACTTGCAAAGCTGCTACAGGTAATGCCAAAGTCACTGGTAAAGCAGCACACAAGCCAATGAATAAATTTTTGGCCAGATGATTTGTCAGGTACTCTCGTTTGAGACTGCTACTCATTAACTGATTCTGGGAATTGAGCCTGTGCTTTTCCATTGTCATATAACTCAGTAAAAATCCTTAACTTCTGCTAAAAAACAGACTAACTAATAACTGCTAGTGTTTCCTCATGGCAGCAAAAATTTTTGGACAAAAAAACTTGTCTTAAATAATTCCCGGATGCCTAAACTATACTACCCGTAATATCTGAAATTGCAAATAATTCTGGTTCTAATTTGACATATAGTAATCCGGTTTGATTTTTGAATTTATTTGTGTGGGCAGGGAACAGGCAACAGGCAACAGGCAACAGGAAATCAGGGTTTCAGTGTGTACTGAGTCTTGTTCAAGAATCAAATAGGATTGCTATATTGAGTATGAAAAAGTTTTTGTCCCATTTTTTAGTGGGAAAATTGGGGTAGCTAAGGTAGCTAGACTACAAGTGTCATATCATTCCCAAGTGGAAACGTCTCGCAACACATCAGGAATTTCCCCTTGCGATAGGGGAAACTCTAAGATGGTTTCTCGATAACCCAAGTAACCAGACTCCGCAAACGATAACAGCATTCGCGCTAGTGCTAACCAAACCTCTGTTTCATATTCCCAATCACGATAACGCGAAGCTTTACCAGCAATAGAACGCAATGCCCAAAAGTAAGAGTTTCTGACGACTGAACCCCCCTTCTTAAACTCTGGTAAGTCTTCACGATGCAGCAACAATACTTGATTTTCAATTCTGGCTCTCATATCAGCCATATTATATGAAAATCGGAAAAGTCTTTAAATTTACTTTTCCGAATCAAAATTTAAATTATGGAGCTAAAATTTAACAGTAGTATCCTTTTTTGTAGCCATAGCCATAGCCATAGCCATATCCATAGGTTACTGGATAGGCTCTGGGGAAGGAATTATATGAGCCGTTGGAATAAAAAGTATAGCCACCAAATCCAAAAAAACCACTATAACCACCACCGGCAATCAAGTCTATGGTTTGATGAGTCAAGTCATTGAGAAAGGTTTCAAAATCTTGAAACAAATCATAACCTGTCAGATGTAGTTGATCAACTGTGATGTTAGCCATTGCTGTTCCTCCTTTTTTTGATAAATAAATACTGTTTAACAGCAAATTTAATTAGGCATTTCTAAATACATATAAGTTGATAGTTATTGGATTAAGCTGATTGAGATTTCTCAACTTACATCTTGCACCAGTTGCTTGATTGCGATTACAGGGTGGCGATGCACTCCTAAAAATTCGCTCAAACTCTGATGTTTACGTTGTGGGCAGTGCATCGCCCTACGTTTATTAAGAATGGTGCAAGTTATCATAAATCATCATAGTCGTCATAAATTATATCTATCAATTTTTGATATTTGTAGGCGATAATGTTGTCTAACATACCTCTGATGTTGACAAAATCTATCTATTTATTCAAGTTTTATCAATTAAACAATCAGACATAAACTTCTAATTTATGTCTCAATCTGGTTCAGATAAACACAAATCTATAACTTGAATTTCTTGAATCAAGTAAGGTTCTGTATACCTCAAATAACCTGAGATGAAGAGGATTATTTTATGTCTGAATATTTTGTTATTAAGCTAACTTAAATTATCATCTTTTTCAGGACAGGATTATAATAGTTTTTTAAATTAGACTGGATTAATTTCTATTTTTATATAGAAGAAATAATTGTAGATATAATTGCTTGATTTTTGTCTAAAAATAAAAGGTTTATATCCAGATACTTTTATCTAAAAATATTTGTGAATAGTGGGTGATGCCCCACTATTTTTGTCAGTTAAAATTTAACTGTTGAGCTACTACCAACCTTTATCGGCTTGTTCAAGTACGTAGGCAGCCACATCTTCAATTTGGCTAGAGTTTAAACGACCTTTGAAGGCAGGCATGGCATTTTTACCGTTTGTTACTTGAGCAATAATTGCCTCTGCTGAGTACATACCATACTGTTCTAAGGCTTCTTTCTTCAGGGTTTTGTTGGCTTGTACTAAGTTTTTACCGCCTGCGTGACAAGCAGCACAGTTAGCACTAAATAATTTAGCTCCATTGGCACTGTCAGCAGCCAAAGCGGGTTTACTGAAGGCAAAGGTGAAGATTGCTATGCCTAGCAGTAGTAATGAAAAAAGTTGCTTCATTTTGTGTTCTCTCTGCAAAAAAGCTCATTCAAACCGATATCTTCCTGAATAATTTTCAGGTGACTCCATTGCCTGCGTCAAATGACAGACTGTCAAACTTCATGATTCTTTAGCTGCTAACTGGCTGATTGCTTCTTCTGTAACGCGACAAATTCGCCAGTCGTCTAAAATGGATGCTCCCATGCGGCGATAAAAGGCTTGGGCTGACTCATTCCAATCCAGAACACTCCACTCTAACCTGCCGCAACCTTTGGCAACAGCAATTTGAGCAACTTTGCTCAGGAGTGCTTTGCCAATACCTTGTCGCCGATACTCTGGTAAAACAAACAAGTCTTCGAGATAAATACCTGGTTTGGTAAGGAAGGTTGAGTAATTATAAAAAAACAAGGCAAAACCTACGGCTTTACCTTTGTATTCTGCCAATAATGCCTCTATATATCTTGGAGAGCCAAATAAATGCTCCGCTAGTGCCGAAGCGTCACCAGTGACGGCATGAGATAGTCTTTCGTATTCTGCCAGCCCCTTAATTAAGTCAAAAAGCGTTGTGCTATCAGCAGGTTCAGCAAAACGCACGATGAGATCACTATTTATGGTCATGGGTCTATGGTCATTAGTCCATAGTCATTAGTCCATAGTCATCTGTCAACAGTCAATAGTCAACCGTCATTAGTCATGAGTTTTTCTCCTCTATTCCTGAGTTTTGGCTTAAATTAGCCAACCTTTGAGGCGTTTGGCGATGTGGGGACGGCGTAGTTTTCGCATGGCTTTACTTTGGATTTGTCTGACTCTTTCACGGGATAGGTTGAACATATTCCCGACTTCTTCTAGTGTGCAGGGTTCGCTGGTGGTTAAACCGTAGCGGAGAGAGATGACATCTTTTTCCCGTGGAGTGAGGACATCTCCTAAGACTTCCCAAATCTCCTGTCGCATCATGTTTTCGTTCATTTTTGCTTCGGGTGAGAGGTTATCTTCATCCTCCAGCAAATCCATGAGTTCTGTATCTTCTTCTTTTCCGACACGGTGGTTGAGTGATAGGGCTTGTCTTCTGAGTTGTTGCAGTTGCCGTAGTTGTTGAACGCTAATTTCTAAAAATTCTGCTATTTCTGGTTCGGAGGGGTTACGGCTGAGTTTCTGCTTGAGTTCCCGTTGGGCTTTTTTAAGTTTGTTAAGTTTTTCTACGATGTGAATCGGTAGCCGGATGGTTCTGGCATCGTTGGCGATCGCTCTGGTAATCGCTTGTCTAATCCACCAGTATGCGTAGGTGGAAAACTTATATCCTTTGTCGGGATCAAATTTTTCTGTGGCGCGGTTTAATCCCATTGCACCTTCTTGGATTAAGTCTAGAAAAGGTACTCCCCGATTGAGATATCGCTTGGCTATTGATACTACTAATCTCAGGTTTGAGCGGATCATTTTCCGCTTGGCTACTCTACCTTGATACAAGCGGTTTTCTAGTTGTTTTTCTGTAATCTCTAATTTTTCTGCTACCTGGGCTTTGGTAGGGTACTGTCCTAATTCTAATGCCAAAGTCTCTTGTAAATCTTTGACATCTTCTAAAAATCTGACTCGCCTGGCTAATTCTACCTCTTCATCCGGTTTCAGCAACGGATAGCGTGCCATTTCTTTAAAAAAGGCACCAACAGCATCATCATATTCGGTTTTGTTATAACCAGATGGTCTGGCAGCTGCCATTTCATCCCCGTCACGTTCATCTGTGTCCAGATTTTCTGCTACTGGGGCTTCTTCTATGACTATTTCTAGACTTTCAAAAGTTGTGTCTTCATTTTCGACATGAGTCTCTATTATTTCCATCGTTCCCAATTCAACAATATTCATAGTTTCCTTGAGGGATGCTTGCTTTGTTTGGTACATAATTTAATGACAGCTATTTACCACTGATATTTGGTAGTTTATCTAGGCGATAACACACCTGTTTAAGCGCATCATGCAGGGATATGTGAAGTAATCTATAGAAGTTCAAATTAATTTTTCGTTATTCGTTATTGGTGGCAGCTAACTTAAACTTCTCAACCAGGCTTTTTTGCACCCAAATTTGATTTTCCCAGGTTTTCACAGATATATTCTTTATTTTTTTATTAATCTCTAAATCTGTCAAACCCCCCAAACCATTCTCTAGCTCAACAATGAGAAAAATATAGTTAAATCTCCCTTAAATTTTACGAATTATATACTTTTTTAAAGTTTTTTGAGTTCTTGGCGGTGATTCATTACGTAATTGTCAGTTTTCTTAGCCTAGTGTAACTTGTTGTTGATAAAATTTGTTAATGGTAAAAATCAAGTAATTTACTTCTTGCAAAAAAAAATGTTTGTATAAAAGCATCTCATATACACAAAGGGTTGAATATCTATCAATAGACTGAAAAACGCTATTCCCTATTTAGTAGATAAGCTAACTATTTCCTAAATAGGTAGTGAGATAGTGGGAATGTCATAATTCCCAATTTGATAATTGTCGGTGATATTTTATCTTTGTTTAGTAGAATTAGCGAACTGATTATTTTCATTATCTCAGGATGATTTTTGCACTTTTTTTGCTTCTGTATTCTGTCTTTTTTAACTATTGAAGGATAGGATACCTTCCTGGTTAGATGCTGCGATGCAGAAAAACATCCTGTTGGGGATGGTGGACTTCAAATATTTATGGCACGAGGGGCTAGCATCAATTTGTCTGGTAGATTACATAAGAGGAAAGTTATCAAGTATTATGAGTGATAAAAGTATTGTCAATTACAATTTCACTCTGAAGATTAAAATTTATAGTTGAGGGAATTAAGTCTATTCTGTACTGACGGTTGAGGCCAATAAGAATATTTATCTAGAAAAATCACCAAATATGTATATTCATCAAGTAAATTTATACCAGTTAAAAGTTAATGAGACTAAAGAATTTTACCGCACCGCTACAAATGTGAATGGCTATGTCGAAGTGCTGGTAGATTGTCCAGGCAATTCTGGACTGTTTACGTACCGCTTGCCAAGGCAGTTAGAAATTAACCCTGGGGATATATTGAGTGTACCTTTCGGTACTCAACAAGTGGGAGGCGTAGCGATTCGGTTGATATCGCAACCGCCTGCCGATTTGCCACTAGAAAAAATTCGGGAAGTAGAAGATGTTGTCAGTTCTGGTTTTTTCGCTAGTGGTTATTGGGAATTGTTAAATAGAGTAGCATCCTACTATTATACCCCTGTGATGCAGGTGATTCGGGTGGCTTTACCACCGGGATTGTTAGGGCGATCGCAACGTCGTATCCGTTTAATCACGCAGCAAACAGACAAAATATCGTCGAATCAAAGATTAACTACCACGGCATTTTTAAGTCCGGCGGCACAGCAAATTGTGCAACTTTTACAAGCCCAACCAGCCGGAGATTATAGTTTTGCTTATTTACAAAAAAAAGTTAAATCTGCCTATCGAGGAGTGCGGGAATTATTAAGAATGGGTTTAGTAGAAAGCTACTTAGAACCACCGCGAACAACTCGACCAAAAAGCCAAAAAGCAGTCATATTAATTAATGCAATTGACAGAGATTTAACCACTCGCCAAAGAGAAATTTTAGAAGTATTGCGAAAGCGTGGCGGTGAGTTGTGGCAAAGTGAATTACTGCAAATTACCAACGCGAGTTCCTCTACCCTCAAGTCAATGGTACAAAAAGGCTATATTGCTATTGAAGAAAGGGAAGTATTACGCACAGAACAAGGACAAGCCTTAGCTTTAGATGAACCAAAATTATTAAATCCAGAGCAAGCCAATGCTTTAGCAAGTATTCAACAGCTTGAGGGATTTCATCAAGTATTGTTGCATGGGATCACAGGTTCCGGCAAAACAGAAGTATATTTACAAGCGATCACTCCCTTACTGACACAAGGAAAATCCGCCCTAGTCTTAGTCCCAGAAATTGGACTCACACCGCAACTCACAGATCGATTTCGCGCCCGCTTCGGTAATAAAATCAGTGTTTATCACAGCGCGCTTTCAGAAGGTGAACGTTATGACACCTGGAGACAAATGCTTACAGGCGAACCGCAAATCGTCATCGGCACACGTAGCGCGATTTTCGCACCTTTACCCAACCTAGGTTTAATTATCCTCGACGAAGAACACGACTCTAGTTTTAAACAAGACTCACCCATCCCCACCTACCACGCCCGCACCGTTGCCCAGTGGCGCGCCGAATTAGAAAACTGTCCCTTAATATTGGGTTCGGCGACACCTTCCTTGGAAAGTTGGGTAAATGTGGGGATGAGGGAGATGGGGGAGATGGGGGATATGAGGGAGATGGGGGAGATGGGGGATATGATATTTTCCCCATCCCCAATCAAGAGTCTCTACCTTTCCCTACCGCAACGCATCAACTCGCGCCCTTTACCACCGGTGGAAGTGGTGGATATGCGGCAAGAGTTACAGGAGGGGAATCGTTCTATATTTAGTAGAAAGCTACAACAAGCTTTAGAACAACTGCAACAGACAAAACAACAGGGAATTTTATTTATTCATCGCCGGGGACATAGCACTTTTGTTTCTTGTCGCAGTTGTGGTTATGTGTTGGAATGTCCGCATTGTGATGTGTCTTTAGCGTATCACCAAACGGAATTAGACGCGCCGCAATTGTTGCGCTGTCATTATTGTAATTATGTGCGATCGCATCCCCAAAATTGTCCCGAATGTATGTCCCCTTACCTGAAATTCTTTGGTAGTGGTACTCAGCGAGTCGCCCAGGAATTAAGCCGACAGTTCCCAAATTTAACTTACATCCGCTTTGATAGCGATACCACCCGCACCAAAGGCGCACATCGTACCCTACTGACTCGGTTTGCTAACGGGGAAGCGAATTTATTAGTGGGAACACAAATGCTTACCAAAGGCTTAGATTTACCGCAAGTAACACTGGTGGGGGTGGTGGCGGCTGATGGTTTGCTACATTTATCAGATTATCGCGCCAGTGAACGAGCATTTCAAACCCTGACGCAAGTAGCTGGCAGGGCTGGCAGAGGTGATGAACCTGGTAGGGTGATTGTGCAAACCTACACCCCAGAACATTCGGTAATTGCGGCGGTGAGACATCATGATTATCACTCGTTTGTACAAGCAGAATTAGAACAACGCCAAGACCTGAATTACCCACCTTACGGTAGATTAATTTTACTGCGGTTGAGTAGTCTTGATCCCATCCAAGTACAGAATACAGCCGAAATCATGGCTACACATTTAGATGCTTATGAGGGATTTGAAATATTAGGCCCGGCACCAGCTAGTGTGATGCGCGTGGCTAATCGTTATCGCTGGCAAATATTGCTGAAGTTTGATCCCGACACTTTACCGCAGTTACCTGATTGGGAGGAAGTGCGATCGCTCTGTTGTGATGGTGTTAGCTTGACAATCGATGTAGACCCTGTAAATATCATCTAATCTGCAATTTTGTGGCTAATTAGGGGAATTATCCAGGTTTACAGAGGCAATTAAGCCTCTAGTCCCTAATATCTTTTTTTCTCTATGGTAGATAAAACACTATTAACAACCAAGTAATATAACTAAGATTTAACGTAACGCGAAAGTCCCTACCTTCTCTGCGAGACGCTACGCGAACAGCGAAGCAAGGTAGGGATGAATAGCGGGCTGCGACGATTTTATCTTTGACAATCATCAACCGTAGGTTGGTAAGGAAAAAGATACATGAGGAGTAGCCAAATATTTTCCGGTTTTACTTTACTGCCAACTGTAGATAGTAGTAAGATATAAAAATCAAGGAGGTGATACTGAGTGCTACACAAAGCTGTTCAAGTTCGTTTATACCCATCAAAAGAGCAAGAAACACTATTGGCGCAGACATTTGGGTGTTCTCGCTGGTGGTGGAATTATGCTCTAAATAAGTCAATTGAAACTTACAAAGAAACAGGTAAGGGACTTGGACAAGTAGCACTCAATACACTGTTACCTAAGCTCAAAAAAGAGAAAGATACAGAATGGTTGGCTGATTGTTATAGTCAAGTTTTACAAGCTACAACACTCAATTTGACCACTGCGTACAAAAACTTTTTTGATAAGCGTGCTGGTTTTCCTAGATTCAAATCTAAGCATGGTAAACAGTCGATTCAATACCCTCAAAATGTCAAAATTGTCGATGGAAATGTAAAACTTCCCGGCAATATCGGAATAGTTAGAGCCAAAATACACAGACCAATTGAGGGAAAAATCAAGACTGTCACTGTTAGTAAAACGCCATCAGGTAAATACTTTGCATCTATCCTGACAGAAGTAGAAGGGGAAACCCCTACTATTGCAGAAGGAAAAATTTATGGTATCGATTTAGGACTAAAACACTTTGCTGTCGTTACCGATGGCGAAAAAGTGTCCAAGTACGACAATCCTAAACATTTTGCCAAACATGAAAAGAATCTCAAGCGGAAGCAAAAAAAATTAGCACGTAAAGTCAAAGGGAGTAATTCAAGAAATAAATATCGTAAAGTTGTCGCTAAAGTGTACGAACGAGTAAGCAATTCGCGGCAAGATTTCCTACATAAACTTAGTTACAAGTTGGCCAGCGATAGCCAAGCTGTCATAGTAGAGAATCTTCATGTCAAGGGCATGGTTCGTAATCACAATTTGGCGAAAGCAATATCTGATTGTGGATGGGGAATGTTTACCAATTTCTTAGCCTACAAACTAGAACGCAAAGGTGGGAAATTGGTTGAAATTGATAGATGGTTCCCCAGTTCCAAGCTTTGCTCTAATTGTTTCTATCAGATGGGTGAAATGCCCTTAGATATCCGTGAATGGACTTGTCCTCACTGCGGTACTCATCATGATAGGGATGGAAATGCAGCGATAAACATTAGAGCAGAAGGTATCAGAATGCTAAAGGCGGAAGGTTCAGCCGTCTCTGCTGTAGGAGGGGAGGTAAGACCAAAGATGGGGCGAAAGTCTCATCTGCGGCACTCCCCCGTGAGTACAGAAGCCCAACCTACAGGCGTTCGCGTAAGCGTTCCGTAAGGAAAGCCAAGGTTGGGTAGTTCACAGATTACGTAGAAAATTATCAAGACTGAAAACCATAATCATAGCTAAATGAATTGAGTAGTGTGAAATATTGCCAAATTGCTCACACTCCGATATATAAATAGGTTATTTTTTATTTCTCAGAATTAGCTAGACAGTATTGGCTGAAAATTGAGCGCGAAATCAATGGGACAAGGTTTGTTACAAATTGTTTTAACACTATGTATTGTGATAGCAATCACACCCATTCTGGGTAATTACATAGCGCGTGTGTTCCTCGGTGAACGGACATTATTAGATGCTGTCATGAATCCGATAGAACGCAGTTTCTATGTAATCGCGGGGATTCGCCCTAAAGATGAAATGACGGGTTGGCAGTATGTACAAGCAATACTATCCACTAACCTGTGCATGGGTTTGCTAGTGTATTTACTGATATTTTTGCAAAGAGTTTTACCTGGAAATCCCAATGGATTTGGTGCGCCCAGGTGGGATACTCTCCTCCATACTGTAGTTTCTTTTGTTACTAATACTGACCAACAACATTACATTCCTGAAACAACCCTGAGTTACTTTTCGCAAGTTGCAGCTTTAGGATTTTTGATGTTTACCTCGGCTGCTACTGGGTTAGCGGTGGGTATTGCCTTTATTCGGGGAATAACGGGGAGAAACTTAGGCAACTTTTACGTTGATCTCATCCGTGCCATTACCAGGATATTACTGCCTATCTCGGTACTGGGTGCGATCGCCTTAGTTGCTTTAGGTGTACCGCAAACATTACAAGCACCTTTGACTGTCACCACCCTAGAGGGAGGAACCCAATACATAGCTAGAGGCCCTGTCGCCTCCTTTGAGATGATCAAAATGTTGGGTGATAACGGCGGTGGCTTCTTCGCTACTAACTCAGCCCATCCTTTTGAAAATCCCAATGGTGTGACGAACTTGATCGAAATCATCGCCATGATTGCCATTCCCGCCGCCATGATTTACACCTATGGTGTGTTTGCCAAAAACATCAAACAAGCTTGGCTGTTGTTTTGGATGGTATTTGCAGTATTTATCATTCTCGTCTGGATAGCTGCCGGAGGAGAACTACAAGGTAATCCTCTCGTCAATGGCACTTTAGGAGTAGAACAGCCGAATTTAGAAGGTAAAGAAGTCCGATTTGGTTGGGCAGAAACAGCACTATGGGCAGTGATGACAACCGCTAGCGTCTGCGGTGCTGTCAACGGCATGCACGACTCCTTAATGCCATCAGGACTATTTGCGACTTTATTTAATTTATGCTGGCAAATGATTTGGGGTGGTCAAGGAATTGGCACAGCTTATCTGTTAGTTTACCTGATTCTGACTGTATTCTTCACAGGACTGATGGTCGGACGCACACCAGAATTTTTTGGGCGCAAAATCGAAAGGCGGGAAATTATCCTCGCCAGTATGGTATTGATGATTCATCCTATCTTGGTGTTAATTCCCAGTGCGATCGCCTTAGCTTATCCCTTTTCCCTTTCCGGCATTACTAACCCCGGCTTTCATGGCATTTCTCAAGTCGTTTATGAGTACGCCTCAGCTAGTGCTAACAATGGTTCTGGTTTAGAAGGATTGGCAGATAATAGCCTGTGGTGGAATTTAAGCGGCAGTTTCAGCATTTTGGCAGGGCGTTATATTCCCATGACTGCCATCCTGCTATTAGCTGATCGTATGTCTCGTAAACAAACAGTACCCCAAACCTCTGGCACCCTCAAAACTGATTCCTTGCTATTTACCACTGTCACGGCTGGTATTGTCTTGCTTTTGGGGGTGTTGACTTTCTTCCCAGTCTTGGCTTTAGGGCCAATTGCTGAAGGTTTTAAATTAGCATCTGGTAGTTAGAAGATATTTGAGTTTCGGGGAGAAGGTAGACAAGAGACTGCTGATATTCTTTGGTGTCGCTGAATAATACTTTTAAAAGCTCACATACAGGCGCACCAGACGCAAAGAGTAAAGCCAGAAACAATTGTAAATTGCATCAGAGCTATAAGGGAGAAATTCTTGATGTTAGTTCCCCATCTCCCCGTTCATATCAATCCAATATTACATAAATTCAATGAAGACAGTGGCAGCTACCTCTAAAATAAAAACACCTCTTTCTGGTACAGGCGATCGCCGTCGCGCCAGCAAAAAAGCGAAAATTAATCCTAGACAACTCTATCTCAGGGCGATTTGGGATGCTTTTATCAAGCTTAATCCCAAAGCTGCCATCAAAAACCCGGTAATATTTTTGGTGTGGTTGGGGACTCTCATCACCTTCGCCCTCGCCATCCAACCTGATTTATTCGGCCCTACACAACAGCCAAATCCCCAACTTTTCAACGGCATATTAACCGGGACTTTGTTCTTAACGGTTTGGTTTGCTAACTTCGCGGAAGCCGTCGCCGAAGGACGAGGTAAAGCCCAAGCCGATGCTTTGCGTGCCACCAAATCAAAAACACCCGCGAAGAAACTCTCACCCGATGGTATGATCACCGAAGTCCCGGCTACTAGCCTCAGACAAGGCGACACTATATATATAGTGGCTGGTGATATCATCCCCGCCGATGGGGAGGTAATTATGGGTGTGGCTTCAGTGGATGAATCAGCCATTACTGGAGAATCTGCACCAGTCCTAAAAGAATCAGGCTCAGATATTGCCAGTTCCGTCACCGGTGGTACTCGCATTCTCTCCGATGAATTGATTATACGTGTCACCGCCGACCCAGACAAAGGCTTTATTGACCGGATGATTGCCTTAGTCGAAGGCGCAGAACGCAGCAAAACCCCCAATGAAATTACACTGAGTATATTATTGACTTTTTTGACCTTGGTGTTTTTGTTTGTGGTGGCTACCTTACCCGCCTTTGCCTACTATGTCAACAGTCCCATTAACGTCTCAATTTTAATTGCCCTACTTGTAGCTTTGATACCAACCACTATAGCGAGTTTACTTAATGCTATTGGGATTGCTGGGATGGATAGAGTAGCCCAATTTAACGTCATCGCCACATCAGGACGAGCCGTAGAAGCTTGCGGTGATGTGAATACCTTAGTTCTCGATAAAACAGGTACAATTACATTAGGTAATCGTTTAGCTGAAGAATTGATCCCGATCAATGGTCACTCAATGGCAGAAATGGCTAGCGTGGCTTGGGTCACAAGCGTATTTGATGATACACCAGAAGGTAAATCAATTCTCCGCCTAGCCGAAAAGTTGGGTGCCAAATTTGATTTAGACTTCAGACAAGCTCAAGGAGTGGAATTTTCCCCTAAAACTCGGATGAGTGGCACTAATTTACCAGGGGGAAGGGAAGCCAGAAAAGGCGCAGTAGAAGCTATTAAAGGTTTTGTCCGTTCCCGTCATGGGCAAATTAGCCCAGAATTAGATGCTGCTTATGAGCGAGTTTCCCAACAGGGGGGTACACCTTTAGCCGTGTGCTTGGGTAATGAAATCTATGGCGTGATTTATCTGAAGGATATTGTTAAACCAGGTATTCGCGATCGCTTTGACCAATTGCGCCGCATGGGAGTACGTACTATCATGCTCACAGGCGATAACCGCATTACCGCAGCCGTCATAGCTGAAGAAGCTGGCGTTGATGAATTTATCGCTGAAGCCACACCAGAAGATAAAATCACCGTCATTCAACAGGAACAAGCCCAAGGTAGACTCGTAGCCATGACTGGAGACGGAACCAACGATGCACCCGCTTTAGCTCAAGCTAACGTTGGTTTAGCCATGAATACGGGAACTCAAGCCGCCAAAGAAGCCGCCAATATGGTAGATTTGGACTCTGATCCCACCAAGTTGATTGATATTGTCAGCATCGGTAAACAACTGCTAATTACCCGTGGTGCCTTAACAACATTTTCTCTGGCTAATGATATTGCTAAATACTTTGCCATTATCCCAGTCATCTTTGCAGGTGCTAATCTGCAAGGTTTGAATATTATGAATTTAACTAGCACTAATTCGGCTGTGCTGTCAGCTTTGATTTATAACGCCTTGATTATTCCCGCTTTAATGCCCCTAGCTTTAAACGGCGTGCAATTTCGACCATTAACAGCTAATCAGTTATTACAACGCAATATTCTAATATATGGTTTGGGTGGAGTAATTGCACCATTGATTGCAATTAAATTCATAGATATCCTGATTACTGCCGTAGGATTAGCGTAAAAAGTCAATAGTAGAAACGCGATTATATTCTGACGCAAGTGTTACATGACAAAGGTCTTGTAGGGTGCGTCAGACTGTTTAAATGCTATCAATAAACGTATTTTTGATACCTGACGCACCCTACTAATATGCTGTTCCCTATTAAGAGTTCCCTGTTCTCCGTTAATCTGAATGAATTCTAGAAAAAATTACCAGTTAAATTCTTAGAGTAACTAAAAAAATGTCTATGTCTTTTATTAGAGAAATCATCAAAGCCTTTCGTCTGACTCTGGTACTGTGGTTAGTCACCGCAATTATCTATCCTCTAGCTATTTTAGTGATTGGTCAAGGTTTATTTCCAGTTCAAGCTAACGGTAGCATCATGCAAAATATAGAGGCTCAACCAATTGGTTCAGCCTTAATTGGTCAAGTGTTTGTTTCCGAAAAATATTTTCATGGTCGTCCCAGTGCAGTCAGATATTCTCAGGGGAGAAGAGCCAGAACAACGGGTATATCTGGTGCTAGTAATCTTGCACCTAGTAATCCAGAACTGCTCACTCGTATTATTGAACAAGCAAATAAACTGCAAGAAGAAAATATCCCACCTTTAGCTGATTTAATTTATACTTCTGGCTCAGGTTTAGATCCACATATTTCCGTCCAAGCTGCTAGACAACAAATAGAGCGCGTTGCTCGCGCCCGTGATGTCCAAGCCGATGAACTATTAAGGCTAGTTAATAAATATACTGAAGGGAGATTTTTAGGAATTTTTGGCGAACCAGGAGTTAATATTTTGCGGTTAAATTATGCTCTTGACTTGCAAGATATTAACCGGGAGCAAAGTTAGAGACTCTTGAGTGAGTATGAGGAAAGAATTTCTGACTCCGCTTCCTTTGCTGCCTTTGCTGCCTTTGCTGCCTCTACTCCTCAAACTTACCTTTCATCTCGCCACAAAGCAATACCACCTAATAACCCAGTGATATTAGGAATGAGTCGCACATTTAAGGGTAGCTGAAAATTTACTTTTACAGCTTCACCGCCGCCAATATAAAGGTAATCATAATTGAATAAACTCTGCAAAGATGCGATCGCCTTCTTTAACCGACGATTCCATTTTTTCTCACCAATTTTGTCTAACGCCGCCCTTCCTAGCTGTTCCTCGAAAGTTTCATTTTTGCGAAACGGATGATGTCCCATTTCCATATTCGGAACTAATTTACCATCGACAAACAAAGCCGAACCGAAACCAGTACCTAACGTAATTACCAACTCTACACCTTTACCTTTAATCGCCCCCAATCCTTGCATATCTGCATCATTAATCACCCGTACAGGTTTATTTAATCGTTGCAAAAGTGCTGTTTCTAAATCAAACCCAATCCAATCTGGATGTAAATTTACTGCTGTTTCTGTGACACCATAGCGCACCACACCCGGAAAACCTACCGAGACACGATGAAACTCACCTTGAGCAGCTGCTAATACCATGATGGCATTGATCACCACTTCTGGTGTAGCGGGTTGGGGTGTATCAACACGCGCCCGTTCACTCACGGGGTTTCCTGTGATATCTAAGACTATCGCTTTGACACCACTACCACCAATATCAACCGATAAAGTGCGAATTGAGCCATTATCCTCGACCATTGATTGTCCTTCCTTTGATTGTTTCAGACTTGGTTATTATGCGCTGAATTGGAGGTTAGAAGCTAGAGGTTGGGCAGATGAGGGAGACAAATCAATTCACAATTGTTGACGGTTGACGGTTGACGGTTGACTGGGTAAAAGTTCTTCTCCCCTGTTCCCAGTACCCAGTCCCTTCTAATTCCCAGTTAATATAAAAATGATGCGATCGCAGCAGCCAAAAGCCGCTTCTTTCATTTTGAATTTTGAATTTTGAATTTTGAATTTTCCCAGATGCACAACTTTATTCCCCCAGAACGGTTTTTTCCCTATCTCACCTGGACTGAAATTCAGGCTATGCCGAATAAGGAAAATGTTGTTATCATTCAACCAGTGGGGGCAATTGAACAACACGGGCCTCATCTACCACTGATTGTTGATGCTGCTATTAGTGTAGGTGTTTTAGGTAAGGCTTTGTCAAAGTTGGATGCTAATATTCCGGCTTACGCTTTGCCTACTTTATATTATGGTAAATCTAACGAACATTGGCACTTTCCCGGTACAATTACCCTCAGCACCGAAACACTCACCGCTACAATCATCGAAGTTGCCGAAAGTATCTACCGTGCTGGCTTTAGAAAGCTAGTATTGATGAATTCCCACGGGGGACAACCCCAAGTGATGCAAATGGCAGCGCGGGATTTACACGTTAAGTATGGCGACTTTTGGGTATTTCCGCTTTTTACTTGGCGTGTACCTCACATTACTAAAGAATTGCTGACACCAAAGGAAGCAACCCAAGGAATGCACGCCGGAGACGCGGAAACTAGCATTATGCTGGCTATTTTACCAGAGCAGGTGAGGTTAGAGCAAGCAGTGGCGGAATATCCCCCAGAACAGCCGGCAGGTAGTTTGTTGAGTTGGGAGGGTAAGCTACCCGTGGCTTGGGTGACAAAGGATATTAGTAAAAGTGGTGTAATTGGTGATGCGACTACAGCGACTAAAGAAAAAGGCGATCGCATTTTAGAATCTGTCTCTGATGGTTGGGTAGACGTAATTACAGAAATTTACAACTTTCGCCAGCCTAGTTAAACATCAGTCTTGTAGTCTTGTAGGGTGCGTCAGACTGCTTAAATGCTGCCAATAAACAGATTTTTGATATCTGACGCACCCTACTAATATGCCAGTTGCGTAAGTCCTGACAGTGAGAGAATCAGTTTACCTGACCGCCTGACCACCGTCAACAACAAAACTGTCAGCAGTTAAAACCGCACGATTGGAGAACAAGCCTATTTGTACCGACGCACCAGCACCACTACCATCAGCATCAAAGAACAGTGCGCCTGTAGTTTGATTGTAAATCAAGCGGTGAGTGTCTGTAGTCGCACTCGTCCCCCTGATAAACCAGCTGTTATCAGCGATCATTTGTGGTGTGATACCCAACTCAGATGCAGACACTTGGATAATATCTTCACCAACGCGGAAATCGTTAATAGTATCAACACCACCGAGAACACCAATCAAGTCAAAGGTATCTGCACCACGACCACCAACTAGGGTATCATCACCAACACCACCAGTGAGTGTATCGTCCCCGACTCCCCCGGAGAGAAAATCATCACCGTCTAAACCACGCAATTCATTATTTTGATTGTTACCAAAGATGTGGTTATCGAGTTCATTACCTTCACCAAATTCAGCATTTCTCACCAATGTCAGGTTTTCTAAGTGGTCGCCTAATGTCCAATCTACAACAGAGATAACTGTATCAATACCTTCATCGGCGAGTTCAACAATCGTGTCGTCTCCACTATCGACTTCGTAGATATCATTACCAACACCACCAAATAGACTATCATCCCCAGCACCACCATCAAGTCGGTCATTATCAGCACCACCATACAGGGTGTCGTTACCGCCCTTACCCATTAACCAATCATCACCTTCTAAACCAGATAAGATATTATTGGCATTGTTACCGATAATATGGTTATTGAGGCTGTTACCAGTACCATTCTCGGCATTACCCAAGAGGGTGAGATTTTCCAAGTGATTTCCGAGTGTGTAGTCGATGAAAGAGTTAACTTTATCTCTGCCTTCGTCTGCCATCTCAACTACGGTGTCGCCGAGACTATCGACAGTATAGATATCGTTACCACGACCACCAATCAGGCTATCATTTCCTGTTCCACCGTCGAGGTTGTCGTCACCGTCGCCTCCATCAAGGGTATCTTCACCTTGGTTGCCGTAGAGTAGGTCAAAGCCAGCATCATCACCACCTTTGATGATATCATCACCTGCGCCACCGAATACGTAGTCATTACCAGCACCGCCATCGAGGTTGTCGTCACCGCCGCCTCCTAGCAGGTAGTCATTACCGTCTAAGCCTTCAATGACATCGGCGTTGTTTCCACCTCGGAGAATTTCTTTTTCGCCTGTGCCTTGGATGGGTGTGCCGTTGTAATCGGTGATGTTGACGGTAATATCAGCAATGCTGAGGTTGCTGTAGTTACTATCGTCGCTACTGATGGTATGGGTGATAGTACCTGTGTGATTGCCTTCTGTGATGGCATCATTCAAGGCTTTGACTGTGACTTCTTGGGCTATGTTCCAGTTGGCGGGGGTGAAGGTGAGGGTGTTGGGGCTGGTTGTTAGTTGTGTACCAGGGTTGAGAGTAATGGTGACATCATCTGTGGGTTGTCTGTCGAGGACGACTGTATAAGTATCTCCTTCCCCGCCTTCGGTGACATCTGTGCTGCCGTCAGTTGGGCTGATGGTGACACCTGCGGTATCGTTGTCGGTGATAGCAACGTTGATGGGATTAATCGTCAAATTAGAATAGTTAGGATCGTTGCTAGTGACTGTGTGGGTGATAGTATCTGAGTGATTACCCTCAATTACAGCATCATTCAGGGCTATGACTGTGACTTCTTGGGCTATGTTCCAGTTGGCGGGGGTGAAGGTGAGGGTGTTGGGGCTGGTTGTTAGTTGTGTGCCAGGGTTGAGAGTAATGGTGACATCATCTGTGGGTTGGCTGTTGAGGACGACTGTATAAGTATCTCCTTCTCCGCCTTCGGTGACATCTGTGCTGTCGTCGGTTTCGCTGATGGTGACACCTGCTTCTACGGCAGGAACAGCGAAAGCACCGTAAATATCATCGTTGTCGGTTTCTGTACCAGCATCGTCAGCAGCACTGTTGCCGTTGAAAGTATTTCCTGTAGCTGAGACTGTAGGTGGTGCTTCTTGGGGCATTGCTTGGTTGTTGCCGTTGGGGTTGCTGGTGGACTGCATGATAAATATCGCGCCACCTAAGCCCTTACCATTCTCAAAACCTGTGCCACCTGTAGCAGTGTTGTTATTGAAGGTGGTGTTGTTGAGTGTCAATGAACCACTGCGGATAAATATACCGCCACCCATACCAGCACCGCCGCCGCTGCCGTCGTAGCCACCGCCACCGCTACCGCCGCCGAAGCCACCATTGCCGCCGCTGCCGTAGTAGCCACCGCCACCACCACCACCGTAGCCACCACTGCCGCCATTGCCGTAGCCGTAGCCACCGCCACCACCGAAGCCGCCATTGCCGCCGTTGCCGTAGCCGTAGCCGTAGCCGTAGCCGTAGCCACCGCCACCGCCACCGCCGCCACCGAAGCCACCATTGCCGCCATTGCCGTAGCCACCGCCACCGCCACCGAAACCGCCGTTGCCGCCGTTGGTGCCACCTCTGCCGCCGTAATTGCCGTTGCCGCCATAGCCACCATTGCTACCATCGCTATTAGCAAACAGCCCACCGCCGCCGAAGCCAGTGGCGTTGCCAAACATCCCACCGCCACTACCGGACAAGATATCGCCGTTGTCCAGGTGAACACGCATACCACTGCCGCCTTGTGCCTTGTTATTGCTAAAGGTGACATCAGTTAATGACACAGTGCCATCATAGATGAACAAGCCGCCGCCCATACCAGCACCACCGCCACCGTAGTAACTATCTCCCCCTTTAGCCATGCTATTGGTGATGGTTAAATTCGAGATATTCACTGTGCCGGACTTGATAAACAAGGGGCGAACATCACCATCATCAGTAATACCATTGTTATTAGCATCACCGCTAATACTGTTACCATTCCCGACAATTGTGATGTTGCTGTTAATCAGGGTTTTCATCACTCCTGTAACGCGCACATCACTGTCGAGGGTGATGGTGTCATCTCCATCTTGTTGATTGGCTTGTAAAATCGCCCAACTCAGAGTACCTACGGTATCACCAAGACCATTATCAGTTGCTTGGGTGACTAGCAATGGTTCGTTGACTGAAGGTGCCATATTAATTCTCCTGTTGTTAATGAAAGTTTGTCTGAGTTCTACAAATCTCTAGAGATTTGTCCTCAATCGAGTGCTTTAACTTGTCGCAGCACTTGATTCAGGCTGAATGAAATTTCTGACTGTTGAAGGGTTCGGGAAAACCCCTCTCCCAACCTCTCCCCTATAAGGAGAGAGGCTTTAATTGTTCCCCCTTCCCTACTAGGGCTGGAAAACCCCTCTCCATAGCTTGCTTCTCTTTCAGAGACGCTACGCGAACCCGCAGGGTACCTCTCCCCTATAAGGAGAGAGGCTTTAATTGTTCCCCCTTCCCTACTAGGGAAGGGGGTTAGGGGGTGAGGTTTCTGACTGTTGACGGGTTCGGGAAAACCCCTCTCCAAACCTCCGAACAGCATGAGTAGAGACGTTGCATGCAACGTCTCTACAACCCGCCCTTCCCTAGTAGGGAAGGGGGTGAGGGGGTGAGGTTTGACGTTAGCTTTTCCACATAAGGTGAAAAGTCAAATAACTTGAAGTTGGCAATGGGGAAAACTTGCTTCTACCCTGGTTTTTGCCGTTGTGGACAGTGCATCGCCCTACGGTGTTTGACCATCTGTTTAGAGTGTGTCTAAAGGCTGGGCAACAATGACGTTTGCTTGACTGTTTCTCAGTTCTGTCCAAAAACTCAAGTCGTAATATTTGATAAATAAATCTGGTGGTAAAATGGTTTGTCGTGGTTTAAACTCTACTTTTTCTCTGACTTTATGTAAGCCTTGAGTCTGGAGTCTTTGATCAAATTCCGGTTCATCATACTGCACATTATCAAAATCATGGGGAAAGGGTTCTGTCTCTAAAAATTGATAAATTAGTGATATGGTCTTCTCTGGATTTTGAGTTAATAAATCATATTCAACTAAGAGTAAAGATTGGCTATGTTCACCATAAAAAGCTTCTTTGAGGGCATTATAAGCAAACCCTACTAATCGACTTCCTTGACTCAATGCTTCAGTCCGGCTGTAAACGTTGGCGCGTTCCTGAGAATTATTAAATAATTTGGAAACATCAAAGGCATTACGCCGCACTAGCCGCTCAACACTATCCATAATCCAGGCTATATTACGGACGCAGCAAATTACTTTGGCATCTGGAAATAGTTGATTAATTAATGATAGTTTACTACACCAACCCCGATGAGTATCAAAGATAATATCTTTATCTGCTTGGTCTTGATAATATGCGTTAAAAATATTTAAGACTAAAGAGCGTTTTTGTTCTGGTGAGATAAAAACAGAAAATTCGTTATCTTCACTCATTGCTTCTAGCATCCGATCCACCAGTGAGCTTACAGGGCTGGACATACTAGCGTGAAATCGGGGATTTTGTCTGAGTATAGCACCCAGCAATGTCGAACCAGAGCGTGGTAGCCCTGAGATAAAGTTTAACTTTGCATTCATTGAAAATTTAGGGTTTTTGCTTGTGCATACCGCTATTTGCACCATAAATATTATCTAAATTAGCTATATTTACTCATCCGTAATTCTACTGGTATTTTAGCTAATGATTAGGGGGAATAGGTAAGAGGAAAAACTACTAGGGGTTGTTTAACTGAATTCATCAATTCTTCAAAATTACCTTAGAGATTATTGATCAAGTAAAACTTAAATTGTAGTCGTGTCAGTCCATTAGGGTGCGTTGGCTGAGAGTACGGCATCGTATTTATTGGTGCGTTACGGCTAATTTCTACTCTCTCAAATGCTCAAATTCTTTCATGGCCGTAACACACACTACTCAATATTTACTTGATAAATAGCCTCTTTGTAAAAATTAAATTTGAATATTTCATAATGTATTTTTTTGTTTATTTTTATGATGGTTAATAATATATTGATGAATAAGAGTAAACCAGCAATTTTTGAAAAAAATCATGAGATTTACTAATGCGTAGGATAGAATAATGTTTATATAGAAATCCGGTTTGATTTTTGCATAAAATCAGGTATTTGTATTGGACTGACACGACTAAAATGATGCAAAAAAATTGTAGGTTGGGGAGCCATCGCCGTGGAAGGGTTTCCCGGATTGGGGCGAATGGCGTTTGACTTCAAGAAACCCAATACCAATATCTTAGTTGGGTTGCGCTGCGCTTAACCCAACCTACATCTAATGCACTATTTTAGCCCGGTCACGCTACTACTGGCGTGGCAAGCCTTAAATGTTGCATTAAAACTCTCTTGTGGGATAAGCTCCCTATCCCCTCCGGTGCAGGCTAGAAGCCCGCACCACAAGAACTATATTTGTGCATCATTTTAGCCTTGCCACGCTACTACATCTACATCTGATGCACAAAATTAGCTGTGTCAGTCGAGTACAATGGCTGTGATTGAGGTAGTTTTGGAAATATTTGCTAGTGTAGAGATAGGACAATATCTGAGATGATGCAATCTAGCTGATGGCTAGCGGGCGATGAATCTTAAGCGAGAAAATACCTACAGATAGCAACTATGACGGACTTTGATTCTCAAAACAACCGTTTTTATAGCCAAGATGATGTACAAAGAATTCTACAACTTGCGATCGCCCGCCAAGCTGACGACCAAGAAAAAGAGTTTAGCTATGAGCAAATTGTAGAAATTGCTCAGGAGTTAGACATCTCGCCGGAGAGTTTAAAGTTAGCAGAGAAAGACTGGCGATCGCAACACCAAGAAATCCAGCAGCGTCAAGCTTTTAATACTTACCGTCTGACAAGATTTAAGAAGCGTTTGGGCAATTATACTATTGTCAATGGTTTTCTGATTTTGGCTGATTTTGTCGGTGGTGGGACTATTTCTTGGTCGCTTTACCTGTTAGTATTCAGTGGGTTAGCAGTCGGGTTGGATGTTTGGAACACTTTTCTGATGAAGGGTGAAGAATATGAAAGGGCTTTTCAAAGATGGTATCGCAGACATCAAGTTAAACAAACTATTAACACTTTTGTAAATAGGTGGTTTAAAGTTTTGCAGATTTAGTTATTAGTCATTAGTCGTTGGTCATTAGTTATTAGTTATTTGTAGGGACGTTGCATACAACGTCTCTACAAGTCAATATTTATTATTCAACCCTGCACTTATGCACCGTTTTACACTTGTTTTGTTAGTGCGGTATTAGTCTTGTCAGCTTGCAATTTTACCCAGGTGAAAAATACTATTGCTAATAGTTGAGTGGCGGAAGAAAAAACTATTAACGTAGTAATTGAATGGTCATATAACACACCCATTAAGGTACTACCTAAAAACCACGCTAGACCATAGCCAGTGCTGAAAATACCGTAGGCTGTGGCGCGTTTGTGCTTGGGAACCATACCAGCGATCGCAGCTTTTAAAACTGATTCTTGCGCTCCCATGCCAATCCCCCAAAATGCTATCCCTAACAGTGCTAGTTGGGTATTGCCTAAAAATACCAATGGCGCAAATAAAGATGAGAGCAAAGCCGCAGTAATTAACACAAAAATCCCAATGCGGTCAAACAGATAGCCAAAGATTAACGCTGCTACCGCATCTACACCCATCGCTAAAGCATAAAACAAAGGTATGGTTTGCCCCGTAGCGATACCTTGTTTTTGAAAATGAAACGCAATCAAAGGGAAGTCTGCATAACCGGCGGCGATAATGGCCACAGCACCCAAATAAATCCAAAATATCTGCGGTAATTCTTCCTCTTTGGGACTATCCTCTGTTTCTTCCTCAAAATCTCTAGGGTTAGGATAAATAAATTGTAAAACTCCCAACACTACTAAACCCAAAACCGCAGGGACAATCAATACTGTAAAGCCATTGCGATATTCTCCCTGAAAATAAACCATCGCCGCTACAGCCAAAGGCCCCATAACAGCACCAGTTTGATCCATTGCTTCATGTAAACCAAAGCCAAAGCCTCGGCCAATTTGACTGACACCGTGGGAAAGCAGCGCATCTCGTGGAGGAGTACGAATAGCTTTACCTGTGCGTTCTGCCATCATTAAACCTGCGGCTACTTCCCACCTGCCAGCTAATGCTAACAATGGCACAACGGCAGTATTTAAAAAGTAACCTAATGTTGTGATTCCCCAATATTTACCTGTTTGGTCGCTGAGATATCCAATCACTAGACGAAAGCCATAGCCAATTAATTCGCCAAAACCAGCTACTAGACCGACTACTGTGCCGCTAGCTCCCAAAACCTCTAAATAAGCCCCTGTGATGCTACGCGCGCCTTCATAGGTAGCATCAGCACAGAGACTAACAAAACCCAACAAAATGACAAACCGTAAAGCGGCTGTTTTCTGCGGCATACTCCATCAAATCCATAATAGCTTTCATATTGAAGCACAGGATTTGGGGATTGGGGACTGGGGACTGGGGACTGGGGATTGGGGATTGGGGATTGGGGACTAATGACTAATGACTAATGACTAATGACTAATGACTAATGACTAATGACTAATGACTAATGACCAATGACTAATGACTAATGACTATTCATTAAAATTAGCCGCAGGGGGTCTAAACGCACATACCAGGGGAAAGGTTGATCTTTGAGAGTTGCCCATTTCTCTTTGTAGACTTCGGCTTGTATGTGGTAATCGTGTAAGTCGTTGGCTGGAGAATTGAGTTTTAAAAACAATGTCATGCGGTGGGGTGTTTCGCTGGTTCGGGCTAACCAGCACGGAAAAGAGTTTGTTTGGCTGGGTTCTTTGGTGAATGTGAGATGATGGGCGCGGATGCCAATATGCGTTACTTCTGGGGGTATTGCTTCCATAACTCGCAATTGACAACCCCAATCAAGGGCTTCTATCTGTTGCGATGTGTGAACAATAGCACTGGAGAAGTTTTTGCAGCCGGTGATTTGAGCAACACTCACTGTTGCCGGATGCTCAAAAATATCGTATTTAGAACCATGATGTACGGTTCTACCTTTTTCCATGACTAGCAAGTTAGGACAAACTCGGTAAGCTTCTTCCATGTTATGGGTGACAAATAGTGTCACACCTCGATATTCGGCTAGAGTTTCTATCATTTGCTGTTCTAGTTGACTACGCAGATATGTGTCGAGGGCGGAAAAAGGTTCATCTAATAGTAAGGCTTGTGGTTGACTGGCTAAGGCTCTAGCTAAGGCTACTCGTTGTTGTTGTCCGCCAGAAAGTTGGTGCGGGTAGCGATCGCCTAATCCTGTTAACTGCATGGCTGTTAATAATTCTGCGATTTGCGATCGCATTTTCTGGGCTGAGATTCCTTGAGGTAGTCCAAACGCGATGTTTTGCGCTACTGTCATATTTGGGAATAGGGCATAGTTCTGGAATAAAAAACCAATCTGGCGATCGCGGCTAGGTAGATTAATTCTCTTTTCGGAATCAAATAACACTCTACCATTTAAAACTATCCGTCCTTTCGTCGGTGTCTCAATTCCGGCAATACACCGCAAAATCATACTTTTACCCGCACCCGAACCGCCCAACAATCCCAACGGTTGCTCATCACTATTAAAAGACACTTTCAGGTGAAAACTCGGTAATCGCTTCTCAATATCCACCAACAGCTTCACCTCACCAGATGCAGCCGATAACCCAAAAATCTCACTTCCTTGCACCCCTGCACCCCCGCACCCCTGCACCCCTGCACCCGTGTTTCCTTGTCTCCCCCTACTTCCCCTCTGTTCTTGCCAAAAGTTAACAGTAATAATAGCTGATAGGGAAACAATCAGAATCGCCCACGACCAAAACCAAGCCTCATCATTCGCCCCAGCTTCCACAGCAAAATAAATAGCCATGGGGATGGTCTGTGTTTGTCCGGGGATGTTACCAGCTAACATTAATGTGGCACCGAATTCACCCAAGGCGCGGGCAAAGGCCAGAGATGTCGCTGCTAAAATGCCTGGGAATGCTAGGGGTAAACTGATACACCAAAAGATTGTCCACTCATTTGCTCCCAAGGTTCTGGCTACTTGGAGGAGATTGCTATCAATTTGTTTAAACGCCCCCAATGCAGTTTTATACATTAAAGGGAAAGAGACTACTGTAGCTGCGATCGCTGCCCCGTACCAAGTAAATACTACACTGATATCGAAAGGTTGCAAAAATTGCCCCATTGGGCCATTTTTGCCGAAAAACAGCAGTAACAAAAAGCCCACAACCGTAGGAGGTAAAATCAAGGGAGCTACAAAAATCCCCTCAATCAACGATTTGCCCTTACCACGATATCCCAACATCCAGTATGCAGCCGCAATACCCAAAAAGAAGGTAATAAATGTAGCCAATAACGAAGTTTTCAGTGATATCCAGAGGGGTGACAAATCCATTGGCATAGTTGTATTCACCAGAACTAAGGAGCAACAAACTTTCTCGTCAAATTTCTCTTACCTTCCTAATTTACCAACTTTATGATGATTTAGTTGGTATATCACAACAATTTACTGGATTCTTTCTGAATTATCTAGTTGCTAGTTCACATCCCAGACTGTTTTTTCTGGCTCTTTGCCAAGCATCGCCACCTCTTGAGTTATGGAACAGTCTATGTTTAAAATATTGCCAACTTAGCTAAAATTCCGTATTATTGATTACACATTGCCCAAAGTAATGTTAATTAGATATCGCCTCATCTCACCTGAATCAATAGCAGCTTCTGAAGCTGCCAAGACAAATAGTAAAATTTATCAGGACTTACGCAACTGGCATATTAGTAGGGTGCGTCAGATATCAACAATATGTTTGTTGACAGCATTTAGGCAGTCTGACGCACCCTACAAGACATATTTAATGTGACACTTGCGTCAGTCCGATATTTATGTTTTTTTGTAAATTTTTTTAAATTTTTTCATGACTATCAGAATTTATGTGTAATGATGAGGTGTGAGACTTAATTCGGCGATGGCGTTTGTTTTTAGTATTGACAGGCTTTTTCCTTTTGGTATTTACAGACTCTCTCCGAAATCTAACTCTCTGCATACTCATGATTTTGGAGAAGATTGATGTCGATTTACGTAGGTAACCTTTCCTATGAAGTTACCCAAGATGCGCTTACTGCTGTGTTTGCAGAATATGGCACTGTAAAGCGTGTTCAGCTACCAACAGATCGTGAAACAGGTCGCTTACGTGGCTTTGGTTTTGTCGAAATGGAAACAGAAGCAGAAGAAGCAGCAGCCATTGATGCGCTTGATGGTGCTGAGTGGATGGGTCGTGATATGAAAGTCAACAAAGCCAGACCCAAAGAAGATAGAGGCTCATTTGGTGGAAATCGTGGTGGTGGTGGCTACAACCGTAACCGCTATTAATTTTAATTGATTAACTTGAATTGAGCAAAGGCTCAAGTTCCAATGCTTGAGCCTTTTTTTGGTATTTTTAATCGGCTAATTCTTCTGCTTGAGAATTTTCTAACCACGGATAAATATTGGCGTTAAGTTGATCATTGCTAGGCAAAAATCTTTTCTCTAACTCTAGACGCTGTTCTGCGTTACGCAAGAAATACCCATCTACCATTGCAGAACCTAAAAGCTTTCCTAACTCCTCGCGGCTAGTTGTGATAGTTGTGTTAAACTTGTTACCCAGTAAATTACCCAAAGTTGCCATCACAGAACGTTGAATTAAATGAAGCACTTCTACTGAACCGGGTTTAGATAATTCCTTAACAGTTTCAGGATTCAGAGATTGCAGATATTCCCACAGCCGGTTATCATTTATGAATTCAGTCAAAGCATTTTCGGGATTGCGATGGGAATCATTACTCATAGCAATTATCTCAATGGTTGCTCAACTATCAATTAATTTAACAATTTAATTTTTATAGCTAGTTCGCATAACCGAACTCTTCTAGAGGGTAGTAACACTACAGATAGTCATTAGTCATTG
>NZ_LUHJ01000068.1:14881-55827 GCF_001597745.1 Anabaena sp. 4-3 | reverse complement strand
TTTCTCTCCCCTGCCTCCCCTGCCTCCCCTGCCTCCCCTGCCTCCCCTGCCTCCCCTGCCTCCCCTGCTTCCCCTACCCCCCTCATCTCCCCACATAGAGACGGGAAAAAATAGAAAACAAGCATTGCTGATGGTGAGGAATCCCCAAACCAGATATACACAGTTTGGGGAAAATGTCAATCTCTGGCGATGACAATATCATTTGATTTAATCACTGCATAGGCTTCAGCACCTTCAACCAGTCCTAATTCTTCAGCTGACATTCTGGTGATAATCGAGGTTAGCTCTACCCTATGAACAATTTCTATAGTTACTTCGCTATTCACTGCGCCGGTGACAACTTTTTTAACTACACCTTTGAGAATATTACGAGAGCTAACTTTTAGGGGTCTTTTAGGAGGGCTAACTTCTAACTCCGAGGTATTAGTAGAAACTTCTGGTTCTACCTTGTCTACTTTGGTGGTTGGTAATGATGTCGGTGGTGTCGAGTGCTGATGAAGACCGCGCACAAGTTCCCGCAAAATCTCAGTTTTAGTGCGCTGAGACTGCTGACAAAACTCTTCTAGAATTTTGCGCTCCTCTTCCGATGTTTGAAAAGTGATCCATCCTTGTTCTTTTCTTGGCATAATGTTACCAATTTGGTTGGTAAATATCGTAGTGATCTAAATTCACTCCTACCAAGCCTGAATCCTTGGAGAAGAATCTATCTCAGCCTGATTTTCCTATGAAACGAAGACAATTTTTTGCTTTTCTTGGTGCGGCAGTTGCTAGTTGTTTGATGGCGGTTGGCTTGTCATTTACGACACCCTCCTCTGTAGTCGCACAGTCTAATGTTAATTTACTGATATCTGCTGCTGCCAGTATGAAAGATGCACTAGAAGAAATTAAGCCTCTTTATCAACAAAGTAAACCCAATGTCAAAATTAGTTATAACTTTGGTGCGTCTGGTGCTTTGCAACGACAAATTGAACAAGGTGCGCCAGCAGATGTGTTTATTTCTGCGGCTAAAAGACAAATAGATGCTTTGGAGCAGAAAGGACTTTTGCTTCCAGGTACACGAGCTATCCTAGCAAAGAACCGCCTAGTGTTGGTTGTCCCGAAGAACGCTACAGGCATTACTAGCTTCTACAATTTGAGAGATGCTAACATCAAGCGGGTGGCAATGGGTGAACCCAGAAGTGTACCCGCAGGACAATATGCTCAACAAGTGTTGCAACAACTCAAGTTGTTACCTCAGATTCAGTCAAAATTGGTTTATGGTAATAACGTGCGTCAGGTTTTAGCGGTGGTAGAAAGTGGTAATGCTGATGCTGGTTTAGTTTATTCTACCGATGCCAAAATTTCTGACAAGGTAAAGGTGGTAGTGGCTGCTGATGAAAAATACCACTCTCCAATTATTTATCCTTTAGCAGTGGTTAAACGCAGTAAAAACCCTGATGCAGCTAAGGATTTTGTCAAGTTTGTAACGACTGACAACCAAGCTAAGGCTGTACTGCGGAAGTACGGTTTTATTTTGCCGTAGATGGGGTATGTGGGGGATAAATCAATTCAAAATTCAAAATTCAAAATTCAAAAAATTTTTTGCAGAATTATTAACTTTGATTTCTCCCCAGTCCCTTCCAGTCCCTTCCCCTTCCAGTCCCTTCCAGTCCGGTAATGTCACAATGTAGGCAGGTATTATCTTAAATCTGTGGCTATGTATTTAACTTGGTTGGACAGCAACAGTTGGTTGCTGGAAATTGGGGAACAACGAATTTTGATAGATCCTTGGTTGGTTGGTTCGTTAATTTTTGGTAACTTAGATTGGTTCTTCAAAGGCTTTCGTTCTCAAGATCGTCCTATTCCAGATAATATTGATTTGATTTTGCTGTCTCAAGGTTTGGAAGACCACGCTCACACTCCCACACTGAAGCAACTTAACAGAAGTATTCGGGTGGTGGCTTCTCCGAATGCGGCGAAGGTAGTAAAGGAGTTGGGTTATACTTCTGTGACGACTTTGGCGCATGGGGAAAGTTACAAGTTAAATAACCAAGTGGAAATTACGGCTGTTCCTGGTTCTCCTATTGGGCCGACTTTGATAGAGAATGCTTATGTTCTCAAGGAGTTAGGAACGGATTTAAAATTGTATTATGAGCCTCATGGTTATCATGCTCCAGAGTTGAAACAGTTTGCACCGATAGATGTGGTGATTACGCCTCTGATTGATATCAATTTGCCTTTGGTGGGGTCGATTATTCGAGGACAACAGAAGGCTTTGGAGGTGGCAGAATGGTTAAAACCTCAAGTTATGCTTCCGACTGCTTCGCCTGGTGATGTCAGCTATGAGGGATTATTGGTAAAGTTTCTCAAGCCGGAAGGAAATGTTGAGGAGTTGCGATCGCACTTAGCAAAGCGGCAACTTTCTACTCAAATTATTGAACCACAACCAGGCGATCGCTTGCAATTACCTTTAGAGCAGCGTCGGTTAGCTGTTTAAGTTCTCGCTGCTGTGTTCTCAGGTGGCGTGTCAGCAAGTTTCTGCACCGCCACCATGAAGATTTTTTTGTTTCGCGCATACCGCTAACGCGGAACTCGCAGAGTAGACGCAAAGAAGAGCGCGAAAATTATGACTTTTCCAGGAGTCTACCGCAAATTCTTAGCCCTATGCCCTATTCCCTCTTTTATAAAAGGGACGTTTTACTATGTTTGCTGGGTATGTTTTACCACGAATTTCTACGTCTAGTTGTTGTCCGACTTTTGAGAGTTGAGTGGGAACGTAGGCTAAGGCGACGGGATAACCGAGTGTGGGCGATAATGTACCACTGGTGACTTCTCCGACTACTTTACCATCTACAAGAATTTGGTAGCCGTGTCTGGCTATGTTACGTCCTTGGGTGCGTAAACCTACTAGGCGGCGTTGTACTCCTGCGGCTTTTTGTTGTTCTAAAACTGCCCGTCCGATAAAATCGCCTTTAGTGTCGAGGTGGACTAGCCAAGCTAACCCGGCTTCTAAGGGGGTGGTGGTGTCGTCAATATCTTGTCCGTAAAGTGCCATTGCTGCTTCTAGGCGTAGGGTGTCTCTTGCACCGAGTCCGCAGGGAATTACACCCGCATCATTCAAATTACGCCATAATTCTATGCCTACATCTGGGTCTAATAATACTTCAAAACCATCTTCCCCGGTGTAACCTGTGCGAGCAATAAATGCGGGTTTACCTAGTATTGTGGTTTGCAGATGTCCAAAGGCTTTGATGGGTTGTAAGTCGTCTTTGACTAGGGGTTGAAGATAGTTGATGGCTTTTGGCCCTTGTACGGCAATTAAAACTTTTTCTCTGGACAAGTCTTGGAATTGTACCTCGTTTTGGTCAAGGTGTTGTAATAACCATGCTTTGTCTTTGTCTGTGGTGGCAGCATTGACAATTATCACAACTTGTTGTGATTCTGTAGCGTCTTCACCTTGGTAATAAACGATGATGTCGTCAATAATTCCACCTTGGGGGTTTAATAAAACGGTGTATTGGGCTTGACTTGGTTGTAATTTACTTAAGTCTGATGGTACTAAACTCTGGAGTTGAGAAATTAAGTTTTTACCTTGAAGGGTAAATTTACCCATGTGGGAAATATCAAACATCCCGGCTGCATTTCTTACCGCTTCGTGTTCGCGGGTAATACCACTATACTGCACGGGCATTTCCCAACCGCCAAAGCTGGTAAAGCGGGCTTGCAGTTCTACACCCTGTTGGTATAAGGGGGTTCTTGCTAAGGTTTCGGCAGTTTGTTGTTGATTAGCCACAGGTAGTTTTGCTTATGCGATCGCTCTTCCTTCAAAATATATCCTAAGACACAATCAACCGAGTCTCTACAATTCCCAACCCCTTCTGATGTTTAATATTAAATGGGAATGTTGAGTTTTGTTAAGAAGACATGATCAGATATTGGCGTGTGCTAGCTAGTTTTGTGCTAGCTATGGTTCTGTTATTGTTTCCTCTGTCGGCGGAAGCTGCTAGTTCTTCTAGCATTACTCGTTCTGCTGGTGATGAAGTTCAGGGTAAAGATTTTAGTGGTCAAAATTTAGTTGAGGCTGAGTTTACCAATGTGGATTTAGAGAATGCTAATTTTAGCAACGCTGACTTACGCGGTGGCGTGTTTAACGGTATTGTGTTGGAAGGTGTAAATCTGCATGGTGTTGATTTTAGTAATGGCATAGCTTATCTGGCTAGGTTTAAGAATGCTGATTTAAGTGATGCGGTGTTAACAGATGCAATGATGCTGCGTTCTATTTTTGATAATGTTAATGTCACAGGTGCAGATTTCACAAATGCGGTTTTAGATGGGACGGAGGTGAAAAAACTCTGTGCTAAGGCTAGTGGGGTGAATTCTAAAACTGGTGTGGATACTCGTGAGTCTTTAGGTTGTAAGTAGTTCTGTCTTTTGACGTTATGTGGAAAAACTAACGCGAAACCTAACCCCCTAACCCCCTTCCCTCGTAGGGAAGGGGGAAAAGTTAAAGCCTCTCTCCTTGGCTAGTGGGGTGAATTCTAAAACTGGTGTGGATACTCGTGAGTCTTTAGGTTGTAAGTAGTTCTGTCTTTTGACGTTATGTGGAAAAACTAACGCGAAACCTAACCCCCTAACCCCCTTCCCTCGTAGGGAAGGGGGAAAAGTTAAAGCCTCTCTCCTTGCAGGGGAGAGGTTTGGAGAGGGGTTTTCCAAAACTCGTGAAAAGTCAGGTAAGTAGGTAAATAATTAATGGTTTGTAGTAAGGACTTTAGTCCTTAAGAAAGGGCTAAAGCCCTTACTACGAACTTTAAAAAGTAAAGGTGGTGCGAATAGTACCAACAAAAATATCGTTGTTTCTGGAGATGTGTCCGGGGTCGGTGACGATGAAAAAGCCGGGGGTGATGCTAATGTTATCGTTGACTAAGTAACGGTAAAAAACTTCGTAGTGGGTGGAATTACCTGCGTCTACTGCTGCAACTGCAAGGCCGTTATTTAATTTTAGCGGTTGTCCGTAGATGAAGCCTAATAAATCTCCTTTTCTGCCAAAGGGGTCATACACTCCCAAGGACACGGTATAGGTGCTGCTGAGAATGACTGCATCTGATTGCAATGAATCTGTAACTACTATACCACCCCACGCACCCAACACGAATTGATCATTTAATTGCCATCTCATGCTGGCGTTGAGTCCATGAATTTGTGATGGTTCATTAATACCGCCAGAGGTGTCGGCGTTGCTGCTACCTGTACCTGTATCTAGTTGGGCGTTATTAGAGTAGGCGTTGATGTAAGCTAAACCTGTGATTAAGGCGGAGGTTGGTTTGTATAATAACTGTACTCCTAATGCGCTATGGTCTGCACCAAATAAACCCCGACTGCTATCGTTGCTATTTCTCGTCCCATAAGCAAATTGCATCCGTAATTGGTCGGACACTAACCAGTCGAAGCCTAAACCTGCATCTAGACTACCAATTTTTAAGATGGGAGTTGAACCACCAAATAGGGAAATAGCACCTTGTCCGGCATCTGCATAGATAGAGTTGACGCTGAGAACACTGCTTAAACTAAAGCCTACGGGTTTGAAGGTGAAAACGACGCGATCGCCTAATCCCGCTACGCGATATTCTAGAGAATCTAGTCTGACTTGATTGTCATAGTCTGCTTGCCAAGCTAATCTCGCCATATTAGTATTAAATGCGTCGGGATTTGCCAAGCTATCAAAGGCAGCATTGCCACTAACTAAGGCTAATCTAAATCGGTCTTTACCTGTGAAGGATGAAACTAACTGTAATTGGGAAAGATAGGTAAAAATTGGCTGTGCTTCTCCTCGCCCTGGTGGGTCGCCACCAAAACCACCTGCTAACCCAAATATGGCTTGTCCTCCTAATATTGCGGTTGTAGAAAATTGTTGCGCTGCAATGTTAGTATTGCGGGTTTCTAAAGCATCTATTCGCCCTCTTAAAGTAGCTAATTCGGCAGCAAATTCGGCTTGTAATTTTTGCAGGATTTCTAAATCTTCTTGTTTAAATTTTTCTGTTAATCCGGCTGTGATTAATTCATTGATTTTATCTAATACTGCATTTAATCCGGCGGCGAATTCGTAGCGAGTCATGGCGCGATCGCCTTTAAATGTGCCATCGGGATATCCTGCTATGACACCATACCTTTCTACTAAAGATTGTAAGGCAACAAAAGCCCAATCATTTGGTTGCACATCAGATAATTGTGAGACTGATGTCACTCGTTCTAAGCTGGGATTTAGTTGTTTGTTTAAATCTATGTCTGGAAAATTTGCTGTTTCAATAATTTCTGAGTTAATGACTTCGTTGCTGTCTAAAACTTGCTGCTGATTTTCTGCCCAAACTGGTTGATTTATCCCCAATAATGTTGCTCCCGATAGAAGCAATAAAGCGGCTTTATTAGACATCACTTCTCACACACCAAAAAATTAACAATTTTTGAAAAAATCTAGCGATCGCGTGCTATACCTGTTGTCAAACTACCACGATAAGGAATACCTGCTTGTGGTTCTTCACCATTCACCCCAAAAACTTCTATTTGGGTGATTTGTCCGTTAGCATTAATCACTGAACCACTCGCATTATTCCCACTCAAGCCAGCGTTATTAGATACGCCTGTATTGCCATCAATAGTAATAGTTCTTTGGTCAAAATCTACGTTAACATTTCTAGGAGCATTGGGATTATTATCTGGGATAAACACGCCTTGATTACCTTCTGTTCTATAAAAAGTTCCCGTGACAATTTGCGGATTAATAATCCTAACTGATACTCTAGGACGAGGATTTAAATCACCTTCTGTACCATTGAGAGCATCTGCCAGAAATGTTCGACTAAATCCTCTAAATCTTTGGGCTTGATTTTTTAATGCTGCTAATGTTTCGACTCTGACAGCTTTCAATGTTTCTTGTACTGGTGGAGATTCTTGGGCTATTAAATTTTCTTGTCCTGGTGCTAACCCAGCAGCCAGGGAAATAGTTTTATAAAAAGCTGGTAAGTCAAATTCTTGGGGATTTCCGACTCTGCCATTTTTGACGGCTACTGTTTGACCACCTTTTAATGCTACTGTTTTTTTATCTTGCTGGTCTGAAATTTTGATATCTCCATCTGTGAGTGCAAAAACTTGCGTGGTGTTGCGTTGTTTGTCGTGTAAAACCATCACTGCGCTAGCTTTTTGTGCTGGTCTATATAACTCGTTATTTTGCGATAATTTGATGCTTTTATTACTAGCAATGAGATGAGGCTGATGACTGGCGATCGCAGGGCGTGGTGCTAAGATATTAATCTTACTTTCTGGGGTTTCTACTGCTGTACCCACGCTTCCCGGTGGACTTAAAATTAATGCTGTGCCATCATCTAATTTAAAAATCATTTCGTTCAGGGCGATGAGATTACGCAGTTTAAAGCGACGCAACCCTGGTTCAAAACGAAACACACTGCGTTCATCTACCCTGATTAAAGATTTATCATTGAAAAATAATTGCGCTTCTGAACTCGTCCCGGTTCTCACCGCATCTTTAGGAACTATGACATCATTAGGTTGGGCGGGGCGTTGGGTTTGGTTATGTAGTAGCAGTTCGACAATTTTGATGATTTTGTAGAGTTCAGCACGGGTGAGAGGTTTATTTGTTTGGGCTAACGTAGGAGTTACCCAAGATAAGGTTAGCAAAATGCTGAGAATTAATGTCTGATGTGATGACCATCTGCGCCACTTCATCACGTTTTACCTGAGTAATGTTGTTAAATTTACTGATATTGACTCTATTTTAGAATACATAAGTTCCTATGATTTTTCTGAACCGTTGTTATTAAGTTTCATTAATTAAGGTTGTACTGAGGATGTTTTCACGGTATTATTGCAAACATTAGAGTCCTCAAAACCCTAATCCCCTAATCCCCTAACCCCCTGACCCCCTTCCCTTTTTGGGATGGGGGTATTTAAATTATCTATACAAAGGGGTTAGCCGTATTGTGTATGCCTCCTAGTCAGACAGGTGTAAATCATAGTTCTCACAGCAACTGATGAGTTTTTGTTTGATGAGCGATCGCACATTTTCTGGTGCTACAATCACACAATCTGGCGTGTATTGCATAATTTCCCGCATAAACCAAAAAGTATTAGATACGCGCCTGACAACTCGCCGCACTCGTTGTTTATCCGGTAGCCATTCATTGAAAACATCTTGCGGTTTAGCTTGATAAGCAAAGGCTAAATTGTTTAATAAGTGCATTTCCACTTCTATTTCATCTAATTGTGATCGCCACTCACCAGAGACTTGGGTGACAGCAGCATCAAGAATACGGTCTAAACGAAAACACCAGTTATGTGTAAGTTCCGGGACATCCTTATTGTCGGCTGTTTCCTCACACCAGCAATCAAGATATTGCCGCTTTTCGTGGGGGTTAATTTTGGCATAGCGGACTGTAAAATTAAATACTCGTTCTGCTGCATCCTGATAGGAAAGTTGAAAGGGTTGCTGACGGAGAATATAACGGTCTAGTTGTAACCGCCAAGCTGGGGGTGTGTCTTCTAGGAAGCTGAGAATTTCGTTTCGCAGTGGGGTTGATAATTCGCTGCGTTCTAATAACAAGTTAGCAATAATTTGCGCTTGTTCAATTTGTCCGATATCGGTTAAAGCACCAATACACCGATGTAAGGCGCGGATACGTGACTCTGGCCAATCATTATTTTTCGCAATGATTAACTTACGTTGAGCGATCGCTTTGATCAGTTTGGAGATATTGGGATCATCTCCCCACATCATACCGAATTCTAAGGCGATCGCTTCTAGTTCGGCTTTATCACGTTCTGTCACCGACAGGGTTATAGACTGACCTTTACGACTCATAAAAATATACGGACACTTTTATACATATAAATCTTGCCAACTTCCATTTTGCGTGCCAATATAGTTTTTAACAACCAGTTACGGACACTATTTAAGTGTATGTCCGAAAGTTATAAAATCACTCTCAAGTCTGTTTATTCTCAAACAGTCCCCACACCTGATGGGGTGCAAATACCTAAAAATTGGTCACTTTCTTGGCATCAAGCCGCTACTTTAGAAGCACTACGCAATCCTAATATTGATGTAGTGTTCAACACTGCAATGACAGGTGATGGTAAAAGCTTGGCTGCATATTTAGAAGTGCTTCAAGGTGAATTTTCAGCAATTGGACTTTACCCAACTAATGAATTAGCCCGTGATCAAGAAACGCAGATTCAAGGATATGTAGAAATATTTCAACCAGAAAATCAACCGCGTGTAATTAGATTGAGTGGGGCTGATTTAGAAATTTATGCAGAAAATGAAGGATTGAAAAAAGGTGCAGCAATCGCTACTCTCACTAGCCAAAGAGAAGCGTTATTAACTAACCCAGATATTTTTCATTATTTACATCGAGGGGCTTATATAATTCGTGGCGATAGTCCCGATAAACTCTGGGGTAAAATCGACAAAGATTTTGATTTGTTTATTTTTGATGAGTTTCATGTCTTTGCTGCGCCACAAATAGCCAGCGTTATTAACACTATGCTGTTAATTCGCTGCACAAATCGCCGTAAGAAATTTTTGTTTCTTTCTGCCACACCAGATAGTAATTTAATTGGTAAATTAAAAAAAGCCGGATTTCGTTGTCAAGAAATTAATCCGATTGACAAAAATAAATATCAATTCCCTGACACCGCAGAACAAGAACAGCAACTTAAAACCGAAGGATGGCGACAAGTAGCGCGGACAATATCACTGAATTTTATCCCTTTAGAACCGAGTTTTAAAGCATCGGAAGTTTGGTTAAAGGAAAATAGTAATTTAATTGTGGAACAGTTTCACCAATATCCAGGGAGTAAAGGGGCAATTATTCTCAATTCAATTGCAGCAGTTAAACGCCTAACGCCATTTTTTCAAGATATTTTGCAGCCTTACGGATTAAAGGTAGGAGAAAATACAGGGTTATCAGGAAAAGCAGAAAAAGAGCGTAGTCTGGCGGCTGATTTGGTGCTGGGAACTAGCACAATTGATGTAGGTGTTGATTTTAAAATCAATTTCTTGATTTTTGAATCGTCTGATGCTGGTAACTTTATTCAACGGTTGGGACGCTTAGGTAGGCATGATGGCTATGAAAAAGATGGTCAAGAAATTAAGTTTCAAAACTTTACAGCATGGGCGTTAGTACCTAACTTTTTAGTAGAGCGTTTATTTCAGGGAGAGACACCACCTTTAGAGGTAAATAGGATTTGCGATCGCCCGACTTTTCATAATATTATTGCTGATAAATATCGCCAGATTAATGACTTTAGAGGCTATTATAAAAGATGGGGTGCAGTGCAGTCATTCTGGCTATGTTATCAGTTGAGCGATCGCACCATTAAAGAACAGTATGCCCAAAGCCGAGAAAAGTTTCAAAAAGCCTGTCAAGAAGTATTTGACAGCAGTTTAAAATCTGTTGCTGGACGTGTTTCAGGCTGGGCGAAAGATTGGCAAGCACTATCAGGTAAAGCCGGAAATCCCATTGCTGAGGATGCTTATAGTTTTCGCGGTTCGAGTCCTTTGCAATGTGGGTTGTACGATTTAACCGAAGAGAATGAAGTAGACAGATTTAAAACCTACGATTTACCCGGCATTTTGGGTAATTTAGAAATTGAAGTGTGGACAGAAGCGGCATTTATACGGACACTCAAAGAAACCGTAGCACGCACCGGACAACCCATTGCTAAAGGTAGATTTGAACACTGTCTAGCATTTATGAAGTTGCGTGGCTACCGCGAGGAAAGACTGAACTGGAAGTTTACCTACTCTGGTGACTTGCAGCCAATTGCAGATGCTTGGAAAGTTCAGGTTTTAAAGGGTGTGGAAATTTGGCAACCTGAAAACTACTGGATTGGGGAAATTAACAAACGACTGAAGAAGGAAGGTTTAGTGTGTTACGTGCTTTGCCATCCGGTTGCGGAAGTGCGGATGCGGCTAAGGCTACCAATGCACTTTCAGATTTACCCAATTAGCGATCAGTACAGCTTTCATGATACCACAGCACCTTATGCGATCGCTTTTGGTCAATCAGCGTTGTTGCTTGATACTTTGGCATACAGCTTTAAAAGCAAAGGAGATGAGATATGGATTGGTTGAAAATATTGTGGGAGGGTATTAGACCGCAGATATTAGGTCATGTTTCAATCCCTAATAGGTATTATGCTCTATGTTGTATAGATTTTTTACCTCCCAACACTTTACTATAGCAGAGTTACCGATGAAAATCAATAAGCATTATTACTTAATGATTTAACCGAATTTTGCGATTGTCATGACTTAATAAATGCTTTATCATGTGAGTCATCCTCGTAAGACAACTCACTATGCTGAACCAAAACAATAACCCTACTCAAATCACCGTGGTCATAAATGCAGGGGACAACCAAATTTGTGTGTCGCTGTCTATTCCTTTGTCCAATGAAATAAATCAAGTACAACAGCACAATGCTATTCAAGACAAGCAGCTAGCTGACTTTGAGGATCGCATAAGTCTTTTAGAAACAAATTACAGACGCGAAGTTTGTAAAAACGAGGATTTACAGAATCGCTTGGATTTTCTAGAACCACCAGATTAAGGTGCTGTTTGTAGTGTACACAGCATTAACAGTCTAATTTCAAACTACAGATTCGCTATGAACGAACAACAACTATCAGAACGAATTACAGTGAACCCGCAAATATTTGGCCGTAAACCAATTATTCGCGATCGCCGCCTAGGTGTTGAACATATTTTAGGAATGCTGGCGGTGGGAGATACTATCGAAACCTTGTTAAAAGGTTATCCCTGGTTAGAACAAGAAGATATACAAGCCTGTTTAGTCTATGCTCGTCAGTCACTTGGTGATGGATAAGTTGAACATTTACCGCCATGAGTAAACCAATTCCAGACGATTACAAAAATTTACTAATGGAAGTCAAACAGCGCATTCGTTCTGCTCAGTATGAAGCACTGAAGGCAGTAAATAAAGAACTCATTGCTCTCTACTGGGATATTGGAAAGATGATTGTTACCCAACAGCAGGAAGCAGACTGGGGTAAATCTGTAGTAGAACAGTTAGCAAAAGACTTACAAACAGAGTTTGCCGGAATTAGCGGATTTTCTGCACGTAATATTTGGAGAATGCGAGATTTTTATCTGACTTATCACTCAAAAGAAAATCTGCCACCATTGGTGGCAGAAATTGGATGGACTCACAATATAGTCATTTTAGAGAAGTGTAAAGATGACTTAGAACGAGAGTTTTATATCAGAATGACTCGTAAATTTGGCTGGACAAAGAATGTTTTGATTCACCAAATCGAAAATCAAACTTATGAAAAAACTCTCCTAAACCAAACGAATTTTAACCAAACTGTTCCCGCAGCAATTCGTAATCAGTTAAAACTAGCAGTAAAAGATGAATATACTTTTGATTTTTTAGAATTAGCAGATGAACACAGCGAACGGCAACTAGAACAAGCAATTTTAGCAAGAGTTGAACCATTCTTGCAAGAAATGGGTGGAAGATTTACTTTTGTTGGTAGTCAGTATCGCTTAGAAATTGGCGATCAGGAATTTTTTATTGATTTATTGCTTTATCATCGTCAATTAAAGTGTTTAGTTGCTGTCGAGTTAAAAACTGGAGATTTTTTGCCTGAATATGTAGGAAAAATGCAGTTTTATTTGGCAGCCTTGGATGATTTATCTCGACTACCAGATGAAAATTTATCAATTGGGATTATTCTGTGTAAATCTAAGAACAAAACTATTGTTGAATACGCGCTGAGAGAATCTAATAAACCAATTGGTGTAGCAACTTACAAAGTATTTTCTTCATTGCCTCAAGACTTAAGAAATCAACTTCCTGCTCCTGAGCAAGTGGCAAAACTTTTAGAAGGAGTGGAGTAAAAATTTGGAGATGAAACAATGACTGATATTGATTGGTTATCGGGTGATTTTGGCTTTGATAGTGATAACAATCGCACTATCGAAACCCAAGGAGAATTACTCAGCTTGAAACTGCTACGCGAAGCAATTCAGGCACAAAATCCTGATGATGTAGTAATGGCAGATTTTGCTGAGTATGTTTTACCAAATCTCTTACGAATAGCGATTGGTGTCACTGCTAAAGGCGGTAAGTATTTTGATGCAATTGACCAACAGCGAGAAGCAGAAGGAAAAAGCAAAGTTAGACGAGATAACGCTGCTGATCAATCATTGAATACACACTTATTAAATGGATTATTCCCGGCTAATTTAATTGAGAGACGTTTACAGCAACTCGATACTACAGTCCGGCGAGTGGTGAAAGAAAGAGAACGGCGTTTAGTAATTGCTGGGTTTATTTTACATGACTTTGAAAAGTTCCCTGATGTCCCGAATGATTGCCGGAAGTTGCCATTAGCAGAACATCGCCCAATTATTGAGACAAAACTTCGTCAATTAGGACTAGATAAGTTTATCAATCCAGAGAATCCAGAAGCTTATCAAGAATATATTGATGATTTATTGTGCATGGCTTATAATGCACAAAGTAGGTGGGATACTAACTGGAATTTTTCAGAATTTGGGTTGAATCCAGTATTGCGCGATCGCACCCTGCGACAACTATCAGGTTTAACATTGTTAGCTGACTCTCTCGCCTCAATTGTTAAACATCCCCAAGACGCAGAACACTCCAAACTCAAAGAAGTTATCCACTTTTTAAGTGATGGACAGTTAAAACTTACTTATCACAGCATTGCTGAAAATAGAGGGGTTTTAACTAATGTAGTCAACAATGCTTTAATTCAATCTCATACGAGTTTGAATACAGATGAGCATACCTACTACGAACCTTTGTTATATCTGCCAACTGGCGTAATTTATTTAGCTGCGCGTCATGCACCTCCTATTTCAACCAAAGACTTACCAGACCGAGTAGTTGATAATATTAAATCGCTTTGTGCAGGACAACTACGCCTGAGACAAACAGGTTTTGGTAGAGATGGTAAAGGTATGAAATATGCCGAATATTACAACTTATTTTTTGATTCTCCTGGCTTGATGCAGGTAGCGTTAGATGCTACTCTACGCATCTTAAACCCCAACAAAGATTCAGTTGCTAAAAGTCGCAGTGAAAATTTAATTAAGTTTCAAAAACAAGGCGTTTTATCTGCTGAATATGACTTTAAATTTGATGATGATATCCGCATAGACCAAATAGCAGAGTTTGGTGATTTAGTTAGTCGCAAAATTTGGGATGAAACGGTAAATCGGATTGAGGATATTCGCAAGAAAGATAAAAAGCTGCCAGAAGTTCCACCTTTAAATTTAACCCATAAAGTTGCAGAATTTTGGAACTTGACAGCATACTTGCCCCAAATTCGAGAAATTCAGCGCATCAACGAAAGTTTGAAAGAACATAAATTAAAAGGAAATACGGGAGGCGTACCTTATGAATGGTATTACCTAGCAGCAAAATATCTGGAACATCATCCTGGGATTGAAAATGTGCGTGCAACTTGTCAACAAGTTATTCAATATCTCACAGGCTTAATTTCACCAATCATTGCACAGTATGAACTGCCTGATGGTTGGGAGGATTTAAGGGTTTGGGTATCACGCATTGTGATGTTACCAAACACGAATCAAGAAGCATCAGCTAAAACTCAAGTCGATACATTTTTAGCTGAGTTGAATAACTATAATGCTGCCAAAAAACCAGGACGGGGAAAACAATTAATCTGCTCAATTTCCCATTCTGCCTATACAGTGACAGAACAGATGGAATCGGCAGTTTTATTTACTCCCCAAGTTTATACAAATAAGCAAATGTTAGGAGGTTCTAATGCTAAACGCAACATCTCCAGTATTGCGGGTGTGGAGATGATGCTGAGGCAAATTTTAATGAATCAAACTCAAGCAGTGGGTAAACGATTTGAAGATGGTAAATATCGCTATCTCTATTTTTACCCGACTTATTACTTCACACCAGAAACCAACAAGTTTTTACAGAAAGCTTACAACGGTATTGCTCAAACTCGTTTTGATACTAGCGTCCGTAATCACTTTATTAGCAAAGATTTACAAGCTAACTTAGAACGAGAAAATTACCAAAGTGTAGATGCTTTCTTAATTGATGAAAACTTAGAGCGTGACAAAGACCGCACATTTAAACTATCTTATCCTGAAGACCAACCTTTAACATTTTACTTCATGGCACTACCGCCAGGACGAGATAGCACCGATACCGAATCTTGGATAATGCCTAGTTGGTTGGCGTTTGCTTTCCCGATGATTTTAGATGTTAAAATTGTGGTGTCTGAGTCACCAATTCCACCTTTTAATGATGGTGCTGAGTTTGAAGAAAGCGTTTTTTTAGACAGTGCGCCTCATGCTTTCCGTGCATTAGTCAGACGCGATCGCTTCCGTCTAGATTACATCTTAGAAGGCTGGCATGACAACAGCATTCAATACCCCGCACCTCTAAATGTGCTTACCGCCGCCTATGCAATTCACCTTGATGTGAATGCTAGACAAGGCAAATCTGGTTATGATGCTAACTGGGGTAAATTTACCGAACTAGCAAAGGATTTTGAAACCAGTTCTTTGTATGTTTTTGCTTACCTCAATCGTTGGGTACGTAACCAAGGAGTAGAAACAGCACGCATCGAGAAAATTAGGCTGTATGCCTATCATTTTTATCCTTGTTTTGACCCTTATGTACAGTATGACATGAATACGAAAACCTTGATTGTGAAAGCAGAATCGAGTCTAAATCATCCCAAGAATTTAACAGAACTTTATCGCCGTTTTTATCGGGCGAATAAACGTTATAATCCGAAGTCTAACGCTGTGTTAAAACCGATTGATATTGCGGCAGAAACTATCTTGAAAGCCGAGTCAAGCGTATTTCATGGAGAAACCTTAGTTGCAGCCGTCGCCGCAGAAGTTTTTAAACTCATGGATCGGGTTCATGCTTCCACGGCGGAAGGACGCTGGGTAATGAGTAAACGGGAAGAAGAAAGACAAGCTGTCTTGGATTTTGCCAAGTATTTTGTCATCGAAGTATTTGAGAAAGCATTTGCAGGCGATCGCGCACGTTTAGCAGGTCGTCAAATCAACTTAATTCGAGACACTTGTGAGTTTCTTTACCGTCTAGAAGATGACAAAGAAAATGCAGGTAAAGACGATAAGTCTACTGAATCTGACGACGATCAATAATTTATCTTACCTCAAACATTACTAAACTATTTGGAGATTGATTATGGCATTGCTAAAAACTGTAAATTCCCAACTATTTCAAGCTGAAATTCCTTACAAACCAATGGGTAAGTATGCCCATTTCCTAACAATTCGTATCACCGAATCTTACCCTTTATTTCAAACAGATGGCGAATTAAATAAAGCCAGAGTCAGGGCGGGAATTAAAGACAAAAATACAATTAGCCGTTTGTCAATGTTCAAACGCAAGCAGTCTACCCCAGAACGTTTAGTTGGACGGGAATTACTCCGCAAGTATGAATTGATGAAACCGGAAGAATGCGAATATAACGTAGCTTTTGCAATGGACAATCCTGATTGTATTATTTATGGTTTTGCTATTGGTGATTCCGGCTCAGAAAAATCGAAAGTTGTTGTAGATACAGCATTTTCCATCACAGCATTTGATGAATCCCATGAAACGTTTACTCTGAATGCTCCTTATGAAAATGGCACAATGGCAGCCAAAGGAGAGAAGAAATCAGATGGTAAATTAGATGGTGAGATAGGTACAGTTACAGCTAGGCTTAATCAACAAGACCACATCAGACCACAAGTATTCTTCCCTAGCATTGTCACACTGAAAGACCCCACAGAAGCTAGCTTCCTTTACGTTTTTAATAACATTTTACGAACACGCCATTATGGAGCGCAAACAACCCGTACAGGTAGGGTGAGAAATGAGTTAATTGGGGTTGTATTTGCTGATGGAGAAATTACCAGTAATCTGCGCTGGACTCAAGCAATATATGACCAGATGAAAGCTAATAATGCTTTAAATTCTCCCGATCCTCTGGATGAAGACGAAGTAATTACTGCTGCTAAAAATACGATTGAAGCATTGATGTCTGAAGAATTTATCGTACATACTGACTTTATTGGTGATGCTTTTGAACCTCTTCTGAATGAAGTGAAAAAACTCACGGCGAGTGAAACAGGAATTACCAGCATCTTGCAAAAAGCTGATGCAGAAGCTAAAGCTTATGCCAATAAGCACATTAGTAAAAAGAAAACTGCTGCGAGAGCGGGGAAAGAATAATGGTATTGATTTACCGTTGTCAATTAGAATTACACGACAGCCTGTATTATGCCACGCGAGAAATTGGAAGATTGTACGAAACAGAGCCAATAATTCACAATTATGCTCTATGTTACGCCCTGGGTTTAGTTGATAGCGAAGTCTACTCTACTAACGTAGCTGAAGAATATTCATATCGCTACTTTTGTCCTGAACAAGTGCCGAAATATGAGGAGCATTTAACACCTCTGAATCAGCAGGGAATTTATGTCACTCCAGCACATTCAATCGGACATTCTACAATTCTCAACACTTGGAAGTATGCTAACAATAACTATCATGTAGAGATGGAGAAAACCCAGAAAAATATTCCCAGTTTTGGTAGAGCCAAAGAAGTTGCGCCAGAAAGTGAATTTGAGTTTTTTGTCATCTCGCAAAAGCAACTCAAATTACCAAAGTGGATACGCTTGGGTAAGTGGATGAGTAAGGCTGAGGTAACGGTTGAGGAATTACCTAAACCGCAAACTGCTGAAGGTATATTCACTTGTAAATATCCATTAAATCCTTTAGATGTGATGTTCACTAATCAAGTGATTAGCTACGATGTGGTGAATATGCCTCCAGTTAGTTTAATTCAGAATGTGCAGATGCGAGGACAATATTATCATTTCACTGAGATGAAAGACATCAAAATTCCGGTGCATATAGCTTATCATTTTCGTAGTTAATTATGACTGTGCGATGGTCTGCGAGCAACCGTAGGTCATCGCCTCTCCCATACTCCCACACCCACCGTGAAACACTACGAACAACAACCCAACGCCTTCCCCAGCGATTACCTTAACCACTTGTGGGGAGAAATTCATGCTTGTCCTTACTTTACAACCAACAACCTCAACCGCGATTTTGTGGGGACTAAAGGATTTTCTGTAGTATTCAGGCGATCGCATCTCCCCACAGTAGAACAAAAATTTCCCTACTTCAAGCCCTATCTCGACTTAGCCCTCCAGCCTAATTGTAACGCCTTTTACCTCAACCCCTTACTACTCAAAGAAGGCTCTCGCGTTGATCCCCATATAGATCGTTCTCTGCGTTCCTACTGCAAAACCATCGAACCGCCTCACCTTGTCAGTGTTCTCTATGTGCGCGTACCTCTGAACATGGAAGGCGGAGAACTCATCCTCAAATCTCACAAACGCCAACTGGGGCAAATTAAGCCGCAAATGAATACTTTACTGCACTTTCAAGGCGATTTAACTCATGCAGTCAACCCTGTGAAAACCCCCGGATATCGTCTGAGTCTCGTTTGCGAACAGTATAATTTGAGCGACACGGAACTCGAAGAAATCCCAGCTTTTACGGTAGAGTCACGAGTTGCTCAATCTACAACAAAAAAACGCAAATAAATTTTTGAATTTTGAATTTTGAATTTTGAATTTTGAATTGTAGTATGCCTCATAGCCTAGTTCTCAACCTACTTCCCCAGTCTCCCATCTACCCGCAATTTCTCACAGGTAGACACTTCCATGCTTTATTCCTCACATTAGTCAGTTCTGTAGATCCCGCATTGGGGGAATATCTGCATAACTCTAGCGCGGATAAAGCCTTCACCCTGTCACCCCTACAAATCCAACGACGACCAAAACCACACCAGCACAGCTTACAATTTAGTCATCAACAACCCATCCCGGCTGGTACTCCCTGCTGGTGGCGTGTTTCCCTACTAGATGACAGCTTATTTAGCAAACTGACTCCACTGTGGCTAAATCTCAACCCGGAACACCCTTGGCATTTGGGTTCAGCAAACTTGTATATTACTAGCATTCAAGGCACAGCCCAATCAACCCAACCTTGGGCGAATGTATGCACATATCCAGAATTATATGAGCAAGCCAGTGAGAGCGATCGCACCATTAACTTAACTTTCTCCACACCTACCGCCTTCCGTCAAGGACAATATGACACAACCCTCCCTACCAGAGAATGTGTTTTTAATTCCTTGCTGTCAAGGTGGAATAAATACAGTGGCATAGAATTGTCTCAAATTGCAATTGAGACAATTTTTCCCTCTTTCGTCAACATTCATACAGACATATTAGCCGATTCTCGGAGCAAATTTATTGGCATTCTGGGAGAAGTCAACTATCGCATTTTAGGTGAAGTTGAACCAATGCAAATCAAGCAAATTAACGCCTTAGCTGACTTTGCTTTATATGCTGGTGTGGGGAGAAAAACAACAATGGGTATGGGGATGGTGCGGCGGTTGTAGGAGGGAATAGAGAATGGGGAATTATCCAAAAACTACAAATGTAGAGACGTTGCATGCAACGTCTCTACATTTCCCCCTTGCCTCTCTTGCCTCTGCGTGAATTAAAAATATCCACCACTTACTAAATAACAAAACCATGAATGAACATGACTTCATTCCGATTGCAGCATTAAATCAATATAGCTATTGTCCGCATCGCTGCTGGCGGATGTTTTGTACAGGAGAATTTATTGACAATCAATACACAATTGAAGGCACAAGCTTACATGAAAGAGTCCATACTGTAGGTGAAGGACAACGGGAAGAAACTTGGCAAATTAGAGCAATTTGGTTGAAATCAGACAATTACAAACTTATCGGAAAAGCTGATTTAATTGAATTAGAAAATGGTGAATGGTATCCCGTCGAATATAAACGCGGGCGTAAAGGAGAATGGGATAATGATGAAATGCAAGTTTGCGCTCAAGCCTTGTGCTTAGAAGAAATGACCGGAAAAACTATCAACACAGGCTACATTTATTATGCCCAATCACACCAACGTCAATTAATAGAAATTAACCAAAAACTAAGACAAAATACCATCAATACAATTGAAGCAGTGCAGAACTTGTTACATACAGGCATAATGCCCAAAGCCATCAAAACAGAACGCTGTCAAGGATGTAGCTTATATCTTAATTGCCTACCCCAAGCAACAGAAAAAGTAAAAAAATATCAAGAATCAAACTAAAAAAACCTCCGCGCCCCTCCGCGTTTCCTCCGCGCCCCTTTGCGTTTAAAAAATTCTCTCTTCACCCTCCAATAAATTAGGAGAAAATCATGGGTACAGTTTATATCACCCAAGAAGATGCCTTCATTGGTAAAATTGATGAACGCCTCAGCGTCAAACATGAGAAAAAAACCATCTTAGATGTCCCACTAATCAAAATAGATGGAGTTGTAGTTTTAGGACGTGCCACCGTTTCACCTGCTGTAATTTCTGAACTACTAGAACGCAAAATACCTGTAACTTTTCTCACAGAAAATGGGCGTTATTTAGGACGCATAGAACCAGAAGCCAACAAAAATATTTTTATGCGAAAAGCCCAATGGCAAGCTGCTGGAGACTCAGCCCAAGCTATTCATGTTGTGCAAGGTTTTGTACGTGGTAAATTGAAAAATTACCGTAATATTCTCATCCGTCGCCAACGGGAATGTCCAGACATAGATTTATCTAAAAAAATCACTCACTTAGAAAACGCCATTTCACCGATTGATAGTACAGATAATATCAACTCTCTGCGGGGTTTAGAAGGTGCTGGTAGTGCGGCTTATTTTGGCTGTTTTAATCAAATGATTCGTAACCCAGCTTTTGAATTTTCGCACCGCTTGCGCCGTCCGCCAACTGATCCGGTGAATTCTTTACTGAGTTTTGGCTATTCTTTATTACGCCATGATGTGCAAGGTGCAATTAATATTGTCGGTTTTGATCCATATTTAGGATACCTGCATTGCGATCGCTATGGTAGACCTTCTCTAGCACTCGACTTAATGGAAGAATTCCGCCCCTTAGTTGTAGACGCAGTAGTTTTGTCCACCATAAATAAGCAACTTTTGTCAACCTCAGATTTTGTCACCGAACCCTTAAGCGGTGCGGTTTACCTGACTCCTGAAGGGCGAAAAACATTTTTACGCTTATACCAACAGAAAAAACAATCAGAATTTAAACATCCGGTGATGGGGCGCAAATGTACTTATCAAGAAGCGTTTGAAATGCAAGCACGGTTACTAGGGAAATATCTCATGGGTGAAACCGCAAAATATCCACCTTTAGTTTTGAAATAAGAACAGGGAAGTGAAAGAAAAATCAAGAACTAATGTGGTTATATCCTACGACATCCCAGAGGACAACCGCCGCACTAAAATTCACAAAATCCTCAAATCCTATGGGCAGTGGGTACAGTATAGTGTGTTTGAGTGCCAGCTTACTGATACTGAATACGCCAAATTGCGATCGCGTCTCCACAAATTGATTAAACCAGACACCGACAGCATCCGCTTTTACTTTCTTTGTGCTTGCTGCTTTGGTAAGATTGAACGCATAGGTGGCGAACAACCCCGCGACGAAACCATTTTCTTCGCCTAATGCGCGGATGGGTAGGTGTACAAAATCGCTTTTCAGGAAAAATGGCTGTATCCCTTACACTACAGGCTTTTGCGAAAAAATTAATTTAAAACCATCCGCGCACCTTACCCAGTAATGGTTTCAGCTATTTCACTCAAATCAACTGACATTTTCTCGTGTTATAATTGACCCATCCGCGAATCTGAACCTTGAAAACCTTATACAGTTTAGCTTTCGGGCTTCCGCAGTTTAAATTTCAACTAATCCCTATTAGGGATTGAAACAGAATCATCATGATTCTCAATTCCAACTACCCCGTTGAAATTTCAACTAATCCCTATTAGGGATTGAAACCACTTGCACCAGTATTACCCGGACGTATTTCTATCGTTGAAATTTCAACTAATCCCTATTAGGGATTGAAACAGGGTATATGGGCTGAGTATCCATTTACCCCAGAAAGGTTGAAATTTCAACTAATCCCTATTAGGGATTGAAACAAAAATGTATCCAGAAACGTACCTAAGGAAGCTTTGAGTTGAAATTTCAACTAATCCCTATTAGGGATTGAAACACCAGCAAAAAGGTTAACTTCAGGGAAATTCATGGTTGAAATTTCAACTAATCCCTATTAGGGATTGAAACGAAACACTCAATACATCCAGTGTAATTGGACTTTAAAGTTGAAATTTCAACTAATCCCTATTAGGGATTGAAACTTTTTTAGCAGCAGTTGGACGTTCAACTTGATAGTTGTTGAAATTTCAACTAATCCCTATTAGGGATTGAAACCTTCCGGGAATCCTCCACCAAAGCTACCGTAAGGATCGTTGAAATTTCAACTAATCCCTATTAGGGATTGAAACGCTGAAAGACCAATGATAGGGCTAGATTTAGCTAATGTTGAAATTTCAACTAATCCCTATTAGGGATTGAAACACGGCATACGGTAGGGCGATTCTGAAGTTAATGCAGTTGAAATTTCAACTAATCCCTATTAGGGATTGAAACTCAAGCAAGCTTCTATTTGGTGTTTAAGGCTGCGGTTGAAATTTCAACTAATCCCTATTAGGGATTGAAACTCTGATTGATTACTCTATTAGCTAAAAGACCAAAGTTGAAATTTCAACTAATCCCTATTAGGGATTGAAACCTTCACCCACACATGAGGAAGAAGCTCATATACCCGTTGAAATTTCAACTAATCCCTATTAGGGATTGAAACAATTACATAACTGATATACAGAATTTTAAGTGAGTTGAAATTTCAACTAATCCCTATTAGGGATTGAAACTGAATCTCCCTAAAGATTCAAATTTGGTGATCGGGTGTTGAAATTTCAACTAATCCCTATTAGGGATTGAAACCCGCACTTGATTTCATCCCGAAATATTCCACCAGGTTGAAATTTCAACTAATCCCTATTAGGGATTGAAACATCAGCAGGTGCAAAGTCATCCTCTTCCGAGTCGTTGAAATTTCAACTAATCCCTATTAGGGATTGAAACGACTTGGTTCTCGCCCCCAGCCCAACGGCTATCGGAGTGGCGAGTTGAAATTTCAACTAATCCCTATTAGGGATTGAAACATTGCTTTTTTTGCTCATAGCGATCGCTTGAGCGGTTGAAATTTCAACTAATCCCTATTAGGGATTGAAACGCGATTCCAATGGTGAACCTGTAGATTATAGGGTTGAAATTTGAACTAATCTTTGCGCCTTTGCGCCTTTGCGCGAAACAAATTCATAATTCAAATCAGCAACACCAGAGAATCAATAACGACAAAAAAATAAAACCCCTGGTTGTGCTAACCAGGGGGAGAAGGTTTCGCTGAGATAAGTCAAGACAACTACAAGATGACTGAAAACAATTCCTGAAAACAGATAAAAAAATCCTGCTAGTAGTCAGTTAACTGTGTTTGAGCAAATTACGTACAGCTTGCTCAATATCAGTTTCTTTCATCAGAGACTCACCTATCAACACAGCATTTACACCAGCCTCAGCAACTAAAGATAAATCAGCGCGAGCATACAAACCCGATTCCGCGACTACCATCACACCCAAATCTTGTAACTGCGATCGCCTAGCCGCTAGCAGAGTTGGAGTAATGCTAATATCAATACTACAGTCTGCTAAACTTTGGTTATTAATGCAGATTAAGCGTATATCATCCAGATGCAACACCCGATCCAATTCCGCTAAGTTATGCACCTCGACTAAAGCATTCATCCCCAAATAATGAATTATGCGTAAAAAATCTTGTAGTTCTCTATCTGTCAGGATAGCCGCCATCAGCGACACCGCATCTGCCCCGGCTGCACGTGCTAAATAAATTTGGCAGGGATCAATAATAAAGTCTTTACATAATAAGGGTAGTGAGATATTCCGACGCAGCAAGCGTAAAGTTTCATAACTACCCTGAAAAACCGACGCTTCCGTGATTAAGGATACACAAGCAGCACCACCACGTTCATAAGCTTGAGCGATCGCTATGGGATCATAGTCTGCCCGAATTACTCCATAATTGGGTGATGCTTTCTGAATCTCTGCAATCAGCCGGGGTTGATGAGGATTCTGCTGTAAAGCAGTCCAAAAATCCCGCACCGTTGGCGCAGCTGTTAACTGCCGTTGCAAAGAAGCTAAAGACAATTTTTGATGTAGTTGAGCTACTTCTTGTCTTTTCTGCAACAAAACTTCTCTGAGAATAGGTTGCAAACGAATAGTATTTTTGGTGCTGCTACTAAATGAATACATCATACACTGCCATAGGGGATTAGGGGGCTGATATCTTGCACCATGTTCAATCATCGTCTGGCGATGCACTGCCGACAACCGAAAAATCAGGCTGTGAGCGAATTTTCAGATGTACATCGCTGTACTTTCATTGCAATAAACCTACTGGTGCAAAATCTAAGGTGGCTAACAAGGGGTAGACGAGTAGTGCTGAGTTGTTACGGTAACTCAGCACTAAAGAAACCAAACTCAATAAATAAGCTGAATGGATACTTGAGAAATATCGTGATTAACATTAACATTTCTCCAACCTAATTTTTGTTAGCTGGAATGGGTGCATAAGTAAAGACTTTTCAGGAAAAGTCTCTCTATTTATAGGGGAGAAATTAGGAGAAAGATTTCTAGTATCTTTCTCCCGCAAAGACGCTAATGCTAACACAAATTTACAAATATCCTCTTAGTGTGTTAACCCTATATTTTTTCTTTGCATCCAGTTTGATTTCATCTCAAAAACTTCTTGACTATCAGTTTGATTTGTCTTTGGTTTTTCATTGAGATAGTTATTTTTAAGTAATCGAATATAAGTGCGATAGGGAATATAGTCTACAGGATTGTAGCCAGAAAAACGCAGTAGTAACACACAGGCCCAAGAATACTTTCCGGCCATAATAGCTTTGATAATTTGTTCTACTTGTTCGTTATTTATTTTTTTAACTTGTTGAGAGTTATTGTTGTCTTTTTGCAGCATGTTTTTCCCTGATGAAGTAATTTTGTGGCTTATTATCAAAAATTTTAAATGAAGTATTAAGACAGTTCATTCATGATTTACATCATGTGTACTATGCTTAAATACCTGTCTATCTCCAGCTTAATACAACTTGGGAATTCAAAATACATAAATCTCTAGAATTAAGCATTATTTATGAATTTGAATTGATGAGAGTAAATACTAAAATTGTTATTACTGGAAATTAGACAACATTTAACGAAAAAATAGTCAGATGAAAAATTGACTAATAACTCGAAACTTTGCTATGTGAACGCAGAACATTGTGAATAATTTTGAGACCAACCTCTCCTCCTAGACTCATAATTGATTCTGGATGAAATTGCACCGCAGCTATGGGCAGTGTTTGATGTTCAATTGCCATAATTACCTCATCTTCAGAAATTGCTGTAACTTTCAATTCCTTGGGTATTGTTTGCGGTTGGGCAAACAATGAATGATACCTACCGACAATAAAAGATGATGGTAGACCTTGAAAAAGGACAGAATCAGGAACAGTCACAGAAATTCTGGATGGTTTACCATGTTGGGGATAATTGAGAATGCCTAATTCCCCGCCAAATGCTTCGACGATGCCTTGCAATCCCAGACAAACACCAAAAATGGGAATTTGGCGACGCACAAGGGCTTTAACTGTCTCAGGGACGCGGAAATCACTAGGTTTACCAGGGCCAGGAGATAATACCACTAAATCTGGGCGTTCTGTATCCAACAGGGATTCAGGAAAACCATGACGCAGTGTAGTAACAGTTGCCCCCGTAGTACGAATGTAATTAGCTAGTGTGTGGACAAACGAATCTTCATAGTCGATCAGCAGGATACGTTGATTTTGGACAACATCCACAAATGATGCAGTGGAATTTAGACTATGATTTGTGTCGTCGATAGCTTTGGCACGGCGGATAGTTTCAAACAGTGCGGCAGCTTTGGTGATTGTCTCCTGTTCTTCAGCTTGCGGGATCGAGTCATAAAGCACGGTGGCACCAACTCGCACTTCAGCAATACAGTCTTGTAGGCGAATTGTCCGCAGGATGAGTCCAGTGTTCAAATTACCATTAAAGCTTAAATAGCCGACTGCTCCGCCATACCAACGGCGCGCGCTTTTTTCATGCTGTTCAATAAACTCAATAGCGGCTCGTTTCGGTGCGCCGGTGACTGTGACAGCCCAAGTATGACTTAAAAAAGCATCTAAAGCGTCAAATTCCGGTCGAAGTAAGCCTTCAACATGGTCTACTGTATGAATTAGGTGACTGTAGAGTTCAATTTGGCGACGACCAATTACCCGTACTGATCCCGGCTGACAAATCCGTGATTTATCATTACGATCTACGTCAGTACACATAGTTAACTCAGCTTCATCTTTGTGTGAGTTAAGTAACTGACGAATTTGGGCCGCATCGTCTAAAGCATCTTCACCACGTCTAATAGTGCCACTAATCGGACAGGTTTCCACTCGTCTACCATCTACACGCACAAACATTTCTGGTGATGCACCGATTAAATATTCCCCACCCAAATTTAAGAGGAAGCCGTAAGGGCTAGGATTAATTTGTTTTAAGATTTGAAATAGTTGACTGGGTGGTTGTTCACAGGCGGTGAAAAAGTTTTGACTCGGAACTACTTCAAATAATTTACCCTGGCGGAAGTAGTCGAGAGCCTTTTCTACGAGTTTGGCATACTCGCCTATAGCATGATCGGCAGTTTGTTTTGGTAGAAGACGTTTACCCTGGTAGTCAATATACTCGCCTGTCCTTGGTAGATGTTCAGTGTTGCCGTGGCTGGTGGCAAAGTCATACTGAAGACGAAAGGCTTTTTGCAGATAGTAATCAACAACGATTAATTCATCGGGTAGATACAGAACTAAATCCCGTTGGTGGTTGGGACGGGTAATTTGTTGGGTAATTGGTTCAAATTGTAAAACTAAATCGTAACCAAATGCGCCATACAGCCCTAAATGTTCATCTTCTTCGCTGGCGAAAGTCTGAATAATTTCACGGACAACGGTAAATGCAGATGGTTGTTTGCTGCGTTCTTCTTCTGGAAAGAACTGTTTTGTGGGTGAGATATAACCTGTGATTTGGTGATGATTGCTGTTGAGTTGTTGAATCTGTGAGTGGGCAGATAAACGTTGCAATAATATTGGTAGTAACACTTGACCGCGATCGTTGAGTGCGGAGATGATAAATTTGTTCTCCCTTATTGTCAGTTCCAATGGTGGATTGACAAAGCCGATCGCCCATCTTTTATATCGCCCTGGATATTCGTAACTACTCGTCAGCAAGACTCCACGCGCATGATTGAGGTGGAAGAGAATGTCATCTAGTGCCGTGTCAATCTTCTCCTCGGTGATATGGCGAGATACGCTGATATTACCAAGTGTTGTGTAAGAGAGTGAATCGCAAATCATGGGATTGTTCTTTTATCTGTATGTCGGATGGAGTCTGGCGCGATCGCTTCTGGTGGGGGCGTAGCCTATCGCCTGTTTTGCGAGACATCGCCAAGTAATCGGCGATCTAGCCAATTTCACTATCTCAACAAGAAGATTTTGACACTACAGCACAGGTAAACTACCACAAAACTCTGTCTACAGTCAGACAGGAAGCAGATAACAGCAAAGCGTTGTTGAAAATAGGGGTGAATTTAACTAGGCAGCATTTTCATCTTCTAGTTAATCCAGCCCCTAACAATGAACCGTTTTGCAGAAGTAGCTTCTTTGCTTAGATTACTCAATCTTTGGCAGTAGATATATGATGTTTTTTTTGTTAGACTTATCTCTTCTTTTGTTCCTTTAATTTAAAATTACCTTGGACTTTTAATTGTTCAGATACTGAATCTGCACACAACCCCCAATTATACCACTTCGGCTTGATTGATGAGCATTTATTTCCTGGCTAATTTTTCATTGTTTATTGTTATCTTTGCCAGCAAACACCAGTAAAATCCCCTAAATCAATCATTTATTATCTAAATAATTGAGCAAAAATTATGTAAATTAATGTCAAGGTTATTATGTCTGCCATTTTAGCCACAATTCTGACTGTTAACCAAGTATTGTTTATCTCAAAGTGGCCAAAAGCTATGTTATTGATCATGCCCTCCTAGCTTGGCTGGATAACTTATATCTGGCGATGGTTGATATTTACGGTGTTTACTGATCGGACTTCTATCAAGCCAACAAACAACATCAAAAATACCTGCACACAGTCTACTAATTTTCAAATTTAGCAATTTTGTGCTGATACTCATCCTTGCTAGCAAGCCAATATCAAGTCCATATTATCTTATTAAGCTGTTAGTAAGCAATTACGCTAGACAGATGACGGTTCTAACTTTTTGGTGTTAACACGCTCTTTCTCAGGCTTGTGTATTAGTTAACACAATTAAACTTAACATTTTCTACCTCTAGAGAGAGAGACATTCATAAATACTTAGAGAGATGTTGAAAATAAAGCTACTACTTATGACAGATGACTCAGCAACTGATTATGTAGTTCAATCCGTGATCAATAGACATGAAAAAATTAGACTTATGAGGTTGATAAATTTGAAAATGCCAGCATCATAACAGGACAGAACAACCAGTCATAATTAACCTAGTTTGACAATCAGCAAGGTTCTAAAATTTGATGGCAAAAATTATAATAATTAATAATCAAGTTTGATATAAATTAATTGGTTCACATTGCTAGATAAATTCAAATGATATTTAGCAAAATTTGATAATAAGTATAAATTTATCTGCTAATCTCTAAATAGATTAAAAAATTGTTAAAATTAGACTAACATCAAAATAAACTAGCAAATGCTTACACAGAACCAGTAAGAATACGAACTGTGACAACTAGAAAGCCAGCAGTAAAATAAATGTTTTTTCAACTCGGAACTATTTAGTTAAGAATTGCCTGACCACACGACCTGGTGAGAAAAAAATGATGAACCAATCGTCTAAAACAATCCTCGTAGTTGAAGATGAAACCGATACCCGCTATCTCTTCTTAAATATTCTTGAGGCTGAAGGTTTTGACACAATAGGTGCAGAAAATGGTAGTGTTGGGATTGAACTTGCACAAAAATATTTACCTGACTTGATACTTTGTGATATTGTCATGCCCGATATGGATGGTTATAGTGTTCTGAAGGCACTACGCCAAGATCCGTTAACGGCGATTATCCCGTTTATTTTTCTCACAGGTAGTAATAATCAAGCAGATGTTCGTAGGGGTATGGAGTTGGGAGCAGATGATTATATCATGAAACCCTCTACGATAGAAGCATTACTCAAAGCGATCGCAATCCGATTAGAAAAGCAAGCTCTGCTCAGATATTGGTATGCAACCAAATCTCACCAACTTTCTGAGTCCCTATCTTTACAACCAGAGTCAATCTTCCCATCCATACCGCAACTGCAAGAAGTATTTGATTATATTGAAGCGCACTATCATCAAGGAATTACTTTATCAGATGTAGCCGATGCCGTTGGTTATTCGGCAGCTTATTTAACTAATAAAGTAGCTAAAGAAACAGGAGAAACAGTCAACGGCTGGATTCTCAAACGTCGGATGACAGCAGCACGTGAGTTATTAAAAAACACCAATAAGACTATCGAACAGATTGCTACAGCCTTGGGTTATCAAAACGCCTGTCATTTTTCTCGACAGTTTCGCCAGTATCACAGTTTACCTCCCAAAGCCTGGAGAAAACAACAACAACAATCCTCTCACTACCTGCAAAAGACAAACTTACCACTGAAGAATACTCACCCTCAATGGCACAATTGTGTACCTTTAAGCGGAGTTAGTTAAGTTGGGGAATGGGGATTGGGGACTGGGAAATAATTTCTTCCTCCGCTTCCTCCACTCCCCTGCTTCCTATTCCCGAATTTTAGGCTTAGTGAGATTTTGGAACAATAGCTGTATTGCTAAAGCCAATAAACCAATTGCCACAATACCAAAGATTCCTGTTCCCAAGGCGACTATACCAACTACTAAGGTACGAACAGCAGAGGTGAGATTGACAACTAATTGGTTATCAGAATGAATTGGCTTTTTTGCAAAAGTGGTAGCGATCGCAATCATCAGAGAATATGAAGCATAACCCAAGCCACCAGAAATCAACGCTCCAGTTACACAACGTAACGGCGTTGGTGGAACTTGTGTTGTAGTATCTGTGCTTGGCGTTGTATTTTGATCATTCATAATTATTAGTCAATAGGCAAGAGTCAATAGTCAGTCAGTAGAGACGTTGCATGCAACGTCTCTACAAGTCATCTTCCAATTCCCTACACTAAATGAATACCCTGTGCAGTGGTGCGAGTTACGAACAATTCTAAATCTTCATCGGGAATTGCTTCTCGAATTTGTAGCTTAACTTGTTCCGCTTGCTGTAATGATTCACACAGCGCAAATACTGAGGGGCCAGAACCAGACATCATCGTGGCTAAAACCCCAGTTTGGGCTGCAAAGAGTTCTCGTAGTTGCAACACTTGGGGATAAGCTGGTAAAACTACTCGCTCTAAATCATTGTGCAGTTGTTGAGCAATTGCTGTTGCATCTTTATCTAAGATAGCTTTCACCATTGCACTAGAATGAACTGCGGTGGCTCGTGCTGCCAAATCATCGGTATCTTGAAGATAGGAACTACCAAACTGCTGGCGATAAGTTTTATATGCCCAAGCGGTGGAAACTTCCAAACTGCGATATTTAGCCAATACTATATATATATGATCTAAACTCGGCAGAGGTGAAAGTTTTTCTCCTCTACCTGTGGCGATAACTGTACCACCAGCCACGCAAAAGGGAACATCTGAGCCGAGAATTGCGCCCAATTCTTCTAATTCTGATTTAGTTAATCCCAAATTCCACAATAAATCGATCCCCACCAAAACGGCAGCCGCATTAGTCGAACCGCCAGCCAAGCCAGCCGCTACGGGTATATGTTTGTGAACTGTAATATCTACACCGCCATATTTAGCCACAGCTTCAGGAAACTTATTTGCCATGAGTGCGGCGGCGCGATATACCAGATTAGTTTTATCTGTGGGTACTTGGGGATGGTTGCAATGAACCCGGATAGTTTCATCACTAATCGAGCGTAATTCAATTCTGTCAGCTAGGTCGATACTTTGCAGGATCATGACTAACTCATGATAACCGTCGGGGCGATCGCCGACGATTTCCAGATATAAATTGATTTTGGCAGGTGCAATTAAACTGTAACTACGCATAATATGGGGACTGGAAGGGACTGGGGATTGGGGACTGGGGAATTTTTATACCAGTTATCCCGAATTCAGCATTTCTTAATTTTGAATTTTGTAGGCGTAAGCCTTGCCGGAGGCTATTTTGAATTTTGAATTGGTATTACTCCCCATTCCCTACGTCTAACAAATTTACTAATTCTACCCATTGCTGAGTGCTGATTTCTTCAGCCCTAGCTTGGGGGTTTATATTTAATTGTTCCAGTAATTGACTCAGGCGATCGCGGTCTACGACTGATTGCAAATTATTGCGTAGCATTTTGCGTTTCGCCCCAAACCCTAACTTTACCAGATTCTCTAGTCGTTTGGGGTCACGCGCCGTAACTTCCATCTGACGGGGGCGCAAGCGCACCACAGCCGAATCTACTTTTGGCGGTGGATAAAATGCACCTGCGGGAACATGACAAATTAACTCACACTCTGCTAAATACTGCACCCTGACTGATAATGCACCAAAAGCTTTTGAACCAGCTTGAGCATATAACCTTTCCGCTACTTCCTTTTGGATTAACAAGACTATGGCATCAAAAGGTTGGGGGTTAGGGTTGGCGATCGTTCCCAAGAGTTTCTCAATAATCGGCCCTGTGATATTGTAAGGGATATTAGCCACAACTTTATTCGGCTGTTGAAATTTCGGGAAGGCTACCAAATTAGCATCTAAATCTAGGGTGAGAAAATCACCTTGTAACAGTATAAAATTTTCCTTCTTACCTAGTTGTTTGACTAATAACTCACATAAATCTCGGTCAATTTCTACCGCGACTAAAGACTCTACCAAAGGTAGTAAACGCCGTGTGAGAATACCTGTACCGGGGCCAATTTCGAGAATCCGGTCATTTGTGCTACACTCCGCCGCCTTCACAATTGCATCGAGAGCCTTGTCACTTTTGAGCCAATGTTGACCAAACTGCTTACGTGGTCGTACCATTAATTTTCCTTAGTATATCTAGATTACGCAGTTTAGCAAAAAATCCCGTGCTTACTTTTTTCTTAGGGACTTCCAAATAAAAAAATATTCAATTAATTCTTGTGGGGTAGGCATCTTGCCTGCCCTTAAACCCGGACGGGCTAGAGAGCTTATCCCACAAGATTGGATAATTTATTTACTGGAAGTCCCTTACTTATTAGTGTAAAGTTTTAATACCTTTTTGCCTAATAATTATGACAAAAAACTATTTTGTGGTATTTGGCGTAGGTTGGGTTAAGCGTGGCGCAACCCAACATTCTCCCCATCATATCCACATAATCTGTTGGGTTTCCTTACGTCAACCCAACCTACATTACTATTGACGCTATTTGTTCTGACTAATAGGAATTTCAATCATAAATTCTGCACCTTGTCCGGGTTGTGAATGACAAGATAATTTACCGCCATGTCTATCTACAACAATTTGATAACTAATAGATAAGCCTAAACCTGTACCCTTTCCTACACTTTTAGTGGTGAAAAAAGGGTCAAATAATTTGTCAACAACGTCAACAGGAATACCCGCACCATTATCAGCAATTTTAATACTTACCCAGTGACTATTGATAACTTCACTACAAATATGAATTTGTGCTTGTTCACCTATAAATGAATCTTCTAAAGCATCAATCGCATTACTAATAATATTCATAAATACCTGATTAAGCTGTCCGGGATAACAGTCAATCAGAGGCAAATTACCATATTCCTTAATTACTAAAATTTCTGGATGACCTGGTTTAGATTTCAGACGATTCTGTAAAATCATTAAGGTACTATCAATACCTTCATGGATATCTACCTGTTTAAATTCTGCTTCATCAAGTCGGGAAAAATTACGTAGTGATAGGACAATTTCTCGAATGCGCTGAGTTCCTACACGCATAGAAGTGAGCAGCTTTACTAAGTCTTCTTGGAGAAATTCAAAGTCAATATCTATCAACACTTCTTGAATTTCTGCTGGTGGGTAAGGGAAGTGAATTTGATAGAGTTGCACTAGGTGTAACAAGTCGTGAGCATATTCACTAGCCGGAATCAGATTACCGTGAATAAAGTTAACTGGATTGTTAATTTCATGGGCAATACCTGCCACCATATTACCCAGTGAGGACATTTTTTCGCTTTGAATCAGTTGGGTTTGTGTACGTTGCAATTCACGGAGAGCGTTTTCTAAGCTTTTGGCTTGTTGTTGCAACTGAATTTCAGCTTTTTTGCGTTCTGTAATATTTAATGTTGTTCCTACAAGTCGATAAATTTTACCTTCGCTGTTTTGCAGAGGATTAATTTTAGTTAACCACCAAGTTGATTGATTGCGTATAGTTAAACATTCTTCATAGCTGTTAGGAATGCCAGTTTCTACACAATTTCTGTATCGTTGACGCACTGCTGCACCTTCAATCATACCATGCACATCTTCAGGTGCTTTACCTATAACCTCTGCTCGATTAATTCCTGATGCTGTTTCTGCTGTGGTATTCCAGCCAGCATAACGAAATTCGCAGTTTTCTAGAACATCCACGACAAATATGATTTGATCAGCACCCTCATAAATGCTACGTAAAAACTCCTCTTGCTCTTGTAATAGAGCTTCTACTGTTTTTCTTTCGCTGATATCAAGCATATAGCCATACCAGACAATTTCCCCTCCGATGCGGCGTTCTGGTTTAGAATTGGCTTTAATCCATTTCTGCTTACCGGAGGGGGTAATTATGCGCCATTCATTGCCGAAGTTATGTAAAGTTTTGGCAGAGTCAGCGATCGCCGCCTGTACATAAGAAATATCATCAGGATGAACATCACTCAGAGTCAGCGAGGGATTATCTTGTAACTCTTTTGGTTCTCTTTCTGTAATTTCTCGACAGCCTGAAGAAACATAGGGAAATGACATTGTGCCATCCGGTTGGAGATGAAATTCATACAGCATCCCTGGTACATTGTCTGCTAATCGTTGCAATCGTGTTTCACTTTCCAGTAAAGCTGTTGTTCGTTCCTCAACTCTTGCCTCTAATTTCTCATTTAACCGCTTAAGTTCTGCTTCTGCTTGTTTGCGATTTGTAATATCTAACAGTACACCACAGAATATCACCTCGCCCTGCTCGTTGACTGTAGGGGTTGAGTCTCCTTGCCACCAGCGAATTTCGCCATTAGGCTTGATTAAACGGCCTTCATAGTGCCAAGGGGTAGCATTTTCTACAGCTTGGTTAACTGAAATTACAAAACTCTCCCAGTCTTCTGAATGAATCAGGTCGAAAAAACAGCTACAATCCTCTATCATGTCTTTTGCGGTGATTCCTGCCAGTTCCTCAATAAAATCGCTGATGTAGTCTACTTGCCAGACACCATGACGATTGGTAAATTGAAAAATCGCTCCTGGTAAATTACTGGCGATATCCCGCAAACGCCTTTCACTGTTGGCTAAAGCTATCTCTGCCTGTTTGCGATTGGTAATCACCTCGGTAAACATGATGATACCGCCCACTTCGCCAGAATTTTCATACCAAGGATGTATTTCCCATTTCACCCAATCAGTTGTACCATCGGCGCGGATAAAGGTGTCTTCGTCACATCTTTCAATGTTTCCACACAAACAGCGTTGATGAATTTCCCGCCAAGATTGGGGGATTTCTGGGAAAATTTCATAGTGAGAACGACCAATGATATCTTGATTTCCTAAACCGTAATCTTCTCGCCAACGCTGACTAGCTAGCAAGTAGCGCATTTGACGGTCAAAAACTGCGATCGCCGCCGGAGTATATTCAATAAATAACCCTATCTGTTCCTGGCTAGATTTCTGCTTGCTATTTGCCACTAATTGGCGCAGTTCTCTTAACTCTTGCTGTAAAGCTTCATAAGTATTTCTACTTATTTCTATCAGATGCTCGGCCATAGTTGCGCTACTGTCTATGCTTGGGGAATGCGTTACTATTTATGTTTCCCAATCTCTAGCCAACCACAACAAGATGATTTTCCCTTCAACGTTATATGAAAATTATCTAAAAAATACTGAAGTTAAAATCTAGATATACAAGCTTGTTTATGAATATGAATCCCAAATATCTTTTATCGTTGATCATTTTAGCGATCGCAGCTGCCGCAAGTAGTTGTACTTCCAACCTACCCGAAACCAGCACCACACCCAACGCATCACCTCCCACCTCAACCCAAAATAATACTCAACGCGAAGCCAAACTCAATAATATCCAGTCTCCCACTGACACCTCTAAAGCTGCCTCTAGTAAAACAGAAAATGTGACTTTATATACCAGCGATGTGCAGTGTCAGGAATTATTACCCCAAAAAGTCACCGTGCCAGCAACAGAGTCTGTAACTAGCGCAGTCGGCAAAATCATAGAAGAACAAGAAACAGCCGACTTGAGTTTGTCTGGTTATCGTGTCAACGTCAAAAATGGCATTGCAACAGTTGATTTACGACTTTCTCCCCAGTCAAAACGTCAATTTACCTCACTTTCTAGCTGTGAACAGTTTGCCCTATTTGGCAGTCTCCGCAAAACCCTAACCAGTAACTCTCAATGGAAAATTCAAGAAGTTCGCTTCACGGAACAAGGCGAAGAAATTATACTTTAGTTATTAGTCATTAGTCATTAGTCATTAGTCATTGGTTATTAGTTTCTCTCCCCTGCCTCCCCTGCCTCCCCTGCTTCCCCTGCTTCCCCCACTCCCCCCACTCCCCTGTAAGTGATTCAAATGCTGGCGGCGATCGCTCATACTAAATTAGGAAACTCAGCCTAATTTTATGGAATCACCTATTGAACGCATCAAACTTTCCCAAACAGCTAAAGAGCAACTCCTCAAGCTGAAACGCAGCACTAAAATTGATCAATGGAATATCCTTTGTCGTTGGGCATTTTGTCGTTCCCTCGCCGAAGCTACCCCACCCTCACCAGTACCCATTCCTCAAGATAGCAACGTAGAAATGAGTTGGCGTGTCTTTGGTGGCGAAATGTCTGATATTCTTCTGCTCGCCCTCAAACAACGCTGTCATAATGATGGTTATCCCACTGATAAAGACACCCTCACTACTCAATTCCGCTTGCATTTACATCGTGGTATCGGTTACTTAGCTGGTGATCCAAATATCAAGAAAATTGAAGATTTAATTGCCTTAGTGGTCAAAAATTGAAACCATAATGAGGGAAATGAGGGACTTGTAGAGACGTTGCATGCAAAGTCTCTACTGACTATTGATTAATGATTATGTCTGAAACGCTAGAAATTGAGCGTCACAGAGCTGCGATCGCTCGCAATGAAATCTCTCGCCCTGTAAGATTGGCTATAGAATCGGCAATCCTCAACCAAGACACCAGTTTTTTTGACTACGGTTGTGGCTATGGTGGGGATGTGCAGCGTGTAGCTAACCTCGGCTACACTAGCGGAGGTTGGGATCCTTACTACTACCCGGATGAAACTATCACTGCTGCTGATGTGGTGAATTTGGGTTATGTTCTCAATGTAATTGAAGATATTGAAGAACGCCGTCAAAGTCTTATCCAAGCTTGGGAACTCACCCGCAAAGTTTTAATCGTTGCGGCTCAAGTCTTAATTAACGCTCCCAGTAAAGCCCAACTGGCTTACAGTGATGGTATTGTGACTAAACGCAATACTTTTCAAAAGTATTACGAACAAGAAGAACTCAAACAATATATTGATGAAGTTTTAAATGTAGATGCCGTACCAGTGGCATTGGGTGTCTACTTTGTATTTCGAGATGAAACGGCAAAAGAAAGTTTTAAAGCCATCCGCTTCTTTTCTCGCACCTCCACACCGCGCATCCGCATTCCTACCAAGCGGTTTGAGGATTACCAAGAACTACTACAACCTCTCATGCAGTTTTTCACCCATCGTGGTAGATTACCCGTCAAAGGTGAACTGGAAACAGAAGCGGAAATACTGACAGAATTTGCTAATTACCGTCGTGCCTTTAATGTGATTTTACAAGCTACCGACGAAGCTGAATGGGATGCGATCGCCTACCGTCGTTCTTTAGATATTCAAGTTTACCTCGCTCTCACCCACTTTGATCAACGTCCCCGATTTTCCCAACTCCCAGCCGAAATGCGCCACGATATCAAAGCCTTTTTCGGTAGCTATGAGGAAGCTTGTGAAGTCGCTGATCAAAAATTATTTAGTCTAGGTAAACCAGGAGTTGTCAAAACCGCCTGTGAGAAAAGCAAAATTGGTAAACATACGCGCGGTGCGCTTTACGTCCATATTTCTGCTTTAGCTGCTCTTGACCCCTTACTACGCATTTACGAAGGTTGTGCTAGTCGTACCATTGGACGGGTTGATGGTGCTACTTTAATTAAATATTACACTGACCAACCGCAAATCTCCTATTTGTTTTACCCAGAATTCGACACAGACCCCCATCCCGCCCTAACAGCAAGTATAAATATTGACTTAAAAACTTTGTATGTCACGCACCGAGATTATAGTAACAGGGCAAACCCTCCCGTACTGCATCGCAAAGAAACCTTTGTGACAGCTAACTATCCTCTGTATGAACAATTTGCCAAACTCACCCAACAAGAACAGGAATTAGGACTACTCAAACAGAAAAGTGAGATAGGTACTCGTGAAGGTTGGCAAAAATGTCTGGCTGCTCACGGTGTAGAAATTAGGGGACATGAAGTTTATCAAATATAAATAAGTTAAAAAATTAGTCAATGCAGTTTGATTTGATGCGTATAAATTAAGCAATTAGTAACAAAAAGTAAAAAAAAATTAAGTTGTTCACATTCACTTTTATAGTGCTTTATACTTGCTGACTTGTGCCATTTTTCCAGAAAAAAATATTTATGTTGAGCGAATGGTGGCAAGATAAATGAAATTCATAACAGGAATGTGAGGAATGATGAATCAAGTGCGATCGCTACTGCAAGTTTTTGGTAGTCGCAAGATGGCAGCTTTACTATTACTCGGTTTTTCGTCTGGGTTGCCGTTGTTTTTAACCAGTAAAACCTTGCAAGCTTGGATGACTGTCGAAAAGGTTGATTTAACAGCCATTGGTTTATTTAGCTTAGTAGGATTACCTTATTCCTTAAAATTTCTGTGGTCGCCTTTGTTAGACTGGTTAAAACTCCCGTATTTGGGCAGAAGGCGCGGTTGGTTAATTACATTGCAAATTGGGTTAATCATAGCGATCGCCTGTATGGCTGGGCAACAACCCAAACAAGCACTACAATTTTTAGCCATCAACGCCGTAGCGATCGCATTTTTCAGTGCCACCCAAGACATCGCCGCCGACGCTTACCGCACCGACGTGTTAGATAAACCAGAATTGGGTGCGGGTGCTGCCGTCTTTGTGTTAGGTTATCGCATTGCTTTATTGCTCACAGGCTCTCTAGCATTAATATTAGCTGATAATATCCCTTGGTCATCAGTATATTTATTGATGGCAGGTACCATGATCATCGGTATCATGGGAACTTTATTTGCACCAGAACCCGAAGATACTCGACCACCGGAATCTTTAGCCGCCGCCGTCATCTTGCCCTTTGGGGAATTTTTTCAACGCCAAGGTGTAGTTTATGCCGTGTCAACTTTGCTGTTCATCGTCCTGTATAAACTAGGCGATGCCTTAGTTAACAATATGTCCACACCCTTCCTGCTACAAACTGGATTCACTCAAACCGACATTGGTGCAATTCAAGGAGGCATGGGACTAATTGCTACTATTGTTGGTACTCTAGCAGGGGGAGCAGTTTTGAGTAAAATTGGACTCAATCGCTCACTTTGGTTGTTTGGTGGACTACAAGCAGTGAGTAACTTAGCTTACTTATTACTAGCTCAAGTGGGTAAAAATTACCAAGTGCTAGTGTTAACCATTAACATTGAAAACTTTTGCGCCGGATTAGGCACAGCCGCCTTTGTTGGCTTTTTAATGAGCTTGTGTAATCAACGCTTTTCCGCTACTCAGTATGCTTTACTCTCCAGTTTCATGGCTGTCAGTCGTGACATTTTGGTTGCTCCTGCTGGTTCACTAGCAAAAAGTACGGGTTGGCCTTTATTTTTCGTGATTAGTATTGTAGCCGCAGTCCCAGGACTGCTGTTATTACCATTTTTTGCCCCCTGGAATCCAAAACCAGTGGCAGTTTCTCGACCAGGACTTGAACCAGAAGATGAGGATTTATGGGAAACCAAGTAATAATTCTTATTGGTACATTTATTCTTTTATTCACCGGGTTGTTACTTGGCTACGTTCTTTCACAATTAGTTTTAGGTTATTTAGCCTTTAACCTGCTAACTTTGTTCGGAACACTGAGCTTAATTTTAATTTTTGGTACACTCTACTACGTGTTGTTCTGGCAGTTAAAGCGGCAACAAACCCAAGTATTGCGAGAACCAAGTTCGCAACCAGTTAATCAGCCCATTCATGAAGATGTACCGGAAACTGAAGAAGACTATCTCAAAAACCAACTGATTGCTAGGTTATCAGGTGATGTAGCCGCCGCAGAACGCTTAATTGAGCAAGCTAAACAGAAATATCCAGGAATGCCAGAAAATTGGTACAGCGAGCGAGTTCTTGATGACTTAGACCGTGATACTAGATAAGCCTGAGTTAGTAATGCTCAAAAGTTGCTAAAATAAGTCAAAGAAAATTTACAAAACTTAAGCTTGGGTTTGGTGACAAACCTGAAGCGATCGCAACTAAAATTATGGCTATCTTTCGTCAGTACATCGCTCCTTTACTTGTTGTATTAGTATTCATCCTCGCTCTAGTAGCAGTCAGCGCGAGGATATTTTTACCCTCTGACATGGCAGCACCAGCACCTATTGAAGAGGTGGGAATGGTGAATGGGGAATTGGGATTGGGAATTTGGGGATGAGGGAGATGAGGGAGTGGGGGAGATAAGGGAGTGGGGGAGATGAGGGAGTGGGGGAGATGAGGGAGTGGGGGAGATGAGGGAGTGGGGGAGATGAGGGAGTGGGGGAGAAAAACTAATGACTAATGACTAATAACTAATGACTAATGACTAATGACTAATGACTAATGACTAATGACTAATGACTAATGACTCATAACTCATAACTAAAATTTTGCATTTTGAACTGTTAATACCGGGCTACTACATACGTCGCGGTTCTACGTTAGAGCGATCGCTGCTAGTCAAATTTATGCAGCGCACCTACCAAGACTTATTTCCCACACAAGACTTTGCCCATCTAGCTAGAACCGTTGAGCAATACTTTTCCAAAGATACCCCCCTATGGTGGGTAGAGTTTTTAGGCGAAGGCGTAGAGGAACAGGGAAGCCAAGAAGAACAGACAAAATCATCACCCTCATCTCCCATCGCCTGTGTCTGGGTGGGGAATGCCATCGATCAAGTTAGTGGCAACCGTCATCCGCATATTTTTTTACTTTACGTCGTTCCAGAACATCGACGGCGAGGTATTGGTACAGCCTTGATGCGCTATGTAGAAAATTGGGCAATTCAAAGAGGCGATCGCCAAATCGGATTGCAAGTATTTCAGTCCAACCAAGCCGCCTTAAACCTCTACAATCACCTAGGTTATCAAACCCAATCCCTCTGGATGTTA
>NZ_LUHJ01000068.1:0-14812 GCF_001597745.1 Anabaena sp. 4-3 | reverse complement strand
AGTCATTAGTCATTAGTCATTAGTCATTAGTCATTAGTCATTAGTTTTTCTCCCCCACTCCCTCATCTCCCCCACTCTCTCATCTCCCCCACTCCCTCATCTTCCCCCACACCCTCATCTTCCCCCACACCCTCATCTCCCCCACTCCCTCATCTCCCTGCGCTCCCGTGTATTTTAGGTGTACAATGGTTTAATCAATAAAAATAAAGCTTTAATAGATGAGTACGGAGGTTACATATAAATAGCACTCCGGTATATAAGATAAATTATGTATGACGAAGAAGAACTAAGCCTACTCGATGTCGAGGAAGAATTAGAAAGCCCCTTAGATAAAATAGAACCAATCACGGCTGAGTCAGAATTAGCAAAACCTGACCCAGACGAGATGCTAGCACTTTTGGAACATACCCAACCACCGCAAAGGATGCTAGCTGCTCGCGCTTTTTGCGACATAGAAGACCAACGTGCCACACCCCATTTAATTCGCTTATTGACTGATACCTGTCCCTTAGTGCGGGTGAGTGCAGCCTATGGAATTGGGCGCAATCCTAGCCCAGATGCTGTAGAACCATTAATTACCCAGTTAAATCAAGACTGGAACGGCTATGTACGTAAAGGCGTAGTCTGGGCATTAGGAAACTGTCGCGATCGCCGTGGTTTAGCACCCCTAGCAGATGCCTTAAGAACTGATATCTCCGCCGTGCGCCTTTGGTCTGCTAGTGCCTTAGCACAAATGGCAGAAGTTAGTTATGAAGCAGTATTAGGCGCAATACCCCCCCTCATTGAAGCCTTAGTCCAAGATCCAGTAGCCGCAGTCAGAAGCAACAGTGCTTGGGCAATAGGACAACTGTGTAAAGAGCTACCTTCTAACGTAGTTTATGCCACAGCAATTGATGCCTTGATTCAGTCCTTTGCAGAAGACAAAGACTTAGGCGTGCGCGAAGATGCTAAAGCCTCACTCTTAGGCGTAGGCGATCCTCGTGGCTTACAACTGATTGAAACCTTAGAACAGGAAGGCTGGTTTTAGAAGCTACCGGCAACTAGAAGGGATTGGGGATTGGTTACTGGGGATTGGGTACCAATCAATTGACCAAAGGAATGGGATACAAGCCCCGCCCTTGCAGGGCGGCTTTGTTTGTATTAGGATAAATGCCGTAGATGTTTTCCACGTCAATGAGAGTTTTAGAGTTTAAAGTCAAAGGGAAAACAACTCAATACGCAGCTATAGATGAGGCGATCAGAACCGCTCAATTTGTCCGCAATAAGTGTATCCGTTTCTGGATGGATAATCATGGTGTAGGGCAGAAAGAGTTATATCGCTACAATACTGTGTTAAGGGCTGAATATCCCTTTGTGAAAGCTTTAAACTCTCATGCTTGTCAGGTAGGAGTAGAAAGAGCGTATAGCTCAATAGCTCGGTTTTATGATAACTGCAAGAAAAATATTCCAGGTAAGAAAGGTTATCCAAAATTTAAGAAAAATAACCGTTCAGTGGAATACAAAACCTCTGGCTGGAAGTTATCACAAACGAGAAAGCAGATTACTTTTACAGACAAAAAAGGAATTGGCAACCTGAAACTAAAAGGAACGTGGGACTTAAACTTCTATCCAATAGAACAGATAAAACGGGTGAGGTTAGTACGTCGTGCAGACGGATATTATGCCCAATTCTTGATAAGTGTAGATAACAAAATAGAAACACAGCCGACTGGTAAAACTATCGGGTTGGATGTTGGATTAAAAGAATTCTATACGGACAGTAATGGGCATAGTGAACCTAATCCTAGATTTTATCGTACAGGAGAAAAACGATTAAAGTTTTATCAACGTCGTGTTTCTCGGAAAAAAAGGGCTTCTATCAACCGTAAGAAAGCTGTTAATAGATTAGGTCGAGTACACCTCAAAATAAGTAGGCAACGTATAGAACACGCTAAGCGAGTGGCGCGTTGCGTAATCCAATCTAACGATTTGGTAGCTTATGTAGGCGAAGCCTTGCCGAAGGCTAGATTTGAGGATTAAAAATTTAGTAAAAAATCATTGTCTGGCTAAATCTATTAATGATGCTGGTTGGTATCAATTCAGAAAATGGTTAGAGTATTTTGGTGTGAAGTTTGGCAGAATAACCATTGCTGTTAATCCTGCCTATACTTCCCAAGAATGTTCTAATTGTGGTGCAGTAGTGAAAAAATCTCTATCTACAAGAACTCATGTCTGTGAATGTGGTTTTGAGATGGATAGAGATTGGAATGCTGCAATCAACATTCTGAAATTAGCCTTGAGTACCGTAGGGCATACGGGAACTTGGATCTTAGATCCGAACGCTTTGGGAGATTCGACCTCTACTCAGGTTGGAGAAATCCTGTCTGAGCAAGTTGGGTCTGTGAACAAAGAATCACCGCACTTTTAGGGCGGTGATTGTCAAATTCTCCCCACTCCCTTCTACTAACTTTCTGGTGCCGGCTTCACCAAATTTAGATCATAAGGGCGTTCTGTATCATCTTCACCTAGATATTCGCCATTTTGAATTTCCAGGATTACCAAAGGAATAGATCCTGGATTTTCGACTTTATGCAGCGTTGCGGATGGAACATAAGTTGATTGGTTACGGCATAGTAATATTTCCTCATTTCCACAAGTCACCTTAGCTACACCAGAAACTACAACCCAATGTTCATTACGGTGATAATGTATTTGAGGTTTGATACCATGTCTAGGCTTGATTTCAATGCGACTAATTCTATAGGTTTCTCCCTCCTCAATCACCTCCACATTACCCCAGTAACGTGTTCCTGAGTGAGAGGAAGCCTCATGGACTTTTAATTGTTCATTATTTCCATTCTCAGTCATAACTAAATTTTTTTTGCTACAAGAATATTATTGTTTTCCCAAAAAGCAATTCAGATCAGATAAATCTAATAGCCAGCTACAAAAAATTTTATGCCAACATTATAGTCCTTAGTGAAAGGGAACAGGCAAGAGGCAACAGGAAGGTGTTGGACGGGGACTGTTACCCCGCTCAACACAATCGCCCCAAAGAGTGGGGATTCTGAGCCATTGATGGGTGGTGAAACAGGCAAAAATATGCTTGCATCTCATCAAAAACCTCTCTGTTTCCTGTTCCCTCGACCGCAGGTTGGTGATTGTTGCCAGCTATTTTCATATAAGCCTTCCTTCTGATACCGTGCAACACGGTAACATGACTTGCACAACTGTTTTTTGTTGTGGCTGACTGTGAATTTTGAGTTTTCCACTATGTAATTCAGCTAGGCGTTTAGCAATGGTTAATCCTAGCCCTGTGCCTTGTTGCTCATAAAGTTTGCGTTCAAATTGGCGATACGCGCCTAATTCTGCCATTTGCTCGGCTGTGATTCCGCGACCTCGATCAATAAACGATAAAACCAATGTATTATTAATACACTGGCTAGTCACTTGAATTAAGCTCCCTATAGAAGAAAACTTCACAGCATTATCAATTAACTCCTCCACAATTTTAGACATTTTTTCTAGGGAGATTTTGACATGGCATGAACACAAATCAAGTTGTAAGTCTGCTTCTCTATCTGCTTTTTTGACTCTTTCCGTGATGATATTAATTAGTGATAATGTCGGAAACTTTGTGGTTGCACTCTGTAAAGATTTAATTTGTTGTGGATCTGAGGCAATAATTTCTAGTTCTGCGTACAATAAAAAGTTTTGAATTAATCTAAATAACCTTTCACCAGAATAGTAGATAGATTCTGCCATCTCCCGGATTGATTGTGAATCTAAAGTTTCACTTTCTTCTATTAAAATTTGTGAGAAACCTAAGATACCATTGAGAGGTGTTCGCATTTCATGGGGGAGAGATAGAGCAATACTATTCCTGAGATTATCAAGTTTCTTCTGAGTTTCCAGATGAATAGTTGTTTGTTTTTCTAACCTGCCAGCAATAGCGGCTAGTAACTCATGTCTTGTAAAAGGTTTAATGATATAATCATCGGCTCCCATTGCCATAGCTTGACGAAAGTCAGTTTTATCAGATTTGGCAGTGAGAAAGATTAAAGGAATCATCGCTGTTGTCGGATGTTGACGTAAAACCTTGAGTACGCTATAACCATCCAATTCTGGCATCATCACATCACAAATAATCAAATCAGGATGTTCTTCCTGCGCTAATTGCACACCCAGTTTTCCATTTTCTGCGGCAATTAAGTGAAATCCCTCATTTTCTAATAGTTCTAAAATGTTGTGACGTACATTGATGTCATCTTCTATAACTAAAATTTTGTTCATATTAAATAATAAACTAAAAAGTAAAAAGCCATCTTTGTGAATTGATATAGGTTTTCAAAGTTGATTTATGTGATAATTGGCAATAATCGAATATGCTCTAGTCATCGAAATATCTATTTATTTCCCAATACCCAATAATTTATTAGGCGGGTAAGTGTTGTTGATTACATAAGATTTTTTCAAATTCTCCAAGTTTTAAGGGCGGACTAAACAGAAATCCTTGCATAGCATCGCAGCGATTTTGTTGTAAAAAAGATAATTCGGCTTCTGTCTCTACACCTTCAGCTATGACTCGCATATTAAGATTATGAGCCATTTCGATTAAAGCTTTGGTAATTGCAGATTTCTGATAATCTTGATCCACATTATGGATAAAATAACGGTCAATTTTTAAAGTATTAACTGGTAAATTTTTGAGATAGGCTAAAGAAGAATAACCTGTACCAAAATCATCAATAGCAATTCGCATTCCTAGGGAACGCAATTCATTCATGGTAACAAGTGCATTGTTTACTTGCATAATCATACTTTCAGTTAGTTCTAATTCCAGATATTTCGCCTCTAAATTATTGCTATTTAAAGCATGGGTGATTTTTTGAATTAAGTCTGGATGGCTAAATTCAATTGCCGATAAATTGACAGTAATAGTTAAATCATCGATTCCTATATCACGCCAACGTCTAATTTGATGACAAACAGTTGATACAACCCAATGCCCAATATTAACAATTAAACCGGTAGACTCGGCTAAGGGAATAAATTCTGTGGGAGAAATTAAACCCAATTCTGGACTTTGCCAACGCAATAGACTTTCAGCCCCGATTATTTGTCTAGAGGCAATATCTACGATGGGCTGATAATGCAATTCAAATTCATGGAGTTTTTGTTGTTTGATAACACGATGCAGATTCATGGCTATTAACTGCGTTTTAGGAGATGCTGATTTAAGCGCATCGTGATTTAACAAGTATTTTTTTAAAGTTGCCTGTCTTTCCAAACGATTGATGACTGCACTCAGTAATTCTGTTCGCGTAAATGGTTTAGTTACATAGTCATCAGCACCCATATCCATGCCTTGACGGAAGTCTGATTTAGCAGATTTGGCTGTGAGGAAAATAAACGGAATAGCCGCAGTTAATGGTTCTTGACGTAATTCTGTCAATACCCCATAACCATCTACTTCCGGCATCATCATGTCGCATAGAATTAAATCAGGCAGTTCGGCGATCGCCAAATTTATCCCAATTTTGCCGTTAGCCGCCGCTACAGTTTCAAATGCCTCAGCTTCTAGCAAATCTACGATATTTTCCCGTACAGATTCTTCATCTTCTATTACTAAAATTTTAGTCATTATTTACCTCTATTTATATGTCATTATTTCAGGGGGAGATGAACAGTAAACACTGTACCAACTCCCAGGGTACTTTTTACAAAAATTTCACCTTGATATATATCCACACACTTTTTAACGATTGCTAATCCCAAACCAGTACCGACAATATTGCCGACATTTTTAGCCCGGTGAAAAGTTTCAAATAGGTGGGGTAAATCTTCTGGGGGAATGCCAATACCCGAATCTTGAATTTTAAATATAACTTGTTCATGCGAGCAATTAAGATAAAATTTTATTTGGCTATTTGCCGATGAATATTTAATAGCATTAGAAAGTAAATTACTCAGAATATGACTGAGTAATTTATCATCCATATAACAGATAAAGGATTGGCGATCGCTCACAAAGTTAACTCGCTCATGAATCAGATTCCCTGGGATTTCTTCTACTACATGACGGCAGTAGTCTACTAAATCCAATTGTCTAGGTGTAAACTCTAGTTTTCCCGCTTCTGCCTTGCCAATTACCAACACATCATTTAACATTTCAGTCATCCGCTTAACAGCAGCTTGAATGCGATGTAAATGAGTTTGTTGCTTTTCCTCTGTCCATCGATGGCGGTAATGTTCTAGTAACTCTGAGGAAGACAAGATGGTACTCAACGGCGTGCGAAATTCGTGGGAAGTCATGGCGACAAACCGGGATTTGAGTTCACTGAGTTCTTTTTCTTTCTCTAGTGCAACTTTGATTTCTTCTTCTAATTGCTTGCGTTCTGTAATGTCTGCCGTGTAACCGACAAATTCTATGGGATTACCCAGATTGTCCCTAACTACCTTGCCTTGGTCATACAGCCAACGATAAGTACCGTCTTGATGTAAAAAGCGGTATTCTAGTTTATATTCCCCTATTTCTAAGGACTGGGCAAGTTTGGCAAATGTCTTTGGTGCGTCTTCTGGGTGGATCAGACTCGCCCATAAACCAGAATTTGATGTAAATTCGGTGGCTTCATAGCCAAGCACATCTTTAGCATTTTCACTGATGAACACAGCACCAAAATCACCACCAGTCTCACAGGCATAGATGACAGCTGGGCTAGATGTTAATAAATATTGCAGTCGCTGTTGGCTAATTAGTAGTGCTGTTTCTGCTTGTTTACGCTCAGTGATATCTGTTTGAATGCCAATGTAATGGGTGAGTCTACCGGCAACGTCATACACCGGGGAAATGTTTAACTCATGCCAAAACATACTGCCATCTGGACGATAGCTTTGAAGAACCACGCTACAACCTCTGCCCTCTTGCATAGCGGCATTCAGTTCTTCTAACCCTGGTTGATTGATATTGGCACTTTGGAATAAACGAAAGTTCTGCCCAATGACTTCATCTGCTGAGTAGCCAGTCATTGACTCAAAGGCAGGATTTACATAAATAATTGGCCCGTTGGCAATGCTAGCATCAGCAATGATAATACCATTATTGCTAGCAGCGATCGCCCGATCCCGTAGTCGTAAACCTTCCTCTACTTGCTTGCGCTGGGTAATATCAGTATAAATACATACTGTACCAATCACCTGACCATGAGCATCTTTAATAGCATCAGCGCGGAGGTAAACTTGCATGATTTGACCATTGCGCGATCGCATTGTCACTTCACCGCGCCAAGACTTACCACTATGGAGTGCATTCAAGATGTGGCGACGTTCTAGAGACTGCTGGAAAATTACCCATGCTCCGCCAGCTGCCGCTAATTCCTGGACATTATAACCGTATAATTGCTGAAAAGCTGGGTTAACATAAACAGCCTCACCCATTAAATCACCAATGAGAATACAGTCACTGGTGCTATTCATAGCTTTATGAAAGCGCAACAGCGACTCTTCGGCTAATTTGCGCTCGGTGATATCTGTTGATATGCCACACACCGCGAAAATCACACCATTTGTATCTTTGAGGGGAAATTTCACCGATAAGTAGGTATGTAAACCATCCTCTTGTGTAACTATTTCCTCAATTTCTAGGGCTTGCCCAGTCGTGAGTACATCAGCATTATTCTTGGCAAATTCATCAGCGATATGACGAGGCCAAACATCATATATACTTTTGCCAATGATTTGTTCTTGAGTAACATTCAATAATTTTTCACCTTGGCGATTAAACAGCAGGTATCTATTGTCAACAACATCTGACACATAAATTACTGCTGGGGAATTATCTAAAATTGCCTGTAATCGCTGCTGCGTCTCCCGCAATGCTATCTCTGCCTGTTTGCGTGTCGTGATATCTCGATCAATTCCTCGGTAGCCACAAAATTTACCTTCAGCATTAAATATCGGTACGCCACTGGTTTCTAAAATTACTAAATGACCATTTTTATGAATATTAATGTTTTCCAGACATTTAAAAGGTTGTTGTGCAGTGGCAATCGGCTCAAAGACTTGCGCTACACGCTCAACTTCTTCTGGGGGTAGAAGTTCCAAGGGGCTTGTACCGATTAACTCCTGGGGTTCATAACCCAAAATATCCTTAACTTTGGGGCTGACATAGGTGAAGATAATGTTTTCATCAACTTCCCACACCCAATCACTGGTAGCTTCAACTAAGTTACGAAATCTTTCTTCACTCTCTTGTAATGCTATTTGCGTTTGTTTGCGCTGAATGCCAATAGCAATTTCATGGGCAGCAATTCCCAAAGCTTGAAAAGTAGATTCGCCCAAGGCTTGGCGCGCAAACATCGCTATCACTCCCAAGACTTCCCCTTCCACAATCATTGGATAGCCAGCAAAAGCAACCATCCCTTCCTGCTTCGCCCACTCTTGATTACTGACACGCGCATCATTCTGTACCGAGTTGGTGAGGTGGGGTTTACCTTCTTGGGCAATTAAACCAATTTTGAATTCACCTACGGCTATACGCCGATGCGCGCCATCTATGTGGGTGTACATCCCAGAACTAACTTGTAACTCTAGGACATTCTCTTGTTTGTTCACTAGCCAAATCCGCGCAAAGGCAGCATTTAAATGTTTGACTACAGTTTCGGTGCAGTGGCGCATCATCTCCTGTAAACTCCAACTGTGAGTCAGGATGCTGTCAACTTCAGCCCGAAAATCTGCTAAACGGATTCGTTCGGCTAATGCCTCCTGTGTACATTTGTAGTCATGGATATCTGTATTTGTGCCAAACCAATTAATGATGTTACCTTGCGGATTTCGTAAAGGTAAGGCTCGCGCTAAATGCCAACGATAGGTTCCAGAACCCAACCCTAATAGCCGAAATTCCACTTCGTAATTTGCGCCTGTCGCTAAACATTGACTCCAACTTGCCAAACATCTGGGCAAATCATCGGGATGCACAAATTTCTCCCATTGCCAACCGAGTGTTTGCTCTAAATTGCAGCCAAAATACTCCAGAGTGCGGTGGTTCGCATATTCCAGGTAGCCATCAGGGCGAGCAATCCACACTTGTTGGGGGATGGATGCCGCCAAAAACCGAAACCGTTCCTCGCTGTTGGCTAAAGCTTCTTGTGTCTGTTTGCGCTCGGTAATATCTTCAAAGGTGCCAAGTACGCCTATGACATTGCCTTCAGCATCATGCAATGGTACTTTATTTGTTTCTAGCCAAATTTGTTGACCATCTGCTTGCTGTAAAGGTTCAATAATGTGATATATTGGCGTGTTTTTCTCCATCACGCTAGCATCACATTGGCGGTAGAAGTCAGCATCCTCATGGTTAGTGAGGAAGTCGTAATCTGTTTTACCAATAATTTCTTCTGGATGCTCAAAACCTAACATCCTAGCAAATTGGCGATTACAGCCCAAGAAAACCGAGTTCCTATCTTTCCAAAACACACACTGAGGGATGGTATCGATAATTAACTGCAACATTGCAGGCGCAACTTTATCCATCCCCCAGACTAACTGTCTATTTTCTGGCAATTGCGTTTCTTGTGCTTGGTAAGGATGGTTGAGTGATTTTTGTAGTCCCTGACAAATACTTGCAGATGTTACCGTTCCCACCAGTTCACCTAATTCATCTACTACTAACAGGCAACTTGATTGATGTTTGGCTAACAGAGAAAATATTGTGGTGATATTCTGCAAATTTGACAGTTTATAGGTGATAGCTTCGGCATGCTGCATAACAGCAGAAATAGGAGTATTTTGGCAATTAATCCCGGCAGCTACCAGTTTGACCACATCTTGCTCTAATAAGTATCCTACTACCAGGGAGTCTATGACTACGACCATGCCAGCACCTTGTTTTGCCATCAGTGAAATTACCTTTGACACTGGTGTTTCTGGCTCAACCGTCAGTGGCGAACAATCAATAATTGACATCCAGCATTGTAGCCAGAGAAGTTGAGGTAATGAAGGCATAAGTAATGACCATATCTAACATTAAATGATAGTTATCTTCAGCAGATGGTTTTGGTCTTTTGTAATATTTTGATGCTAAATAAATAATAATCTCTGGCGTACAAATACTGTAAAGTTAGTATGAAGAAATACAACAGCCAACTATTCTCTATTGTACCGTGTCCAAATCTGCGGCGATCGCTAAATTATTTTGATTGATGCTTCTGATTTTCAGTATCCAATTTTAACCTGCGTTCACCGTAACGCAATAACCTGTCTATAGCTGCCAGACGATTTTCCCAGGCTTTGACTTGGTAAGTGTTATCCTTACCTTGTTGACGCATCCATACCCGAAACTGAGCTTGAAACCTTGTCAAAGCGGCTTTTGTGGCTAGCAATTTAGTTTTAGAAGGAGAAGCCGCCAAGTAATTGAGGGAGTTTTTCACGACTTCTGCTTGTTGATGCAACTCTAAAACTATTTGTGGTGATATTTGCAGTTTTTCCTTTGACAATATTATTTGCCATTCTCGCTGTAAAGCAACATACCGTGTCAAGGCAGCAGAGAATGAGTGACGATGAGGAATAGGTTCACGGATTGCAGATGAAAGTTGACCTTGAGTATTACTAAAAAGTTGATGTAATTCGTTGTTGAAATTTTCTGCGGCGAAGAGTGCATAACCACTCACAGGTAAATCTCTAATCAGTTGCAATTGATCAAATGCTGCCAATGTTGGTAAAGACAGTAAACGAATTCCTGGGATTAATAAAGTAGAACCTAACTGAGTCGAAGTTATCCAAGGTTGCGCTAGGGCTTGAAACTTGACAGTATCTTGGGCGTAAGTCATGGGAATAATTAAATCTATATCTCCTCGCCGCGCCCAAACTTCCCAATGTTGTTGTAGCTTCTCGATGCGTTCTTGTTCTGGTAAGGGAAATACCGCCACTGACAAAACTAAATTTGTGCGTTTTTGACGCAACATCTGCGACACTTGCGCCACAAAGCTATCTACTTGCTGAGTGCGAAATGCTGTCCACTGCTGCCATAATTGGGTTTGACTGGGAGTGATACTAATAGGATCTACACCTGTCAATTTTTGGAACTGTTCTCTAGCGGCTTTACCATAACCATAAGTGCGCCCGGCTTTTGGATCTTGAAACGGATAGCGGATGTAGTCTAGCTGTAAACCATCCACGTTATATTCTGTGACAATCTCCTCATATAATTTGAGTAAATATTGCCGCAATTCGGGATTAGCTGGGTCAAAAAATGGCTTTGTCTGACCAATAGGAATCATTTTACCTTGGTGATCGTAGTTAGCCCACTGAGGATGAGCCGCTAACACAGGCCCCGGATAATCAATATTCAGTTTTAGCAGTTGATTATGACGCTGATTACCAGCCGCAAAAGTCCAAACCCAAGCGTGTAACTCCATGCCGCGCCCATGGGCTAATTTCACAGCCGCCGCCAAGGGGTTCCAATTACGAACTAATGGGTTTTGCTGCGGTGCAACTCGGCTGGGATAAATAGGATAACCAGCATTGACAGTTTCAAAAAAAACTGTATTGATTCCTGCTTGCGCTAGGCGATCAAAAATTTTCGCCAGTCCTTTTTCACTACCTGCACGGATAATTGTGCCTCTGTCTAACCAAACTGCGCGAATTTCTGCGGTGGCTAATCTGCGATCAATAGGAAACTGTTGCCATAATTTTGTCCTAGCTGCCAGCCATTGTTGACGAGCTAGGGCATAATTTTTATTAGCAATTAATCTGGGTAAGTTTTTGGCTACTACTCTGGCTTGAGCGATCGCTTGCTGTTGATCGCTGGTGGGTGTACCAAGTCCCGTTGCCACTAATTGTGTGCTGTCTTCCTTCGCAGATTGGGATTGATTGCGCCGAGGTGCATGGGCTAATGCGGCTACGTTAGCACTTTCTACTCTACCAATCAAATTGTCTAGCTGTTGTTGCATAGCCACAGCTTCACGCTGAGTCATCGGTGCATTGGAATTAGGCGCAATATTCCACTGTACTGTTTGTTCTAATTGATCAATAGCTTCGTCTGATTTAAGGGAAGTGGGCAGAGGGGAATAGGCAGTGGAGGAAGTAGGGGGAGTGGGGGGAGTGGGACAGTTTTGGGGGGTGGTGGTGATGTTTTTGTGGCTATTGGATGGCGTTGCTAGATGACGATTAACAGCAGTTTTTAACCAAGCAATATCTAATTCGGCAGTAGAAGCTGCATCTGTTCCCCACCGCCAACCCAAAAAGGTGGAATTTTCTGTTAATACTACCGCCGCCGGTGAGTCTGGGGAATTCCAAACAGCAACCACCCTACCAGAACCATCATTGGGAACTAACACGCCGCCATGCACTTGTCCAAATAGTGTGTTTTGGTTGAGCGAGTTTGGTATTTGAGTGGCGGTTGGGTTGATTTTTTGTCTATCTTTGAGGCTGAATGCCCAATAGCTACCTAATAATGTTTTGAGTGATTCGCGGACTCCGGGGGTGGAAAGACTACCCACGGGGCCGCTAGCAATCAAGTTACCACCTTTGTTCATCCATGCTTGCAAAGCGATCGCTTGCGTTGGTGTGATGGTTTCAATATTTGGTAAAAATACGATGGGGCGATCGCCCCAATCCGCAACACTCTTAACGTTAGATAAGGGCAGCACACAATACGGCACACCAATTGTCTGCAAGCGTTGGGTAATTCCCTGCCAATATTGGCTGTTTTCTTGACTCTGGACTACGCCGACTACAGGTGTTGCCGTTGCCGCTTTGACTGCCGGAATATGAAACCAATTAACAATCAGCAATTGAGCAGTAACAATGAAGAATCTGTAATTATTTAATGACCATTTGGGATTTTTTTGATGATTTTTTTCCTGATTCTTCACTACTCATCACTCCTCATTGCTCAATTATTTATTATTTATGAGGCAGTATAACCATAATTCACCTCCGAGAAATGACTGATATTTAACAATCAAGCCTTCACACCTCACTTATGCAGGTTGTTATCAGTTCTTCTACACCTGCAACTGGCAAAATTTTGGTATTTAATTTTCCAGCAACTTCGGCAACGCTCACATCATCTAAAAATACTAATTCTTCATGTTTAAGCATCACCTTTGGGAGTAAAATTCCCTCACCTAAATCCTGCCCTTGTAATTTCAAAATTAAGTCATGCCCTGTAATCAAGCCGGTGACACTAATAGCTTGCCCCCAATAATCACTATTGAGAGCTTGCATATTTACTGACAAACCAGCAACGGCATTCAAGCGGTTGACAATTGGTTGAAAGGCTTTTTCTACGGCATTACCCACTACCCAAGTTAACTTTTTGGGATGGGCGATTTTTTTCGGTAATAATTTCGCTGCCGCCGTTTCAAATTGTTTAATAAATAAGCGAATTGAACCCACACCGTTGTCAATTTGTGGATATTCTTCATATTCAGATTCACTGGGTAATTCAGCACCAGCAATCAAAAACCATTCATCAGCTAACCACGCAATATTAGAGCCAGATTTTTGGCGGAATTCTTTGGTGAGTAATTGCACTTGCTTAATTACTTCCTGGGCTTTTTCTGGAGTTACGGGAATAAGTTCATCTTGTTCAGGACGAAATCTTGTCAACCCGACTGGTACAACTGCTATTGATGCCACCGTTGGCATCTCTTCAGTATAAAAAGATGCTAAATCTCTGAGGGTTTTTTCCAGGTGTTGCCCATCATTGATTCCCGGACATACTACTACTTGAGCATGAATTTGCAAACGCCTTTCTTGAAACCATCGCAGTTGTGACAAAATTTGTCCGGCACGCTGATTTTTTAGCAGTTTAATTCTGACTTCCGGTTCTGTGGCATGAACCGACACATACAACGGCGACAGCCGCATTTGTTCAATTCGTTGCCATTCCCGTTCCGGTAAATTGGTAAGGGTTAAATATGAGCCGTATAAAAAGCTGAGGCGATAATCATCGTCTTTTAAATACAAGCTAGAACGTTTACCGGGTGGTTGTTGATCAATAAAGCAGAATGGGCAACGATTATTGCACTGTATTAACGCATCAAACAGTGCCGCCTCAAACTCTAACCCCAGGTCTTCGTCGTAGTCTTTTTCAATCTCGATATAATGAGTTTTACCAGAGGCATCTAAAACTTCTAATTCCAGAAATTCATCTGCACAGAGAAATTGATAATCAATTAAATCACGGGGTGGTGTGCCGTTGATGGCGACAATGGCATCCCCCGCTTCAAAACCCATCTCGGCGGCGATGGAGTCTGGTATCACTTGAGTAATTTTGGCAGGACGAATATTAGTCATTAGTCATTAGTCATTAGTCATTAGTCATTAGTCATTAGTCATTAGTTAACAGTTAACCGTCAACTGTCAACCGTGCTATGACTAATGACTATAGGATTCATCTTTGATTTTTGAAAAAACTTCGTACACTTCGGAACTACTTCTTCTGTGTTCCCTGTTAAGAGTTCCCTGGCTACGTATGTCATTTCATGAATCAAATCGGATTCCTCTAGTGAACTACTCCAACTAAGCTGACGCTATAGTTGGAGCTTCCAACTTCACGGAAGATTGCCTCATCTTGGATTTGCGTCCGCGAATTGGTCTTACATCCTCTCCATTGGCGTTAGCCTCCCCCGTCCCAGAGGAGGACAGCATTCTGATACCTTCTGCTCTAATATTGATCGCAGCATTACCATCTCTATCATGACGAGTACCACAACTTGGGCAAGTCCAAGTTCTCTCATCTAGCGGTAACTCCGAAATTTGGTAATGACAATTAGAGCAAAGCTTGGAACTAGGGAACCATCGATTTATTTCTATCAACTTTCCACCACTA